>NZ_JBVIVP010000068.1:0-1128 GCF_055595445.1 Streptomyces sp. NPDC040432 | reverse complement strand
CAGGTGGCGTTCGTGTCGACCGATGGTCGGGTTCTGCACACGGTTCGTCAGGTCAGCGGCAACTGGACCGCCCTCGGCACCGTCGACCTGACCGGCGTCACGGGCACCCGCACCGGCGTCTCGATCACCGGCACCTACAACTGACCCGGCACGGGCTGTTCCACCCACCAACCACGCTTCTTCCGTAAAGGACCTCTCCCTCATGTTCAAGGCCAAGCAGTCCGCCCGTAGCCGCTCCCTCCTCCTCGCCGCCGTGGTGCTCGCCCCGATGCTGGGGATGGCCTCGGCCCAGTCGGCGGCGGCCAACGCCCCCAGCGTCGCGGACATCGCACGCAACCAGGTCGGCAACAACTGCACTCCGTACTACGGATGCGTCCACCCGTCCGCCTGGTGCGCGGAGTTCTCCCGCTGGGTCTGGAAGCAGGCCGGCGCCAACACGAGCGGCCTCAACGCGGCTGCCGCGTCCTTCCACAGCTACGGCCAGAAGAACGGCACCCTGCACACCAGCGGACCCCGGATAGGTGACGCGGTCCTGTGGGACGACGACGGTTCGGTCTCAGGCGAGGCGAACCACGTGAGCCTGGTCGTCGGAGTCTCCTCCGACGGCTCGCAGATCCAGACCGTCGGCGGCAACGAGAGCGGCAAGGTCTCGTACAAGAACTGGTTCAACTGGCGGACCTACAACAACCCGGGCGCGGGCAAGGCCCTCGCCTTCGTCTCACCGGTGGGCGTTCCCGGAACGCCTCCGCCGGTGGTGACGCCGCCGGCGCCGTCCGGCCAGTGGCGGGCCCAGGTCGCGGTGGAGTCGGGCGGGTCGCTCCACCACGGCGTCCGCAACCCGAACGGGACCTGGTCGAACTTCGGGAACGTCGACGACCAGGCGGGCGAGATCCCCTCGGGCGTCCGGACCACTGCCGAGGCCGGCATCAACGGCGATACGCACGTCCTGGCCGTCAGCAACGAGGGCAAGCTGTACCACACGGTCCGGTTCGCGAACGGCCAGTGGGCCGGGTTCGGCGATGTCCACGCGGTGGCCGGTCAGTTGTCGAACGTGACGCAGGTGGCGGCGGCTTCGGTGGGTGCGGAGCTTCAGGTGGCTGTGGTGGCGGACGGGAAGGTGTATCACAC
>NZ_JBVIVP010000067.1:0-1205 GCF_055595445.1 Streptomyces sp. NPDC040432 | reverse complement strand
TCGGAGCCGTTGGCGAGATAACCGTCCGACAGCAGGAACACCGGCGTGCGGTACGTCAACGCGATCCGCGCCGCGTCCAACGCCGCGTCGAAACAGTCCGCCGGGGTCCGCGGCGCCACGATCGGGACCGGCGCCTCACCGTTGCGCCCGTACATCGCCTGCAACAGATCGGCCTGCTCCGTCTTCGTCGGCAACCCCGTCGACGGCCCACCCCGCTGAATGTCCACGATCAACAACGGCAACTCCAACGACACCGCCAAACCGATCGTCTCCGACTTCAACGCCACACCCGGCCCCGACGTCGTCGTCACCGCCAACGCACCGCCGAACGCCGCACCCAACGCCGCACCGATCCCCGCGATCTCGTCCTCCGCCTGGAAGGTCCGCACCCCGAAGTTCTTGTGCCGACTCAACTCGTGCAGGATGTCCGACGCCGGAGTGATCGGATACGACCCCAGATACAACGGCAGATCCGCCTGCCGACCCGCCGCGATCAACCCGTACGACAACGCCAGGTTCCCCGAGATGTTGCGATACGTACCCGCCGGGAACGCCGCCCCCGCCGGCGCCACCTCGTAGGAGACCGCGAAATCCTCCGTCGTCTCCCCGAAGTTCCACCCCGCCCGGAACGCCACGATGTTCGCCTCCGCGATCTGCGGCTTCTTCGCGAACTTCTGCCGCAGGAACGCCTCCGTCCCCTCCGTCGGCCGGTGATACATCCACGACAGCAGACCCAACGCGAACATGTTCTTGCTGCGCTCGGCCTCCTTCCGCGACAACCCGAAGTCCTTCAACGCCTCCACCGTCAACGTCGTCAACGGCACCCGATGGATGCTGTACGCGTCCAGCGACCCGTCCTCCAACGGCGACGTCTCATAGCCCACCTTCGCCATCGGACGCCTGGTGAACTCATCCGTATTGACGATGATCTCCGCGCCCCGCGGCACATCCGCGATGTTCGCCTTGAGCGCCGCCGGATTCATCGCGACCAGCACGTTCGGCGCGTCCCCGGGCGTCAGGATGTCGTGATCCGCGAAATGCAACTGGAACGACGACACCCCCGGCAACGTCCCCGCGGGCGCCCTGATCTCCGCCGGAAAGTTCGGCAGCGTCGAAAGGTCGTTACCGAAGGACGCCGTCTCCGAAGTGAAACGGTCACCCGTCAGCTGCATACCGTCACCCGAATCACCCGCGAAACGGATGAT
>NZ_JBVIVP010000066.1:0-1343 GCF_055595445.1 Streptomyces sp. NPDC040432 | reverse complement strand
CTAAGGGCTGTCCCGTAACTGATCTCCGAGTCGCCTCGGACGTGGTTGGCTGCGGTGCGGGCCGCTTGCCTATCCGGCGAGGGCGAGGTTGTGCATGCGGGCGATGCCGAGCATGGCGTGGTGGACGCCGTCGCCTTTGAGGCGGCAGTCGCGGAGGATCTTCCAGGTCTTCATGCGGGCGAAGACGTGCTCGACGCGAGCTCGGACCTGCTTGTGGGACTTGTTGTGCGCCTGCTTCCAGTCGGCCAGTTCTTCGCCCTTGCGGCGACGGTGGGGCATGACGAGTCCGGTGCCGGGGTAGCCGCCGTCGGCGATGGTGAGCGTCCGGCCGACGGCGGCTTTGGCGCCGGATTCCTCCCATGCCTTGCAGTCGTTGCGGTTGCCGGTCAGCGGCCGGCCGACCACGACGACGAGGCGGGTGTCGGCGTCGATGACAACCTGATGGTTGGTGGAGTACCGGTAGTTCTTGGACTGTGCGGCAATGGTGTGGTCGCGGGTGGGGACCAGGGTGCCGTCCACGATGAGCACGGTGTCCTTCGCGAACCGCTTTCGGGGCTGAAGCGCGAGCATTGGCCCGAGGTCGTCGATGATCCGGTCCGCCGCCGACTTGGACACCCCGAACAGCGGGGCGAGCTGCCGCATCGTCAGGTTCGTCCGCCAGTAGGCCGCGACCAACAGAGCCCGGTCCTCCAACGAAAGACTCCACGGCCGGCCCCTGCGGACCGCGTCCGCTCCCTCGCGCCGCAGCACCGTCACCAGCTTCCCGAACTGCCGCGGGCTCAGCCCGGTGAACGGGGATATCCAGGACGGCTCCGACGCCGTGATCACACCAGCCACAGCAAGATCATCCCAGTTGTCCGCCTGCCGTCCGGGTCCTGCCCTCAGCACGGAAATCAGGCGACCGGGCCTGTCGCATCATCCAGGATGACCCCATGAGCGAAGACCTTGTGACGTTCCTCCACGCACGGCTGGACGAGGAGGCAGACCTTGCCCGGCGCTGTGACGGTGACGGCTGCGGAGAGTGGACCGCTCATGGGCGCACCGTCGAGTTCTGCCAAGTAGAACTGTCCGGCTTCCACCCCACGATCGCCCGGCACGTCGCGCTGCACGATCCGGCTCGCGTCCTGCGGGAGGTTGAAGCCAAGCGGCGCGTGCTCGCCCGACATGCACTCAGCCCTGCCATCGGCGACCCCGAACTACCGTGGGACAACCGAGACGACTGCCAGTATGACGGCGACACTTGGCCATGCGACGACCTGCTCGACCTGGCGTCACCTTACGGAGATCACCCTGACTATCCCGTCACCCCTGAGACGTAGATCATTTTACGGGACAACCCTTAG
>NZ_JBVIVP010000065.1:0-1745 GCF_055595445.1 Streptomyces sp. NPDC040432 | reverse complement strand
AACGCCTTCGCACACTCATCGATCCGCCGCGCGAACACCACCGACGAATCCAACAGACCCGCAGCCATACCCACCCACTGCGAACCCTGACCCGGAAACACGAACGCCGTTTTTCCGCTGCTCACGGCGCCTCGTGCCACGCCGGTCGCCGCGGCCTCGTCCTTCAGGGCTGTCAGACCGCGCAGCAGAGCGCTGCGGTCACCGGCCACGACCACAGCGCGGTGGTCGAACGCGGCCCGTGTGGTGGCGAGGGAATGGGCGACGTCGACGGCCCGGAGGTCGTCCGCGCCCTCCAGGTGGTCCAGGAGGCGGGCGGCTTGACCGAAGAGTGCGTCGGCCGACTTCGCGGAGATCACGTACGGCAGGACGGAGGGAGCCGTCGGGGCCGGCGTGGACTCGGGAACGTCATCGTCCGGGGCCTGCTCGATGATGGTGTGCGCGTTGGTGCCGCTGATACCGAACGAGGAGACCGCCGCTCGGCGCGGACGACCCGTCTCCGGCCAGGGAGCGGCGGATTCGAGGAGCGAGACCGCTCCCGCCGACCAGTCGACGTGCGGGGTGGGCTCGTCGACGTGCAACGACTTCGGCAGGACACCGTGCCGGATCGCCTGGACCATCTTGATGATGCCCGCGACGCCGGCTGCGGCCTGGGTGTGGCCCATGTTGGACTTGATGGAGCCGAGCCGGAGGGGTTGTTCGTCCGTGTGCTCCTGGCCGTAGGTGGCGAGGAGTGCCTGGGCTTCGATCGGGTCGCCGAGGGTCGTACCGGTGCCGTGTGCCTCGACCACGTCGACCTCGGCGGCCGACAGGCCCGCGTTGGCCAGGGCCTGACGGATCACACGCTGCTGGGACGGACCGTTGGGGGCGGTGAGGCCGTTGGAGGCACCGTCCTGATTGACGGCGGAGCCGCGAACGACCGCGAGGACCGGATGGCCCTTTGCCCGGGCGTCCGAGAGCCGCTCCACGAGCAGCATGCCGACGCCCTCGCCCCACGCGGTGCCGTCGGCGGCGGCGGCGAACGGCTTGCACCGGCCGTCCGTGGCAAGGCCGCGCTGGACGCTGAAGGCGATGAACGTGCCGGGGGTGGCCATCACCGCCACACCACCGGCGAGCGCGAGATCGCACTCACCGCTCCGCAGGGCCTGTACGGCCAGGTGCAGGGTGACGAGGGAGGACGAGCAGGCGGTGTCCACGGTGACGGCCGGCCCTTCCAGGCCGAACGTGTAGGACACCCGGCCCGAGGCGACACTGCCCGAACTGGAGGTCCCCATGTAGCCCTCCAGGCCCTCCGGGGCCCGGTGAAGGAGAGTGCCGTAGTCGTTGTACATGACACCCGCGAAGACGCCGGTGCGGCTGCCGCGCATCGAAGCCGGGTCGATACCGGCCCGCTCGAACGCCTCCCACGACGTTTCCAGCAGCAGGCGCTGCTGCGGGTCCGTCGCCAGCGCCTCACGCGGCGAAATCCCGAAGAACGTCGGATCGAAGTGGTGCGCGTCGTGCAGGAAGCCACCGGTCGGGCTGTAGTCGGCGCCGGGCCGGGTGGGATCGAGCAGCCCCGAGAGGTCCCAGCCACGGTCGTCCGGCATGTCGGATATCGCGTCCCGACCCTCCGAGACGAGGCCCCACAGGTCTTCGGGAGAGTTCACTCCGCCGGGGAAGCGGCAGGCCATGGCGACGATCGCGATGGGCTCGTCGTCGTGCGCGGAGGCCACGACCGGCGCCGCTGCGGCAGCCTGGCTGCCGAG
>NZ_JBVIVP010000064.1:0-1860 GCF_055595445.1 Streptomyces sp. NPDC040432 | reverse complement strand
CTTCAGAACTAACACAGTGGACGCGAGCAACTGAGGACAAGCCCTCGGCCTATTAGTACCAGTCAGCTCCACCCGTTACCGGGCTTCCACATCTGGCCTATCAACCCAGTCGTCTACTGGGAGCCTTACCCTCTCAAGGAGGTGGGAATACTCATCTTGAAGCAGGCTTCCCGCTTAGATGCTTTCAGCGGTTATCCCTCCCGAACGTAGCCAACCAGCCATGCCCTTGGCAGGACAACTGGCACACCAGAGGTTCGTCCGTCCCGGTCCTCTCGTACTAGGGACAGCCCTTCTCAATATTCCTACGCGCACAGCGGATAGGGACCGAACTGTCTCACGACGTTCTAAACCCAGCTCGCGTACCGCTTTAATGGGCGAACAGCCCAACCCTTGGGACCGACTCCAGCCCCAGGATGCGACGAGCCGACATCGAGGTGCCAAACCATCCCGTCGATATGGACTCTTGGGGAAGATCAGCCTGTTATCCCCGGGGTACCTTTTATCCGTTGAGCGACGGCGCTTCCACAAGCCACCGCCGGATCACTAGTCCCGACTTTCGTCCCTGCTCGACCCGTCGGTCTCACAGTCAAGCTCCCTTGTGCACTTACACTCAACACCTGATTGCCAACCAGGCTGAGGGAACCTTTGGGCGCCTCCGTTACCCTTTGGGAGGCAACCGCCCCAGTTAAACTACCCATCAGACACTGTCCCTGATCCGGATCACGGACCGAGGTTAGACATCCAGCACGACCAGAGTGGTATTTCAACGGCGACTCCACAACCACTGGCGTGGCTGCTTCAAAGTCTCCCACCTATCCTACACAAGCCGAACCGAACACCAATATCAAACTATAGTAAAGGTCCCGGGGTCTTTCCGTCCTGCTGCGCGAAACGAGCATCTTTACTCGTAGTGCAATTTCACCGGGCCTATGGTTGAGACAGTCGAGAAGTCGTTACGCCATTCGTGCAGGTCGGAACTTACCCGACAAGGAATTTCGCTACCTTAGGATGGTTATAGTTACCACCGCCGTTTACTGGCGCTTAAGTTCTCAGCTTCGCAACCCCGAAAGGTCACTAACCGGTCCCCTTAACGTTCCAGCACCGGGCAGGCGTCAGTCCGTATACATCGCCTTACGGCTTCGCACGGACCTGTGTTTTTAGTAAACAGTCGCTTCTCGCTGGTCTCTGCGGCCACCCCCAGCTCACGGAGTAAATCCGATCACCAGTGATGGCCCCCCTTCTCCCGAAGTTACGGGGGCATTTTGCCGAGTTCCTTAACCATAGTTCACCCGAACGCCTCGGTATTCTCTACCTGACCACCTGAGTCGGTTTAGGGTACGGGCCGCCATGAAACTCGCTAGAGGCTTTTCTCGACAGCATAGGATCATCCACTTCACCACAATCGGCTCGGCATCAGGTCTCAGCCTTAATGAGGGACGGATTTGCCTACCCCTCGGCCTACACCCTTACCCCGGGACTACCACCGCCCGGGTTGGACTACCTTCCTGCGTCACCCCATCGCTTACCTACTACCACCTTGGATCGGCGGCTCCACCACTTTCCTTTCCCCGAAGGGTCCGGAACGGCTTCACGGCCTTAGCATCAGAGGATTCGATATTGGGCGTTTCAAAGCGGGTACCGGAATATCAACCGGTTGTCCATCGACTACGCCTGTCGGCCTCGCCTTAGGTCCCGACTTACCCTGGGCAGATCAGCTTGACCCAGGAACCCTTAGTCAATCGGCGCACACGTTTCTCACGTGTGTATCGCTACTCATGCCTGCATTCTCACTCGTGAACCGTCCACAACTAGCTTCCGCTGCTGCTTCACCCGGCACACGACGCTCCCCTACCCATCACA
>NZ_JBVIVP010000063.1:0-2045 GCF_055595445.1 Streptomyces sp. NPDC040432 | reverse complement strand
CATCGCCTGGGCCCCCCAATCGGTCACCCTGCGCCTCAAGCACGACATCGACATCTCCCGCGGCGACCTCATCGCCCCCACCACCAACGCCCCGGTCCTCACCCGGCGGATCACCGGGACCGTCTGCCACGTCGCCGACGGGCCGCTCACCGTCGGCCGGCACGTCCTCGTCAGGCACACGACGCGGACGGTGAAGGCGATCGTCGAGGAGATCCCCTCGCGGTTGACCCTGGACGACCTGTCGCAGCACCCGAACCCCGGGCAGCTCGTCGCCAACGACATCGGCCGCGTCGTCGTCCGCACCGCCGAACCCCTCGCCCTCGACGCCTACGCCGACTCCCGCCGCACCGGATCCTTCCTGCTCATCGACCCGGCCGACGGAACCACCCTGACCGCGGGCATGGCGGGCGATGCCTTCACCGCGCACGCCGAGCACGAACGGACCCCCTGACCATGCCCTCACCGCGCCGCCCGCGCCGTCCGCACCGCGCCGCAGCCCTCTGCCTGCTCCTCCTCGCCGGCGCCGCCACCTCCTGCGGCTACGGCTCCAAGGCCGACGGGCCGACCGGGGGCCGGGTGCCGGTCGCCGCCGTCGGCGAGAAGCTGTCGGCGGGCTCCGTCCGTCTCGGCCACTTCCCGAACCTGACGCACGCCACCGCGCTGGTCGGCGTGCGCGAGGGCCTGATCCAGAAGGAACTCGGCGGGACCACCCTGAAGACCGTCACCTTCAACGCGGGCCCGTCCGAGATCGAGGCCCTCAACGCGGGCGCCGTCGACATCGGCTTCATCGGGCCCTCGCCCGCGATCAACGGCTATGTGAAGTCCAAGGGCTCCAACCTGCGGATCATCTCCGGCTCGGCCTCCGGCGGCGTCAAGCTCGTCGTGAACCCCGAGAAGATCAAAACCCTCGACGACCTCAAGGGCCGCCGGATCGCCACGCCCCAGCTCGGCAACACCCAGGACGTCGCGCTCCTGAACTGGATCTCCGCCCGCGGCTGGCGGGTCGACGCGGCCAGTGGCCGGGGAGACGTCTCCGTCGTCCGTACGGACAACGCGATCACCCCCGACGCCTACCGGTCCGGGGCCGTGGACGGCGCCTGGGTACCGGAGCCCACCGCCTCCAAACTGGTCGCCGAGGGCGGCAGGGTCCTCCTCGACGAGCGGGACCTGTGGCCCGGAGGTCGGTTCGTGATCACGAACGTGATCGTGTCGCAGAAGTTCCTCCGGGAGCATCCGGACGTCGTCGAGGCCGTCCTGCGCGGCACCGTGAAGACCAACGAATGGATCAACGCCGACCCGGACCGTGCCAAGGCCTCCGCGAACGCCGCCCTGAAGTCCCTGACCGGCAAGGAACTGGACGCCGAGGTCATCGACGGGGCCTGGCCAGGGATCCTCGTCACCGACGACCCCCTGGCCGCCACCCTGCGCGCCCAGGCGGGCCACGCGGTCGCGGCGGGCCTGCTGGAGCGGCCCGACCTGACCGGCATCCACGACCTCGGGCCGCTGAACAAGGTCCTCGGTTCCCTGCACAAACCCGCCGTCACCCAGACGGGTCCGGGCACCGACGACCAAGGGAGGTGACCGGCGATGGCGACCGTTCTGATCAACGCGGAGGACACCACGGCGGTCCGCAGCGCCGTCCGCATCGAGCACGTCTCGAAGTCCTTCCCCGGCCCGGCCGGATCCCAGCTCGTGCTGGACGACATCGGCCTCGATGTCGCCCCGGGCGAGTTCGTCACCATCCTGGGCGCCTCGGGATGTGGGAAGTCCACGCTCCTGAACCTGGTCGCCGGCCTGGACAAGCCGTCCACCGGGTCGATCGCGACCCCCGGCGGACGCCCCGCCCTGATGTTCCAGGAACACGCCCTCTTCCCCTGGCTCACCGCGGGCAAGAACATCGAACTCGCGCTGCGCCTGCGCGGCGTCCCCAAGGCCGACCGCAGGCCGGAAGCCGAACGCCTCCTCGAACTCGTCCGCCTCGCCGGCTCCCACGGCAAACGCGTCCACGAACTCTCCGGCGGCATGCGCCAACGCGTCGCCCTCGC
>NZ_JBVIVP010000062.1:0-2120 GCF_055595445.1 Streptomyces sp. NPDC040432 | reverse complement strand
CTGCTGCGCCCGATCTACGCGCAGACCGCCGCCTACGGCCACTTCGGCCGCGAGCTCCCCGACTTCACCTGGGAGCGCACCGACCGCGTCGACGCCCTGCGCAAGGCCGCCGGGATCTGACATGCGCATCGCTGTCACGGGATCCATCGCGACCGACCATCTGATGACCTTCCCCGGCCGGTTCGCGGAGCAACTGCTCGCGGACCGGCTGGACCGGGTCTCCCTGTCGTTCCTCGCCGACAGCCTGGATGTGCGACGGGGCGGGGTGGCGGCGAACATCGTGTTCGGACTGGGCGTACTGGGCCTGGACCCGCTGTTGGTGGGCGCGGTCGGAGCGGACTTCGAGCCGTACCGGGTGTGGCTCAAGGACCACGGGGTCGACACCGACGCCGTGCACGTCAGCGGAACCCGGCACACCGCCCGCTTCGTCTGCACCACCGACCGGGAACAGAACCAGATCGCGACCTTCTACGCGGGCGCCATGGCCGAGGCCCGTGAGATCGACCTGCGGGAGGTCTTCGCCCGCTGCGGACGTCCCGACCTGGTACTCGTCTCACCGGACGACCCCGAAGCCATGCTCCGCCACACCACGACGTGCCGCACGCTCGGCATCCCGTTCGCCTCCGACCCCTCGCAGCAACTGGCCCGGCTGACCCGGGACGAGGTGCGCGAACTGATCGACGGTGCGATCCGGCTGTTCACCAACGAGTACGAGTCCGCGCTGCTCTGCGAGCGGGCCGGACTCACCGAGGAACAGGTTCTCGGGCGGGTCGGTTCCTGGGTCACCACCCACGGCGAGGCCGGCGTGCGCATCCGGGCCGTCGACCGCCCGACACTGACCGTACCGGCGGTCGAGGTCGCCGAGGTCGTCGACCCCACCGGCGTCGGCGACGCCTTCCGGGCAGGGTTCCTCGCCGGAACGGCGTGGGGCGTCCCCGAACGGTACGCCGCTCAACTGGGCTGCGCGATGGCGGCGACCGTACTCGACCACACCGGCACCCAGGAGTACCACCTGACCCGGGAGTCACTGCTGGACCGGCTCCGTACCGCCTACGGCCCGGCGAGCCGGACGGAACTCGGCGCACACCTGAAGGGGCTCGAATGAGACCGTCCTTGCGGAACGAGTTCGCCACCCGCGTGGTCGTCGCCGACGGCGCGATGGGCACCATGCTCCAGGACGCCGACCCGACGATGGACGACTTCCTCGGCCTGGAGGGCTGCAACGAGATCCTCAACGTCACCCGACCCGACATCGTGCGGTCCGTGCACGACGCGTACTTCGCGGTCGGTGTGGACTGCGTGGAGACGAACACCTTCGGCACGAACCTGTCCGCGCTCGCCGAGTACGGGGTCGAGGAACGCCTCTACGAACTCGCCGAGGCCGGCGCCCGGATCGCCCGCACGTCCGCCGACGCCTTCACGGCACGGGACGGCAGGCACCGCTGGGTCCTGGGCTCGATGGGCCCGGGCACCAAGCTGCCCACCCTCGGCCACGTCGGGTACGAACCCTTGCGCGAGGCCTACCAGCAGAACGCCGAAGGGCTCATCCACGGCGGCGCGGACGCCCTCCTCGTGGAAACCTCCCAGGACCTGCTCCAGACGAAGGCCGCCATCATCGGCGCCCGCCGGGCACTGGACTGGTGCGGACGGGAAGACCTCCCACTGATCGTCCAGGTCACCGTGGAAACGGCCGGCACCATGCTGTTGGGTTCGGAGATCGGTGCGGCGTTGACGGCGTTGGAGCCGCTGGGCATCGACATGATCGGTTTGAACTGCGCGACGGGTCCGGCGGAGATGAGCGAGCACCTGCGCTACCTGGCGCGCAACGCCCGGATTCCGTTGTCGTGCATGCCGAACGCGGGTCTGCCGGTGTTGACGAAGCAGGGTGCGCACTATCCGTTGTCGGCGGGTGAGCTGGCGGACGCGCAGGAGACCTTCGTCCGCGAGTACGGCCTGTCGTTGGTGGGTGGCTGCTGCGGTACGACGCCGGAGCATTTGCGGCGGGTCGTGGAACGGGTCCGCGGGACCGCGGTGACCGAGCGGGCCCCGCAGCCCGAGCCCGGAGCGGCGTCGTTGTATCAGACGGTGCCGTTCCGGCAGGACACCTCGTACATGGCGAT
>NZ_JBVIVP010000061.1:0-2174 GCF_055595445.1 Streptomyces sp. NPDC040432 | reverse complement strand
GTGAACTCCTCGGCGATGGCCGCGAACACCTTCTCCTCGTACCCGACGAGGTCCATCTTGTTGACGGCCAGGACGACGTGCGGGACACGCAGGAGGGCTGCGACGGCGGCGTGCCGGCGGGTCTGCTCGATGACGCCGTTGCGGGCGTCGACGAGGACCACGGCCAGGTCGGCGGTCGAGGCACCGGTGACCATGTTGCGGGTGTACTGCACGTGCCCGGGGGTGTCGGCCAGGATGAACCGACGGCGGGCGGTGGCGAAGTACCGGTAGGCGACGTCGATGGTGATGCCCTGCTCACGTTCGGCGCGCAGGCCGTCGGTGAGGAGGGCGAGGTCGGGGGCGTCCTGGCCGCGGCGGGCCGAGACGGCCTCGACGGCCTCCATCTGGTCGGTCAGGACCGACTTGGAGTCGTGCAGCAGCCGGCCCACCAGGGTGGACTTGCCGTCGTCGACGGAACCCGCGGTCGCGAAGCGCAGCAGTGTGGTGACGTCCATGTCTAGAAGTACCCTTCGCGCTTGCGGTCTTCCATCGCGGCCTCGGACATCTTGTCGTCGGCGCGGGTCGCGCCCCGCTCGGTGAGGCGGGAGACGGCGATCTCGGCGATGACGGCGTCGAGCGTGGTGGCGTCGGAATCGACGGCACCGGTGCAGGACATGTCACCGACGGTGCGGTAGCGGATGAGCCGCTTCTGCGGCGTCTCACCCTCCCTGGGGCCGCCCCACTCGCCCGCGGTCAGCCACATGCCGTTGCGGGAGAACACCTCGCGCTCGTGGGCGAAGTAGATGCCGGGCAGTTCGATGCCCTCACGGGCGATGTACTGCCACACGTCCAACTCGGTCCAGTTCGACAGCGGGAAGACGCGCACGTGCTCGCCGGGGGCGTGCCGACCGTTGTAGAGCTGCCACAGCTCGGGGCGCTGCCGGCGGGGATCCCACTGCGAGAACTCGTCCCGTAGGGAGAAGACGCGTTCCTTCGCGCGGGCCTTCTCCTCATCACGACGCCCACCACCGAACACGGCATCGAACCGCAGCCGCTGGATCGCCTCGGTCAGGGGGAGGGTCTGCAACGGATTGCGGGTGCCGTCGGGGCGCTCACGGAGCTTCCCGGCGTCGATGTACTCCTGGACGGAGGCCACGTGCAGGCGCAGACCGTGCTGCTCGACGGTGCGGTCGCGGTACTCCAGGACCTCGGGGAAGTTGTGCCCGGTGTCGACGTGCAGGAGCGTGAACGGCACCGGCGCCGGCGCGAACGCCTTCAACGCCAGATGCAGCATGACGATGGAGTCCTTGCCACCGGAGAACAGGATCACCGGCTTCTCGAACTCCCCCGCCACCTCACGGAAGATGTGCACCGCCTCCGACTCCATCGAGTCCAGGTGGCTCAGGTCCCGCACGGGCCGGTGCAGGGGAACGACGGTGGTCACACGAGGCCCCTCTCGTCGAGCAGCGCGAACAGCGCCGCTGCGGATTCTTGGACGGTCTGCGTGTGCGACTCGATCCGGAGGTCCGGGGACACCGGGGCCTCGTACGGGTCGTCGACCCCGGTCAGACCGGAGATCTCGCCCGCCGCCTGCTTGGCGTACAGGCCCTTCACATCACGTACGGAACACACCTCGACCGGCGTCGCCACGTGGACCTCCAGATAGGCGGTCCCCTCGGCGGTGTGCCGCTTGCGGACGGCCTCACGGCTGTCCGCGAAAGGCGCGATCACCGGCACGAGCGCCTTCACACCGTTGCTCGCCAGCAACTCGGCGACGAAACCGATCCGCTGCACGTTGGTGTGCCGGTCCTCCCGGGAGAAACCCAGCCCGGCGGAGAGGAACTCGCGGATCTCGTCACCGTCGAGGACCTCCACCCGATGCCCCTCACCGCGCAACCGCTCGGCCAACGCGCGGGCGATGGTGGTCTTCCCCGCGCTGGGCAGCCCGGTCAGCCACACCGTGGCACCCTGGTCGCTCACGCTCATCCGGTTCTCCGTAGGGTTTTGGCCGGTCGTCGTCATCAGCCGTGCAATCCGCATTCGGTCTTGCCCAGACCCGCCCACCGGCCGGACCGGGCGTCCTCGCCCTCCGCGACCCGACGCGTGCACGGCGCGCAGCCCACGGACGCGTACCCGTCCATCAACAGCGGGTTCGTCAGGACACCGTGCTCGGCGACGTACGCCTCCACGTCCTC
>NZ_JBVIVP010000060.1:0-2277 GCF_055595445.1 Streptomyces sp. NPDC040432 | reverse complement strand
TTCGGTGGATGAGGTTCCTTTGAAAAAGACCTGTGGGGTCGCCTTCGGGTGATGCTTGCAGGCAATTACACAGCGAGGACGTTGTGGCGCGTCGGTCTTATTCCGACATGACGTGCCCGCTCTAAGTGATGTGTGCACCCGATTACGGGTAAACATTCATGGAGAGTTTGATCCTGGCTCAGGACGAACGCTGGCGGCGTGCTTAACACATGCAAGTCGAACGATGAAGCCCTTCGGGGTGGATTAGTGGCGAACGGGTGAGTAACACGTGGGCAATCTGCCCTTCACTCTGGGACAAGCCCTGGAAACGGGGTCTAATACCGGATACCACTCCTGCCCGCATGGGTGGGGGTTGAAAGCTCCGGCGGTGAAGGATGAGCCCGCGGCCTATCAGCTTGTTGGTGGGGTAATGGCCCACCAAGGCGACGACGGGTAGCCGGCCTGAGAGGGCGACCGGCCACACTGGGACTGAGACACGGCCCAGACTCCTACGGGAGGCAGCAGTGGGGAATATTGCACAATGGGCGAAAGCCTGATGCAGCGACGCCGCGTGAGGGATGACGGCCTTCGGGTTGTAAACCTCTTTCAGCAGGGAAGAAGCGAAAGTGACGGTACCTGCAGAAGAAGCGCCGGCTAACTACGTGCCAGCAGCCGCGGTAATACGTAGGGCGCAAGCGTTGTCCGGAATTATTGGGCGTAAAGAGCTCGTAGGCGGCTTGTCACGTCGGATGTGAAAGCCCGAGGCTTAACCTCGGGTCTGCATTCGATACGGGCTAGCTAGAGTGTGGTAGGGGAGATCGGAATTCCTGGTGTAGCGGTGAAATGCGCAGATATCAGGAGGAACACCGGTGGCGAAGGCGGATCTCTGGGCCATTACTGACGCTGAGGAGCGAAAGCGTGGGGAGCGAACAGGATTAGATACCCTGGTAGTCCACGCCGTAAACGTTGGGAACTAGGTGTTGGCGACATTCCACGTCGTCGGTGCCGCAGCTAACGCATTAAGTTCCCCGCCTGGGGAGTACGGCCGCAAGGCTAAAACTCAAAGGAATTGACGGGGGCCCGCACAAGCAGCGGAGCATGTGGCTTAATTCGACGCAACGCGAAGAACCTTACCAAGGCTTGACATATACCGGAAAGCATTAGAGATAGTGCCCCCCTTGTGGTCGGTATACAGGTGGTGCATGGCTGTCGTCAGCTCGTGTCGTGAGATGTTGGGTTAAGTCCCGCAACGAGCGCAACCCTTGTCCTGTGTTGCCAGCATGCCCTTCGGGGTGATGGGGACTCACAGGAGACCGCCGGGGTCAACTCGGAGGAAGGTGGGGACGACGTCAAGTCATCATGCCCCTTATGTCTTGGGCTGCACACGTGCTACAATGGCCGGTACAATGAGCTGCGATACCGCAAGGTGGAGCGAATCTCAAAAAGCCGGTCTCAGTTCGGATTGGGGTCTGCAACTCGACCCCATGAAGTCGGAGTTGCTAGTAATCGCAGATCAGCATTGCTGCGGTGAATACGTTCCCGGGCCTTGTACACACCGCCCGTCACGTCACGAAAGTCGGTAACACCCGAAGCCGGTGGCCCAACCCGTAAGGGAGGGAGCTGTCGAAGGTGGGACTGGCGATTGGGACGAAGTCGTAACAAGGTAGCCGTACCGGAAGGTGCGGCTGGATCACCTCCTTTCTAAGGAGCACAGTACCGATTGCAGGCAAATGTTCTGCACGGTCAGCTCATGGGTGGAACGTTGATTATTTGGCACGGTTTCCAAAACCTCCCTGTAAGTACTGCTTCGGCGTGGAAAACAGTGATGGTGGCGGGGATCGTGTCTGGCACGTTGTTGGGTATCTGAAGGTACGGCCGTAAGGTCTTGTCTTCGCGATGCCGGCCCCAGTGAACTCATCAGCTTGTCTGGTGGGGTGATGGGTGGCTGGTCGTTGCTTGAGAACTACACAGTGGACGCGAGCATCTGTGGCCAAGTTTTTAAGGGCACACGGTGGATGCCTTGGCACCAGGAACCGATGAAGGACGTGAGAGGCCGCGATAGGCCCCGGGGAGCTGCCAACTGAGCTTTGATCCGGGGGTGTCCGAATGGGGAAACCCGGCAGTCGTCATGGGCTGTCACCCACTGCTGAACACATAGGCAGTGTGGAGGGAACGAGGGGAAGTGAAACATCTCAGTACCCTCAGGAAGAGAAAACAACCGTGATTCCGGGAGTAGTGGCGAGCGAAACCGGATGAGGCCAAACCGTATGCGTGTGATACCCGGCAGGGGTTGCGCAT
>NZ_JBVIVP010000059.1:0-2661 GCF_055595445.1 Streptomyces sp. NPDC040432 | reverse complement strand
CGAGGACTCGCGGAACGCTTCCCCGTCATCCTCGGCGGCGCCGCCCTCACCCGCGCCTACGTCGAACAGGACCTCCACGAGATCTACGCCGGCGAGGTCCGCTACGCCCGCGACGCCTTCGAAGGCCTACGCCTCATGGACGCCCTCATCGCCGTCAAACGCGGCGTCCCCGGCGCCACCCTCCCCGAACTCAAGCAACGCCGCGTCAGGGCGACCACGGTCGTCATCGAGCCGGAGCCCGGCGAGGGGGAGCGCGTCAGCCGTTCCGACGTGGCCGCCGACAACCCCGTCCCCACCCCGCCGTTCTGGGGTACCCGCGTCGTCAAGGGCATCCCGCTCAAGGACTACGCCTCCTGGCTCGACGAGAACGCCCTGTTCAAGGGCCAATGGGGACTGAAAGCCGCGCGCGGTGGCCCCTCGTACGAGGAGCTCCTGCAGAACGAGGGCCGTCCCCGCTTGCGCGGCCTGCTGGAGAAGCTGCACACCGAAAGCCTCCTGGAGGCCGCGGTCGTGCACGGCTACTTCCCGTGCGTCTCCAAGGGCGACGACCTGATCCTCCTCGACGAGAACGGCTCGGAGCGGACCCGGTTCACCTTCCCGCGCCAGACCCGAGGCCGGTACCTGTGCCTCGCGGACTTCTTCCGTTCCGAGGAATCGGGGGAGACCGATGTGGTCGGCCTTCAGGTCGTCACCGTCGGGTCCCGGATCGGTGAGGCCACGGCCAAGCTGTTCGAGGCGAACGCCTACCGCGAGTACATGGAGCTGCACGGCCTCTCCGTCCAGCTCGCCGAGGCACTGGCCGAGTACTGGCATGCCCGCGTCCGCTCCGATCTGGGGATCGCCGGGTCGGACCCGGCCGCCATGGACGGCATGTTCCGTACCGAGTACCAGGGCTGCCGGTACTCCCTGGGCTACCCGGCCTGCCCCGACCTGGAGGACCGCGCGAAGATCGCCGACCTGTTGCGGCCGGAGCGGATCGGCGTCCACCTCTCGGAGGAGTTCCAGCTCCACCCCGAGCAGTCCACCGACGCCATCGTCATCCACCACCCCGAGGCCAGTTACTTCAATGCCGGAGGCCGTACATGACCGCGCTGCGCGACGTACTGGAGAGCGGAGCGCCGTCGTTCTCCTTCGAGTTCTTCCCGCCGAAGACCGATGCCGGCGAACGGGTGCTGTGGGACGCGATCCGCCGCATCGAGCCGCTCGCACCGTCCTTCGTGTCGGTCACGTACGGAGCCGGCGGCTCCTCCCGCGACCGTACGGTCGAGGTGACCAAGCGGATCGCCGCCGAGACGACCCTGCGGCCGGTCGCCCACCTGACGGCCGTCGGTCACTCCGTCGCCGAGCTGCGCCACATCATCGGCCAGTACGCCGATGCGGGCGTACGGGACGTGCTGGCACTGCGCGGGGACCCGCCGGGTGATCCGAACGCCCCATGGATCCCGCACCCCGAGGGCTTGCGGTACGCCCACGAGCTGGTGTCGCTGGTCCGGGCCTCGGGGGCCTTCAGCGTGGGCGTCGCCGCGTTCCCGGAACGGCACCCGCGTTCACCGGACTGGGAGAGCGACGTCCGGCACTTCGTCGCCAAGTGCCGGGCCGGCGCGGACTACGCGGTCACGCAGATGTTCTTCGACGTCGACGACTACCTGCGGCTGCGGGACCGGGTCGTGGCCGCGGGCTGCGACACCCCCATCATCCCGGAGATCATGCCGGCGACCGACGTGCGTCAGATCCGACGCTTCGCCGAGCTGAGCAACGCCGCGTTCCCCGAGGACCTGGCCCACCGCCTCGACGCCGTGCGCGACGACCCGGCCGCCGGGCACCGCGTCGGCGTCGAGTACGCCACCGCCATGGCGGAGCGGCTGCTGGCCGAGGGGGCACCCGGACTTCACTACATCACTCTCAACCGCTCCACCGCGACGCTTGAAATCCACCGGAACGTACTCGAATCAAGGAGCGCACAGCATGTCCTCGCAGCCGCAGCCCACCACTGACATCCAGGAGAGCACGGAGCCGACGGCGCCGTCGGGCTTCACCGATTTCAAGGTCGCCGATCCTTCCCTGGCCGCGTTCGGGCGGAAGGAGATCACGCTGGCCGAGCACGAGATGCCGGGGTTGATGTCGATCCGGCGTGAGTACGCCGGGGCGCAGCCGTTGGCGGGTGCTCGGATCATGGGTTCGTTGCACATGACGGTGCAGACGGCGGTGTTGATCGAGACGTTGGTGGCGTTGGGGGCCGAGGTGCGGTGGGTGTCGTGCAACATCTACTCGACTCAGGATCATGCGGCGGCGGCGATCGCGGCGGCCGGGATTCCGGTGTTCGCGTGGAAGGGCGAGACGCTGGAGGAGTACTGGTGGTGCACGGAGCAGGCGCTGACCTGGCCCGGTCACGCGGGCCCGAACATGATCCTCGACGACGGTGGTGACGCGACCCTCCTGGTCCACAAGGGCGTCGAGTTCCAGAAGGCGGGTACCGTACCGGACCCGTCGACGGCCGACAACGAGGAGTACGGGCACATCCTGACGTTGCTGGGCCGTACCGACATCGACTGGACGACGCTGGCGGCCGAGGTCCGCGGTGTCACCGAGGAGACCACCACCGGTGTCCACCGCCTGTACGAGATGATGGCCGAGGGCTCGCTGCTCTTCCCGGCGATCAAC
>NZ_JBVIVP010000058.1:0-3182 GCF_055595445.1 Streptomyces sp. NPDC040432 | reverse complement strand
TACTCTACCCCGTCCTCCGCCGGTTTCCCTATTTTTTCCTTCCCCCCCCCCCCCCCCCCCACCCCCCCCCCCCCCCCCTCCCCGCGGCGGCTATCGGATCTCGCGCAGCACCTCCAGGACGGCCGGCCCGTCCGGCGCCGTTCGGAGCCGGTCCCGGAAGGCGGAGTCCATCAACTTGCGCGACAGCAGTGCCAGGATCCGCAGGTGCTCGTCGCCGGCGGCGGCCTCCGGCACCGAGATCATGAAGACCAGCCGGGCCTTCGTCCCGTCCAGCGCCCCCCACTCGATCCCCTCGTCGGACCGGGCGAAGCCGACGGTGGGTCGCGTCACGGCGTCCGTCTTGGCGTGCGGGATCGCGATCGACTCACCGAGCCCGGTCGTCCCCTGCGCCTCCCGCGCCAGGGCGACCCGTACGAGCTCCTCCACGTCCCGCACGTTGCCGGTGGTGGCCAGCATCTCCGCCATTTCCCGGATCGCGGCCTCCTTGGAGTCCGATACGAGTTCCGTCCTGATCGTCCGCTCCGTCAGGTAGCCGGACAGCACCTCCTGCGGCTCCGTCACGACCGGGGCGGGCGCGGGCTTCGTCAGCACGGCGGTCCCCCCGGTCCCGACGGTGCCCACCGCGGCCGGACCCGTACCCGGGGCGGCGACCACCGCCGCTCCGACACCGGCCGGTACGGGCGACGCCGACACGGGCACGGCCGTGCCGGCGGCGCGGCGCTCCTTGATCTCGATCAGCGCGTTCGTCGTCAGCGCGGTCACCACCGTGCCCGCCACGATCGCGACGAGGAACCAGCCCACCCCGCTGATCGCGCCGAGCGCGGCCACGATCGGACCGCCGTGCGGGACGTGGTCACCGACGCCCGCGACGCCCGCGATGGCACCCGCCACCGCGCCGCCGAGCATGTTCGACGGGATGACGATGGCCGGCCGGGCCGCCGCGAACGGGATCGCGCCCTCCGAGATGCCGAACACACCCATGAAGAGCGCGGCCATGCCCGTGTCGCGCTCCTGCTCCGAGTAGAGCTTGCGGCGCAGCACCGTCGCGAGGCCCTGGCCGAGCGGCATGACCGGGATGGCCGCCGCGCACATGCCCATGACCGCGTAGTTGCCCGACGCGATGAGCCCCGTACCGAAGAGGAAGGCCGTCTTGTTGACCGGTCCACCCATGTCGAAGGCGATCATCAGGCCGAGGAGGGCGCCGAGCAGGATCGCACTGGTGCCGGTCATGCCGGACAGCCAGCTCGTCAGGCTCTCGAAGACCCAGGAGATCGGCTTGCCGACGACGTAGACGAAGAACAGGCCCAGCGCCGTCGTCGCGACGATCGGGATCACGATGATCGGCATGATCGGCTGGACGACCTTCGGGACCTTGACCTTCTTGATCCACAGGACCAGGTAGCCGGCCAGGAAACCCGTCACGATCGCGCCGATGAATCCCGCGCCCGACTTCGAGTCGTAGAGGGCGCCGGTGTTCGCGATGAACCCGCCGATCATGCCGGGCACCAGCGCCGGCCGGTCGCCGATGGCGTACGCGATGTAGCCGGACAGGATCGGGATCATCAAGGTGAAGCCGAGGACGCCGATCTGGAAGACGTGGTCCCAGAAGGTGCCGGGGGTGACCGCGTACCCCTCGGCCGTGGCGTGACCGCCCAGCGCGAGGGCGATCGCGATCAGCAGACCACCGACCACCACGAACGGAATCATGTACGAGACGCCGTTCATCAGCGCCTTGTAGGCGAGGCTGCGTTCCTTGCCACCGCCCGCGCCGCCGCCCGTCGCCGCGGCCGCGCCCTCCTGGACCGGTGCGTGCTGCACCCGCTCGATCAGTTCCTTCGGCTTGTGGACGCCGTCCGCGACACCCGTCGAGAGCACGCGCTTGCCGGCGAAGCGCTCCCGGTCGACCTCCTTGTCGGCGGCGATGATGATCCCGTCCGCCTCTCTGACATCGTTGTCAGAGAGCACGTTCTCGGCACCGATCGAGCCCTGCGTCTCCACCTTGATGTCCACGCCCAGCTCGGCCGCGGCCTGCTGGAGCTTCTCGGCGGCCATGTAGGTGTGCGCGATGCCCGTGGGGCACGCCGTGACGGCGAGCAGCTTCAGGCGCTTGTGCCCGTGCGCTCCTCCGTCACCGGAACGGCCGGCTGGACTGGTCACTGGAATCTCCTTCACGCCGTGGTCCAACGAGATCGCGCTTGCGCCCCGATCCCCTGGCATCCTCTCCCATGTAGGAGGCGGATCAAAAGTCCGAAAGGCCCCGAACCGTTCCGCCGGAGGTCCCCGAAACGGCGGCGACTTGTTTCCCGGCCGACTGGGGCGCGCTGCGCCGATCGGTGTAGATTCGTCATCAGTGTCAGGCGTCGCTGCTGATGGCGGTCGGGCGGTCCCCGTGACCGGCCGAGGGGAGAGAGGGCCCCCGACGGACTGTGCTCGGTGCCCCGCCCTGCCCAGGCAAGGACGGCGCGCGGCTCAGCCGTACCCACCCTCTCGAACCATGAGGAGCAGCACCCATGGACTTCAAGGTCGCAGACCTTTCCCTTGCCGCCTTCGGCCGCAAGGAGATCACCCTGGCCGAGCACGAGATGCCGGGTCTGATGTCGATCCGCCGCGAGTACGCCGAGGCCCAGCCCCTGGCCGGCGCCCGCGTCACCGGCTCCCTGCACATGACCGTGCAGACGGCCGTTCTCATCGAGACCCTCGTCGCCCTCGGCGCCGACGTCCGCTGGGCCTCCTGCAACATCTTCTCCACCCAGGACCACGCTGCCGCCGCCATCGCGGTCGGCCCGAACGGCACCCCGGAGGACCCGCAGGGCGTCCCCGTCTTCGCCTGGAAGGGCGAGACGCTGGAGGAGTACTGGTGGTGCACGGAGCAGGCGCTGACCTGGCCGAACACCCCCACCGGCGGCCCGAACATGATCCTCGACGACGGTGGTGACGCCACCCTCCTCGTCCACAAGGGCGTCGAGTTCGAGAAGGCCGGCGCCGTCCCGGACCCGTCCACGGCCGACTCCGAGGAGTACGCCCACATCCTCGCGGTGCTGACCCGCACCCTCGGCGAGGCCCCGCAGAAGTGGACGCAGCTCGCGTCCGAGGTCCGCGGTGTCACCGAGGAGACCACCACCGGTGTCCACCGCCTGTACGAGATGATGGCCGAGGGCTCGCTGCTCTTCCCGGCGATCAAC
>NZ_JBVIVP010000057.1:0-3258 GCF_055595445.1 Streptomyces sp. NPDC040432 | reverse complement strand
TCCGCCTCACCACCCTGCGCCCCGAGCAGGCCGCCTACATCGGCGTCAAGGTCGAGGGCCCGTACAAGCCGGACCACTACCGCTACTGATCCTGATCACCCGTTGATCAGCAGAGGCTGAAGCAGGCCCCCGGCATCCGCGCCGGGGGCCTGCCCCGTATCCCGATCACCCCACCCGTCTCCGCCCCTTCCCGAGAAAGCGCGTCGATGCCACGCGGCCGGTACTCGCTCCACGACCCGCACGATCACGCCCCCCTCGGCGAGGAGCACTTCCACTGCGCGCCGGGTCCCTCCGGCTGGCGCTACGTCGCCCAACTGACCTTCCCCGACGGCGAACACCGCGGCTCCGTCGACCTGGCCGTCGACGAACTCGGCCGCCCCATCCGGCTGGAACTCAACGCGGCGGGCTGGCAGCTCCGCGGCGCGGCCATCGACGGGGTCACCTGGGTCCGCACCGACCCCGCCGGCGCCGAGGCCACCGAGGGCAACGTCGCCGCCCCCGGGTTCACCGGCACCTCACCGGCCTTCCTCATCGCCACGGCCCGCCTGCTGCGCCTCGCCCCCGGCGACCCGGCCACCCGCGTCCGGCTCGTCGCCCTCACCGACCCGGTCCTCGCGGCCCGTACCGTCGACCAGGCGTGGGCCCTGCTCCACCGCGAGGAGCACGCCACGGACAGCGGTCCGCTGCTGGTGGACGAGTACCGGGTGACCGCCCTGGACACCGGAGAGGTGCACACCGTCCACATCGCGGGCGACGTCGTCCTCTCGGCGCCCGGCATCGAGCTCGAACACCTGGAGACCCCGCCCTCCACCTTCGAGGGCGCGTAGCCGCACCGGCTCAGGCGGGCGGCGCGAACCCGCTCCGCGGCGCGGGCGCCTCCGCGGGCGCGACCGGAGCGACGGGCGCGGCCGGAACCACGGGAGCCACGGGAGCGACCGGAGCCGCGTACGGGTACGGACCGACCGGTCCCCCGGTCGGCGCGAGGGGCGGCATCATCGGCGGCGCGGCCTGCACGGCCTGCGCGGCCCGGGCCGCCTGCGCCGCGGCCCCGAAGGCCCGGGCCGCGTCACGCGACTGCCGTTCGTGCATCACCGCCATCAGGAACGCGGCGGCGGGCACCCCGGCCGGAGGCGGCGTTCCGGTCCTGGCCACCACGTCGTCCGCGAGCCGCGCCGCCAAGGCCGCGCCCATCTGCGGATCCAGCTGGTTCATGCGCGTCAGGTACTGCCGCACCGCCAGCCACAGCCCGTCCGGTACCGCCGACAGGTCCAGCGCGGTGAACCGCCCGGCCAGCCACGGCGGCGGCGGGGGCACCGGCATCACCGGGGTCCCGGGCACCCGCTCGCGGATCACCAGGGTTCCCGCGAACACGTCGCCGAGCCGTCGCCCCCGCTCCGACACCAGCGAGGCGATGCAGGCCACCACCCCCAGGGTCATCAGCAGTTCCACGACCCCCATGGCGCCGCGCACCAGCGCGTGCCGGAACCGGATCGGCCCGCCGTCCTCGCGGACCACCCGCAGCCCGCACGCCAACTTCCCCAGCGACCTGCCGTGCGTCAGCGTCTCCACCGCGATCGGCACGCCGACCAGCAGCAACAGGAAACCGGCCACCGCCACGGCGGCCTGGAGGGCGTCGTCCAGGCCGTACGTCGCGACGGTCAGACCGATGGAGATGAGGGTGTATCCGGAGAGGTACACGGCCAGGTCCAACAGGATGGCGAGGGCCCGGCTCGGCAGCCTCGCGGGCCGCAGCCCCAGAACGACCGCGTCCCCCGTCACCAGATCGCTCACGAGCCCACCTTTCACCGACCTGACCCGCCCCTGTGGCACCCAGTCTGCCAAGCTGACCACAGGAGTAGTAAGCCGAATCGGGTGGCCTGGGGCAGGGGAGCGGTAACCGGATGGATCTCGACGTCTTCGTGGTGGCCCACCAGGCGGAGTGGGCCCGCCTGGAGCAGCTGCTCGGCCGCGGCCGGCGGCTCACCGGATCGGAGGCCGACGAACTCGTCTCGCTCTACCAGCGCACCTCCACCCACCTCTCCCTGGTGCAGTCGAGCGCTCCCGACCCGATGCTGACGGCCCGCCTCACCCAGCTCGTCGCCCGGGCCCGCGCCACGGTGACCGGTACCCGACGTGCGAGCTGGCGCGACGCGGCCCGCTTCTTCACGGAGGGTTTCCCGGCGGCCGTCTACCGCAGCCGCCGCTGGTGGATACCCACCGCCCTCCTGTCCACGGCCCTCGGCGTGCTGATCGGTTGGTGGATAGCCACCCACCCCGAGGTCCAGGGAGCCATCGCTGCCCCGACCGAGCTCAAGCAGCTCACCGAGCCCGGCGGCAAGTACGAGACCTACTACTCCAGCCACCCCGCGGCCTCCTTCGCCGCCCAGGTCTGGACGAACAACGCCCAGGCCGCCGCGATCTGCCTGGTGTTCGGGGCGTTCCTCGGGATCCCGGTGCTGTGGATCCTCTTCCTGAACATGGCCAACCTCGGCGTCGGCCTCGGCCTGATGAGCTCGGCCGGCCGCCTCGACGTTTTCCTCGGACTGATCCTCCCGCACGGCCTGCTCGAACTGACGGCCGTCTTCGTCGCCGCGGGCACGGGCCTGAAACTGGGTTGGACCGTCATCGACCCGGGCCCCCGAACCCGCCGCACCGCCCTAGCGGAACAGGGCCGCGCCGCCCTCGGCATGGCCATCGGCCTGGCCCTGGTCCTCTTCGTCTCCGGCCTGATCGAAGGCTTCGTCACGCCTTCGGGCCTCCCCACCTGGGCCCGCATCGCGATCGGCATCGCCGCCGAGGTGGCCTTCCTCGTCTACGTCTACGTCCTGGGCGGCCGAGCCGCCCGTGCCGGCGAGACCGGCGACGTGGAGGAAGCCGACAGGACGGCAACCCTGCCCACCGCCGCCTGATGTGCGCCGGCCCCTGCCGAGCTGCTAGTCTCCTCGTCGTCCCGCAAACCCCGTTGACACGGAAGATGCGGGGAGGTAGATTCGAACGGTTGCCTCGAACTGGACAAGTTCGGCAGTGATGGTTTAAAGTCTCATCTCGCCCCCAGGAATTGAATTCCAAGTGGGCACACTCGACTCTTCATTCAGTCTTCCAAGCCGGGGAAATCCGGTGGAAACATTCTGATAGAGTCGGAATCGCCGGAAAGGGAAAGCGCGAAAGCGCAGGACCTGGAAAGCACCGAGGAAATCGGGCCCGAGAGAGTCTGATAGAGTCGGAAACGCAAGAACAGAGCAGGACAACAGAACGAAA
>NZ_JBVIVP010000056.1:2154-4319 GCF_055595445.1 Streptomyces sp. NPDC040432 | reverse complement strand
CTCGTCCTGGAGGACGGTCGGATCTTCCGCGGCCGTGCCTACGGCGCTGTGGGGGAGACCTTCGGCGAGGCCGTGTTCTCCACCGGGATGACCGGTTACCAGGAGACCCTGACCGACCCGTCGTACCACCGGCAGGTCGTCGTGATGACCGCGCCGCACGTGGGCAACACCGGGGTCAACGACGAGGACCCGGAGTCCTCCCGGATCTGGGTCGCCGGCTACGTCGTGCGGGACCCCGCCCGGGTCCCGTCCAACTGGCGTGCGCGGCGCTCGCTGGACGAGGAGCTCGTGAAGCAGGGCGTCGTCGGGATCTCCGGGATCGACACCCGGGCGCTGACCCGTCACCTGCGCGAGCGCGGTGCCATGCGGGTGGGCATCTTCTCCGGTGACGCCTGGACGGGCGTGCGGGAGGAGACGCTGCTGGCCCGCGTCAAGGAGGCCCCGCAGATGAAGGGCGCCGACCTGTCCGCGGAGGTCGCCACGAAGGAGACGTACGTCGTCCCGGCGATCGGCGCGAAGAGGTTCACCGTCGCCGCGATCGACCTGGGCATCAAGGGCATGACCCCGCACCGGATGGCCGAGCGTGGCATCGAGGTGCACGTGCTGCCCGCGACCGCGACCGTCGAGGACGTGTACGCGGTGAACCCGGACGGGGTGTTCTTCTCCAACGGTCCGGGCGACCCGGCCACCGCCGACGGCCCCGTGGCCGTGATGCAGGGGGTGCTGGCCCGTCGGACGCCGCTGTTCGGTATCTGCTTCGGCAACCAGATCCTGGGCCGGGCGCTGGGCTTCGGGACCTACAAGCTGAAGTACGGTCACCGCGGTATCAACCAGCCGGTCCAGGACCGCACCACCGGCAAGGTCGAGGTCACCGCGCACAACCACGGCTTCGCCGTCGACGCGCCCCTGGACAAGGTGTCGGACACCGCCTACGGGCGGGCCGAGGTCTCCCATGTCTGCCTGAACGATCAGGTCGTGGAGGGTCTGCGGTTGCTCGACCGGCCGGCCTTCTCCGTCCAGTACCACCCCGAGGCGGCCGCCGGCCCGCACGACGCCGCGTACCTCTTCGACCGTTTCGTGAATCTGATGGAGGCCGAGCGTGCCTAAGCGCACCGATATCCAGTCCGTCCTGGTCATCGGCTCCGGCCCGATCGTCATCGGTCAGGCCGCCGAGTTCGACTATTCCGGGACCCAGGCGTGCCGGGTCCTGAAGGCCGAGGGCCTGCGGGTCATCCTGGTGAACTCCAACCCGGCGACGATCATGACCGACCCGGAGATCGCCGACGCCACCTACGTCGAGCCGATCACCCCCGAGTTCGTCGAGAAGATCATCGCGAAGGAGCGCCCCGACGCGCTCCTGCCCACCCTGGGCGGCCAGACCGCGCTCAACACCGCGATCTCCATGCACGAGCAGGGTGTGCTGGAGAAGTACGGCGTCGAGCTGATCGGCGCCAACGTCGAGGCCATCAACAAGGGCGAGGACCGCGACCTCTTCAAGGGCGTCGTCGAGGCCGTCAAGGCCAAGATCGGCTACGGCGAGTCGGCCCGCTCGGTCATCTGCCACACGATGGACGACGTCATCCAGGGTGTCGACACCCTGGGCGGCTACCCCGTGGTCGTGCGCCCCTCCTTCACCATGGGCGGCGCCGGTTCCGGTTTCGCGCACGACGAGGACGAGCTGCGCCGGATCGCCGGTCAGGGCCTGACGCTCTCCCCGACCACCGAGGTGCTCCTGGAGGAGTCCATCCTCGGCTGGAAGGAGTACGAGCTGGAGCTGATGCGCGACACCAAGGACAACGTCGTCGTCGTCTGTTCCATCGAGAACTTCGACCCGATGGGCGTCCACACCGGTGACTCGATCACCGTCGCCCCCGCGATGACGCTCACCGACCGCGAGTACCAGCGGCTGCGCGACATCGGCATCGCGATCATCCGCGAGGTCGGTGTCGACACCGGCGGCTGCAACATCCAGTTCGCGATCGACCCGACCGACGGTCGCGTCATCGTCATCGAGATGAACCCCCGCGTCTCGCGTTCCTCGGCGCTCGCCTCGAAGGCCACCGGCTTCCCGATCGCCAAGATCGCCGCCAAGCTCGCCATCGGCTACACCCTCGACGAGGTCCCCAACGACATCACCGAGAAGACGCCGGCCTCCTTCGAGCCGA
>NZ_JBVIVP010000056.1:0-2058 GCF_055595445.1 Streptomyces sp. NPDC040432 | reverse complement strand
GTACCCTCGACTACGTCGTCGTCAAGGCCCCGCGGTTCGCCTTCGAGAAGTTCCCGCTCGCCGACGCCACCCTCACCACCACCATGAAGTCGGTGGGCGAGGCCATGGCCATCGGCCGGAACTTCACCGAGGCCCTCCAGAAGGCCCTGCGCTCGCTGGAGAAGAAGGGCTCGCAGTTCACCTTCGTCGGCCCCACCGGCGACAAGGAGGAACTCCTCGCCACCGCGGTCCGCCCCACCGACGGCCGCATCAACACCGTCATGCAGGCCATCCGCGCCGGCGCCACCCAGGAAGAGGTCTTCGAGTACACGAAGATCGACCCCTGGTTCGTCGACCAGCTCTTCCTGATCAAGGAGATCGCGGACGAGCTGGCCGCCGCGGAGAAGCTGCGGCCGGAGCTGCTCGCCGAGGCCAAGCGCCACGGTTTCTCCGACCACCAGATCGCGGAGATCCGCGGCCTGCGCGAGGACGTGGTCCGCGAGGTCCGCCACGCCCTGGGCGTCCGCCCCGTCTACAAGACGGTCGACACCTGCGCCGCCGAGTTCGCCGCGAAGACCCCCTACTTCTACTCGTCCTACGACGAGGAGTCGGAGGTCGCCCCCCGCACCAGGCCCGCCGTGATCATCCTGGGCTCCGGCCCGAACCGCATCGGCCAGGGCATCGAGTTCGACTACTCCTGCGTCCACGCCTCCTTCGCCCTCGGCGACGCCGGCTACGAGACCGTGATGGTCAACTGCAACCCCGAAACCGTCTCCACCGACTACGACACCTCCGACCGCCTCTACTTCGAGCCCCTCACCCTCGAAGACGTCCTGGAGATCGTCCACGCCGAATCGCTGGCCGGCCCGATCGCCGGCGTCGTCGTCCAACTCGGCGGCCAGACCCCCCTCGGACTCGCCCAGGCCCTCAAGGACAACGGCGTCCCCGTCGTCGGCACCTCCCCCGAGGCCATCCACGCCGCCGAGGACCGCGGCGCGTTCGGCCAGGTCCTCGCCGACGCCGGCCTGCCCGCCCCCAAGCACGGCACCGCCACCACCTTCGCCGCCGCCAAGGCCATCGCCGACGAGATCGGCTACCCCGTCCTGGTCCGCCCCTCCTACGTCCTGGGCGGACGCGGCATGGAGATCGTCTACGACGAGACCCGCCTGGAGTCCTACATCGCGGAATCCACCGAGATCTCCCCGACCCGACCCGTCCTGGTCGACCGATTCCTCGACGACGCCATCGAGATCGACGTCGACGCCCTCTACGACGGCACCGAGCTCTACCTCGGCGGCGTCATGGAACACATCGAGGAAGCCGGCATCCACTCCGGCGACTCCGCCTGCGCCCTGCCCCCGATCACCCTCGGCGGCCACGACATCAAACGCCTGCGGACCTCCACCGAGGCCATCGCCAAGGGCGTCGGCGTCCGCGGCCTGATCAACATCCAGTTCGCGATGGCCGGCGACATCCTCTACGTCCTGGAGGCCAACCCCCGCGCCTCCCGGACCGTGCCCTTCACCTCCAAGGCCACCGCCGTCCCCCTCGCCAAGGCCGCCGCCCGCATCTCCCTCGGCACCACCATCGCCGAACTCCGCGCCGAGGGCATGCTCCCCGCCCACGGCGACGGCGGCACCCTGCCCCTGGACGCGCCGATCTCCGTCAAGGAGGCCGTCATGCCCTGGTCCCGGTTCCGCGACATCCACGGCCGCGGCGTCGACACCGTCCTGGGCCCCGAGATGCGCTCCACCGGCGAGGTCATGGGCATCGACTCCGTCTTCGGCACCGCCTACGCCAAATCCCAGGCCGGCGCCTACGGCCCACTGCCCACCAAGGGCCGCGCGTTCATCTCCGTCGCCAACCGCGACAAGCGCACCATGATCTTCCCCGCCCGCGAACTCGTCGCCCACGGCTTCGAACTCATGGCCACCTCCGGCACCGCCGAAGTCCTGCGCCGCAACGGCATCAACGCCACCGTCGTCCGCAAACTCAGCGACGGCGAAGGCCCCGACGGCGAGAAGAACATCGTCCAACTCATCCACGACGGACAGGTCGACCTGATCGTCAACACCCCGT
>NZ_JBVIVP010000055.1:0-5193 GCF_055595445.1 Streptomyces sp. NPDC040432 | reverse complement strand
GACTCTATCAGACTCTCTCGGGCCCGATTTCCTCGGTGCTTTCCAGGTCCTGCGCTTTCACGCTTTCCCTTTCCGGCGATTCCGACTCTATCAGAACTTCGCCACCGGATTTCCCGGCTTCGGCGTTTTCGAATGAAGAGTCGAGTACACCTCACGAGGATCGAAGTCCTTGTGGGGTGTGGGAGGTTGTTGCCGAACCTGTCCGGTTCGAGGCAACCGTTTAACTCTACAACCCTGCCTGGGGGGAGTCAAAACCTGGCGGGGCGGCCTCGTTCCGCGGCTGCCTCGGTCGGTGGTGCGGGTCGAGGGTCGTCCCCGCTTGCGACCGCCCGCACCGGGTTGGGCTGCGGTCCGCGCATGACGGCCCGTATGGAGAGCAGCGTTGAGGAGATCAAGGTCTGGTTCGGGTTCGTCCCTCGCGAGGGGTGGATGTCCCTGCCCACCGAGGGGCTCCGGGCAGCGAAGGAGAGCCCCGACACAGCCGACGTGCCGGACGGCTCGGTTCTTCCGGGAGGGGGTGATCGAGGGCGACGACGTCGTACATTTCCGCTCCGACTCCGACGGGGTCCCCTGGGCCGCGGGCGACGACGCTGCGTCGAGGCACTGCACGATCCGGGTCGCACCCGTCCCGACCGGTCCGCTGTGTCGCAGTGCTGTGGCGGTGCATAGGTAGGTCTGCCCGTTCAGGATCGGAGACGAGGTCTTCAGTACTGAGGCCCCCGCGGTCGCCCTCACCGCTCCGGCCGGCTCGGACCTGCGCGACCACCTACTGGTGGAGCGCCTGAGCAGATCGTGCTCGCTGTCGCCTCCGCGCACGGAAGACCGGGACGTCCCGACGCCGGTGATCAGAGTGATGCACCCGGCGCCGACGCCGACGAACGCGACGACATCGTCCAGCCCCCTACCGGCGAGGGGCTGGACGGGCGGCACCTTCTCCTCCCCCGTGGCCGGGGACACGGCAGAGGGTGCCCTGTCCGGATGGGCAAGGTGGTGGAGGAGTGCTGGTTGGCGGGGCTGGAACGATGTGTCCGTGCATGATGATGATCAGGTTGGAGCGGGTGTTCCTGCGGGCCTCGCAGCGATTCTCCGGAGCGCTGAGGGCGGCCGTCCGGTGAAGATCGTGTCTTGCGTCTGTGGTGGGTGCGGCGGGCGCGTGTTCTTCGTGCTCGTTGACGATGTCGAGGGTGGGGCCGAGCGGGTGTGCGCTGATTGCGGCGGCCGTGCGTTCATCGCGGACAGCGCGGAGTTCTGGGAGGACGCGGACCCCGGCGAGGCCTGCTGTCCGTGCGGGGACGAGGAGTTCGAGATGGCAGTCGCGTTCTCGCTCACCGGGGATGGTTCGGTCCGCTGGGTGACCGTTGGGCTGCGGTGCCGCAACGACGGCGCCGCCGGGATCTACGCCGACTGGAAAGTTGACTACGGCCCCACGGATCACCTCCTGACCATGGTCTAGATCTGCGAAGCGCCGCTCGAACACGCGACGGTCCGTGGAAGACACCGTCGCGGAGCAGCGCGACGAGGACCTCGGCCCGATATCGGGCGAGGCACAGCAGGACCCGGGTGTGGCGCCTGCACCCCCGGTCCACGAAGCCGGGCGGGGCCGCCCCGCCCGGGACCAGGCCGATCGTTCCGGGTGCGGGCTCAGCCAGCAGCGGTGCCGAACCACCTCGCCAATCCGTCGAGCAGGTCCTGCTGGTCGTCGCCGACCCACGCCACGTGCCCGTCGGGACGCAACAGCACCGCGGGCACGTCCAGTTGCTCGCTCTCGTCCACTACGTGGTCGACCCGGTCCGCCCAGCCCGCCGCCGAGAGCCGGCCGGTCCGGTCGAGCAGGAGTCCGCGTCCGCCGTGCATCAGCTCGTAGAGACGCCCCCGCTTCAGCTCCACGTCCTTCACCCGGCGACCGAGCAGTTCGTGGCCCTCTCCGAAGTCGTAGCGGACCCCGATCGCGGTGATCTTCTCGATCAGGTACTCGTTCACCTCCTCGAACTCCATGAGCTCCGACAGCAGCCGCCGTACCGACCGGGCACCGGGCTCGGGGGACAGCAGTTCCATCTGCGCGCGAGTGTTGTCCAGTACGTCGGCGGCCACCGGATGCCTTTCGGCGTGGTAGCTGTCGAGCAACCCCTCCGGGGCCCACCCGGCCACCTCGGCGGCCAGCTTCCAGCCGAGGTTGAACGCATCCTGAACACCGAGGTTGAGGCCCTGCCCGCCGGTCGGCGGGTGAATGTGGGCGGCGTCGCCGGCCAGCAGGACCCGTCCGACCCGGTAACGGTCGGCCAGACGGGTGGCGTCGCCGAACCGGGACAGCCTGCGAGCCGAGTGCACCCCGAAGTCGGTGCCGGCGACGGCCAGCAGCCGCTCCTTGAACTCCTCCAGCGTCGGCCCGGTCGTACGGTCCTCGGTCACCCCGGCGGCCGGCACGATGAAGCGGTACACGCCGTCCCCCTCGGGGATCGCGCCGAACCGCAGCTGGCTCTTGCGGACTTCGGCGATGACCGCGCCCAGGGTCTCCGGAGGCACGCCCACCTCCATGTCCCCCAGCAGCGTCTCGGTCCTCGACGGCTCCCCCGGAAAGTCCACCCCGATCAACCGACGCACCGTGCTGCGGCCACCGTCACAGCCGACGAGGTAGCGCGACCGCAGTTGCGTACCGTCCGCCAGGCCGACGGTCACCCCCCGCTCGTCCTGGCCCAGCTCGACCAGCTCGCAGCCGCGCCGGAGCTCGGCACCGAGCTCGGTGGCGCGCTCGGTCAGCAGTCGCTCGGTGACGGCCTGCGGGATGGCGAGTACGTACGAGTGCGTGGTGGCCAGCCGGGCGGGCCATGCCGTGCTGATCCCCGCGAAGAAGCCGCCGACCGCGAACTTCTCCCCGAGCGGGAGGAACCGCTCCGCCAGGCCGCGCTGGTCCATCACCTCGATGCTGCGCGCGTGCAGCCCGCGGGCCCGGGAGTGCCTGATCGGCTCCGTCTCCTTCTCCAGCACGACCACGTCCACGCCGTGCAGCCGCAGTTCGGCGGCAAGCATCAAACCGGTCGGTCCACCGCCGACAACGATCACGTCCGTCATGACATACGCCCCACTCAACGAGATGAATTCGGCCTGCCGCTCCGGCGCGGTCCGAAGGTCCGTGCGCACGCACGCATCCGTTCGTGCACGCCGCGAGTGCGACGCCACTGCGCTGTCCATGCGACTCCGATGCGGTGCCGGCGCAGTGCCGAGGTGGCGCCGCCCCTGACCCGGCCCCCATCCGGCCCGCCACTTCAGGCACGTACGCCGTCAAAGGCACAGGGACTTCGCGAACCCCGGATATGCACCGGTTACGGCTCAGGTCGGCGATTCTGCAGCACGACCGGGGTCTTGCCGCAAGACCCCCCACCGGCTATACCTTGATAGTGGCAAGGAGTGGGCAACCCTCCTTGCCTTTGCTTTTGTCCATGACCCGCGGCAGGTGGTTCCGCTCGACACGGACGACTGCGCGTCCGTGCGGAGGGTCAGCGGAGTTCGACGGCGATGCCGACGCGGGCGAGCAACCGAAGGACTCCGTCCAGGTAGGGCGTCTCCCCCGCCGTGTCCACGGTCACCGTGGAAAACGCGCGCCGCGCGACATCGGCGTCGTGCCAGATCAGCGTGAACGGCGTGCCGGGCACGTCCCCGCCGCACGGGCAGCCGCGCAACGTATGCCAGCACTGCTCGAAGTGCCCGCCGGGCCCTGCGAACGCCTCGCCGATCGCGCACACGAACCCGGGGATGTCCGTGATGTACCGACCGTCGAGGTGCCTTACGCCGCCCGGCAGTTGCCGGCGGGTGTCCTGCGCGGCCGCGGCGAAGGCAGACCACTCCGTCCGGCCCTCGGGGGAGAAGCCCGTCCAACCGCCCGGCTCGGACGGGGGCCCCTCGAACCAGGCGTCCCAGACGGGTCGGACGGCAGGATCGGGCCGTTCGGCGGGGCCTTCCCGCAACCACAGGTCGATGAGCGTCCCGCCGAGCTCGGACGGGCGGGAGGCCATGACCTCCAGCGGCATGTGCTCCTGGTGGCGCATGACCCGGCCGGTCCGGTCCACAGCCAGCAGCGTGACCCGGTCCCCGTCACCCCGTGGACGCACGAGCCGCCGCAGGAGCCGTTCACCGGGTTGGCAGCCGATCAGCCGCATGGGCGGCGAAGCGGGAAAGGGGCGTTCACCGTACAGGCCCTCCACCCGGTGGCAGGCACCCAGATTGCCTCCTCCCCGACCGTTGAACAGCTGCCATTCGGGACCCGCGGGCTCGGCGCGCCAAACCGGTCCCTCCACCTTGGCCTCGATGACGAGATCCACCAACGTCGGTTCCAGCTGCGAGGGTTGGCATCCGATCAGGACCGGGGCTGCCAGTTCCCAATGGTCGGTGTCGTAGGCGTGGAACGGGTCGCCGGCGGGATCCGCTCCGGGCACCCGGAACTCCCCGATGAGGGCGAGCGCTCCGAGGTCGATGGGCTGCGCCGGCCGGTCTCGGAACGCCTCGGCAGCCTTGAGCAGCCGCCCGGTCGGCCGGCAGCCCCCGATCGTCAACCGTTCCCGACGCGGCGCCGATTCGACGAACAGCCCGTCAGCGTCGGCGCAGTGGGCCCACACGATCAGCTCGTCGTCCCATTCCTCACTGACCAGAACGTACTTGAGCGGCAGCGAACGCCCCCAACTCCAAACCCTGTCAAGGATCTCCACCACGTCCCTGTCCCCCTCGCTCGTCACCACGCCGTTCGATCGGATCCGGTACCGCCCTCAGGGCCGGACCCCTCGTCCAAGGGTCGTACGAAGCGCATGCCGGGTCGGCCGTCCAGGAGGCGGTTGCCGACGACCTGTGGACAAGGCCGGTACGGGTCAGCACGGTTCGGGGGGCCATGTTGTTGAGGGTGGTGACGGCCCTCGGGGAGGTGAGGCGGTACTCCGCGCCTGCCAGGACGCACACCGCACGGACCGCCGTCATGGCCAGGCCCTGCTCGGCCGCCCGCTCGGCGATCCGGTAGCCGAGCTCGGCGGAGCCGCCGGCAGCGAGCAGTGCCGGCGCATGGTCGAGCTGAGCAACCGAAGGCTGGGCATGCGCCGATGCTACGAAATACCATTCGGCCCGTGAACGCAGAAAAGCCCCGTACCGGTATCCCGGTACGGGGCTTTCCACAATGATTGTTCGGCGGCGTCCTACTCTCCCACAGGGTCC
>NZ_JBVIVP010000054.1:0-6421 GCF_055595445.1 Streptomyces sp. NPDC040432 | reverse complement strand
GGCCCGCGTCACCCATCGGACCACCGATCTCGAACCGGCCCGTCGGGTTCACCAGCAGCCGGTACCCCTCGGTGTCCAGCTTGATGCCGTCCTCGACGAGCTGCGCCAGCACGTGCTCGACGACGAACTCGCGGATGTCGGGCGCGAGCAGCGAGTCCAGGTCGATGTCCGCCGCGTGCTGCGAGGACACCACGACGGTGTCGAGGCGGACGGCCTTGTCGCCGTCGTACTCGATGGTGACCTGGGTCTTGCCGTCGGGGCGCAGGTACGGGATGGTCCCGTTCTTGCGGACCTCGGACAGGCGGCGGGAGAGCTTGTGCGCGATGTGGATCGGCAGCGGCATCAGCTCGGGGGTCTCGTCGCAGGCGTAGCCGAACATCAGGCCCTGGTCGCCGGCGCCCTGCTTGTCGAGCTCGTCCTCGTCGCCCTCGACCCGCTTCTCGTAGGCGGTGTCGACACCCTGCGCGATGTCCGGGGACTGCGCGCCGATGGACACCGAGACGCCGCACGAGGCGCCGTCGAAGCCCTTCTTCGACGAGTCGTAGCCGATTTCGAGGATCTTCTCGCGGACGAGTTGGGCGATCGGCGCGTACGCCTTGGTCGTCACCTCGCCCGCGATGTGCACGAGACCGGTCGTGATGAGAGTCTCCACGGCCACACGCGAGGTGGGGTCCTCGGTGAGGAGCGCGTCGAGGATCGTGTCGCTGATCTGGTCAGCGATCTTGTCGGGGTGACCCTCGGTCACGGACTCCGAGGTGAACAAGCGACGGGACACAACGCTCCCTGGGGTTGCAGCGGCTGCTGGCTGATCATTTGGCGGAACCACATCGGGGGCTGCGCCCGATCACGTTCCTTGGTGCAGTTTATCGGTCGCCACCGTTTGCCGGACCACCCGTCTCGCCTTATGGGAGCCATGTGACCTGCGGCACTCCATTCTGACGCACGGGGTGGCCCGCGGAAAGGGCGACGCTCAGGCAGGTCGGGACGGTCGCGCCGGCGCGAGCCGGGGGGCGACCTGGTCCCAGATCATTTCGGCCAGGGCTTCCTTCGGACCGTGGGGAACCGGCGTCTCCGTGCCGTCGGAGGCGAGGATCACGGCCTCGTTCTCCTCCGAACCGAAGGTCTTGGTCTCCCCCACCTCGTTGACCACGAGGAGGTCGCAACCCTTGCGGCGGAGCTTCGCGCGGCCGTTGGCGAGGACGTCGTCGGTCTCGGCGGCGAAGCCGACGACGATCTGGCCGGCCGTCGCCCGCTCGGCGGAGATCTCCGCCAGCACGTCGGGATTGCGTACGAGGGCCACCGGCTCGGGCTCCTGCCCGTCCTGCTTCTTGATCTTCCCGTCCGCGTAGCGGGCGGGCCTGAAGTCGGCGACGGCCGCCGCCATCACCACGGCGTCGGCGTCGGCGGCCGCCTTGAGCACCGCCTCGCGCAGGTGCAGGGCCGTGCCCACGCGCACGACGTCCGCGCCGGCCGGGTCGGGAAGGGCCGTGTTGGCGGCGATCAGGGTGACCCGGGCGCCGCGGGCGACGGCGGTGCGGGCGAGGGCGTAGCCCTGCTTGCCGGAGGACCGGTTGCCGAGGAAGCGGACGGGGTCCAGGGGTTCGCGCGTCCCGCCGGCGCTGATCACGACGTGCCGGCCGGCGAGGTCCGGCTCGAAGACGCCCCGGGCCAGGACCGTACGGCAGACCTCGAAGATCTCCTCGGGGTCGGGCAGCCGTCCCTTGCCGGTGTCCTTGCCGGTGAGCCGGCCGACGGCGGGCTCGATGACGAGGGCACCGCGACGGCGCAGGGTGGCGACGTTCTCCCGGGTCGCGGGGTGCTCCCACATCTCGGTGTGCATCGCGGGTGCGAAGACGACCGGACAGCGCGCCGTGAGCAGCGTGTTCGTGAGGAGGTCGTCGGCCAGCCCGTGGGCGGCCTTGGCCAGCATGTCGGCGGTGGCCGGGGCCACCACGACGAGGTCGGCGGCCTGGCCGATGCGCACGTGGGGCACCTCGTGGACCGTCTCCCAGACCTGTGTGGAGGCCGGGTTCCCGGACAGCGCGGCCCAGGTGGCCTCGCCGACGAAGTTCAGCGACGCCGCCGTCGGCACCACCCGTACGTCGTGTCCGGACTCGGTCAGCCGGCGGAGCAGTTCGCAGGCCTTGTAGGCGGCGATCCCGCCGCTGACCCCCAGCACGACCTTCGGCTTACCCACCACGCACTCCCCTTCAGGATCGGTTTCAGGGTCGATCTGTCGGTGACACCCGTCGGACCCGACAGAGCTATGACACACCACAGGCCCGGCAGATGTTCTGCCGGGCCTGTGGTGAAGGAATCTCGGTGCCTTACTGGGCCGGGGCCTCGATGGCCTCGGAGGTCAGCAGACCCGCGTTGATCTCGCGCAGCGCGATCGAAAGCGGCTTCTCGTGGACGTGGGTGTCCACCAGCGGGCCGACGTACTCCAGCAGGCCCTCACCGAGCTGCGAGTAGTACGCGTTGATCTGGCGCGCACGCTTGGCCGCGTAGATCACGAGGCTGTACTTCGAGTCCGTGGCCTCAAGCAGCTCGTCGATCGGCGGGTTGATGATGCCCTCGGGCGCAGTGATGGAAGAGGACACGCTCTACCTTCCGAAGATGGGTGAATGATCGAAACGATCAAGTAGTGATCGCGACCACATGATGGATCCGGTGCTTGATCGCACGATGGATCCGACTGTTGGTCGACATGACATCGATCAACAATCAATCGATCAACGATCAGACGACATTCATCAAGGCTAGCAGCTCGCGCGCCACGTCCTCGACGGAGGTGTTGACCAGGGTGGTGTCGAACTCGGATTCGGCAGCGAGTTCGATCTTGGCGCTCGCAAGGCGGCGCTCGATGACCTCCGCGGACTCGGTGCCGCGTCCGGTGAGCCGGCGGACCAGTTCGTCCCAGCTCGGAGGGGCCAGGAAGACCAGCTGGGCATCGGGCTTGGACTCGCGGACGAGTCGGGCGCCCTGGAGGTCGATCTCCAGCAGTACGGGCTCGCCGTTGTCCAGGCGTTCCAGCACCGCGCCGCGCGGTGTGCCGTAGCGGTTGCCCGCGAACTCGGCCCACTCCAGCAGCTCGCCGTTGGCGATCAGCTTGTCGAACTCGTCGTCGTTGACGAAGAAGTAGTGGACTCCGTGTCGCTCACCGGGCCGCGGCTTGCGGGTGGTGGCCGACACCGAGAGCCATACCTCGGGGTGGACTGTACGCATATGCGCGACGACCGTGCTCTTGCCGACCCCCGAGGGGCCGGAGAGCACGGTCAGCCGCGGACGAACCTCTGCTGCCATAGAGCGATTATCCAGGTTCTCGGGACTGCCTGAGAACGCCGGGAGAACTTCGGGCAACGCCTCAGGCGTTGCTACCGCCGAACTCACGCTCCAGAGAGGCGATCTGGTTGGAACCGAGACCTCGGACACGCCGGGACTCGGAGATGCCGAGGCGCTCCATGATCTGCTTGGCGCGGACCTTGCCCACGCCGGGCAGCGACTCCAGAAGGGCGGAGACCTTCATCTTGCCGATGACGTCGTTCTCCTGACCCATCTTGATGACGTCATGGAGAGTGGCGCCGGAGTGCTTGAGTCGATTCTTCACCTCGGCCCGCTCCCGGCGAGCCGCGGCGGCCTTTTCGAGCGCTGCTGCGCGCTGTTCAGGGGTAAGGGGCGGAAGAGCCACGCCTACGTCACCTCGGATGTCGAACTGTCGGATACGGACCGGCACGGAGCCCTTGGGCACCACACCGGGCGAGCCCCCGAACAGCGACGAAATTCGTTCGCTGCTCGTTCACTCTGGTCGGAGACTAGCGGCCAAGGCCGCTCCAGTCAGCGAGAACGGACGAAAAGTCCTGGTCAGCCTCCACTGAACCGTACATCAGGGACAAAATACCCCGGTTTTGTCCGGGGAAAGACGTTCGAATTTCGTCAGGCAGTGTCACGGGCCCTGTCGGCGGCACCGGTGAACCGCTCGATTCCGCGTCCCGCGACCGCCGTCCGTGATCTTGGCCACCACCCGGGAACGGCGAGGGGGCCGGCCGCGGCGAAAGCGGTCCGGCCCCCTCGGCCCCGGGTGCTCCCGGCGCGCTACGCGGCGACGGCCGCGCGGACCTCGTCGGCGAAGCCCTTCGCCGCGGCGCGCAGGGCCGCCGCGTCCGGGCCGTGCTTCAGGACGCCCCGCGACACGTTCGGGACGACGTTGCCGACGGCCCGGCCGAAGACGGCCGGGAGGTCGGCGGCGGTCGCGCCCTGGGCGCCGATGCCGGGGGCCAGCAGCGGGCCGTTGATGTCGAGGTCGAAGGAGGACAGGTCGCCGAGGGTGGCGCCGACCACCGCGCCGAAGGAGCCCATCGGCTCGGCCCCGGCGTTCTCCGCCGCCAGGTGGGCCAGCATCGTCGCGCCGATGGTGCGGCCGTCCTCGCGCAGCGCCCGCTGGACCTCCGCGCCCTCGGGGTTCGAGGTGAGGGCGAGCACGAACAGGCCCGCGCCCGACTCGCGCGCCAGGTCGACGGCCGGCTTCAGGGAGCCGTAGCCGAGGTACGGGGAGACCGTCAGCGCGTCCGAGAACAGCGGCGAGGAGGGGTCCAGGAAGGCGGAGGCGTAGGCGGCCATCGTCGAGCCGATGTCGCCGCGCTTCGCGTCCATCACGACCAGGGTCCCGGCCGCCCGCGCATCGGTGACGGTCCTCTCCAGCACGGCGACACCGCGCGAGCCGAACCGCTCGAAGAAGGCGGCCTGCGGCTTGAAGACGGCGACCTCCTCCGCGAGGGCCTCCACGACGGTGCGGGAGAACCGCTCCAGGCCCGCGATGTCGTCGTCGAGCCCCCAGGAGGCCAGCAGGGCGGCGTGCGGGTCGATGCCGACGCACAGCGGACCCCGCGCGTCCATGGCGGCGCGCAGACGGGTTCCGAAGGGGATCACGGGGGTCTCGCGGCTCACAGCGCGGCCTTTCGGGTCTCGGCGCCCACGGCCTCGGCCAGGGTCGCGTAGGGGCTGTTGGCCAGGCGGGCGGCCAGGCCCTTGTGGATGGCTCGGGCGTAGAAGGGGCCCTCGTAGATGAAGGCGCTGTAGCCCTGGATCAGGGTGGCGCCCGCGAGGATGCGCTGCCAGGCGTCCTCGGCGTTCTCGATGCCGCCCACGCCCACCAGGACGATCCGGTCGCCGACCCGGGCGTACAGGCGGCGCAGGACCTCCAGGGAGCGCTCCTTGACCGGCGCCCCGGACAGTCCGCCGGTCTCCTTCACCAGGGCCGGGGACGACTTCAGGCCCAGCCCCTCGCGGGCGATGGTGGTGTTCGTGGCGATGATGCCGTCCAGGCCGAGCTCCAGGGCGAGGTCGGCGACCGCGTCCACGTCCTCGTCCGCCAGGTCCGGGGCGATCTTGACCAGGAGCGGGACCCGCCGGTCGGTGACCGCCCGGTCCGCGGCCTCGCGGACGGCGGTGAGCAGCGGGCGCAGCGACTCCGTCGCCTGGAGGTTGCGCAGGCCCGGGGTGTTCGGCGAGGAGACGTTGACGACGAGGTAGTCGGCGTGGCGGGCCAGGCGCTCGGTGGACAGGACGTAGTCGGCGGCGGCCTCGGCCTCGGGCACGACCTTGGTCTTGCCGATGTTGACGCCGACGACGGTCCGGAAGACCGGGTTGCGGGCGGCGAGGCGCTCGGCGACGGCCTCGGAGCCCTCGTTGTTGAAGCCCATGCGGTTGATCAGGGCCCGGTCGGCGACGAGGCGGAACAGCCGCTTCTTGGGGTTGCCGGGCTGGGCGAGGCCGGTGACGGTACCGATCTCGACGTGGTCGAAGCCGAGCATCGACATCCCGTCGATGGCGACGGCGTTCTTGTCGAAGCCGGCGGCGAGGCCGAAGGGGCCGTGCATCCGCAGGCCGAGGGCCTCGGTGCGGAGCTCCTCGTAGCGGGGGGCGAGCGCCGCCGCGACGAAGGTGCGCAGCACGGGGGTGCGGGCGGCGAGGCGGATCCAGCGGAAGGCCGCGTAGTGGGCCCGCTCCGGGTCCATCCGCTTGAAGACCAGGTTGAAGAAGAGCTTGTACATCGTCGAGAGGATCCCTCTGCGCTCATGGAAAGGGGGACACCCGTCGTGAAACCGGTGTCCCCCCTCCCGTGTCCGGGCTGTACGGGTGTTAGTCGCGGGCCGCGGTCAGGATCTCCGCGTGCTCCTGGAGGGAGCGGACGCCCACGTCGCCGCGGTTGAGCGCGTCGATGCCCTGGACGGCCGCGGCGAGCGCCTGGACCGTCGTCAGGCAGGGGACGCTGCGCGCCACGGCCGCCGTGCGGATCTCGTAGCCGTCGAGGCGGCCACCGGTGCCGTACGGGGTGTTGACGATCAGGTCGACCTGTCCGTCGTGGATGAGTTGGACGATGTTCTTCTCGCCGTCGGGGCCTTCGCCGTCGCTGAGTTTGCGG
>NZ_JBVIVP010000053.1:0-6697 GCF_055595445.1 Streptomyces sp. NPDC040432 | reverse complement strand
GAGGGTGGTGAGGTGGACGGTGCCGCCGTTGGTGAGGGGTGTCCACAGGGCGGTGATGGTGAGGTCGAACGCCAGCGGTGAGTGCAGGACCGTGGTGCCGCCGGTGGCCGGGTAGGCGGTGCGTGCGCGGTGGAGGTAGGTGGCGAGGGCGTGGTGTTCGATGATGACGCCCTTGGGGCGGCCGGTGGAGCCCGAGGTGTAGATCATGTAGGCCGCGTGGCGGGGTGACCACGGGAACCGACGCTCCGTGTCGGTGACCTGAGTGTCGCCGTGGGCCGCCAGGACGTCTGTCGCGACGGGTTCGGTGAGGGTGAGGGCGGGAGCGGCGTCGGTGAGGATGTGGTGGATGCGGTCTGCCGGGTAGTCGGGGTCGACAGGGAGGTAGGCGGCGCCTGCCTTGAGGACGCCGAGCATGCTGACGATCGCGTCGGTGGTCTTCGGCAGGACCAGCGCCACGAACTGTTCCGTCCGCACGCCGTGGGCTATGAGGTGGCGGGCGAGTTGGTTGGCGCGGGCGTCGAGTTCGCGGTAGGTGAGGCTGTTGCCGTCCTCGTCGGTGACCGCGACCGTGTCCGGGGTGCGGGCGGCCTGCTCCGCGAACAGTTCGTGCAGGGGTGTGTCCGGGTGCGGGGTGTCGTCGCCGTTCCACTCCACCAGGACCCGCTCGCGGTCGTGGGTGTCGAGGGTGTCGAGGCGGCCGACCGGCTCGCTGCCGTTCGTGGTCAGGGCGTTCAGGACGCGCAGGACCCGCTCGCCCACGCCGCGGGCGTAGGCGTCGTCGAAGAGATCGGGGCGGTGGTCGACGCGGAAGGACAGTTCGGTTCCGCGCATCGTCGCCACGACGTTCACCGCGAAGTGCGTACCGCCCTTGATCTCGGCCGAGGTCACCCGCAGCCGTTCCGCATCCCGATCGGCCCTGAGGTCGCCCTCCTCGACGGGGTAGTTCTGGAAGACCATGGCGGTGTCGAAGAGGTCGGCGTGGCCGGCCCAGCGTTGGATGTCGGCGAGTCCGGCCCATTGGTGGTCCAGGAGTCGGGCCTGTTCGGCCTGGAGGCGTCGGAAGAAGCCGGTGAGGGGTTCGGCCTGGTCGAGGCGGGCCCGGACCGGGAGGGTGTTGATGAGCAGGCCGACCATCGACTCGATGCCCGTGAGCTCGGGCGGGCGGCCCGAGACGGTCGCGCCGAAGACGACGTCGTCACGGCCGGTCGCCTGGGCCAGGGCCAACGCCCACGCACCCTGCACGACGGTGTTCATGGTGACGCCGTGCGCCCGTGCCCATGCCGCGAGCGCGGCACTGGCCTCGGCGTCGAGGCCGAAGGCGATGCTCTGCGGAGCGGACTGCACCGGACCGGCCCCCGGCGCGATCAGTCCCGGCTCTTCCAGGTCCGCCAGGGATTCCGTCCATGCTTCGCGGGCCGCTTCGCGGTCCCGGCCGTCCAGCCACGTCAGGTAGTCCCGGTACGGACGGACCCGCGGCAGGGCGGTCGCGCCACCATCGGCACCCGCGTACAGCGCCATGAGCTCGCGGAGCAGGACCGGCATGGACCAGCCGTCCAGCACGATGTGGTGGTTCGTCATGATCAGCCGGACCCGGTTCTCGTCCAGCCGGACGGCCGTGAACCGCAGCAGCGGCGGCCGGCCCAGGTCGAAGCGTTCCGAGCGGTCCTCGGCGGCGATCCGGGCGGACTCCGCCCGCTGCTCGGCCTCCGCCAGACCGGACAGGTCGGCCTCGGCGAACGGGAGCGTCACCTCCCGCAGGACCAGTTGTGCCCAGCTGCCGTTCTTGCGCTGCCGGAAACCGGCGCGGAGGTTGGCGTGCCGCTGGAGCAGGGCCTGGCCCGCCGCCCGCATCCGGGCCGCGTCGAACGGGCCCTCCAGGTCGAAGGAGACCTGGCTGACGTAGACGTCCGGCCCGTCCGGGTGGAACAGGCTGAGGAACAGGAAGCCCTCTTGCAGCGGGGAGAGCGAAAGGATGTCCTCGATCTTGCTGCGCGAACGAGACGGTTGCTGGCTCACTGCTCTATCTCCCACTCGGACTCAAGGTCGGCTTCGAACTCCTCGATCTCGGACTGACTGAGAGAGGCGAGGGTCACGTCGGACGGGGTGAGGCCTCCCGCATCGGGGCGGCCTGCGTGCGATACCAGTGCTTCGAGGGTGCGGAACCAGAGTTCGGCCAGGTCCCGGGCCTCCTCGTCGCTGATCAGGCTCCGGGCCCAGGTCCAGTCGGCGCGCAGTTCGGGGCCCTGCTCGCCGTCGTGCGCCACCGCGCTGATCTCGACGGCGTGGGCCATGGGAGCCGCCGGGCGGTGACCGGCGACACCACCGCCGATGACGCTCCACGGACCGGCCGCGCCCGGAGCGGGGGCCGTTCTGCGCCCCAGGTAGTTGAAGCCGAACCCGGGCTCCGGGAGCGCGGCGAGCCGCGGTCCGGTGGTCGCGTTGAGGTGGCGCAGCAGACCGAAGCCGAGGCCGTCGCCCGGGACGGCGCGCAGCTGCTCCTTCACCTGCTTGAGGGCGTCGCCGAGGGCCGCCGCGTCCCGCAGGACCAGGCTCCAGTCGGCGACCGCCGGCGCCAGGCGGACGGGGTACAGGGCTGTGAACCAGCCCGCCGTGCGGCTGAGTTCGGCTCCGGGGACGGCGTCCTCGTGCCGGCCGTGGCTCTCCAGGTCCACCACCACCGGCGCGTCGGGGTCGCCGCCCCGGCCGCGCCGCCAGTCGGCGACCGCGAGGGCGAACGCGGTCAGCAGGACGTCGTTGACGCCGGCGTTGACCGTGCCCGGCACCCACGTCAGCAGGGCCTCCGTCGTCGCCGTGGGCAGGGTGAGGCTGACGCGGCCCGCCGACGCGTGGACGTCCCGCGCACGGTCCACCCGTAGCGGATCGTCCCCGGCGGCGGCGCCCTCCCAGTGGCTGAGCTCGGCCTCGATCCGGGGGTCGCCGGCGAGCTCCGCGAGCGCGGTGGCCCACTGCCGCCACGAGGTGCCCACGGGGGCGAGGTCGCCGCCCGCGTAGGCGCTCTCCAGGTCGGGGACCACGATCCGCCAGGTCACCGAGTCGACGACGAGGTGGTGGGCGACCACGATCAGCAGGCCCTCGGCGGAGGCGCCGAGATCGAGCCACACGGCCTGCACCATGCGGCCCCCGGCGGGGGCCAGACGCTCCCGGGCGGCGGACGCCAGGGCCGTGACCAGCTCCTCCACGTCCTCGGCGGGCACCGTCCCGGGCGCTTCGACGCGCAGCAGGACCTCCGCGGCCGGTACGGCACCGGGCTCCAGCACCTCCATCGTGCCGTCCGCGCCGGCCCGCAGCCGCAGCGCGTCGTGGTGGTCGAGGACCCGCTGGAACGCGGAGGCCAGCCGGTCCGGGTCCAACCCCGCCGGTACCGACACCACCACGGACTGGTTGAAGTCGTCGCCGCCCAAGCCCAGTTCGTGGATCCGGGCCATCACCGGGGTGGGCGGCACCGGCCCGTACGGGGTGACCTCCGCGAGCCGCTCCGGCACTCCGCTGTCGCGTCCCGCCAGCGCCTCGGCCAGTGCGGCGACCGTCTGGTGCTCGAAGACGTCACGGACCGCCAGGACGAAGCCGGCCGTACGGGCCCGGCCGACGAACTGGATGGAGAGGATGCTGTCGCCGCCGAGGTCGAAGAACCCGTCGTCGACACCCACCGCCTCCGGCGCCACGCCGAGGACCTCACCGAACAGCGTCCGCAGGCTCCTCTCGACCGGCGTGAGATCCGACCGCCCGGAGGCTCCGGCCGTCCGGTCGGGGGCGGGGAGCGCCTTGCGGTCGAGCTTGCCGTTCGCGGTGAGCGGGAGAGCCTCCAGCGTGACGAACGCCGACGGCACCATGTAGTCCGGCAGGGTCGCCCGCACGAAGGAGCGCAGCGCCTGCGCGTCCACCACGTGCGGACCGCCGTCACCCACCACGTAGGCCACCAGCCTGCGGTCCCCGGGCCGGTCCTCGCGGACGATCACGGCTGCCTGGGCCAGCTCGGGGCGCCCGGCGAGCGCGGTCTCGATCTCGCCGAGCTCCACGCGGAAGCCACGGATCTTGACCTGGTCGTCGGCCCGGGCCAGGTACTCCAGGTCGCCCGCCCGGTTGAGACGCACGAGGTCACCCGTGCGGTACATGCGCTCCCCGGCCGCTCCGTACGGGTCGGCGACGAACCGCTCCGCGGTCAGCGTCCCGCGGTGCAGGTAGCCGCGCGCCAGGCCGCCCGAGATGAACAGCTCGCCCGGCACCCCCGCCGGCACCGGCTGGAGGTAGCGGTCCAGCACGTAGGCCCGGGTGTTGCCCATCGGGCGTCCGATGGGCAGGCTCGCCTGCGCGGTGTACGGGGCCCGCACCTCGTGCTGGGTGACGCAGAGGGTCGTCTCCGTCGGCCCGTACAGGTGGCGCAGCACCGTGTCCGGCGCGTGCTCCAGGACCCTGGCGACCGCGACGGGCGACACCACGTCACCGCCGGTGAGGACCTCCCGCACCCCGGCGAACGACTCCGGGGCCTCCTCCGCGATCACCCGGAACAGGCCCGCGGTGAGGTGGATCGCCGTGATGCGGTGGGTGGTGATCAGCTCGCGGACGGAAGCGGCGTCCAGCGTCTGCGGCGGTGCCACCACGACCGTTCCGCCGGACACCAACGGCACCCACAGTTCGTACGAGGACACGTCGAACGCGTGCGGTGCGTGCAGCAACACCCGTGCGTGCGTCCCCGGCCGCCAGGCGTGGTCGCGCACCAGGTCGACGACACCGCGCTGGGTGACGGCCACACCCTTGGGCACGCCCGTCGATCCGGACGTGTACATCACGTACGCCAGGTCCTGCGGCCGCAGCCGCACGTCCAGGTTCCGGTCCGGGTGCCGGTCCGCCGGCGCGCCGTCCTCGTCCACCACCAGCACCCGGGCGCCGAGCTCGGCGGCGCGCGCCGCCTCGACCCGGTCGGTGAGGATCAGCGGGGCGCCCGTGTCGTCCACGACGAAACGCATCCGGTCGAGCGGATGGGTGTCGTGCAGCGGGGCGTAGGCACCGCCCGCCTTGGAAATGGCGAGGGTCGCCACGACGTGGGCGGCCGACCGCTCCATCAGCATGACCACCGGCGTCCCCGGCCGCACCCCCTCCTGGCGCAGCAGATGGGCGAGCCGGTTGGCGCGCGAGTTGAGCTCCGCGTACGACAACGACCGGGTACCGGACACCAGGGCCGGCGCGTCGGGGGTCAGGGACGCCTGCGCCTCGAACATCTGCGGCAGGGTCGCGTCGAGGTCCTCCAGCACCGGTCCCGCCCAGGCGTCGAGCAGCTCACCGCGCTCGGCCGGGCCGAGGATCTCGACCGCGGAGACCCGTACGTCCGGGTCCGCGGCGGCCTCCTCCAGCACCCGGACGAACCGGTCCACCAGGGATTGCGCCGTCGACCGGTCGAACAGGTCGGTCCGGTAGTCCAGCGCACCCGTCAGAGCGGAGTCCGACCCCTCACCGGCACGGGTCTCGGCGAGCACGAAGGCGAGGTCCACCTTGGCGGCCCCGAGCCGGCTCCGCTCGGGCGTCATCCGCAGCCCGGGCAGGACCAGCGCCTCGCCGTCGGCGCTCCCCGCGGTGCTCAGGTTGAGCATCGTCTGGAAGAGGGGGTGGTGGGAGAGGGTGCGGGTGGGGTTGAGGGCTTCTACGAGGCGTTCGAAGGGGAGGTCTTGGTGGGCGTAGGCGGTGAGGTCGGTTTCGCGGATGCGGTGGAGGAGTTCGCGGAAGGTGGGGTTTCCGCTGGTGTCGGTGCGTAGGACGAGGGTGTTGATGAACATGCCGATGAGGTGGTCGGTGGCGTCGTCGGTGCGGCCGGCGATGGGGGTTCCGATGGGGATGTCGGTGCCGGCGCCGAGTCGGGTGAGGAGGGTGGCGAGGGCGGTTTGGGCGAGCATGAAGGTGCTGGTGTGGGTGGTGCGGGCGAGTTCGGTGAGTTGTTGGTGTGTGGTGGGGGGGATGGTGAAGGTGATGCGGTCGCCGGCTTGGCTTGCGGTGGGGGGTCGGGGTCGGTCGGTGGGGAGGTCGAGTTGTTCGGGGAGTCCGGTGAGGGTGTTTTTCCAGTGGGTGAGTTGGCGGCCTGCGGTGGTGGTGGGGTCGTTGTCGTTGCCGAGGAGTTGGCGTTGCCAGAGGGCGTAGTCGGCGTACTGGACGGGGAGCGGGGTCCAGTTGGGGGCTGATCCGTTGGTGGTGCGGGTGGTGTAGGCGGTGGTGAGGTCGTGGGCGAGGGGGGTGCGGGACCATGCGTCGCTGGCGATGTGGTGGATGAGCAGGAGGAGTACGTGCTCCTCGTCGGAGATGCGCAGGAGCGAGGCGCGGACCGGAATCTCCGACGTCAGGTCGAACGCGTGGTGCGCCGCCCCGGAGAGCTCCGCCTCCAGCCCGACCTCGTCCGTCTCCACCACCGAGAAGCGCAGGAGTGACGGATCGAAGGCGTGGATGATCTGGTGCGGCCCGTGCTCCTGGTCCTCGGCGAAGGTGGTGCGCAGGCTCTCGTGGCGGGCGACGACGTCACCGATGGCGAGGCGCAGGGCCTCGGTGTCGAGACGACCGGTGAGCCGGAGCGTGGTGGGGATGTTGTAGGTCGCGGTCGGACCTTCGAGTTGGTGGAGGAACCAGAGGCGTTGCTGGGCGTAGGAGAGGGGGATGTGGTCGGGTCGGGGTTGTGGGGTGAGGGGAGTGCGGGCGT
>NZ_JBVIVP010000052.1:0-6916 GCF_055595445.1 Streptomyces sp. NPDC040432 | reverse complement strand
ATGAACTCCCGCTACGGCAGCCCCGTCGGCGCCTGGAACTTCTGGCAGACCCACCACTGGTACTGACCCACCAGCGGAACCCAACAGACACACACACGAACGCCCGGCCGGGACACCCCCGCCGGGCGCTTTCGCGTCCCGTGAGCAAGTCGCCTCCGCCGGGTCATGGAAGGGGTCCCACCCTGGAGGGGCTTCCCCTGCCCGGACGCCACTGCCTGCGAGCGTGACGCGGGGACGCCCGGGACGCCCAGGAGGGCTCGTGATCGGGCCAGGCCCCTGGGCGCGGACGCGGCTCGGGCAGGATGAGACCTGTGATGGCCGGAGAAGAACGTGTGGAACTGCTGAGGCGTGCCGGGCTGGAAGTGGTGGGGAGCCTGGGCATCGAGGAGGTGCTCCCGGTGCCGGCCGCTCGGCGCCTGATTCTGGGGGGCTTGCGCGAGCCGTCGGTGTCGCTGTGTGCAGATCGGCCGGACGTGATGGCCGAATTCAACGCGCAGTGGCACCGGCACGCGGTCCAACACGGGGTGATCGGTGAGGACGGAATCTTCCTGATCGACGTCGACGACAGCTCGACGAACCGCATGCCCAGGTCCTGGACCCGCGTCCGACTCACCGATCACCGGGACCTCGTCAGAGTTCTGGCCGAACGACTGGGAGAGCCCGCGTTCGTTGCGCTCTCGATGGACGGGAACACCCTCCTGGCAACGGCACTTGCCGACGACGAGCTCCAACTCACCGTCATCGACCGCATCGAGGAGCGGCTGGAAGCCTCCGCGCGAACCGCGGCTCGGGAAACCGAGACGGACCGGACCAACGCATGGGAGTCCCTCCTCCAGGAGCCACTCCCCCCGGAGCGGATCCGTGAGTCGTGGGCGCATGGCCTGCTGCTCAACCCGTCCACACCCGAGGGGATGCGAGGCGGCCTGGTGGGCCCGGCGCGCCACGCCCTACGGAATCCCATGCCCGCGGCGGTGATCGAGGCGGCCCTGACCCACCCGGAATGGAAGGTTCGAGTGCTGTTGGCCGAGGCACAGCCGAACATGACGCCGGACCAGTGGAGCCGGCTGATCCTCGGTGAAGAGAACGCCCGGCGCCGATGGATGCTGACCATGCTCGCGGCACAGCGAGGCGCCACTCTCACCGACACGGCATATGAGCAGCTCGCCGGAGACCCCTCCAGCAGAGTCCGCGAAGAGACCGCCCACCTGCCCGGCATACCTGCCCAACCCGCCGTCGCTCTGGCCACCGACCCCAGCCAGGACGTGCGAGCCGCCGCCTGCCGGAGTGCCTGGCCCGACCTCGACGGCCGAACGAGAAATGCCCTCCTCGGTGACCCCGCCGGCAAGGTCCGCGTCGCGGCGCTTCTCCGACACCACGAGGACCACCCCGTGTCTCGCGTGGTCTTCGACTCCGAGGGGCTCGGCGACCAAGCTGCCGGAACCTGTCGGCTGGAGCGTGACCTCGCCGAACACCTGATCCGGCACGGGGATCCGACCCAGCGCCGACGTCTCGCCGGCAACCCTCGTCTCGACTCGGACGTGGTCGAGACCCTTGCCGCCGACCCCGACGAGAACGTGCGCTCCGTGGCGGCGACCCACCCGGCCCTCACCGAGGAACGGCGCGCAGCCATCGGCCACGGCTTCGATCCGGGAACCCACCACTCCCCGCTCGCGTGGGTCACCGCACTGCACGGGAGCGCGGACGCCATGCGCCTCCTCGCAGCCTCCGCCCACCCCCTCATTCGCAGGAGCGTCGCCAGAGCCGGCCACCTCCCCCCGGAGGTCGTGGCGGCCCTCGCCGCGGACGAGGACCCTGTCGTCCAGCTCTTCCTGGCGGAGTCCTGCGAGGACGCACCGGCAGACATGCTTCTGAGGGTGTGGCTTTGGTGGACCGGAAGCCTCAGCTCTCCCAACCGCCCCCGTAGTCACCGGAACTTCCCCCGCCACGACCTTCTCCGGTACGCGGACGATCCGAACCCCCGCCTGCGCCAACTGGCCCTCGACGATCCCGAATCGACAGCCGACCTCGTGGAGCGGTTCAGCCGCGACACCAGTTCGGAGGTACGCCGGCGCGCCGCAGCAGATCCACGACTGACGGCCACCTCGGCGGTCCGCCTCCTCGACGACGCGCACTCCGACGTGTGCCACGCAGCTGTGGGGCACCCGCGGCTTCCCGCGCGTGTACTCGTCCGGCTGCTTCGCGATCCGGACACCGCGCAGGCTGCTGCTCAGCACCCGGCAGTGCCGGTCCCTGTCATGGAGTGGATGCTCCGGTCCCTCCAGCCCCTGCCGACCACCCGGCCGACGGCCTAGGGCCGGTCGTCAAACTCCCGTCTGCCTTGCGGTGTCCGGCACGCACTCCCGCCGCACCGGGCGAAAGCCCGAGTACGTCCAGTACGCGGGCTTCCGCCCGGCACACCGGGAGCACGCACCGGACACCGCAAGGCCGCCCTCCGGGCGACGACGGGACTTTGACGACCGGCCCTAGGGACGTCGGGTCGGAGCACCCGCTCGGCACGCGGTTGTGGGGCCGCGCCGACCGGGGTACGGAGTTCCCGCCGGGGCCACAGCCGGCCACCGGTAGGGCTCATCCGGCGAAGTCGCGGATGACGCGGCGCGCCAAGGTGGCGGCGGCCGGCCCCAACTCGGCGGCGACGGCCGCCTCGCGCGCGCCGTCGCACACGACCACCGGCGGATACGGGTCGGACGTGGCCACCACTCGGCGCCGCAGATGGGTCGGCGGGTGGGTGGAGTCGACGCTGTGCCCACGCAGGGCCGCAGCCCGGCGCAGCCGCTCGTACTCCCGTTCCGGAACCGCAGCGAATCGTTCGGCCAGCCGGGACCACAGTCCGTGCTCGGCAGCGTCCCGGGCCTCGCGTCCGCCGCGGCCACCGATCCGGTTGGCGGTGATCGACTCCCGTCGCATCCCCTCCTCGACGGCATCGGCCACCAACAGCCGGTCGAGCAGGGCGACGGCCGCTTCGGAGGATCCGACCCGGGCGGCACTCGTGTCGGCCAGGTACTCGGCCCGCTGCGAGGCCCGCAGGGTGAGGGTGTCGAGCAGCCGCAGCAGCCCGTACACCGCGCACCGCGGCAGGAAGGTGAACGCGTTGACGAACCGGTCCAACAGTCCTTCGGGGTCCGTGGGCTCCAGGATGTAGTACCAGACGGTCAGGGCGTGCAACGCTCCCCCGGTGACCCGGCCCCGACGGAGGTCGCCGTGGGCGAAGTGGCCCAACTCGTGGCCGAGCAGCGCCACTCGTTCCTGCGGGGTGAGGATCTCCCAGAGGGCGAGCCCGAGGAGGAGTACGCGTCGCTGTCGGAGGCCGTGAGTGGTCACGGCGGCGTTCGCGGTCGGCTCGACCACCACCGTGTGGACGCCGACCGTGCCGACCGCCGCGGCCACCTCGTCGATCAGCCCGAACAGCTGCGGCGCGTCCTGCCGGTGGAGCACCGGCCCGTCCTTGGGCAAGCGCCGCGGACGGGGCCGCAGGACCGCCGCCAGGCCGAGCAGCAGGGCGCCGATCGCCGGTTGCGGCCCCTCGTCCCAACCCTTCGACACCAGCAGCACGCCTACCACCACGAGCAACGCGGTGAATCCGTGGATGAGCAGGGAGAGCGCGAAGGCCAGTACCGATACGGCTTCCCGACCCGGGGGCGGTCCGGTTCCGGCTCCTCGTTGCAGGTCCGCCGCCAGCTTCTCCCCGTGCTGGTGGACGAGGCGCCGGCGCACGGCCGCGATCCGCCCGGGCTCCGGATCGGGCGCACTGGGATCCACGTTCCAGTCGCAGGCGGCGCACCACTCCACGTACTTCTCGTCCACCGGCACCGGTGCCGCGCATGCGGGACATTCCCGGGTCGCAGGTCCGGCCGGTCTGGCCGGCGCCTCTCCGCTGTTCATTGCTGTGCTTCCCCTCCCTGCCCGGGCTCCTGCGCCCGGGGTCTCCGGAAGGATAGGAGGGGGTCGGAAGGCCCGAACTCGCGGGCCGGCCATCACGTCACCCCGCTCGTTCGGCTGGTCCCCCGGGCGGCGCCGGCCGGACTCCCCCACCTCGTCGCGGGTGTTCGGTCGCCACCCGCACGACATCGGTCGGCATGCCCGGGTGGTGCTGCGGCTTCTTTAAGTCGCCCTATTTCAGGACTATTTGGCTGCAAGCGCCAGGTCTCTGAGGGGGGTGCTAACGCCGTTAGCACCCTGCCGAGGTGCTAACGGCGTTAGCACCGGAGTAGCAACTGCCGTAGAAAGTTAGCAAAACGCTTCTATTGGATCACCGACATCCGCCTTCACGGCAGTATGCTGCCGTGCATGTCATCTCCGAACTCGGGAGCTGAGCGGGAGAAGCTCGCCTCCAAGCTGCCCGCCCACCTCCAGCAGGCACTCAAGGTCCGTGCGGCACAGCTGCAGACCGATATGCAGGACGCGGTCGCCTCCGGCATCCAGGCCTGGCGGGACTGCCGCGACGAGCTCCCCGCGGTCAACACGGCCGGCGCCGACTCCTTCGGCACCTACCTCCCCGAGGGCCTCTACGAGGACTTCAAGACCGACTGCCGGGAACGAGGCGTCTCCTACATCCAGGGCCTCGCCCAGTCCGTCGTCCTTTGGCTGGCCGACAACCCGGCCGAAGCACAGCGGACCACCCGGCGGATCATCGTCTGCAACCAGAAGGGCGGCGTCGGCAAGACAGCCGTGTCCGCCGGCCTGGCCCAGGCCCTCGCCGAGGACCCCACCGCAGTGGGTGCCGCAGCCTCCGCAGCGGTCGGGGGCCTGCGGGTCCTCCTCGTCGACTACGACCCCCAGGGCCACCTCACCCACCAGTTGGGCCTCACCGCCATCCCCGCCGGCGAAGAAAGCCTCATCACCCACATGCTGCACCGGGAGCAGGCCAAGCAGTCACTGCTCGACCTCACCGTTGCCATAGGGGGCGACCGCTTCGCCGACCGCCTGCGGATCCTGCCCGCCGCGTTCGACGCGTTCCTCCTCGACTCGGGACTGACCGTTTTCCGAGGTCCGCGCGAAGCCGCGCTGGAGCGGGCTCTGGCCCCTCTTGAGGAGCACTTCGACGTCATCGTCGTCGACTCGCCCCCCAGCCTCGGTCTCGCCATGGACGCCGCCCTCAACTACGGCCGTCAGCGTGACGGGGAGAAGCCCGGCTCTTCCGGACTCGTCATCCCCGTGGAAGCCGAGGACACCTCGGCCCAGGCGTACGGCATGCTCATCCAGCAGATCGACTCCCTCTCCCGCGACTTCGACATCGAGATCGAGCAGCTCGGTCTGGTCGTCAACAAGTTCGACAGCCGCCGCGGCTACATCGCGACGTCCTCCCTGGACAAGTGGAAGTCCCTCGGTACTCCCCCGGTCCTGGCCGTCGTCCCCGACGTCAAGGAGCAGCGCGAAGCCGTACGCAAGCAGCGCCCGCTCCTCGACTACGCACCCGACTGCGAACAGTCCCACCAGATGAGGCAGATCGCCCGCGGGGTGAAGACCGCATGAGCAAGGCAGACATGCTCGGCGACTCCCCCACCTTCAACGCGGTCGCCCAACCCATGAGCAGCCGCGCGGCATCCTTCGCACGGTTCGCCGGCCAGGATTCTCCCTCCACCGACCAGGCTCCGACCATGGCCGCCGGGACGCTCCGCGTGCCGCTGGAAGCCCTCGCGCACAACCCCTACAACCCGCGCGAGGAACTCAAGTCGGTCGAGGACCTGGCTGACAGCCTGACGTCCCGAGGAGTCATCCAGCCCCTCGCCGCCGTCACCCGGCACGCCTTCCTGGCCGCACACCCCGGCCACGAAGCACAGATCGGCCAGGCCGCGTACATCGTCGTCGACGGCAACCGACGCCTGGCCGCCGCGAACCTCGCCGGTCTCGACGACCTTCCCGTCCACGTCGACGACACCCTCGCGCAGGACGCCGACACCCTTCTTGAGACGGCCCTCATCGCAGCCGTCCAACACGAGAACCTCGACCCTCTGGACGAAGCGAAGGCCCTCCAGCGCCTCGTCGACGTCCACGGATCTCAGCGAGCCGTTGCGCGTGCCCTGGGCAAGTCGAGCCCCTGGGTCACCCAACGCATCGCCCTGCTCAAGCTCACGCCAGAACTTCAGTCGGCCGTCGAGGACCGAACCCTTCCGGTGGAGATCGCTCGCAACGTCGGCCAGCTTCCCGAGCAGCAGCAAAAGAGTGCCGCCGAGGAAGCCCTCGCCAAGCGTGCCGCCGCCAAGCGACGCAGGCAGAGCAACCCGGGTACGGAGACCGTCGCGCCCGCCGAAGCTCCTCGGGGTGCTAACGCCGTTAGCACCCCGCCGGCCCCGGCTCCGGCACCCCCGGCGGTCGTGGCTCCGGCGGCCCCGGCGGCCCCGGCGGTCGTGGCTCCGGCCCCGGCCCTGGTCGAAGCCGAGCTCCCTGCGAACGAAGCAGCCGAGCACGGTGGGTTCTCGACGCCGGAGGCCGTCCCCTTCCTCGTGGACCTTCGATCTGTTCCCCGCCTCCCGTGGGATGACGGCATCAAGGTCGCCGAGATGATCCTCGAAAGGATGGACGCCGCACAGCGTGAGCTGCTCCTGGAGCGGCTCCTGGCCGCACACGGCGAGGAGTAGCCACGCAGCTCGCACCTGATTGAGCCCGTCCGGAATTCCGGACGGGCTCAATCACGTTTCGGACCCAGGGGGTGCTAACGGCGTTAGCACCCCCTCAGCCACGCCGACAGCCATGACGGCGAGGAAACGGTGACGACAGTGGCAGGAGCGACGACCACGACCATCCGGACCGCGCGTGCAGGCGGGGGAGTGGCCATGGCCAATGGCCCGTCCTCTTTCCGGCTGGGGCCTGTCTGACGATCCGTGTCGGATCAGCGGGCGTCCACCGAGCCGGCAGTCCGGAGGTGCTCCGACCGTCTGGCGGGAATTGCCGAGCAGGA
>NZ_JBVIVP010000051.1:0-7571 GCF_055595445.1 Streptomyces sp. NPDC040432 | reverse complement strand
CCGTTGCTCGTACCGCTCAAGCTGGACCTCGGCGCCCTCCGTGCGGCCGCGGGCGCCGGGATGCTCCCGCCGCTGCTGACCGGCCTCGTCCGCACACCCACCCGTCGGGCCGCCGGTGCCGTCGATGTCGACACTCCGGCCGCGGCGCTCATCGGACGGTCCGACACCGAACAGGCCGCTCTCGTACTGGAGATGGTGCGCACGCAGGTCGCGGCCGTGCTCGGCCACGCCGGACCGGAGGCGGTCGAAGCCGACCGGTCCTTCCGCGAACTGGGATTCGATTCACTGACCGCCGTCGAACTGCGCAACCTGCTCGGCTCGGCCACCGGCCTGAGGCTGCCGGCCACCCTCGTCTTCGACTACCCGACCTCGACGGTCCTGGCCGACCACCTGCGGACCGAGCTGCTCGGGGCGGTGCCCTCGCAGCAGGGGGCAGCGGTCGCCGTCACCGTCCGGGACGACGAACCCATCGCGATCGTCGGGCTGGGCTGCCGCTATCCCGGGGACGTGCAGTCGCCCGAGGACCTGTGGCGGCTCGTCCTCGACGGTCGGGACGTCGTCTCCGGGTTCCCCGATGACCGGGGCTGGGACGTCGAAGGCCTCTTCGACGCCGACCCCGGCCGGGAGGGCACGAGCTACGCCCGCGAGGGAGGCTTCCTCACCGAGGCCTCAGCCTTCGACCCGGCGTTCTTCGGGATCTCGCCGCGCGAGGCCGTCGCGATGGACCCGCAGCAGCGGCTGCTGCTGGAAACCTCCTGGGAGGCGTTCGAACGCGCCGGCATCGACCCGCGGTCCCTGCGCGGCAGCCGCACCGGCGTCTTCGCCGGCGTCATGTACCAGGACTACGCCTCCAGGCTCGCGGCACTGCCCGAGGGTGTCGAGGGGTTCCTCGGCACGGGCAACGCGGGCAGCGTCATCTCCGGCCGGCTGTCGTACACCTTCGGCCTGGAAGGGCCCGCCGTCACCGTCGACACGGCCTGCTCGTCGTCCCTGGTGGCCCTGCACCTCGCGGTTCAGGCCCTGCGGAGCGGCGAATGCTCCCTGGCCCTCGCCGGCGGTGTGACCGTCATGGCGACCCCCGCCGCCTTCGTCGAGTTCAGCCGACAGCGGGGCCTCGCCACGGACGGCCGCTGCAAGGCCTTCTCCGCCGACGCCGACGGTACGGGCTGGGCCGAGGGCGCCGGAGTCCTGCTGGTGGAGCGGCTCTCGGACGCCCGGAGGAACGGTCACCCCGTCCTGGCCGTGGTCCGGGGTACGGCGATCAATCAGGACGGTGCCTCCAACGGCCTCACCGCCCCCAACGGTCCGTCCCAGCAGCGTGTGATCCGTCAGGCCCTGGCCAACGCGGGCCTGTCGGCCGCCGAGGTCGACGTGGTCGAGGCGCACGGCACCGGTACGACCCTCGGCGACCCGATCGAAGCCCAGGCCCTCCTCGCCACCTACGGCCGGGAGCACACGGACGAACAGCCCCTCCGACTCGGCTCCATCAAGTCCAACATGGGCCACACCCAGGCCGCCGCCGGTGTCGCCGGCGTCATCAAGATGGTCATGGCGATGCGGCACGGGATCCTGCCCCGGACCCTGCACGTCGACGAGCCGACCCCGCACGTCGACTGGACGGCCGGCGCCGTCACGCTCCTGGATTCGGCAACGGACTGGCCGGAGACCGGACGGCCGCGCCGCGCCGCGGTGTCCTCCTTCGGCTTCAGCGGCACCAACGCGCACGTCATCATCGAGCAGGCCCCCGAACCGTCCGGACCCACGACACCGCCCGCACCGACCCGGACGCCGGGCAGCCTGCCGTGGATCCTCTCGGCGAAGGACACCGTGGCCCTGCGCGACCAGGCCGCACGCCTGATCGCACACCTGGCCGCACACCCCGACCCGTCCCCGACCGACATCGGCTACGCCCTGGCCACGAGCAGGACCGGCCTCGACCGGCGGGCCGCCGTCGTCGCCGAGGACCTCGACGGCTTCCTGACGGGCCTCGCCGCACTCGCCGACGGCGACCGCTCGGCCCGCGTGCTGGAGGACTCTCCGACCACCGGGAAGCTCGCCTTCCTGTTCACCGGACAGGGCAGCCAACGCCTCGGCATGGGCCGCGAACTGTACGACGCCTTCCCGGTGTTCGCCGCGGCACTGAACGAGGTGGGGGAGCGGCTCGACCTCGGAGCGCCCCTGCGTGACGTCCTCTTCGGGACGGACGCGACCCTGCTCGACGAGACCCGCTTCACACAACCCGCGTTGTTCGCCGTCGAGGTGGCCCTGTTCCGGCTCTTCGAATCATTGGGTGTGACACCGGACTACCTGGCCGGTCATTCCATCGGCGAGATCGCCGCCGCCCACGTCGCCGGGGTGCTCACCCTCACCGACGCGTGCGCACTGGTCTCGGCCCGTGCCCGGTTGATGCAGGCACTGCCGACCGGCGGTGTGATGATCGCCGTCCAGGCGTCGGAGGCGGAGGTTCTGCCGCTGCTGACGGACCGGGTGAGCATCGCGGCGGTCAACGGTCCGCAGGCGGTCGTGATCGCCGGTGACGACGATGCCGCCACTGCCGTCGCCGCCTCGTTCGCCGACCGGAAGACCAAGCGGCTCACGGTCAGTCACGCGTTCCACTCGCCGCACATGGACGGCATGCTCGCCGACTTCCGCAAGGTGGTCGAGGGCCTGTCGTACGGTGCTCCGCGCATCCCGGTCGTCTCCAACCTGACCGGCGCGCTGATCACCGACGGTGAGATGGGTTCGGCGGAGTTCTGGGTGCGGCACGTCCGCGACACGGTCCGCTTCCTCGACGGCGTCCGCTCCCTGGAGGCCGCGGGGGTGACGACGTACCTCGAACTCGGGCCCGACGGGATCCTCTCCGCCCTCGCCCAGGACTGCCTCACCCAGGACGACGCGGCCCGCTTCGCGCCCGCCCTGCGCGCCGGCCGCCCCGAGGAAGCCACCCTCGCCACCGCTCTCGCCCACGCACACCTGCGGGGCACCGCCGTCGACTGGGAGACGTACTACTCCGGCACCGGCGCCCGCCGCGTCGACCTGCCCACCTACGCCTTCCAACGGCAGCGGTACTGGCTGGAGGCACCCGCCGAGGCCCTCGCGGGCGATGTCGCCTCCGCCGGACTCGGCGCGACCGCCCACCCGCTCCTCGGGGCCGCGGTCGACCTCCCGGACTCGGACGGGTTCCTCTTCGCCGGGCGGCTCTCGCTGCGCACCCACCCCTGGCTGGCCGACCACCGCGTCGCGGGCACCGTCCTGCTGCCGGGCGCCGCGCTGGTGGAACTGGCCGTCCGCGCGGGCGACCACGCCGGCTGCGGCCGCCTCGACGACCTCCTCCTCGAAGCGCCCCTGGTCCTGCCCGAGACGGGCGGAACACAGCTGCGGCTCGCCGTGGCCGCGCCCGACACCCACGGACGCCGCGCCCTCCAGGTGTACTCGCGCCCCGAACAGGCCGCCCCCGACGAGCCGTGGACCCGGCACGCCGACGGCGTCCTCGCCCCCGAGGCACCCGACACCGACACCACCACCGCACCGCTGGAGGAGTGGCCGCCGGCCGGAGCCGTCGACCACCCGGTGGACGGACTGTACGAGGGCTTCGACGCCATCGGCCTCGGCTACGGGCCGGCCTTCCGCAACCTGCACCGCGCCTACCGGCTCGGCGACGACGTGTACGCCGAGGTCGCCCTCGCCGCGGACCGCCTCGCGGAAGCCTCCCCGTACGGCCTCCACCCGGCGCTCCTCGACGCGGCCCTGCACGCCGTCGGAATCGGGGAGTTCTTCCCCGAGGGCCCGCAGGGCGCCCGGCTCCCCTTCTCCTGGGACGGCGTACGGCTGTACGCGGCCGGCGCCTCCACCCTGCGCGTACGGATGGCACCCGCCGGCCGGGACGCCGTCGCACTGACCCTGTGGGACGGGGCGGGGCAGCCCGTCCTGGACGTCGACTCGCTCGTCCTGCGTCCCCTCGCCGCCGACGCCATCGCCACCGGACCCGCCCGGGACGCCCTGTTCCGGATCGACTGGCCGGCACTGCCGCTCACCGCCCCGCCGGTCACCACGACGGCGACACCGACCGGCAGCCGATGGGCGCTGCTCGGCACGGACCCGCTCAAGGTGGGCGCGGCCCTGGCACGGGCCGGAATCCTCGACGATCCGACCGAGGTGACCCACGCCGACCTGGACGCCCTCGGCGAAGCCTTCGACCTCGCCGACGCCCTGGGGGAGGAGACACCGGATACGGTCCTCGTCACCCCGGCCACCGACCTCGCACCGACGGACCCGGCCACCACCGCCCGCGCCGTGACCGGCCACGCCCTGGAACTGGTCCAGGGCTGGCTGGCCGACGACCGGTTCGCCGGGGCCCGGCTCGCCGTCGTCACCCGCGGCGCCGTCGCCACGGACCCCGAGGGGGACGTCACGGACCTCCCGCAAGCAGCGGTGTGGGGCCTGGTGCGCTCCGCGCAGGCCGAGCACCCCGACCGGTTCGTCCTGATCGACCTCGACGAGGAGGACGGCTCCCACGCGGCCCTGCCCGCGGCACTCACCACCGACGAGACCCAACTCGCCCTGCGGAGCGGCGTCGTGCACGCCCCCCGCCTGGCCCGCGCGAGCCTCACCGCGCCCACCTCCCCGCCCGAGCCCCCGCAGTCCGAAGCCGCCCCCACCGGTCGCGGCCCGAACCCCGACGGAACGGTCCTGATCACCGGCGCCACCGGTACCCTCGGCGGCCTCCTCGCCCGACACCTCGTGGCCGAGCACGGCGTACGACACCTGTTGTTGACCAGCCGCCGGGGCGGCGCCGCAGCCGGCACGGGCGAACTCACCGACGCCCTCACGGCGGCGGGAGCCCGGGTCACCTGGGCGGCCTGCGACACGGCCGACCGGAACGCCCTGGCCGCACTGCTGGATTCCGTACCGGACGCCCGTCCGCTGACAGCCGTCGTGCACACCGCCGGTGTCCTCGACGACGGCACGGTCACCTCACTCACCCCCGAACGCGTCGCGAAGGTGCTGCGACCCAAGGCCGACGCCGCCTGGAACCTGCACGAACTGACCCGGGAACTCGACCTGGCCGCGTTCGTCCTGTTCTCCTCCGCGGCAGGCGTGTTCGGCAACGCCGGGCAGGCCAACTACGCGGCCGGCAACACCTTCCTCGACGCGCTCGCCCAACACCGCCGGGCACACGGACTGGCGGGCCTGTCGCTCGCCTGGGGCCTGTGGGACGACGAGGCGGGCATGGCCGCCACCCTCGACGACCAGGACCGGCAGCGTCTCGGCCGCGGCAACATGAACGCCCTGTCGCAGGATGACGGGCTGGCCCTCTTCGACGCCGCCCTGCGGGACTCGACGGCCCCCCGGGACGACCACGAACCGCGGACCACGAGCCTGCTCGTGCCCGCCCGCATCGACCTGGCCGCCCTCCGGGCCCAGGCCGGCGACCACGTCGCACCCCTGCTGCGCGGCCTGCTCCGCGCACCCGTACGCCGCAGGACGAGCGGCGGCGCGACCGCGGACGCCCCCGGATCGACGGCGCGGCGACTGGCCCAACTCCCGCCCGCCGAAAGGGACAGGGTGCTGCTCGACACGGTCTGCACCCACGTCGCCCAAGTACTGGGCCACAGCGGCACGGCGGCCATCCAGCCGGGCAGCGCCTTCAAGGAACTCGGCTTCGACTCGCTGACCGCCGTCGAACTGCGCAACAGCCTCGGCGCGGCCACCGGGCTGCGGCTCCCCGCCACGCTCATCTTCGACCACCCGACGCCCGAGCAACTCGCCGGCCACCTGCGCACGGCACTCGCCCCCGACGGCGACGGCCCCGTCGTGTTCGACGAACTCGACCGACTGGAAGCCGCGTTGGGGGCGGCGGAGGCGACGGACGCCGACAGCGTCACCCGGTCACGCATCACGATGCGCCTCCAGGCCCTCATGGCCAAGTGGCACTCCGGCCAGGGCACCGGCCGCACCGCCACCGACGAGGCCACCGACGACGACCTCGACACGGCAACCGACGACGAGCTCTTCGACCTGCTCGACGACGAACTCGGCGCTTCCTGAGCCGACTCGTCACCGAGCCCGCCGGGCGCGGCACCACCCGTGCCCGCCCGGCACCCCCGACCACCACGGACAGATCCGTAACCCGTACGACCGCCTCTCTGGCATGGAGCCCACGCACATGGTGAACGAGGACAAGCTTCGCGACTACCTCAAGCGGGCGACCGCCGATCTGCGCCAGGCCCGCAGGCGGTTGCGCGAAGTCGAGGAACACAACCAGGAGCCCATCGCGATCGTCGCGATGAGCTGCCGCTACCCCGGTGGTGTCCGCACCCCCGAGGACCTGTGGCAGCTCGTCGCCGACGGCCGTGACGCGATCTCCGGCTTCCCGGCGGACCGAGGCTGGGACGTGGAGACGCTCTACGACGCCGACCCCGACAGTGCCGGATCCAGCTACGTCAGCGAAGGCGGCTTCCTCTACGACGCCGCCCGCTTCGACCCGGCACCCTTCGGGATCTCCCCGCGCGAGGCCCTGGCGATGGACCCGCAGCAGCGGCTGCTGCTGGAAACCTCGTGGGAGGCGTTCGAGCGGGCCGGCATCGACCCGACGTCGATGCGCGGCAGCCGGACGGCCGTCTTCGCCGGCGTGATGTACCACGACTACACCGCCCGCCTGGACTCCGTCCCCGAGGGCGTCGAGGGCTTCCTCGGCACCGGCAGCTCCGGCAGCATCGCCTCCGGGCGGGTGTCCTACACGTTCGGCCTGGAAGGCCCCGCCGTCACCGTCGACACGGCCTGCTCCTCCTCGCTGGTCACCCTGCACCTCGCGGTGCAGGCCCTACGGGCGGGGGAGTGCTCCATGGCCCTCGCCGGCGGTGTCACCGTCATGGCGACACCCGCCACCTTCACCGAATTCAGCCGCCAGCGCGGCCTCGCCGCCGACGGCCGCTGCAAGCCCTTCGCCGCCGCCGCCGACGGCACCGGCTGGGGCGAGGGCGTCGGCATGCTCCTCGTCGAACGACTGTCCGACGCACAACGCAACGGGCACCCCGTACTGGCCGTGATCCGCGGCAGCGCCATCAACCAGGACGGCGCCAGCAACGGCCTCACCGCCCCCAACGGACCCTCCCAGCAGCGCGTCATCCACCAGGCCCTCACCAACGCCCGCCTCGCCGCGGCCGACGTGGACGTGGTCGAAGCACACGGCACGGGCACCACCCTCGGGGACCCCATCGAGGCACAGGCCCTCCTCGCCACGTACGGCCAGGACCGGCCCGAGAACAGGCCGCTGCTCCTCGGCTCCATCAAATCCAACATCGGCCACACGCAGGCCGCCGCAGGCGTCGCGGGCATCATCAAGATGGTCGAGGCGATGCGCCACGGCATCGTGCCGAAGACCCTCCACCTCGACGAGCCCACCCCGCACGTCGACTGGAACGCGGGCGCCGTCTCCCTGATCGGCGAAACCATCGCCTGGCCCCGTACCGACGCCCCGCGTCGTGCGGGTGTGTCGTCGTTCGGGTTCAGTGGGACGAATGCGCACGTGATCGTGGAGCAGGCGCCGGAGGTCGGGGTGCCGGAGGTCG
>NZ_JBVIVP010000050.1:0-7571 GCF_055595445.1 Streptomyces sp. NPDC040432 | reverse complement strand
GTCCTGTCCGGGCACTCGATCGGCGAGATCGCCGCCGCGCACGTCGCGGGCGTGTTCTCCCTGGAGGACGCGTGCACGCTCGTCGCAGCGCGTGGTCGCCTGATGCAGGCGCTGCCCGCGGGCGGCGTGATGATCGCCGTTCAGGCGTCGGAGGCGGAGGTTCTGCCGCTGCTGACGGATCGGGTGAGCATCGCTGCGGTGAACGGTCCGCAGTCGGTCGTGATCGCGGGTGACGAGGATGCCGCTCTTGCGGTGGTGGAGTCCCTCGGTGAGCGGAAGAGCAAGCGCCTCACCGTCAGCCATGCGTTCCACTCGCCGCACATGGACGCCATGCTCGACGAGTTCCGCCGGGTCGTGGAGGGGCTGTCCTTCGCCGCTCCGCGCATTCCGGTCGTGTCGAACCTGACCGGTGCCCTGGTCACCGGCAGTGAGATGGGTTCGGCGGACTTCTGGGTGCGGCACGTCCGCGAGGCCGTCCGCTTCCTCGACGGCGTACGCGCCCTGGAGGCGGCGGGTGTGACGACGTACGTCGAACTGGGCCCGGGTGGCGTGCTCTCGGCCATGGCCCAGAACTGCGTGACCGGGAGTGAGGGTGTCGCCTTCGTTCCCGCTCTGCGCAACGGGCGCCCCGAGACCGAGACGGTCGTCGCCTCGCTGACCCAGGCACACCTGCGGGGCCTGGACGTGGACTGGTCGAAGTTCTTCGCCGGTACGGGTGCCCGGAGCGTGGAACTGCCGACGTACGCGTTCCAGCGACAGCGCTACTGGCTGCAGCTCACGGGCGCGGCGCGCAGCGGCGCCGGCTCCGACCTGGATTCCCGCTTCTGGGACGCGGTGGAGCGCGAGGACCTAGAGTCGCTCGCCGACACGCTGGACATGGACGACCAGGGGGCGTGGAGCTCGGTTCTGCCCGGCCTGTCGGCTTGGCGGCGCAACCTCCGGACCCAGTCCGAGGTGGACCGCTGGCGATACCGGGTGTCATGGAAGCCGCTGACGGATGCCGGCGCCGGGGTACGGCTGTCGGGTACCTGGCTGGTTGTGACGTCCCCCGGGGGTGTCGATGACACGAACGTGGTCGGCGCGCTCGCCGGTGCTGGTGCCGAAGTCCGCCGGATCGTGATCGAGCCCGGTGTTGATCGTGCTGCGTCGGCCGACCTGTTGTCGGGTCTCGGGGCTGTGGGTGGTGTGGTGTCGCTGCTCGCGCTGGACGATGCCAGCGGGGTGATTTCCACTGCGGCTTTGATGCAGGCGCTGGGTGATGCCGGGGTGGGGGCGCCGTTGTGGTGCGTGACCCGGGGTGCGGTGAGTGTGGGTCGTTCGGATCGGCTTGTTTCGCCGGTTCAGGCGCAGGTGTGGGGTCTGGGTCGGGTTGCGGCGTTGGAGGTTCCTGAGCGTTGGGGTGGTCTGGTTGATCTTCCCGAGGTGTGGGACGAGCGGGCCATGGGCCGGCTGGCCGGTGTGCTGGCTGGTGGCGCCACCGGTGAGGATCAGGTCGCGGTTCGTTCCTCCGGTGTGTTCGGGCGTCGTCTGGTCCGGGCTGCCGCAGGTGATGCGGGTTCCTGGGTTCCGTCCGGGACGGTTCTGGTGACCGGTGGTACGGGTGCTCTGGGCGGCCGGGTCGCGCGCTGGCTGGCCGAGGCCGGCGCGGAGCGTCTGGTGCTGACCAGCCGGCGGGGTGCGGATGCGCCCGGTGCGGCCGAGTTGGTGGCGGAGCTGTCGGGGTTGGGTGTGGAGGCTTCGGTGGTGGCGTGTGACGCCGCCGACCGGGACGCGCTGCGTGCCCTGCTCGCGGCGGAGGCGGAGACGCTGACCGCGGTGATCCACACCGCGGGGATTCTGGACGATGGCGTTCTGGATGCGTTGACGCCGGAGCGGTTCGAGAGCGTGCTGCGGGCCAAGGCGGTCTCCGCGTTCAACCTGCACGAGTTGACGGTCGAGCTCGGTATCGAGCTGTCGGCGTTCGTTCTGTTCTCCTCGATGAGCGGGACCGTCGGTGCTGCCGGACAGGGCAATTACGCCGCTGCCAACGCGTACCTGGATGCTTTGGCAGAGCAGCGTCGTGCTTCCGGTCTGGTGGCGACTTCCCTGGCCTGGGGTCCCTGGGCCGACGGCGGCATGGCCGCCGACGAGGCGATGGACGCCCGGATGCGCCGGGAGGGTCTGCCGCCGATGGCGCCGGAGACGGCCATGGCCGTGCTGCGACAGAGCGTGTCCGGTTCGACCGACGCGGCTCTGCTGGTCGCGGACGTGGACTGGGACCGCTTCGGGCCGGCCTTCACCGTCGTACGCCCCAGCACGCTGTTCGCCGATCTGCCGGAGACCCGGCCCGCCGGACCTGCCGCGCGCGCCGAGGACACTGTGGCGTCGGTCGGGAAGTTCGCCGGTCTTGGTGCGGTCGAGCTGGAGCGTGAGTTGCTCGGGCTGGTCCGTGCTCAGGTCGCGGCGGTTTTGGGCCATGACGGTTCGGAGGCGGTGGGTGCGGAGCGTGCCTTCAAGGAGCTCGGCTTCGACTCGCTCACCGCCGTCGAGTTGCGCAACCGTCTGGGTGCGGCGACGGGTGTGACCTTGCCCGCGACGTTGATCTTCGACTATCCGACGGCTTCGGCCCTGACCCGGTTCCTGCGGGACGAACTCCTCGGTTCTCAGGTGGACATCGCGGGTCCCGTGGCTGTCGTCGGCAGGGCTGTTGACGATGATCCGATCGCGATCGTGGCGATGAGTTGCCGTTTCCCGGGTGGGGTGCGTACTCCGGAGGATCTTTGGCGGTTGTTGTCGAGTGGTGGTGACGCCATCGGTGAGTTCCCCGTCGATCGTGGTTGGGATCTGGGTCGTCTTTACAGTGCGGATCCTGATCAGCAGGGGACGTTCTATGCCCGTGAGGGCGGGTTCCTGTATGACGCTGCGGAGTTCGATGCGGACTTCTTCGGTATTTCGCCGCGTGAGGCTCTTGCGATGGATCCGCAGCAGCGGTTGTTGTTGGAGACGACGTGGGAGGCGTTCGAGCGGGCCGGTATCGACCCGGCCGCGGTGCGTGGAACCCAGGCGGGTGTCTTCGTCGGCACCAACGGCCAGGACTACGACTCGACGTTTCAGGTAATCCCCGAAGGAATCGAGGGCTTCCTCGGCACGGGCAACGCGGCGAGTGTGGTCTCCGGCCGTCTTTCGTATGCGTTCGGGCTTGAGGGTCCGGCGGTGACGGTGGATACCGCGTGCTCGGCTTCGTTGGTGGCGTTGCACTGGGCGGTGCAGGCGCTGCGCAATGGTGAGTGCTCGCTCGCCCTGGCCGGTGGTGTGACGGTGATGTCGTCGCCGGGTGCGTACATCGATTTCAGTCGTCAGCGTGGGCTTGCGGCGGATGGTCGGATCAAGGCGTTCGCGGCGGGTGCGGATGGTACGGGTTGGGGTGAGGGTGTCGGCATGCTGCTCGTGGAGCGGCTGTCGGACGCGCGCCGCAACGGGCATCCAGTCCTCGCGGTGGTGCGTGGTTCGGCGATCAATCAGGACGGTGCGAGCAATGGTCTGACGGCGCCGAACGGGCCGTCGCAGCAGCGGGTGATCCGTGCGGCGTTGGCCGGTGCCGGCCTGTCGGCGGCCGAAGTGGACGCCGTCGAGGCGCACGGTACGGGCACGAAGCTGGGGGACCCGATCGAGGCGCAGGCGCTTCTTGCCACGTATGGCCAGGAGCGGGCCGAGGGGCAGCCGTTGTTGCTCGGGTCGATCAAGTCGAATATCGGGCACACGCAGGCCGCGGCCGGTGTGGCGGGTGTGATGAAGATGGTTCTGGCGATGCAGCACGGGGTGTTGCCGCAGACGCTGCATGTGGATGAGCCGACCCCGCACGTCGACTGGACTGCGGGTGAGGTGCGGTTGCTGATGGAGCGGCGGGAGTGGCCGGAGACCGGTCGTCCGCGGCGGGCGGGTATTTCCTCGTTCGGTTTCAGCGGGACCAACGCCCACACGATCATCGAGCAGGCGCCGGACGCCCAGGGTGAGGCCGAGGCATCGCCTCTGCCGCAGGGCCGTTCGGGGGGCCTGCCGTGGGTCCTGTCGGCGAAGAGCGACGCGGCTCTGCGCGTGCAGGCCGAGCGGCTGGCGGCGTGGATCGCGTCCGACGAACACCTCGAACCCGTCGATGTGGCCTACTCCTTGGCCACGTCCAGGTCGACGCTCGATCGTCGAGCCGTTGTCCTCGCGGAGGACCGGGCGGCATTCCTCACCGGACTGACTGCCCTTGCAGCCGGAGAGCGAGTGCCGGGGCTCCTCCAGGGCGCGGTTTCGGGTGGCGATGTGGCCTTCCTGTTCACGGGGCAGGGGAGCCAGCGGTTGGGGATGGGGCGGGAGCTGTATGACGCCCACCCGGTGTTCGCGGACGCGTTGGACGCCGTCTGCGCCCGCATGGACGGGCTGCTCGAACTGCCTTTGAAGGATGTGCTGTTCGGGTCGGATGCCGCTCTGCTGGACGAGACCCGGTTCACGCAGCCGGCGTTGTTCGCGGTCGAGGTGGCGCTGTTCCGTCTCCTCGAATCGTGGGGTGTGCGGCCGGACTTCGTGTCGGGGCATTCGATCGGTGAGATCTCCGCCGCGCACGCGGCGGGTGTTCTGTCGTTGGACGATGCCTGCGTGCTCGTGGCGGCTCGCGGCCGGTTGATGCAGGCGCTGCCGGCCGGTGGCGTGATGATCGCCGTTCAGGCGTCGGAGGACGAGGTTCTGCCGCTGCTGACCGAGCGGGTGAGCATCGCTGCGGTCAACGGTCCGCAGTCGGTCGTGATCGCGGGTGACGAGGACGCGGCGGCTGCGGTCGTGGCGGCCCTCCCGGACCGGAAGACCAAGCGGCTCACGGTGAGCCACGCGTTCCACTCGCCGCACATGGACGGCATGCTCGCCGACTTCCGCAAGGTGGTCGACGGCCTGACCTTCACCCCGCCCACCATTCCGGTCGTCTCCAACCTGACCGGCGCCCTGATCACCGACGGTGAGATGGGAACGGCCGACTTCTGGGTCCGGCACGTCCGCGAAGCCGTCCGCTTCCTCGACGGCATCCGCGCCCTGGAAGCCGCCGGCGTGACCACCTACCTCGAACTCGGCCCCGACGGAATCCTCTCCGCCCTCGCCCAGGAATGCGTCACCCAGGACGACGCCACCTTCCTGCCCGTCCTCCGCCGGGACCGTTCCGAAGTCCAGGTCGTCACGACGGCCCTCGCGCAGGCGCATGTTCACGGCGTGGCCGTGGACTGGTCGGCGTTCTTCGCCGGCACCGGCGCCCGACGCGTCGACCTGCCGACGTACGCCTTCCAGCGGCAACGGTTCTGGCCCAGTGAGGTGGCGTACGCGACCGGGGACCCGGCAGCCATCGGCTTCGGCGACGCCGACCATCCGCTGCTCGGCGCGGCGGTCACCCTGGCCGACTCGGACGGGGTGCTGCTCGCCGGCCGGCTGTCCCTCGACACCCACGCCTGGCTCGCCGACCACACGATCCACGGTGGTGTGCTGCTGCCGGGCACGGCCTTCGTCGACCTTGCGGTTCGCGCCGGTGACCAGGTCGGATGCGACGTGGTCGAGGAGCTGACGCTGGAAGCCCCGCTCGTCCTCCCCGAACGCGGCGGGGTGCACCTGCAACTCGCCGTCGACGCGCCGAACGCCTCCGGCAACCGGGCGTTCGCCGTGTACTCCCGGCACCAGGACGCACTGGCGGGAGAGCCGTGGATCCGCCACGGGTCCGGTGTGCTGGCCGTTGGTGCCCGGTCGGAGGCGGCAGCCGGCTTCGACGCGCTGGCGGTCTGGCCGCCTGTCGATGCCGTCGCGGTCGATGTGAGCGGCCTGTACGAGGAACTCGCAGGGGACGGCATGGCCTACGGGCCGCTGTTCCAGGGTTTGAAGGCGGCTTGGCGGCGTGGTGGTGAGTTGTTCACCGAGGTGGTGCTGCCGGAGGACGGGCGTCGTGACGCGGCGCGGTTCGGTCTGCACCCGGCCCTGCTCGATGCCGGTCTGCACGCCATCGGCCACGGTGACCCGGCTGCGGCGGAGATCGGTGCGCGCCTGCCGTTCTCGTGGGCCGGGGTGTCGCTGTTCGCTGCGGGTGCTTCGGCGTTGCGGATGCGGTTGACGCCGGTGTCCGCGGATGATCCGCACACGCTGGCGTTGTTGGTCGCGGACGAGTCGGGTCGGGCGGTGGCGGCGGTGGAGTCGCTGACGCTGCGGCCGGCTTCGGCCGAGCAGGTCAACGCCGCCGCGGGCAGCCACGTGGACTCCCTCTTCCGCGTCGAATGGGTGCCCGCACCCACGGGCGACGCTTCCGCCGCGGGTCTTCGCTGGGCCGTGCTCGGCCGGGACGAGCTCGGGCTCGGCACTTCGGGCGCACAGGTCACCGAGTACGCCGACACCGCCGCGCTCGGCACGGCGCTCGATGCAGGCGAAGCGGTTCCGGACGCGGTGTTCGTACAGCCGTCCGCCCTCGGCGACCCCGCCGACACGGTCGGTTCGGTGCACGCGGCGGTGCACGCGGCTCTGGAGACGGTGCAGGGGTGGTTGGCGGACGATCGGTTCGCGGGGACCCGGCTGGTGTGGTTGACGTCGGGTGCGGTGGCCGTCGGTGCCAGCGAGGGTGTGCGGGACCTGGCGGCCGGTGCGGTGCGCGGCCTGCTGCGTTCGGCACAGTCGGAAAACCCCGGCCAGCTCGTCATGCTGGACGTCGAGGGCACCTCGGCGGTGGGCATCGCGGTCGCGCTCGCCTCCGATGAGCCTGAGCTCGCCGTCCGGGACGGTGTGGTCAACGTGCCGCGCCTGACGCGCGTGCAGTCGGCGGACGGCATCACCGAGATGCCGTCCGGGTTCGGAGCCGGATCCGGCACGGTGCTCGTCACCGGTGCCACGGGCAGCCTGGGTCGGTTGTTCGCCCGTCATCTCGTGACCGCGTACGGGGTGCGGCGTCTGCTGCTCACCAGCCGTCGGGGTCCCGACGCCGAGGGTGCCGACGAGCTGGTGGCGGAGCTCGCAGGGTTGGGTGCCCAGGTGGATCTTGTGGCCTGTGACATCGCCGACCGTGACGCGCTCGCCGCCCTGTTGGACCTCGTACCGGCCGAGCACCCGCTGACGGCCGTGGTGCACACCGCAGGAGTCCTGGACGACGGCCTGCTGGCGTCGCTGACCCCGGAACGGGTGGCAAGGGTCCTGCGGCCGAAGGTGGACGCGGCCTGGAACCTGCACGAGCTGACCAGGGACATGGACCTGGACGCGTTCGTCCTGTTCTCGGGTGCGGCTGCCGCGTTCGGTGCGGCCGGTCAGGCGAACTACTCGGCGGCGAACGCCTTCCTGGAGGCCCTGGCCGAGCAGCGTCGGGCAGCGGGTCTGCCGGCAACTGCGCTGGCCTGGGGCCTGTGGGCCCCTCAGGACGATGGTCCGGCCGGCATGGCGTCGACCCTCGACGAGGCGAACCTCCGCCGGCTCGCCCGCGAGGGCGTCGCCGCCCTGGCCGCCGGTGAGGGGCTTGCGCTCTTCGACGTCGCGATGGTGATGGGTGCGGCGGTGTTGGTGCCGATGCATCTGGATGTGGCGGTGTTGCGGGCGCAGGCGGT
>NZ_JBVIVP010000049.1:0-13247 GCF_055595445.1 Streptomyces sp. NPDC040432 | reverse complement strand
GAGATGATCGCCGTCAGACCCTCGCGGATGTCCTCGCCCGCCAGGTTGTCGTCCTTCTCCCGGAGCAGCTTCTTGTCCCGCGCATAGCGGTTGACGACCGTTGTCAGGGCCGTCCGGAACCCTTCCTCGTGGGTACCGCCGTCGTGGGTGTGGATCGTGTTGGCGTACGAGTACACGCTCTCGGCGTACTGGCCGTTCCACTGCATCGCGATCTCCACCGACAGGAGTCGTCCGGGATCCTGCGCCTCCACGCCGATCACGCTCGGGTGGACGGGTTCGCCCTTGCGCCCGTTGAGGTGGCGGACGAAGTCCGCGATGCCGCCGTCGAACCGGTAGGACACCGCCCGCGACGCCTCCGGGTCGTCCTCACCAAGGGTTCGGGCGGCGGCCCGCCCGTCGGTGAGGGACAGGGTCAGGCCCCTGTTCAGGAAGGCCATCTCCTGGAAACGGCGCGACAGCGTCTCGAAGGAGTACTCGGTCGTCTCGAAGATGGTGTCGTCGGCCCAGAAGGTGATCGCGGTCCCGGTGCGGTCGGTCTCCTCGTGGCGGGCGATGGGACCGGTCGGCTCACCGTGCTCGAAGGACTGGCTCCAGCGGAACCCGTCCGCCCGCACCTCGGCCGTCAGACGCGTCGAAAGGGCGTTGACCACGGACAGGCCCACCCCGTGCAGGCCACCCGAGACCGCGTACCCGCCGCCGCCGAACTTGCCGCCGGCGTGCAGAACCGTCAGGACGACTTCCAGCGCCGGACGGCCGGTCCCGGGATGCAGCCCGACCGGGATGCCCCGGCCGTTGTCGGTCACCCGTACGCCGCCGTCGGGCAGGATCGTCACGTCGATCCGGTCGGCGACGCCGGCCAGCGCCTCGTCGACCGAGTTGTCCACGATCTCCTGCACCAGGTGGTGCAGACCCCGGGCCCCCGTCGACCCGATGTACATGCCGGGACGCTTGCGGACCGCGTCGAGACCGTCCAGGACCTGGATCGCACGCGCGTCATAGGCGCCGGACACGAGGCCGGAGCGATCGGTCGTGGTGGGGGCGGCCGTGCTGGTGGTAGGGGTGGTGGCGGGGGCCGGGGCGCCGGATTCGATCAAGGCGATGCTCACTTTCGGGCATGGCGAACTCCGCTGCCGCGCATGAGCGGGACACCGAGCGGACGCCGACGGGTGGAGCGGTCCAGGGCATGACGAAGCACGCCCTCGGCCGTGGGAGACCGGCCGCGCACCGCGCGACCGGACCATTCCACTCTATCGGTCCGTCCGATCTGAGGTAGGGCAGGAAGGCATCCAGGTGGCCGTGAGAGTTGATTTCCGGGGTGGAGGTGAATCCCCCCATGAAAGTTCCACGAGAGAGCCCTGGAGAGCTCCTCAGGGGTCCGCAAGGGGCATTCGGGGAAATCGCTCAAGCGTGGGATTCGTCGTCACGCTCCGTTGCTCTGGGCGTGCGCTTCCGGGCGCCCACCTTCTTCTCCGCCACGTACGCAGGCGGCCGGGATGACCGCGACCCGGGCGCGCCGACCTGCCCCGCCGGCACGGCCCCGATCCCGCCTGTGCCCACAGTGGTGGCGCGCCCGATTCCGTCGCCGGGCGGGACCGCGGCCCCTGCGACCCTCTCCGCTCACGCACCTCCGGCCGCGCCGTTGAAACCGCGAGTGGAGGCGGGCGCTCGCTTCGTACACTCGTCCGATGGACGGAATGAAGTGCACGTACTGCGGCGGAGTGGGCCTCGAACCCGGATTCGTCGAGGACGCGGGTGAGGGATCCCGCGGCTACGCCCGTTGGATCGCCGGGGCGTTGGAGAGGGGTGTGTTCGGGGGCGCCAAGCGGCTGGGTCGGCCCCGCCGCCGCATCGAGGCGTACCGCTGCCCGCGCTGCGGCCACTTGGAACTCTTCGCCACCGAAGCCGTCTGACCCCGTCCGGCGCCGGGACCCGCGCGGCGGCGGTCCTGCTGAAGGGGCCCCTGCTCCTCGACTCCCTGCTGAAGGGTTTCCCCGCTTCGACGCGAGGCCCCGCGCCGCAGCGCTCCCCGTCTGGTCGACGGCCCACGGGAGCTGTGTCGCCGGTCGATCGAGTGGGCCGCAGCCATGCGCGGCCGCTGCCGCAGTCGGTCCATGTCGTTCGATCGGTCCGCCTTCCGGACGATTCGACGCCGTGTCCCACCGCGGCAAAGGGCGTCCTGTTAGCCTCGAACAGGGGTGGACCCAACTGCAAATCCACTGGCCGCACACGGCGTTCTGCCGGTGCCGTTCCGCAGTCCGTTCCCACTGTCGGCCCATCTCGGCCCGGGGTGGGAACGCCCCGTGCGGCCACCCGAACGGGAGCCGTCCCATGCCACACGACCTGCCCGCGGCCCTGGGCGGACAGCCCGTCCGCACCCGGCCCTTCCCCGCCTGGCCCAGCCCTTCCGTCGAGGCCCGCGCCGCCCTGAACGCGGTCTTCGACAGCGGTCACTGGTGGCAGAACGGCGACGGAGCCGCCGAACGCCTCGAAGCCGCACTGGTCGACCGGTTCGAGGTGCGCGCCGCCGTCGCGGTCACCAACGGAACCCTCGCTCTCGAAGTCGCCCTGCGCGCCGCGGGCGTCGGACCGGGCGACGAGGTCGTCGTCCCCGCCACCACCTTCGTGTCGTCGGCCTCGGCGGTCTCGGCCGTGGGTGCGACGCCGGTGCCCGCGGACGTGCGGCCCGACACCTTTTCCCTCGACATGGAGTCCGCCCGCGCAAGCGTCACCGCACGGACGAAAGCCCTGGTGGTCGTGCACCTGGGCGGCCAGCCCGCCGATCTCACCGGTGCCCGGCTGCTGTGCGACGAGAAGGGGTTGCTCCTCATCGAGGACAGCGCCCAGGCCGTCGCCGCCGCGTGGGACGGCCTGCCCGTCGGCTCGGTGGGCGACATGACCGCGATGAGCTTCCAGGCGGCGAAGCTGTGGCCGGGTGGCGAAGGCGGCGCCGTACTGATCCGCTCGGACGGCGCCCTCGCCGGTCGGGTCGAACGCACCGCCAACTGTGGTCGAAGGAGAGGGAGTTCCGACTACGACCATCTGGAACCGGGGACCAACGCACGGATCAGCGAATTCCACGCGGCCCTGGTGCTCAGTCATATGGCGGGGACCGACGCCCTGTGGCTCCGGCGCAAGGACACCTACGAACGCCTCGACCGGGCCCTGCCGGCCGGCGCCCTCGCGGCGGTCGACCCCCGGGTCACCCGACACGACCACTACATGGTGCTCCTGCGACTGCCCGAAGCGGCCCTCGCGGAAGGGCTCGACAACGCGACCACCGTCCGGGCCCTGGCCGCCGAGGGAATTCCCGCGCGCGTCCTCTTCCCGGCATGGCACCTGTTGCCGGCGTTCCGGCCCCCGACGGGAGCCCCGAGGTCGCTGCCCGTGGCCGAGGGCGCGACGCGCAGCGCCCTGTGGCTGCACCACCGGCTGCTCCTGGACCCGGACTGCGCCGAGGACCTGCCCGCCGCCTGGAGCCGTGTCACCGCCCACGCGGCACGACTGGCCGCCGGCCCGGAGGTGCGGCCGACGGCGACCCCGGTACCGGGCTGATCCCCGAGCCCCCGGACGTTCGACGACCGGTCGGATCCGCCGGCCGGAGGAGAGCCCGCAGGCCCCGCCCCGGACGGGGACGGAGCCTGCGGGTCGGACCGGGTCAGCGACTCGTGACCAGGAGCTGGGCGGAACCGTCGGGGAGGGCGGCGACACCGACGCGCAGGGCGGAGAAGGTGGCCGCTCCGCCCGCTCCCGCGACGGGCTGGAACGGGCTCCAGCTGCCCGCCGCGTTCCGGATGCGGTGGTACACGTTGCCGTCGTTGCCGATGGCCACGAGCTGGGCCGAGCCGTCGGGGGTGATGGTGAGCGAGGCATTGCGCGCCGACATCGTCGCGGTGCCCACACCGTCGACGGGGAGCAGCCCCGTCCACGAGCCGTCGGAGCGGCGGATCGCGTGGTAGAGATTGCCGTCGCCGCCGATGACCGCGACCTGAGCCGAACCGTCGGGGTTCGCGGCGATGGACACGTCGAGGGCCTTCATGGGGTTGCTGCCGGACATGAGGGGCTGGAACCCGGTCCACGTGCCGTCTGCCCGCCGGATCTGGTGGTAGGCGACGCCGTCCCCGCCGACGGCCAGGACCTGCGCGGACCCGTCGGGGGAGACCGCGATCGAAACCCGGCCGGCCTTCATGGGCGAGCCGTCGGCGACGGTGAGGGGCTGGAATCCGGTCCAGGTACCGTTCGCCCGCCGGATCTGGTGGTACAGGGCGTTGTCGTTGCCGACCGCGAGCACCTGTGCCGCGTTGTCCGGTCCGACGGAGACGGCGACCTGACTCGCGGCCATCTGCTGACCGGAGTTGTCGGTGAGCGCACCCCAGGGCTGCCAACTGCCGCTCGTGTAGCGGATGGTGTGGTAGACGTTGCCGTCGTTGCCGATGCCGAGGACCTGCGCGGAACCATCGGGCGCGCCGGCGATGGCTTCCTCGCTACCACTGAACGTGGGCGCCGTACCCACCCCGTTCAGGGAACCCATCGCGCTCCACGAGCCGTTCGCGAAGCGGGTGCCGTGAACGAACCGGCCGTTGGAACGGCTGGGTTCGGTGACGTCCTCCGCGATCCGGTCGTAGCGGTACGGCTTGAAGCCGCGGCTGGAGATCTCGTTGAGGTCCATGACCCGGGCGCGGGTCGGCTTGCCCTTGCTGTACTCCTCGATGACGTTCGCCCTGGTGTGGGCGGCGTCCGCCCAACCGGTGAAGAGCACGACGTGCGTATCGATGTTGTTCAGGGCATCGCCGGGGCGCAGGTCGTTCAGACTGGCCAACCGGCTGGAGACGTTGGGCAGGGACGAGGTGGTCAGGCTGTCCGTCAGCTGCCAGGCCATGGAGACCAGACCGGAACAGTCCTGCCGGTAGCGACCGCCGGTCTCCGCGTCGCCCCACCAACCGTACGGGCTCACCAGCCCGTTGGGGCTGTAGTGAACGCCCTTCGTCACCCAGTCCTGTGCTCGGGCCACGGCCTGGCTTCTGGTGACGGTGCCGCCCGGGGCGGCGCCGTGGCCGAGCGTCCCCGTCGTGGTGGGGCGCATCCAGGGCGAGATCACCGTATCCGCGTGGGCGGGCATGGCGCTCAGCACGACGGAAGTGGAGACACCCGCGAGGAGGAGGGCCAGGCTGCGGGACAGGGTGTGACGGGTCATCGAAAGTTCCTTGAGAGGAGTGCACGGAGCACGGGTGAGGTGAGCGTGAGGGTGGTGGGCGCGGTGCGTCTCGGCCGTGGACCGATCCCTCGATCCCGTTGCCGCGACGACGGTCGCGGTGGGTCGATTCCTTGTACCGCCGGGGGTCCGTCCCCCGGTGGCGATCACCACTCTCGGCCAGGACAACCACGTCCGGAAGAGAAAACCGCAGGCCACAAGCGGTCCGGGACGGTTGCGGCCAGACCCGTCCGCCGCCACGGCGCTCTCGCATCCCCCGCCGCGCCTCCCGCCCGCCGAGCGGCCGACGCCGCTACCCGCGCCCCGCCGGCGCCTCGGCCCCGCCACCGCTCCGCCCTCATGCCCTCGGGATTCCTGCCGCACCTTCGCCTCGGTTCCCGTCCCGATCCGCTCGGCCGGGTCCGGCCGGTCCGGTGTGCGCGGCATCATGGGGCGGCGGGGCGCGTACGGGTGCGCCTCGTCGTCCGTCAGTGGGATCCGGGACCTGCTGAACGGATCGCTGAACGGGTGTTCCGGAGAGAAGCGCGAGGGTGACGGCCATGACCGGTGACATCGGGATCGACAAGGCTGCAGGGGTGCTGAGGGCGGGTGGTTTGGTGGCCCTGCCGACCGAAACCGTCTACGGTCTGGGCGCGAACGCCGAGGACCCCGTGGCCGTCGCGCGGATCTTCGAAGTCAAGGGGCGGCCGCCCTCTCACCCGCTGATCGTTCACATCGCGGCCGCGGACCAGTTGGACGATTGGGTCGAGGGGGTGCCCCGGGCCGCGCGCCTGCTGGCCGAACACTTCTGGCCCGGGCCGCTGACCCTTGTCCTGCGGCGCGGCCCACGTGTGCCGCTGGAAGCGACCGGTGGCCTGGAGACGGTGGCCCTGCGCGTGCCCGATCACCCGGTGGCTCTCGCATTGCTGGAGGCGTTCGGCGGCGGCGTCGCGGCGCCGTCCGCCAACCGCTTCGGGTCCGTCAGCCCCACCACCGCCCACCACGTTCGGGTGGAACTCGGTGACGCCGTCGATTTCGTCCTGGACGGCGGATCCTGCGAGGTCGGCGTCGAGTCGACCATCGTCGACGTCACGGGCGCGATGCCGAGCATCCTGCGACCGGGCGGGGTGACGCGCGAGGACCTCGAAACGGTCCTGGGGCATCCGGTCGCGGTCCCGACCGCGAGCGGTGTCCGGGTGCCGGGCCAGCACCCGTCGCACTACGCGCCGCGTGCCCGTGTCGTCCTCGTCGAGCCGGACGAGGTCGTCGCCGAAGCGGGGCTGGCCCAGGAGGCGGGACACCAGGTGGGCGTCTTCCTCCCCCCTCATCTGGCCGGTACTGAGGTGAAGGCGCACGCCGTGGTGTCCGTGCCCGGTTCGACGGCGGCCTACGCGCGCGGACTGTACGGGTTTCTGCGTGGCCTCGACCGGCAGGGGTGCGACCTCATCGTGGCGTCCCTGCCGGAGGAGGCGGGTCTGGGGTCGGCGATCGCCAACCGGCTTCGCCGGGCGGCGGGGCCCCGCAAATCGGTATGAGCGGGGCCCCGTGACTCCGTGTGAACCTCAGGATGAGGTGGTGATCGGCGCGTCGAGGCCGCGGGTGGCGACGAGCTGTGCGCTGCCGTCGGCCAGACGGTAGGACAGCCCGACCACGGCGGTCCGGCCGTCGGCCACCGCGTCGGCCAGGACGCGGGAGCGCTCCAGCAGCAGGTCCACCGTCTGCTCGATGTGCTCGGCCAGGATCTCCTCGGCGCTCTCGCGTCCGGCGGCGCGGGCGGCCAGCACGCTCGGGGTGACCCGTTCGACGACGTCGCGGACGAAGCCTCCGGGCGTCTGCCCGTTCGTGAGGGCGGAGCAGGCCGCTGCGACCGCGCCGCACGAGTCGTGGCCGAGGACGACGACCAGCGGCGCGTTCAGGACGCTCACGCCGAACTCGATCGAACCGAGGACCTCGGTTCCGGTGACGTGTCCGGCGGTGCGGACCACGAACAGGTCGCCCAGACCGCGGTCGAAAATTATCTCGGCGGCCAGCCGGGAGTCGGAGCAGCCGAACAGCACGGCGAACGGCTGCTGGGACGGAGCGGTCTCGGTGCGGCGGGTGGCGTCCTGGTTCGGGTGCTCGGGCGCGCCGGAGATGAAGCGCTGGTTACCGGCCATGAGCAGGTCGAAGGCGTCGCGGGGCGTCGGGTTCTGGATCGCGGTCATGGCGGCAGCCTACGAGGCGGCACCGTGCGTCGCAGCGCCTGGTCCCCCGGACGGCTCAGGGGCGCACGATGCCCCGACATGCCGCGACCCCGACCCTTGTCGACCGCCCCGGGCCTGCCGGGCGGGAAGTCTCTCCGACGGGGGAGGGCCGGCGCGGCCCGCTGCCGACCGCCGGCCCGATTCCGATCGGGCCGCGGAAGTACGGCCATGACCTGGTCGATCATGGCCGTACCGGTCTGCCGGTGGCCCCTGAGCCGGCGGTGGCGTCGAAACGCGACGGTCTCCAGGGAACGGATTCCCCGACGGGCGGCAGCGTCGCCGCCCGTGCAGGGGCGCCTGGTCACATGGGCGTGAGGACCGTGTCGATGACGTTGACGGTGGCGTTGGCGGTCGGGACGTCGCCGCAGACGATCTTCGCCTTGCCGTTGACGGTGTACGAGTCCCCGGAGCCGGCCGTGGTCAGGGTGCCGCCTTCGAGCGTCTTGAACGATCCGGAGGCCAGCTGGTCCGGCATGATCTTTTCGCCGACCACGTGGTAGGTGAGGATCTTGGTCAGTTCGGCCTTGTCGGCGAGGATCCTGTCGAGGTCGGCCTTCGGGATCTTCGCGAAGGCGTCGTTGGTCGGCGCGAACACGGTGATGTCCTTGGCGTTGTTCAGGGTGTCGACCAGACCGGCCTTCTTCACCGCCGTGACCAGCGTCGAGAGCGCCGGGTTGTTCGATGCAGCCGTGGCGACGGGGTCCTTGGCCATGCCCGCGAGGCTCCCGGCGCCCTCCTTGGGCACCGATGCGCACGCGGGTCCGTACGGGTCGGCAGGAAGCGAGTCGGCGAACGCCGGGGCTGCCGCCCCCAGGCCGAGCGGAAGCACGAAGGCCGCCACCGCGACCGCTGCGCTGCGGCGGACGATTCGAGTACTCATGAGTCCTCCCTCAGGGAGTGGAGCTTGATACGGACGTCCGTCCGGGGCTTTTCGACGCCGAGGACAGCAGGGGCAGAACCACCCCACGTGCGGGGGCACGACATCCTTTACCCATCGATTCGTCGCCGGGGGACACATCGGTTGCCGGAGAAATCTACGAAAAATGGCGGTTTCGGCCTTCCTCAGGTTTTCGTCGAATGTTAAGCCGAGGAACGGCTTGGCCCCTCACCGGGTCGTGGCCTGGGGCATCCGCAGGGCAAGCACGATCATCCCGAGGGCTCACTCATCCGGGTCACGACCTGCGAGATAGGTTCGCCAGTCCGCCCGGCCGCCCTCTCCGAGTACCTCCACCGTGGAGGCCAGCTCGGAGCTGCCGGGCGCGCGCAGTTCCCTCCGGGCGACTTCGGCGACCAGGAGGGGGAAGAGCGGACGCAGTGGCTGGCACCAGCGCAGCCAGGGAGGGGCGTAGACGTGCCGGGACCGGTGGGCGATGCCCTTGGCCAGCCAGGCGGCGACCTGCTCGGGGCTGTTCACCCGCCGGGCGAACCACGGCTGATGTCGGCGCAGAGCCTGCAGCACCGGGTTGTCGTCGATGCCGACCACCATGTCGGTGCCGGTCCAGTGGACGTAGGCGATACCGACTCCGATGCCCTTGGGCGCGACCTCACCGCGAAGCGCCAGGGCACATGACTCCGCACCGGCCTTCGACGCGCAGTAGGCACTCATCATCGGCGCGGAACCGAAGGCCGCTGTGGAAGCGATCTGGAGAAGGTACCCGCGGGTGCGAGCGAGTTGCGGCAGGAAGGCACGGGCGGTGTTCGCCGACCCTGTGAGATTGACGTCGATGACGCGCTGCCACAGCGTGGCGTCCGTGAGCTCGAAGGGACCTCCGACGGCGATGCCCGCGTTGGCGACGACCACGCCGGCCGGCCCCAGCCGTGTCTCCACATGGAGGGCGGCGGCCGCCAATTGGGCGGTATCGGTCACATCGGCCTCGAAGCAGGTGCTCCGTCCGGCCAGGGTCGCGGCCGTCCGGCGAAGGGACGTGCCCTCCCGTCCCACGAGTGCGACCAGCATGCCTTGCTCGGACAGCTGTCGCGCGAGAGCGGCGCCGATTCCTCGTGCGGCACCGGTCACGACGGCGACCCGTCCTGCCAGGACACCTTGTGGCGGGTTCCCGCTCTCTCCGGCCTCGGGCATGTCGGTCATGAGGTGTCCTGTTCTCGTGCGTCAGGTCATCAGTTCCAGTAGTCGTGTTGCCGCTCTGGTGGGGCCGAGGGCGTGCACGTGCCGACGCAGTTCCTCAAGCGCGGGGTGCGGGTTGTCCAGCAGGGCGGAGACGGCCTGCCCGGCGCTCTCGGCTTTCAGGCCGTGCGGGTCCAGGCACAGGCCCGCCCCGGACCTCTCGGCGTCGTGGGCGATGGAGAACTGATCGCTTGAGAAGGGCAGGACGAGGGCGGGGACCCCGGCCGCGAGACACTCGGTGAACGAGTTGTTGCCACCGTGGTGCACCATCGCGTCGACATGGGCGAGGAGCGCCTGCTGCGGCACGGTCTCCGCGACGGTGACCCGCGGCCCGGACAGTGCCTTCAGGGCATCGTGACGGTCGCCCGCCGCGAGGATCACCGATGTGTCGGAGCGCTCGCGCAGGATCCCGCGTGTCACCGCGCTCAGGACGTCGTGCCGGGCGGACAGGAAGGTGCCCAGGGCCACCAGCACCACGCGTCGCCCCCTTCGCCGCAGCCTGCGCAACTCGGACTCCCAGAAGGCTCCGGGACCCGAGGCCCCGGGACGTGACAGGTGCCCACTGAAAACGTATGCCGGGCCGTCCGGTCGCGGGGGAAGCCACTCGAACATCGGATAGTTCAGCATCACGGCCCTGGACGAGAACAAGGCGAAGGCCCGCCGCGGCACGGGTCGGTGGGGCGCGTGGAGGGAGACGAAACGGGCGAAGAGTTCGGTGAAGGAGCGGTCGTTCGCCCGTGCCGCCCGACGCAGGGCCTTCAGGTCCGCATGGGCCGGCCGTACCGCGCCGGGCCACGCGTAGGGCATGCCGAAGAGCGCCCCCGGTGCAGTGGGCAGGTAGCTGGGATGCCCGGGGCAGAAGGTCGCGTAGGGCAGGTCGAGACAGTGCAGCGCCAGGGTCACGGCGTAGCTCAGTTGGTCCACCACGTACCAGTCGGCCGGGCGGCGGGCGTGCAGAGATCTCACCTGCTCCAGGACCCTTTCGGGTTCGGCCAGCATGTCCGCCGCCCGGTGCCGGGCCTGGACCAGCAGTGCGGCCACGGCTCCCGCGTGCGTGGCCCTGAGGAATTCCTCCAGCCGCCCGGCCTCCTGGCCGCCCTGCGGGGTCCGCCGTGCGATACCGGTATTGGCGTTGCGGGTGACCGTCAACGGGGCGAACCCCACTCCGGCGGCGGTGGCCAGCGGAGCGAAGGCCTCACCGCAGGCAAGGGTGACGTCGGCGCCGGCTGCGCGAAGCTCGCCCGCCAGCACGGACAGGGGCGCCGCGTGGGAACTGAACGGCGGGGCGATCACGGTGACGCGCGGCACGGGGAACCGCCTTCCGAGGAGAGTCGTCTGGATTGCCTTCGCCCCCGGACCGGCACACGGATGCACCGGGATGGATCACGCCCCGTGCGGCCGCAGCCGCATCCGAAGGGGTGGGCCCGACCGAAACACGGCATGACCATCCCCGAGCGAGAGCAGTGCTCCGTGGACGAAACCACCCGGCAGAACGGGTCCGCTTCCTTCCTCGCGACCCGACGCTCCTTCTGGGCCTCCCGGCCCGCGCCGCACCTCGCCCACTCGACCGATCCCATGGCGGCCTTCCTGCACGCCGAGTACTTTCCCGGGCACGACCACCTCGTCGATCCCCTCGACGGGCGGACGGCGTCACTACGTCGCCGCATGCGACGGCACGGGGCCGCAACCCCGACGGAGCTCCTGGCTGCCGCTGTCCGCGGCGACCGACGGCTGCGGAGCACCGTCACGGAAGCCTGGCCCGTCTCCCTCGTCCACCACGGCTCCGGCACGGTCCTCGGCGCACTGATCGAGGAGATCCTCAGCTGCGAGGACGCTGCCACCCTCGCCCATCTGATCGACCTCGCCACCGCGGGACACCTCCACGTCCTCGACGTCGCCGGCTGGACCGCACTGCTGCGCAAAGCCGTCCTCAACGAGAGACCGGCCAGGCTGGCACTCTGGCGCCATCTGGCCGAATGGCCCGAACACCGGCGGCTCCTGCCCGAGCCGCAGACGGCCGCCGACGCCTACGAACGACTTCTCCTCACAGCCGCCGGCGGAAAGCCCCTGTTCGACCCCCCGTACCTGCCGCACCAGGAGGGCCTGCTCGTGGTGCAGTCGATGCTGCTGGGCGGCATCGACACCCCCGGGGAGGGCAACGGCGGTGGCCTCGGCGTCCTCCTCGCCGGCCTCGGTGACGCGCTCGCACGAACGAGGGACATCCGCGCGGTCATCACCCTCGTGACGCGGGAGGCGAGCGAGCTCGCCCAGGAGCCGAATCTGCTGCGAGCCAGGGGAACGGGACACTGGACACTCGGCCTGCCACTGGACCCGTACGACGACGCCACCACCGGGTCGGCGTCCGGCCACCACGGCAGCGCCCTCACCTGGTGGGCGCGCAAGCTCATTGAAGGGCTCGGATGTCCACCGGACATCGTCCACGTCCGATACGCCGACGACGGATCCCTCGCCGTGGCCGAGGCCGCTCGACTGCTCGGCGCACGCCTCGTCTTCACCGCGACGCCCGACCCGCACCGGCGCATCAGCCGCCGCCCCACCGGATCCGCGCCGCCGAACAAGGACGAGACGGAGGAACTGCGCCAAGACCTGCACCGGGTCTTCGCGGCGGACCGACTCGTTCATCGCGCCGACGCGGTCATCGCCATCCCAGGCAAGGACGGCGCGGCGGAGTTGCTCCGGCACTTCCCGCAGCTGGCGTCCGAACGTGGGGGACAGGGACCGAGCGCCCCGCCGGAAGGGATCACCGCCTACCGACCGGCAGCGGACGAGGCCCTGCGACGTGAGCGACTGCTGAACATGATCTTCGGCACGGATGGGCCCACGGCGATCGGTCCGGCAGCCCGGCCACGGCCCGTCCTGCTCACGGTGGGCCGCCTGCACCCGCTCAAACAGCAGCACGTCCTGGTCCGCGCGTGGGCCGAGTCCGGCCTGTACCGGAGGGCGAACCTGGTCGTCGTCGGTGGCTCACCGCAGGCCGATGGCACGAACGAGCCCGAACGCAAGGTGCGCGCGGCGATCGGCGACGTGCTGGCCGACCATCCGCGGGCGGCCGCCCGACTGGCGATGGTGCCGGCCATGCCCAACGACGACATCCGCTGTCTGGAGCGGGCCCTGACCCTCTCGCACGAGATCGGCCAGGCCTACTACGTCTGCCCGAGCGTGAAGGAGGAGTTCGGCATCGCCGTGCTGGAGGCCATGGACGCGGGCCTGCCGGTCGCCGCCACCGGTTGCGGGGGCATCCCGCACTACGTGGAGGACATGGTCAACGGGATCCTCCTGGACACCTCATCGGCACAGGCTCTCGCCGGGGGACTGGAGCGGCTGCTGGACGTCGACCTTCAGTCGATCAAGGCCATGGCCCGCCGTGCCCGTTCGACGGTCCGGGCGGACTACTCCATCGATGCCGCTGCCACGGCCTTCGCATCCGTCTACACGTCGCTACGGGAAGCCCCGGTGGCATCCGCCCGCAGATGACCGCCGGTGGTCACCCCTCCCGCCCATGGCTCAGCCGCACGGACAAGTACGGAAGAAGACGATGACCCACATGAATCGGGCCGCCCCCTATGACGCCCTCGTGCTGCTGTCCTTCGGCGGCCCCGAGGGACCCGACGACGTCGTGCCGTTCCTGGAGAACGTGACGCGGGGGCGGGGTATCCCGCGTGAGCGGTTG
>NZ_JBVIVP010000048.1:0-13601 GCF_055595445.1 Streptomyces sp. NPDC040432 | reverse complement strand
GTCGAAAGGTCGTTACCGAAGGACGCCGTCTCCGAAGTGAAACGGTCACCCGTCAGCTGCATACCGTCACCCGAATCACCCGCGAAACGGATGATGACGTGGTCGACGCGACGGACCTCGGACCGGGTCGGCACGTCAGCCGTTCTGTTCTTCGCGCGGCAGCTCCGGCGCGTGCCGGTAGCCCATGATCAGGACGTCGCGCACGGCCGCCTTCGCCGGGTCCACGGGCAGGATCGGGCGCACCGCGTGGAGGACCTGGGCGTCGGCCCAGTACATGGTGTCCATCTGCTCGGTGAGGCAGAACTCGGTGACGAGGCGCCGGTCGAGGTCGTAGACCTGCGATTCCCCGCCGCGTGCGTTGAAGCGGCCCATCAGGTGGATGACACCGAAGTCGACCTCGTCGCGGTGCGGGCCCTCGGGGGTCGGCTCGCCCGTCTCGTCGGGGGTGCTGATGATGCGGAACTGGTGGCACTGGACGTCCCACGGGTCGTCGAGCCAGGCGTCCTCGGGGACCGGGAACGTCTCGAAGTCCGACCGCAGGAGCCGGGTGAGCAGCGGGTTGGCCAAGGTGGTGCGGCTGAGGGGTGCCACGTCGCGGTCGATGCCGCCGGCGTAGTCGTTGGCCCCCATCGACTGGAAGTAGGGGCGGTGGGGGCGCAGCCGGACCTCCCCGGTGCGCGGAACGAAGAAGAACCGGTCGTAGCGGCGTTCGCGGAAGCGGGAGCCGCCCTTCAGGTACTGGTCCGTCTCCAGGTTCTCCCATTCGGCGGCCAATTCCTTGACGTGCTGACGTAATTCGCTATCGATGACGAGTCGGTCTGCCGGTATCAAGGAATATCCGTTGGTCCGAAGTTCTTCTCGTGCCGCATTCCGCATGGTTGGCTCCTCCGTGCCGGATCTCACGCACTCCTGCTTCCCGAGGTTCCCACAGCGCTGCTGACGATGAACTGACAGGGCGGCCGGGTCAGGAGGACGTCAGCCGGTCGTCACACTGCCTGTGCTTCACTCGGCCGGTATGACGGAACAATTGGTGTCCTCGCCGGGATCGGAACGGCGCTCGGTTCTCGAAGAAATCGTCGTGGCGGAATTCAAGGCGGCGCTGCTCATGCCGGACGACGAGGAGCTGCCGGTGGAGGCCGGCTTCTTCGAGCTCGGGATGACGTCCTTGCTGCTCACGATGGTAAAGCAGCGGCTGGAGGAGCAGCTCGGGCGGGGCATCAGCAGTACGGCGCTGTTCAACCAGCCGACCGTCGAGCGGTTGACGGACTATCTGGCCTCCGAAGTGCTGGCCGACATCTTCGACGTGAACTGAGAGAGAGGCGGCCACCATGCCCGGAAAGCCGGGAGCGCCGAATCCGGTGGTAAATTCGGATCCGGACGTGCTGGAAAGGCTCGAAGCGGCGGAGGAAACGGTCCGCCGACAGAACGGCGAACTCGAACGGTTCCTGCTGGAGAAGTACGAGCCGATCGCGGTGGTCGGAACGGGCATGCGCTTTCCCGGCGGGAACGATTCCCTTTCCGCACTGGATTCCTTCCTGCGGGACGGTCGTTCCGGTATCGGGCCGTTGCCGCGCGACCGGTGGGTTCCCGAGGTGGCCGACGGTGACGTCACCGCGATCGCGGGTGGTTTCCTCGATCGCATCGACGAATTCGACGCCCAGTTCTTCAACATTCCGCCCAAGCAGGCCCCGTTCATCGATCCGCAGCAGCGGCTGCTGTTGGAGACGGTGTGGCAGGCCCTGGAGGACGCCAACATCGATCCGGCCGGTCTGCGGCACGGTGACGGCGGCGTCTACGTGGGTGCTTCCCCGCTCGACTTCGCGCTGGAGCTGGAGGGGCTGTCCGACGAGCAGCTCGACGGGAGCCTGACGACGGGGCTCGGCGGCTATTCGATGTCCGGGCGGCTCTCGTACTTCCTGGGCTGGCGCGGTCCGAGCCTGACGACGGACACCGCGTGCGCGGCGTCACTGACCGCGCTGCACCTGGCGGTCGAGGGGCTGCGGCGCCGCGAGTGCGGGATCGCGTTGTGCGCGGCGGTGAACGCCCTGCACAACCCGCGTTCCTTCGTGATCCTCTCGCACGGGCAGATGCTGGCTCCCGACGGCCACTGCAAGACCTTCGACGAGAGCGCGGACGGGTACGCGCGCGCCGAGGGCTGCGGGGCTCTGGTGCTGAAGCGGCTGTCGGACGCGCTGGCGGACGGTGACACGGTCCTGGCGCTGGTCCGGGGCACGGCGATCGGGCAGGACGGGGAGAGCGCCGGGCTCAGCGCGCCCAACGGGCCGGCGCAGGAGGCCGTGATGCGGGCGGCGCTGGCCAACGCGCGGTTGGAGCCGGGCGACATCCAGTACGTGGAGGCGCACGGGACGGGCACGCCGCTGGGCGACCCGATCGAGCTCGGTTCGGTGAACGGGGTGTTCGGTGCCTCGCACGACGCGGAGCACCCGCTGACGATCGGCTCGCTGAAGGCGAACATCGGGCACATGGAGCCCGCTGCCGGGCTGGGCGCGGTGCTCAAGGTGATCACGCAGATGCGGGCGGGGGTGTTCTTCCCGCACGTGTGGCGGAACCTGTCCGGCCGGATCCCCTGGGAGACGTACCCGATCACGGTGGCGACGGAGGAGCGGCCGTGGGAGGCGCCCGTGCGCCGGGCCACCGTCAACGGCTTCGGCGTCGCGGGGGCCATCGCGGTGGCGGTCCTGGAGGAGGCCCCGCGGGCCGGCGCCGGAGCGGCGCAGCGGGAACCGGTGGTCGACGCGGCGGAGCGGTCCGTGCCCGGCCGGGTGTTCACCCTGTCGGCGAAGTCCCGGCCGGCGTTGCGGTCGCAGGCCGAGCGGTACGCGCGTTTCCTCGCCGAGCATCCGGACACCGACCTGGCGGACCTGTGCCGGACCCGGGCCACGGCCCGTTCGCACTTCCGGTACCGGGTGGCGGCGGCCGTCGCGGACGCGGGTGAGCTGGGGGCGCACCTGGAGCGGTGGAGCGCGCCGCCGCGCGGGGAGGAGAAGCCCGACGCGTTCCGCAAGGTGGCGTTCCTGTTCACCGGTTCCGGTTCGCAGTACGTGGGCATGGGGCGGGCCCTGTACGGGCGCTTCCCGGTGTTCACCCGGTACGTGGACGAGTGCGACGCGCTGTTCGCCCCGCTGCTGGGGCGTTCGGTGGCCGCCGTCATGTTCGGCGGGGTGCCGGACGCCGAGGAGACCCTGGCCCGTACGTCCTTCACGCACGCCGCGCTGTTCACCCTGGAGTACGCGCTGGCCCGGCTGTGGCTGTCGTGGGGTGTGCGGCCCGGCGTGTTGATCGGGCACAGCGTCGGGGAGATCGTGGCGGCGACGGTCGCCGGGGTGTTCACGCTCGCCGACGGGATCGCCTTCCTCGCGGCGCGGTCCGCGCTGATCGAGTCGGTGTCGGATGCGGCGCCGGGCGGCATGGCGGCCGTCTCGGCGCCGGCGGACGAGGTGAGGCCGCTGCTGAAGGTGTGGCCCGACCTGGCGGTCGCGGCGGTCAACGCCCCCGGGCAGTGCGTGATCTCGGGTGGCGGGCGGTCGTTGGCCGAGGCCGTCGAGGCGCTGCGCGCACGGGAGTGGACGGTGACTCCGCTGCACGTGACGGCGGCGTTCCACTCGCCGCTGATGGCCGGGGTGTCCCGGCCGCTGGGCGAGGTGCTGGGCCGGATCTCCTTCCACGAGCCGCGGCTGCCCCTCGTGTCGAACCTGACGGGGCGGATCGCGTCGGCGGCGGAGTTGGCCTCTCCCGAGTACTGGGTGCGGCACGTCAACGAGACGGTCGAATTCGAGGCGGGGGTGCGTGCCGTCGCCGAGCGCGGCCGGCACGTGTTCCTGGAGGTCGGGCCGTCGTCGGCGCTGACCTCGCTGGCCCGGCAGTGCGTACCGCAGGAGCAGCACCGTTGGCTGAGCTGCCTGCGGGCCAAGGACACCACCGGTGCCGCGTTGGACGCGGCGTTGGCGGGTGCGTACGCGGCGGGGCTGAACATCGCCTGGCGGGAGGTGTACGCGGGCGGTCCCGGTCGGCGGATCCCGCTGCCGGGGTACGCCTTCGACCGGCGCCGCTACCGGCTTCCGGCGCGCCCGGTGGGGCGCGGGGCGACCGACGGGCATCCGCTGCTGGGCCGTGAGCTGCGAAGGGACGACGCGCAGCGGGAGTTCGCGGCGCGGATCAGCACCGGGCAGCCGGCCTGGTTGGCCGACCACACGATCGGCGGCCGGGCGTTCATGCCGGCGGCCGGGTACCTGGAGCTGCTCCTCGCGGTGCAGGACGAGGTGTACGGGGACACCGGTCGGGCCGTGGAGGACGTGCGCTTCCACGAGGCGCTGTTCCTGACCGACGGGCCGACGCTGCTGCTGACCCGGGTACGGCCCGGGCCCGGCGGGACGTTGGCGGTGGAGGTGTCGAGCCGGCCCGCCGACGAGACCGGGGGCGTGGAGCGGCTGCACGCGACGGCCCGGATCGCGGCGGACGCCGACGCGGCCGGCGGTCTCGCCGGTACGGGACGGGAACTGCTGGGGCTGGCCGGTGCGATGGAGGGCGAGGAGCCGTCGCGGGTGTTGGACGGCGACGAGGTGCGGGCGGCGTACGCGCGGGCCGGCCTCGCGTACGGGCCGCAGTTCTGCCGGGCCGGCCGGGTGGCGGCGTACGGTCCGGACTTCGCGGTGGCGGAACTGTCGGGGGCGGACACCTCCCGGACGGAGCACCTGCCGCCGCCGGTGCTGGACGGGGCGACGCACGCGCTGGCCGCGCTCACCGACGACGGGAACCGGTACGTGGCGACGAGCGTGGCCCGGCTGCGGGCGTTCAAGAAGCCGCGCGGGGAGGTGCTCCGGTCGGCCGCCAGGGTCGAGCGCGCCGCGACGCGGGTCGTTCCCGGCGAACGCGCCGCGGCTGCCGCCGCCGACCCGGCGTTCACGCTGGACGTGCTGCTGCTGGACGGCGGGCCCGGGCCGGGTGCCGGCCGGCCGGTGATGGAGCTGTCCGGGATGGGCTTCACCCGGCTCCCGGACCGTCCGGCGCCGACGGCGGACGCGGAGCGGGAGGCGGAACGCGCGGCGGCTTCGGCGCCGCTCGACCCGGCGGCGTTGGCGGCGGCCCCGCCGCGGGAGCGGCACGGCGCGCTGGTCGCGCTGGTCCGGGCCACGGTGGCCGCGCTGCTCGCGATCGAGGACGCGGAGTACGTCGACACCGGGGCGGGCTTCCTGGAGCTCGGCGTGGACTCGCTGACGGCGATCGTGCTGAAGAGCCGGTTGGAGGCGCGACTGCGCGTCCCCCTGCTGTCCTCGGTGGTCTTCGACCATCCGTCGGTGGAGGAACTCGCCGCGCACCTGGGGCACGTCCTCGCCCCGGAGCCCCGCCCCGGTCCCCGGACGACGACCACGACGTGAACACATCCATCCCACCCACCACACGAACGACACGACGGGGGCACACCATGGACGACGACACCCGTACGGAGGACCGGACCCTCGCGGCGCGCGCCGCGCTGCACGCCCGGACCCGGCCGGATCAGCCGGCGGTGGTCTGCGAGGACCGCACGCTCACCTACGGCGAACTGCACCGGGAGAGCAACCGGACCGCGCACGCGCTGCGGGCCGCGGGGCCGACCGCGGGCCTGCGGGTGGGCTATCTGGGCCGGGAGTCGGAGCACTACTACGACCTGGCGCTGGGCTGCGCGAAGAGCGGGGCGGTCCTGGTCCCGGTCAACTCACGGCTGACGGCCCGCGAGGTCGAGCACGTCCTGCGCGATTCGCAGGCCGGACTGCTCTTCGTGGAGCGGGAGTTCCGACCCGTCGTGGACGGGCTGCGGCCGGTGCTGCCGGAGCTGCGCCAGGTCGTCGAGATGGACTCCGACGACCACGTGGCGGGCGGGTTCCTGGCGTGGAAGGCGGGCCTGCCGGACACCGAGCCTCCGCTCGCGGGCACGGCGGGTTTCGACGACGCGGTGGCGCAGCTGTACACGAGCGGGACGACGGGCCTGCCGAAGGGCGTGGTGCTGGCGCAGCGGACGTTCTTCACCTTCATCGCGGACACCGTGGCGCAGGGGGTGGACTGGATCGACTGGCGGCCCCAGGACCGGGGGCTGAGCTGTTTCCCCGGCCTGCACACCTCGGGGTTCGGCTGGTTCATGCACGCGTTCAACGCCGGCGCGACCACGGTGATCATGCGTCAGTTCATCGCGGACGAGGCGACGCGGCTGATCGAACGGCACCGGATCACGACCCTGTGGGCGGCGCCCGCGATGCTGCGGATGATGCTGACCGAGCGGGGCACGACCCGGGACACGTTCCGATCGCTGCGCAAGGTGGTCTACAGCGGTTCGCCGATCGACCGGGAGCTCCTGCTGACCTGCATCGACGTACTGGGGTGCGAGATGGCCCAGGGCTATTCGTCGGCGGAGGCGGGCAGTTTCGTGACCTGTCTGGCGCCGGAGGACCACACCCCGGACAGCCGGGTGCTGGCCTCGGCGGGGCGGGCGTGTCCGGGCAACGAGGTGCGGATCCTGGACGAGGACGGCAACGAGTTGCCGCCGGGCGGTGTCGGACGGGTCGTCATCAGGAGTCCGGCGCGTTTCCTCGGGTACTGGCGGCTGCCGGAGGTGACGGCCGCTTCCCTGTCGGGCGAGTGGCTGTCCATGGGCGACATGGGGCACCTGGACGCCGACGGCTACCTGTTCCTGGTGGACCGGGTCAACGACACGATCATCGTCGCGGGTCAGAACATCTATCCGACCGAGGTGGAGATCGCGCTGCGGGAGCATCCGGCCGTCGAGGAGGTCTCGGTGTACGGGGTTCCGCACCCGCAGTGGGGCGAGGCGGTGCGGGCCGCGGTGGTGCTGCGGCCGGGGGCCGAGGCCACGCCGCGGGAGTTCCTGCGGTTCCTCAACGGCCGGATCGCCGGGTTCAAGATCCCCACGGGGTACGACCTGGTGGCGGCGTTGCCGCGCAATCCGACGGGGAAGGTGCTGCGGCGGGTGCTGCGGGAGCGGTTCACCGCCCCTGCGGCCGGGGCCTCGGCGCCCGCGGTGCGGCGGACGTGAACGTGATCTCCGTGGGGCCGTCCGCGCGGCCGGCGCCGCTGCCCGAGGTACAGGGCGCGGGCCGGTGGCTGCATCCGGCGGACGCCGAACCGGACTGCGAGCTGCGGCTGTTCCTGTTGCACCACAGCGGGGGCGGTGCCTCGATGTACCGGGACTGGGCGGGGCTGCTGCCGTCGGTGGCCTGCCAGGCGGTGCAGTTGCCCGGGCGGCAGGAGCGGCGCCGGGAGGCTCCGTACACGCGGCTCGGTCCGCTGGCGCAGGCCTTGGCCCGGGTGGTGTCGGACGAGCTGGACGGGCGACCGTACGCGGTGTTCGGCCACTCGATGGGGGCGCTGCTGGGGTACCGGCTGACGGTGGAGCTGGAGCAGCGGGGTCTGCCGCCGCCGGCGCTGCTGGCGGTGTCGGGCTGGGCTCCGGCCGGTTTCTCGGCGCCGGCCGTGCTGTCGGCGGATCCGCTGGAGGCGCTGCGGTTGTTGGGCGGCCTGCCGGCGGCGGTCGAGGGCGATCCGGAGCAGTTGGCGGCGGCGGTCCGTGCGATGGGCGCGGACGCCGCGGTGTGCGCGGACCGTCAGGACGACGGGGCGGCCGTGGGCTGTCCCGTCGTCGCGTACCGCGGGCGGGAGGATCCTCTCCTCGCGTCCGGGGCGATGCGGTCGTGGGCGGGGCGGACCCCGGAGTACCTGGGGTGTCGGACCTTCCCCGGGGACCACTTCTACCTGCGGGCCCACGCCCGCGCCGTCACGGCCGACCTGGCCCAGTTGTTGCCGCGGTACGTCGCGGGGCACTGAGCGGGCGGCGTACGGGTCGATCACGCGTTCGGCCCGGCCCATCGAGATCCGGATCACGGCGATCACGGCGACCAGGAGGTTTCCCATGCTCCCCCGACCCAACGAACTCCTCGCGCGGTACGTCGCGTTGTGGAACGAGACCGATCCGGCGCGCCGGCGCGAGAGGGTGGAGGCGCTGTACGCGCCGGACGCCGTCTACGTGTTCTACCGCAAGGATCCGATCCGCGGTCACGCGGCGATCCTCGACCAGCTGGCGTACACGCACCAGGTGTACGGGCCGATGGGCTACGAGTTCCGGTCGTCGAACAACGCCACCGGTCACCACGACGTCGTCCGCTTCAACTGGGTGATGGTTTCCGCGTCCTCGGGCGAGATGGAGATGTCCGGTCAGGACATCGTGGTGCTCGCGGAGGACGGGCGAATTCAGGCCGACTACCAGTTCCACGACCGCATGCCCTCGGCGTTCGTCTACGACGACGGGTACGAGGAGCACGGCGTGGCGGTACGGGCGGCCCGGCCCCGGCGCACCGGTGTCGCGGGCCCCTGACGGGGGCCGGACGCGCACGCACCCCGGCCCCGCGGCATTCCCGTGCCGCGGGGCCGGTCGCGTGCCGGACGGTGCGTCAGCGGGCGGCGGCCGTCACGGCTGCCGGGCAGTACTGGCGCAGGACGAGCTCGGTGGTGGCGACCGCCATCCGGGCCGGGCCGTCGCCGCCGAGGACCTCGCCGTTGGCCAGGAGGCCGCCGACGATGAGCATGAGCGTGTCGGCCAGGGCGTCCGCGTCGTCGGCGCCGGCCTGGGCACCTCGGTCGCGGAGCCAGTTGCGCAGGCCCGTGAGGTGGAGTTTCGCCTCCTGGCGGCCCGGGTGCCGCGGGTCGCGGAACTCGCTGGAGGTGTTGTAGTAGATGCAGCCGTGGAAGTCCGGTTCCTGGACGCTGGCGTGGAAGAACTCCATCAGGGCCAGGATCTGGCGGGCCGGATCGCCACTGTGGGGCGCGGTGACCTCCTCGGCCCGCTCCCACCATTGGGCGTCGCTCTCGCGGAGCCAGGCCGCGATGAGTTCGTCCTTGCTGGCGAACTCGCGGTAGAGGAGGCTCTTGCCGACTCCGGTCGCGTCGATCACCTGCTGCATGCCGACGGCCCGGACCCCCTGTTCACCGAAGAGTTTGGCCGAGGCCTCCAGAATCCGCCGCCGCGTGCCTGGTGCCGGTGTGCGCGCCATGTCTGAACTCCTTCCCCTCTCCCCCGCGGATCCCAGCATACGTTTGACACAGGGGTTTGGGGGCGCTAGAAATGGACCGATCAGTCCGGGACTGATCGGTCCATCATTCTTCCTGTTGCGCCCATCGCTTCCGACGACACTCCGATCGGAGTCTGATCATGACCGAGGCATCCCCCACCTCACCTCCTGTCGCACGGGCGTTACCGCCCACCCCCGCGGTCAAGAGCCTTCCGCTCCTGCTGCTGGTGGTGTGCGCGGTCCAGTTCCTCGACGCGATGGACATCGCGAGCATGGGGCCGGCCCTCCCCCTGGTCCAGGAGGACCTGGGGATGTCCACCTCCTCGCTCCAGTGGGTCGTCTCCGCCTACGCGCTCGGCTTCGGCGGCTTCCTCCTGCTGGGCGGTCGACTCGCCGACCTCTACAACCGCAAGAAGCTGCTGATCGGCTGGCTCGTCGTCTTCGTGGTCGCCAGCATCCTGGGCGGCATCGCCGACGACGGCGTGGTCCTGGTCGTGGCCCGTCTGCTGAAGGGCATCAGCGCCGGCATCACGGCACCCGCCGCCATGGCGATCCTGCTCGACGCCTTCCGTGACGAGCAGTCACGCAACAAGGCCCTCGGCACCTTCCTCGCCGTCGCCTCGGCCGGTTACTCGCTCGGTCTGATCCTCGGCGGCCTGATGGCGGGCGTCTCCTGGCGGCTCGTGCTCTTCGCGCCCGCCGTCGCGGGCGTCCTGGTCGCCCTCCTCGCCGCCTCGGTGGTCCCCTCCCAGCAGGACGCCGGCAAGCGCGGCAGCCTCGACATCCTCGGCGCCGTCACCGTGACGGCCGGAGCGGTGTCCCTGGTGTACGGACTCAGCCGGGCCGCCAGCCACGGCTGGGGCGACGCGCAGACGATCGGCTCGCTCATCGCCGCCGCCGTCCTCTTCCCGCTGTTCGCCGTCGTGGAAAGCCGGCACCCGGCGCCGCTGGTCCCGCTGTCCGTCTTCCGCAAGGGCCAGCTGACCCGCGCGCTGGTCGCCATGCTCTTCTTCGGCGCCTACGTCTCCTTCCAGTTCGTCCTGACCCTCTACTACCAGGAGCAGCTGGGCTGGTCGCCGCTGCAGGCCGGCCTCGCCTTCCTCCTCGGCGGGGTCCTGACCGCCGGAACCGCCCGCTACGGCGCCGCGCTGGTCACCAAGTACGGCGCCTGGCCGGTCGCGACCGGCGGCCTGGTCCTGCTGAGCATCGGCTACCTCGGCTGGGTCCTGCTGCTCGGTCAGGTCGACCCGCTGGTCACCCTCTTCGCCCAGCAGCTGCTCGGCGGCCTCGGCTTCGCCGCGGTCTACCCGGCGCTGAACATCGCCGCCGTCGGCACCGCGGCCCCGGACGAGCAGGGTCTGGTCTCGGGCCTCTTCAACGCCGGCGCGCAGATCGGCAACGGCGTGGTCATCGCGATCACCGCCACCGTGTTCTCCCTCTCCGCCGGCGGGATCGCCCCCTACCGGGCCGGACTGTGGACCGTCACGATCATCACCCTCGTGGTGACCGCCGTGACCCTGGCCGGCGCCGCCCGCCACCGCAAGTCCGCCACCGCCTGACGCACCTCCCGGGGGCGCCGCCGCGGTCGCGCCCCCGCCACGAACGCCGTGCAACACATCGGGCGCACCCATTGGATCCCCCGCATCCGGCGCCGGACGTGTTGCACGGCATCGTCGTCCCCGCCCCCGGACCCGGCGCCCCCCGCGCCGGGTCCGGGGGCTTCATTGACACGCTCGCACCTGACCAAGTACGGTCGGGACCGATCGGTCCACTAGGAATTCAGTCTCATTCCGACCGTGAATCGATCGACCGGCGCCAGTGCACACGACAACGTTCTCTTTCCATCTCGCGGGGAGATGTTTGTGTTGCTGTTCTCAGTCCTAGGCTCCATAGAAATAATGAAGCACCGCGGCTCGGTCCGCCTCGGCGGGGCCATGCAGCAGACGCTCCTCGCGTCGCTGCTCGCCGCCGGCGGATCGCTCGTCACGGTCGACGCCCTGATCCTCGAACTGTGGGGGACCACTCCCCCCGCCAAGGTCGAGAACGCCCTCCAGGCCCAGGTCAGCAGGGTCCGCAGGACCCTGTCCGCCGTCGAGCCCGACCGCGAGGGATCCCGGGTGGTGACCAGCACCTCCGGCTACATGTTCCTCTTCGACCGGTGGGAGCTCGACGCGTACTTATTCCTCGACACCGTGGACGCGATCCACGCACGGACGGGAGACGACGGCCTTTCCGAACACCGCCAGAACATAGCGGACCTCCGTGAAGGACTGTCGCGCTGGCGAGGTCCCGTATTCGGCGGTCTCGCGGGCGGACCCATCTGCCGGACCGCTTCCGCCAGATATATGGAAGCGAGAAATTCGGCACTGATCCTGCTTTACGATCTAGAACTGCGCACCGGTGGTCACGAACGGATCCTCCCGGAGCTCACCGAGCTCTACTCGCGCAACCCGAACCACGAGCAGTTCTGCATGCTCCTCATGCGGGCCCTGTACCGCTCCGGCCGGCAGCTCGACGCCCTGACGGTGTACCGGCAGTGCCGACACAACATGATCGAGTCGCAGGGCATCGAGCCCTCGCCCGTCCTGAGCCAGTACGAGCGGGCCATCCTGACGCACGACCCGATGCTGCTCCAGGACGAGCCCTATTGGCCCGTTCCCGCCCTTGCCGCGAGCTAGGGACCGCGGTCCATGAGCGGCTCCGACGACGACGGTGACGACGACTCCCGCGTCCTGCTCCTGATCGCACACGGCAGCCGGGACCCGCGACACGCGACGACGGTACGCGCGCTCACCCGCCGCATCCGGTCGATGCGGCCCGCACTGCGCGTGAGCACCGCCTTCCTCGACTTCGAACCACCCTCGGTGGGAGCGGAGTTGACACGGATGGCGCACCGTGGCGCACAGCGGGTGGTGGCCCAGCCACTGCTCCTGACCCGCGCCTTCCACGCGAGGACCGACCTGCCCCGGGCGCTGCGCGAGGCACCACCCGCCCTCTCCGTACGGCAGGCCCCGGTGCTGGGGCCGCACGCCCTGCTGATCGCCGCGCTGGAACGCCGACTGGCCGAGGCGGGGCTTCGGCCCGGCGACCGCGCCGAAACCTCCGTGGTCCTCGCCTGCGCGGGCACCACCGACCCACGGGCCGTCGCGGCGCTCGTCGCGCTCGCCGAACGGTGGCGGCGCACCGGCTGGTGCGACGTACGCCCCGCCTTCGCCTCCGGCGGCGCCCTCCCCCGCACGCGGGACGCCGTACGGGCGCTGCGCGACGCCGGCGCCCGCCGGATCGCGGTCGCCCCCTACGTACTGGCCCCGGGCCGGCTCCCGGACCGGATCGCCCTCGGAGCCGCCGAGGGCGGCGCCGACCTCGTGGGCGCCGCCCTCGGAGCGGCTCCCGAACTCGCCCGCCTCGTCCTGCTCCGCTACGACGCGACCGTGCGCGCCCCGGCCCTGACGGGCTGAAGCGCGCCTCCCGCGCCGACGGCGACGGGTCACTTCCGCTCGCTCCGGCGGCGTCCGGCGGTCACCGGCCGGCCCCGGCGGGGTCCGCCCCGACCGGTGGGCGGCGGGGGGAGCAGGCCGCGGCGGCGGAGCATGCGGCGCTCGACCGGACCGAACACCAGCAGGTCGACGGCGATGCCGACCAGCAGGATGAGCCCGATGGCGAGGAAGATCCGCGCCATGTCGGAGGTCTCGCGCCCCGACTCCAGCAACTGGCCCAAGCCCAGGCCCAGATCGGGGGAGCTGGCGATGATCTCGGCGGCCATCAGGGACCGCCACGAGAAGGCCCAACCCTGTTTCAGCCCGGCCAGGTAGCCGGGGAACGCGGCGGGCATCACGATGTGCCGGGCGCCCCGCAGACCGGTGGCGCCGAGCGAACGACCGGCCCGCAGGTACAGCGGCGGGACCTGGTCGATGCCGGAGACGAGACCGTTCGCGATGGAGGGGGTCGCTCCGAGCAGGATGACGGCGTACATCATCGAGTTGTCCAGGCCGAGCCACAGGACCGCCGGCGGCACCCAGGCCACCGAGGGCAGCGACTGGAGGCCGGACAGGACGGGCCCGATCGCGGCGCGCACGGTCCGGACCCGGGAGACCAGCAGGCCGAGCGGCGTGCCGATGGCCAGGGCCAGCAGGAAACCGGACAGGCCGCGCCAGACGCTGGTCCACACGACGTCCAGGAGGGTGCCGCGCAACCACAGGTCGGCCAGGCTGTCCCACACGGCACCGGGCGGCGGCAGCATGTGGTCGTCGGTGACCCGGGCCAGGGTGAGCGCCTGCCACACCGCCAGGACCAGCAGGACGGCGACGAGGGGAGGCAGGGCCTTGCCGAGCAGGACCCGGCGCAGCGGGACGCGGACGGCCCGGTGGGTGTCGAGGGCGTCCAGCCCGGCCAGTTCGTTCGCCCCGGTCCGGGGCCTGAGGTCAGTGCCGGCCATGGCGGCGGATCTCCCCACGCAGGTGTTCGGTGATTTCCAGGGACAGTTCGGCGACGTCGGCGTCCTCGATGCGGCGCGGCTGCGGGATG
>NZ_JBVIVP010000047.1:0-17706 GCF_055595445.1 Streptomyces sp. NPDC040432 | reverse complement strand
GGAGCGCGATCCGCTCCCGGGCCGTCAGCTTGCCCTTGGCGTGCTGCGCCTCCGTCGCCCGATCGCTCGGCCCGCGCCGCGCCTCCTCACGCAGGTCGCGCAACTCGGCCACTTTCCCGGTGAGGTTCGTCGTCATGTGCCCTCTCGACCCCGGCCCCGCGGGGCGGGCGGCTCGTCGTCTCCCGACGGGCCGCCAAAGGCCCGCACCCCACCATTAAACGAGCGGCCACGGCGGCTCCTCCACCGTCTCCGACCCCTATTCTGCGCGCGGCGACCCCTAGAGCCGTAAAGGTTGAGCAATGAGCATTTGAGGTTTCCTTGAGGTTCCCGATACCGCCACGAGCTTTTTCCCCGATTCACCTGAACCAACGGCGCCTTGGCTGCGTGTCATTCAAAACGGAGCCCGATGGAAGGCCGGTCGAGTGTTGCTAGAGTTTGATCGGACCTGCCGAACGGGAAGAACCGGCCTGCCGTTTGACCGACGGCGAGCGCAGAATTCCACGCGCTCCCCGGGCACCACTTCCCCCAGCGGGACTCCATGGAATAGCCATGTCTTGCCACAGGACCGAGATGTGTCGCTCCGAATCTCAGGGGAGGCTTCTACAGCCATGCTGGTCGAGCGGGATGAACAGATCGCCAAGCTGACCGCCTGGGTGACCGGCGCAGCCCGGGCCCACACCGCCGCTCACGGAGCCGGCTACGGAGCCGCGCGCCGGGCCGCCCCCGACGACCCCTCCAGACCCGGCCGGATCGCCGTCATCAGCGGTCCGGTCGCCTCCGGCAAGACGGCACTGCTCCATCGCGTGCTGGAACCAACGGCCGACTCGGGCATCCGCCTCCTGAGCGCCGTGACCTCCGCCTCCGAACGACACATACCCTTCGGCGTGGTGGAGGAGCTGCTGCGGGACACCCGCGAAGCGGCGGGTCCCCTCGCCCTCCACGGACCGGCCGGCGCCGAGGAACTCGTGCCCGCGCAGACCCTCATGGCCGTCCACGCCCGACTCGCCGGTCTCGCCGCGCACGGACCCGTCCTGATCGCCGTCGACGACGTGCAGTACGCCGACCCCCAGTCGTTGCAGTGCCTCCTGTACGCCCTGGGCCGGGCGCGCGCCACGGCCGGCGGCCTCGCGCTCGTCGTGACGTGCGGCCCCGACGCGGGGGCGACCGCTCCGCACGTACTCGACGAACTGCTCCGCCGGGTCGAGGGACTGCACCTGCGGCTGGGTCCGCTCACCGCCCACGGGGTGGAAGCCCTCCTCGTCCGGCGGGCCGGCACGGCCGCCCGCCCCGGCGACGCCGCGACCGAGCCCTCGCACACCAGCCGCCTGGCCTCCTCCTTGCACATGGCCACCGGCGGCAACCCGCTTCTGGTCCACAGCCTCCTCGACGACCGCGTCCACCGGCAGCGCGTCGCGGAACCGGTCGACGGATCGTTCCCCGTCGGCGAACAGTTCCTGCAGAACGCGCTGATCTGCGTCCACCGCACCGGGGCCGAGGGCCTGCGGGTCGCCCAGGGCATCGCCCTGCTCGGCAGCTCGACCTCCCGGCCGCTGCTGGCCCGACTGGTGGAGACCGACGAGCGCACGGTGGGCCAGGTCGTGGCGGCCCTCGGCGACGCGGGCATCCTGCAGGGCGAGCGGTTCCGGCACGGCGCGGTGCGCACGGCCGTCCGGGAGAGCCTGGCCGACGAGGCCCTCGTCCTGCTGCGCCGGCGCGCGGCCGGGCTGCTGTACGAGGCCGGCGCGGCCCCGATGGCCGTCGCCTCGCACCTGCTGGGCAACGGTCCGGCCGTCCCCGACGAGGAGTGGGTGCCCGGGGTACTGAGCGCGGCCGCGCACACGGCGCTCGCCTCCCAGCGCGTCGAGTTCGCGGTGCGGTGCCTGCGGCTGGCGGAGGAGTGCTCCCCCGACGAGCGCGAGCGGCTGCGGCTCCGCGCGAGCATGGCCAAGTTCGTCTGGCGGGTCAACCCGTCCGCCTGGGCACAGGAACTCCAGCCCCTGAACGCCGCGTTGCGGGAGGGGACACTGCCCGTCACCGATTCCCTGCGCCTCGTCGGCGACCTGCTGTGGAACGGCTGGATCGATGACGCGTCGATCGCCATCGAGAACGCCCTGGACGGCATGCCGCAGCCGCCCGATCCCGGGCTGACCCGCCAACTGGGCAACGTACGGGTGATGTTGGCGTCCACCTATCCCACGCTGCTGGACCGACTGGACCGTGCGCTCGGACCGGTCGACGCCCAGTCCCCCGCTGAGTCCCCCGCGGACTGTGCGATGACCGGGATCCGGGTCCTGCAGGGTGTGCTGAGCACCGGAACCGGACCGGGCCATCGGGAGCGAGCGGCCGCGGACGAGGTGCACACCGAGATCGCCGAGCGGATCCTCGCGGGCACCCGGCTCACGGAGGACAGCCACGTCACGATACGGGCATGCCTGTTGGCCCTGCTGTACTCGGAGCGGCTGGGCGAGGCGATCCTGTGGACGGACCGTCTGCTGGACGAGGCCTCCGAGCACGACGCGCCCGGTTGGACCGCCGTCATGCAGGCGATGCGCGCGCACATGGCGCTGCGCCGCGGGGAGCCCGACCTGGCGCGGCGCCTGGCGGCGCAGTCGATGGAACAGCTCACTCCGCACGGCTGGGGCGTGGGGATCGGCATGCCGCTGTCCGCCCTGATCGAGGCGCGGACCGCCCTGGGCGACCACGAGGCGGCGGCTGCCCTGGTGGACAACCACCCGGTGCCGGAACAGATGCTGCTGACGCGCTACGGGCTGCACTACCTCTACGCGCGTGGAGGTCACCGGCTCGCCACCGGCCGGCATCACGCCGCGCTGACCGACTTCATGGCCTGCGGCCGGCTGATGCGCGAGTGGGACATGGACCGGGAGGGACTGGCGCCCTGGCGGGTCGGGATGGCGGAGGCCTCGCTGGCCCTCGGCAACCGTGACCAGGCGGAACAGTTCGCCAGGGAGCAGCTCGCCCGGGAAGCCGGACCGCGGGTGCGCGGCATGGCGATGCGGGTCCTGGCCGCCGCCCGGCCCGCGGCAGACCGGCCCGTCCTGCTGGAGCGGGCCGTGACGCTGCTCCAGGAGGAGGGCGACTCCCACGAGCTGGCCCGGGCACTGACCGAGCTGGGGACGGCGTACGACCAGCTCGGCGACACGGCGCAGGGCCGCAGCTGCACCCGCCGCGCCGGCCGGATCGCCGAGGTCCGCGGGGCGCGCGAGGTCACGCACGGCGCCCGGAGCGGGCAGCCGGTGCTGAGCGTGCCGCAGCGGTCCGCGCCCGCGGCGCTGCCGAGCCCCGTACGGTCCCGGCCGAGCGCGGCGGCCCCCCTGACGGACGCCGAGCGGCGGGTGGCGGCACTGGCCGCGCACGGATACACGAACCGTGAGATCGGGGCGAAGCTCTTCATCACCGTCAGCACCGTGGAACAGCACCTCACCCGTGTCTACCGCAAGATCAACATCACCCGCCGCCAAGACCTGCCGGTCAGTTGGGACATCGATGTCGCACATACTGCCTGATCCCGCCGACGTGGCCGGCGACCCGGGCGGACCCGCGTCCACCGGCGGTCCCGGTCCCCGGTTGCTCGCGGTGAGCGACCTGCACATCGGGATGGCCGACAACCGGCCCATCACCGAGTCCCTGCGACCCACCCACCCCGACGACTGGCTGATCGTCGCCGGCGACGTGGGCGAACTGACCGAGGACATCGAGTGGGCGCTGCGCCTGCTCGCCGACCGCTTCGCCAAAGTGGTGTGGGCGCCCGGCAACCACGAGCTGTGGACCCCGCGCGAGGACCCGGTCCAGGCCCGCGGCGAACAGCGCTACCGGCACCTCGTCGAGATGTGCCGCGCCCTGGGCGTCGTCACGCCCGAGGACCCGTGGCCGCTGTGGGAGGGACCCGGCGGGCCGGTCGCCGTCGCCCCGTTGTTCCTGCTGTACGACTACACCTTCCGGGTGGCGGGCACCCGGACCAAGGAGGAGTCCTTGGCGCGGGCGCACGAGGCGGGCGTCGTCTGCACGGACGAGTACCTGCTCCACCCCGACCCGCACCCGACGCGCGACGACTGGTGCCGCGCCCGGGTCGCGCACACCCTGAGCCGGCTCGAAGCCCACGACCCGACGGTGCCCGTGGTCCTGGTCAACCACTTCCCGCTGGTGCGCGAACCGACGGACGTGCTGTGGCACCCGGAATTCGCCCAGTGGTGCGGCACCGTGCTCACCGCCGACTGGCACCGCAGGTTCCGCACCGCCGCCGTGGTCTACGGGCACCTGCACATACCCCGCACCACCTGGTACGACGGGGTGCGCTTCGAGGAGGTGTCCATCGGCTACCCGCGCGAGTGGCGCCGGCGGGGCCACCCACGCGGTCTGCTGCGGCAGATCCTCCCCCACAGCGGCCGGGAGGACGCGAAATGATCGAGATCCTGCTGCCCGAAGCCGCCCACGCGAGCGAGTCCTTCGGACCGGACGGCGCCGCGGTGCTCGACCCCCAGGAGGCGGCCCTCGTGGCGACCGCCACCCAGGAGCGGCGCGAGGAGTTCACCACCGTACGGGGCTGCGCCCGCCGCGCGCTGGCCGCCCTCGGACTGCCCCCGGCGCCGGTGCTGCCGGGCCGGCGCAACGTGCCGCAGTGGCCGGTGGGCGTGGTGGGGAGCATGACGCACTGCGCCGGCTACCGGGCCGCCGTCCTCGCCCGGGACGGCGACCTGATGGCCGTCGGCATCGACGCCGAACCGGACCGGCCGTTGCCCCGGGGGGTACTGGAGTCGATCGCCCTGCCCCAGGAACTCGCCTGGGCGCGGACCCCGTCGATCGGGGCGGCCCGACCGTGCCGGGACCGATTGCTGTTCAGCGCCAAGGAGGCCGTGTACAAGACCTGGTACCCGCTGGTGGGCACCGAGCTGGACTTCGAGGACGCCGCCCTCTCCTTCCGTACGGACGAAGCCGACGGCTCCGGTGCCGGCACCTCGGACGGCCTGCTGAGCGGTACGTTCCGGGCCCGCGTCCTGCGGCCGGGCACCGACCCCGCCGGCCGGCCCGTGTCGACGTTCACCGGTCGCTGGCTCGCGCACCGGGGCCTGGTCGTGACCGCGATCACCGTCCCCGCCCACCGGGACGCGGCGGCCGGCGCCCCCGTCGGGCCCGGCACCCCGTACGGCACCACCGGTACGGCCGGGCACCCGGGTCGGTAGGGGTTGTCGGGTTCGGGGCCCGCTGCGTAGCGTGCGAGGACCGGACCGACCGCGCACGGCGTACGGCGCGTGGATTCCTCCCGCCGCGACGGCCAAGTGCCGCGTCCCCGGCTGCGCCGGCTCGTCCCCGGTTCCCCTGGAAGCGATGTCGCACCGGCCCGAGAGGTACTCCAGATGACATCAGCAAGCCCGGCTCCCACCACCATGCTCCTGCCGGACTTCCCGTTCTCCTACGACGGCTGGCTCGAACACCCGGCGGGGCTGGGCTCCCTACCGGCCGGCCGCGCCGGTACGCCCGTCGCCGTGGTGGGCGGCGGGATGGCCGGGCTGACCGCGGCCTACGAACTGATGCGGTTGGGTCTGCGCCCCGTCGTGTACGAGATCGGCCAACTCGGCGGCCGGATGCGGTCGGTCGCGTTCCCCGGGCAGCCCGACTGCGTGGCGGAGATGGGCGCGATGCGCTTCCCCCGGTCGGCCCGTGCCCTGTTCCACTACATCGACCTGTTGGGACTGGACACCAGCCCGTTCCCCAACCCGCTGTCGCCCCACACCCCGAGCACCCTCATCGACCTGGGCGGGGTCCGCCACACCGTGCGCGGCGCGGAGCAACTCCCAGACGTCTACCAGGAGGTGGCCGCCGCCTGGGAGAAGTCCCTCCAGGAACGGGCCGAGCTGGCGACGATGCGTGACGCCGTGCGGCGCCGCGACGTGGAAACCCTCAAGCACGTGTGGGACCGGCTGGTGCGGGAATTCGACGACCAGTCCTTCCACGGCTTCCTCGCGACCAGTTCGGCGTTCCGGTCGTTCCGGCACCGGGAGATCTTCGGGCAGGTGGGTTTCGGCACGGGCGGTTGGGACACCGACTTCCCCAATTCGCTGCTGGAGATCCTGCGCGTCGTCTACACCGAGGCTGACGACCATCAGATGGCCGTCCTCGGCGGCTCCCAGCAGATTCCCCGCGGGCTGTGGGAACACCGTCCGGCGCGGCTCGCGCACTGGCCGACGGGCACCTCGCTCGCCTCCCTGCACGGCGGGGCCGCGCGGCCCGGGGCCCGTGCCGTCGACCGGGACGGCTCGGAGTTCACCGTCACCGACGTCGAGGGACGTCGGGACCGGTTCCCGGCCGTGGTGTACACCCCGCACGTGTGGACCCTGCTGAACCGGGTGCGGGCCGATCCGACACTGCTCGGCGCACCGCTGTGGACGGCGGTGGAGCGGACCCACTACATGGGTTCGTCCAAGCTGTTCGTCCTCACCGACCGGCCGTTCTGGCACGACGTGGACCCCGACACCGGGTTGCCGGTGATGAGCATGACCCTCACCGACCGGATGCCGCGCGGCGTGTACCTGTTCGACGACGGCCCGGACCGGCCGGGCGTGATGTGCCTGTCGTACACGTGGAACGACGATTCGCTGAAGATGGCCACGCTCGGCCCGACGGAGCGGCTCGACGCGCTGCTCGGGCAACTCGCCGCGATCTACCCGGGGTTGGACATCCGGTCCCACGTGCGGGGGGAGCCGCTCACCGTCACCTGGGAGAACGAGCCGCACTTCATGGGGGCGTTCAAGGCGAACCTACCGGGGCAGTACCGCTACCAGCGGCGGCTGTTCACCCAGTTCATGCAACGCGACCTGCCCGAGGGGCAACGCGGGTTCTTCCTGTGCGGCGACGACGTGTCGTGGACCGGCGGGTTCGCGGAGGGCGCCGTCACGACGGCCCTGAACGCGGTGTGGGGCGTGGTGGACCACCTGGGCGGCTCGACGCACCCGGACAACCCGGGCCCCGGTGACCTCTTCGACTCGTTGGCGCCCGTGGAACTCCCCTACGAGGACTGACCCGGGGCGCGGAGGCGCCGTGCGCTCGGCCGGTACGGACGAAGGCGCCCCCGCGTTCACGCGGGGGCGCCTTCACCGCGGCGTCGCGGACCTCACGCCTCGGCGGCGAGCACGGCGAGGGCCTTCTTGTCGGGCTTGCCGTTGCGGTTCAGCGGGAACCGCTCCAACACGAGGACCTTGTTGGGCTGTTCGTAGACCGGCAGCAGGTCGCACAGCCGCTCCCGCCAGTGACCGGCATCGCGCAGCTCCTCGTCCTCGACGAAGAAGACCAGTTGGGAGCCGCGCAGTTCGTCGGGCAGGGGCACGATCCGGGTGGGGCAGCCCTCGGCGGCCACCTTCCGCTCGATCAGTTCGGGGTAGAGGGTGTACCCCATGCGGTGGACGGCGAACTTGCGTCCCAGGACGTGCAGGTTGCCGCCGGCGTCGAGGTGACCGAGGTCGCCGGTGGCCTGCCAGCCGGTGGCGTGCGCCGGCACGATGGTGCCGTCCTCGGACACCTGCCCTTCGAGGGCGTCGGGGGTGTCCACCTCGATCTCGCCGGTCTCCCCCGCGGACAGCTCGCGGCGGTCCTCGTCGACGATCCGGAGCCGGATGCCCTCCATGGCCCGGCCGCAGGCGACCGGGTTGTCGAGGGTGGCGAAGGAGATGTTGCCGAGCTCCGTGGATCCGTAGCTGTCGAGCAGGGGCAGGCCGAATTCCGTTCGGTACTGCTCCACCAGCGGAGCGTCGAGGGGCGCGGCGCCGACGCAGAACATCCGGACGTCGGCCAGGTGGCCGCGCAGCGAGGCCTTGCGGCCGACGAGGCTGAGGATGCTGCGGTAGCTGGACGGCGTGGCGTCGATGACCGTCACACCGGCGTCGCGTCCCATGCGCAGGGCCCGGTCGAGCCGGCGGTAGGGGGCGATGACCAGGGAGCAGCGGGTCAGCCAGGCGATGAGCACCATCGACAGGCCGTACTGGTGGGCGAAGGGCAGCAGCGGCATCAGCACGTCGTCGGGGCGGTGCCCGACCTGGTCCGCGTTGCGTCGGAGGTTGCGCAGGAACGAGGCGCCGGTCTTCACGACGCCCTTGGGGGATCCGGTGGAGCCGGACGTCCACATGATGAGGCCGTCGGGCAGTTCGCCCCAGGCGTCGAAGGACAGGGCCGGTTCGGTGGGTTCGTGGTCGGCGACGGCGACCATCAGCTCGTACAGGTGGACGGGGTCGGCGTCCGGGTAGACGGGGGTGTCGTCGTCGACGAAGGTGACCTTCACGCCGGTACGCACGGCGATGCGGCGGGTCTCCTCCTGGTGTTCCTGCTGGTCGACGAGGACGATCGAGGCGCCGACGTGCATGAGCGCGTACAGGACGCACACGTAGCTCGCCGAGTTGCCCGCCTTGAGCATGACGCGGTCGCCGAGGCCGACACCCCGCTCACGGATCGCCCCGGCCACCCGGAGGGCGTCCTGTTCGAACTCGTCGATGGTCCGTACCGAGTCGGCTGCACATATCTTCGCGGTCATCGGTCGCACAATGTCCTTCCTCTGGGCCGGTCCACTGCCGGGCGGCGTGCGGTCCGCCGGGCCGGGGGCCGGGCCCGTTCAGGGGGTGGATCGCGGGGTTCGCGAGCTTCACCAGGGATGGGAATTCGGTCGCTCACGTCGTGGACGCGGGTCAATCCGGGTCCGCTTCACCGAGCGAGATCAGCTGGTCGTGCACGATGTTGACCACCTCCCGGCGGTACGTCCGCAGGTACCCCTGGGCACCGGGGAAGACCTCCAGGTCGAACCCGCCGGAGGTGCTGCGCCGCCACGATCCGACGGCGGCCGGTGTGGCACGCGGATCGTGACGGGCCGCCAGGGCGACGACCCGACAGCCCAGTTGGGGTGGTCCGAGGCTGCCGCGGTGGCCGGGTGCGGTCCGTCCGGAGACGAACAGGGTCAGGGGCGCCGTGTACGTCTCCCTTTCGAGCCGGCAGCCGACGGCGTAGGCCAGTTCGGCGCCGAGTCGGTGGCCGAACAGGGCGAACGGGCGGTCGGCCCAGCCCCGTACGGCTTCGAAGACCTTGTCGGCGAGCAGGGAGCCCGCCTCCGGGTCGAGGTCCTCCTCGGAGAGCTGGGAGGGGTATTGGACGATGAGCAGTTCCACGGTGGGCAGCAGTAACTCGGCCATGGCCAGGTAGCAGAGGGGCGAGTTCCGTGAGCTCGGGAAGCAGATCATCCGGTAGCTGCTGCGGCCCGCGGGCTGCCGGATCTGGATCAGGCCGACCTCGTCGGGGGTGGTCTCCCCGGCGGGGGGCCGGTTGTGCTCATGGGTCATGCTCCCTGAAACTCCGCATCGGGTGGTGCCTGACGACTCGTGGTCGGGCGTACGATCGGCGCCTCCCGTGCGGAGGGCCTTCATGAACAGGTCCGGGGCCTGCCGTGATCGACGGCGGTGTCGGTGACCGTGGCACTGAACCTGTCGGTGGACGTGTCGGTGGACGTCTCGGTTCGCGTACCGCGTTGCGTGTCGCTTCGCGTGTCGGTGTGCGTGTCGTCCGCCCCGGTGGCGACTTCCAGGCCCTGGTCGGCCAACCACCGCAGGACCTCGCCGAACCCGACCTCGCCGGACGCGGCGGGGTCGCCGCCGCCGGTGGGCGTGATGGCCTCGACGGCGCGGTGCACCGCGTCCGTGAAGAAGTACACCCCCGGGTGTTCGGGGACGGCCTGGGCCGCCGGGCGGTGGGTGCGGAAGGCCTCCAACTGTTCGCCGATCCCGCCCGGGACGAAGGTGTCGCCCGGGTGCGTCACGAAGTCGTCCTCGCCGAGCCAGTCCCGCGCGCCGCGCAGGGACCGGGCCGGGTCCGGTGACCGGTGCGGGGGCAGGTAGGTGACGCTGACGCCGAAGCGGGTGCCGTCGCCGACGGCCGCCCGGATCTCGTCGGCGCCTTCGCCGAGGACGATGCCGACGTCGAGGATGCCCGTGTCGGCGATGCCTTCGAGGACGTCGAACAGGACGGGCTTGCCGACTGTCGGGGCGCACGGCCCGGCAGGGGCGGTGGAGGAGCCTGCGGTGGGGTCGGCGGAGGACCGGGGGCGCGGACGGGTGCCGGATCCCCCCGACAGGACGAGTGCTTTCACGGGGTCTCCTCGCGGAAATGGTGGGGCGATCGGAGAGGATCCGGCGCAGTCACGCGGTATCGCTGTGAGGATATTCCCGGCGGCAATATTCGATCACCCCTATTCCCCCCTAACCGTTTCACCATCGCCCCTAGGGCAGCTCGGGAGGAGTCGCCCCGCGACCCCCGCATGCTAGACAGGAAGCCATCACTTCCGTGTCCTATTCAGTCGGCGCCCGACGCGCGTCCGGTCACGCGATATTTCTCCCGCGGACCCCCGGCCGCCGTCGTCGCGTCCCACTTGATTCGCAGGCATAAATGAAACCTGAACGATCCGTGGAATCCACTGTCGTGGTCGACGGACTTGTCAAGAAGTACCGGGACCGTGACCGGCCGGCGGTGGACGACCTGAGTTTCTCGGTCCGCCGGGGTGAGGTCTTCGGGTTCCTCGGTCCCAACGGCGCCGGCAAGACGACGACCATCGGCATCCTCACCACCCGGGTGGCCCCCACGGCCGGGCGGGCGTTCGTGCAGGGTGTCGACGTCGTGGCCCATCCCGCGCAGGCCCGCAGGGCGTTCGCCGTCGTCCCCCAGCGCAACAACCTCGACCAGTCGCTCACGCTGCGCCAGAACCTGACCTTCCACGCCGGCTACCACGGCATGGGCCGGGCGGACCGGCGCCGGCTCGCCGACGAGTGCCTGGACTGGGTGGGGCTCGCCGACCGCGGCAAGGACCGCGGCGACCAGCTCTCCGGCGGTCAGGCCCAGCGCGTGATGATCGCCCGGGCCCTGATGCACCGCCCCGACGTGCTGTTCCTCGACGAGCCCGCGAACGGGCTCGACCCGCAGGCACGCCTGTTCATCCACGAGCGGGTCGCCGAGCTGAGCGGGCGCGGCGTGACCACCGTGCTCACCACGCACGACATGGACGAGGCCGCCCGACTGTGCGACCGCGTCGGCATCGTGGACCACGGGCGGCTGCTCGCCCTGGACACCCCGCAGGCGCTCATGGAGAACCTGAGCGGCACCGCCTGCACGCTCACGGTGCGACCGACGGACGGCGGCGCCGCCGAGGTCATCCGGCTGCTGGAGAAGATCGAGGCGGTGACGCGGGTCGAGACCGTCGAGCCGCCCCGCGGCGACGGTCCGGCGGACGCCGATGCCGCCCACCCGCCGGTGGACGCGGACGCTCCGCTACGGCTCCGTCTCTACAGCGACGCGCCGACCGGCGCGCTGCTTCCGGCCGCCATCACCACCCTCTCGGCGGCGAACTGCGACATCAAGGACATCAAAGTGGGCACCGCGACACTGGAGGACGTCTTCATCGCGCTGACCGGCCGGGAGCTTCGATGAGCACCTCCACCGCACCCGCGCCCGACCCGGTCGCCTCCTTCCCGCGCGAGCTGCGGCCCGCACCCACCGGCGTCCGCTCGGTGACCCGTACGTTCTTCTTCATCCTGTGGCGGGACGTCTTCGTCACCGGCCGCGAACTGGGCACCTTCCTCGCCCAGGTGCTGGTGGAGCCGTTCTTCATCCTGTTCGTCTTCGGCAAGGTGCTCGGCGAACTCGGCTACACCGGCGGCAACTTCCAGCAGGTCCTGTTGCCGGGCGTGGTGGCTCTCAACGCCTTCCTGGTGAGCCTCCAGAACACGGCCCTGCCGCTGATCATCGACTTCTCCTGGAGCAAGGAGATCGAGGACCGTCTCCTCGCCCCGATCCCCATCACCCTGGTCGCCGTCGAGAAGCTGGTCTTCGGCATGCTGCGCGGCATCATCGCCTCGCTGTTGATGATCCCGATGGGTTTCCTGGTCCTCGACCACGCGTCCTGGCCGATGGACAGCTTCCCGGCCACGCTGGGCGTCCTCCTGATGGGAGCGCTGGCCGGCAGCACGGTGGGCCTGACCATCGGCACGCTGGCCCCGGCCCGGCACATCAGCATCGTGTTCGCGGTGACGCTGACGCCGCTGATGTTCACCGGCTGCACGCAGTTCCCGTGGCACGGGCTGGCGGACGTCCGCTGGTTCCAGGTGCTGTGCGCCTTCAACCCGCTGACCTATGTCAGTGAGGGGATCCGCGCGCTGCTCCTGCCGCCGGGCGGTCCGGGCTCGATCCCGCTGTGGGTGGACGTGTCGGCGCTGACCGCGGCGATCCTGATCTTCGGGGCGATCGGCATCAAGGGCTTCCACCGCAGGGCCCAGGACTGACCCCGCACCCTTCCTCCCCGGCCTCGTGCCCGGACCGGCGCATCCGCGCCGCCCGGGTACGAGGCCTTTTTCTCATCCCTCACGCACTTCCCGGAAGCAAAGGTATTCACGGCTCATGACTCGTCCCGACGCGATTTCCGAAACGATCACCTCCACGGAAACGGCCGGACCCGCCACCGCCGAATCGTCCGGTTCCCGAACCGGGACCGCCATCGTGTTTCCCGGCATGGGTCCCGCATCCTTCGCGGAGGTCGGCAAGTTCCTGCTGCTCGACCCGTACGCCCGGGTTCGGCTCGCGGAGGCCGACGAGGCCCTCGGCTATTCGGTGTTCGATCGTTTCCGGGACGCCGAGGAGGACTATTCGGTCGATTTCCAGATCGCGTTCCTGGTGAACTCGATGGCGTTGGCGGACCGGGCCGTGGACGCGCTCGGGGTCACTCCCACGGTCTGCGCCGGCCCCAGTTTCGGCCAGAAGGCCACCGCCGCGTTCGTCGGTTCGCTGTCCTTCACCGACGTCGTCCGGCTCACCGCGGAACTGGCACGCTGCGAGGAGGAGTACTTCACCGACGTCCACGAGGACGTCGTCACGCACTGCTTCGTCCGCACGCCGCAGGACAGGCTGGACGAGCTCCTCGCCGGCTTCGACGACCGGGGTGCCTGGTACGACTCCTCCGGCCGCCTCGACGCCGGTTTCCACATGCTGTCCGTGCGCGAAAGGGACCTCGACACCCTGACGGCCGGCATCAGCGCGGCCGGCGGCTACTCCATGTACTCGATGCGTCCGCCGGTGCACGCCGCGGCGTTCTCGGCGCTCCGCAAGAAGGCCGAGGAGGAGGTGTTCGGCGGGTACGCGTTCGCCGACCCCTCCCTGCCCGTGGTCGTCGACCACGACGGCAGCGTCGTCCGGGACGCCGCCGGGATGCGCACGATGATGCTGGACACCTTCGACCGGCCGATCCACTGGCCCGTCATGGTGGAGTCGCTCAAGGAGCTGGGGGTCGGCACGCTGTACGTGACGGGCCCCGACAACCTCTTCCACCGGTTGGACGTCACCAAGGACAACTTCGAGGTCGTCGCCCTCGGCCTGCCCAAGAAGCGGGCCCGGGAACGCGAGCGGGCGACCGCGCTCGACCGGTCCCGGGCGGCGCGGGTCCGTCGCGGCGCCTGAGGCACCGAACCCCGGTACCGGAAGGGCCCCACCCCCTCGGGGTGGGGCCCTTCCCCCATGTCAGCGGGCGTGCGGACGGGCCCGGTCCGCCGGGCCCGTCGGCCTCACCGCGTGCCGTCCAACCATGCCTCGACCACTCCGGCGGTCGCCTGCGCGTGCTGCTCCATCATGGTGAAGTGGTTGCCGGGAGCGTCCACGACGGTGTGCTCCAGGTCCCAGTAGGAACGCCAGTCGCCGTCCGTCGCCCGGTTCCAGTCGAAGAACTGTTCCTCCGCGCGGACCAGCAGCGTCGGCGACTTCACCGCCTGCGGCTTCCACCCTCCGAAGAGCCGGAAGTAGGCGCCCATGGCGAGCAGCCGACTGTCGTCGACCGGGACGTGGCTGCCCTGCCGCTCCTCGACGCCTTCCGACAGTCCCGGCTGGATGCCGAGGATCGCGTCGTCGTCGTGCGAGTAGATGTCGACCAGGACCACGGCCTCCGGGAAGACCCCGGCGGCCTCCAACCGGCCGGCGACCGCGTGGGCGAGCATGCCGCCCGAGGAGTGCCCGAGGAGCACGAACGGCGCACCGTCGGTGTGCTTCAGGACGGCCTCGGCCTGGGCCTCGATGACCGCCGCGGCGGTCGACGGCAGTTGCTCGCCGCGCAGGAAGCCGGGGGCCGCCATGGCGTGCACGTCCCGCCGGCCGCGGAACGCGGACGCGAACCGGGCGTACTGGTGCGGCCCGGAGATCGACAGGATCGACGAGAAGCAGACCAGTCCGGGACCGTCGTCGCCGCGGGCGAGCCGCACCGGGGCGGGTGCCTTGCGCAGCTCGGCGGCCGACGCGAACGACGGCCTGAACCGTGACGCCTGCATGAGCAGTTCCATGAACGGGCCGGACGCTCCCTGCGCGCCGGCTTCCTGGAGCATCGCGCCGAACATTCCGGCGCCGTCCCCCTCCCCGCCCTGCTCGGCCGCACCGGCCGGTCCGGCGGAGCCGCCCGGGCCCGCGGCGAGTTCGGTCCGCAGCAGTTGGGCGACCAGCAGCGGCGTCGGGTGGTCGAACAGCAGGGTGGCGGGCAGCCGCAGTCCCGTCGCGGCGTTCAGCTGATTGCGCAGTTCGACGGCGGTCAGCGAGTCCAGTCCGAGTTCCAGGAACCCCTGGGACTCCCCCACCGCGTCGGGCGACGGGTAGGCGAGCACCGCGGCGGCCTGGGCCCGCACCACGTCGAGCAGCACCCGCTCCTGCTCCTCCTCCGACAGCGCCGCCAGACCCGCCAGGCGTTGCGCGGCGGCGGACGCCGCGGCGGAGCCCGCACCGTGGGCGGCCCTGCGGAGTCCACCGCGCACCAGGCCGCGGAAGACCGCCGGGAGGGCTCCCGCGTCCGCCTGGGCCCGAAGCGGTGCGGTGTCCAGCCGGATGGCGACGAAGACACTGCCGTCGGTCAGGGCGCACCCCGTGTCGAACAGCGCCAGCCCCTCCTCGGAGGACAGCGGCGCCAGGCCCGCACGCGCCATCCGCTGGACGTCGGCGTCCGTGAGTTCGCCGGTCATCTCGCTGCGCTGCTCCCACAGCCCCCAGGCCAGTGACATGGCGGGCAGCCCTGCGGCACGCCGGCTGCGGGCCAGGCCGTCGAGGAAGGCGTTGGCCGCCGCGTAGTTGGCCTGGCCGGGGCTGCCGAGCGTGCCGGCGGCCGAGGAGAACAGGACGAACGCGGCGAGGTCCAGGTCGCGCGTCAGCTCGTGCAGGTGCACGGCCGCGTCGACCTTCGGCCGCAGGACCGAATCGATCCGCTCCGGGGTCAGGGACGGTACGAGTCCGTCGTCGAGGTGGCCCGCGGTGTGGATGACGGCGGTGAGCGGGTGCGCGGCCGGGATCCCGGCCAGCAGCTCGGCCAGCGCCCCGCGGTCGGCGGCGTCGCAGGCGACGACGGTCGCCTCCGCGCCCAGCGCGGCGAGTTCCGCGACCAGTTCCCCGGCGCCCGCCGCGGCGGGCCCGCGCCGGCTGGTGAGCAGCAGTCGACGCACACCCCGACCGGTGACGAGGTGGCGGGCCAGGAGGCTGCCGAGCACGCCGGTGCCACCGGTGATGAGGACGGTGCCGTCCTCATCCCATGCGGGAAGCTCCGTACGCTCCGACGGTTCCTCGGCGGCCTCGTCCGTCCCGGGTCGCTCGACGGGAACCCTGGCCAGCCTGGCGGCGTGCAGGGCCGCGCCCCGAACCGCGAGCTGGGGTTCGCCGCTGCCGACGGCCGCCGCGAGCAGCGCGGCGAGTGCCCCCGCCCCGCTTTCGGACGCACCGTCGCCGAGGTCGTCGCCGGTGGTGTCCGGGTCGAGGTCGAGCAGCACGAACCGGCCGGGGTTCTCCGACTGCGCGGAGCGCAGCAGTCCCCACAGCGGGGCGTGCGTCAGGTCCGGCACTCCTTCGCCGGGCCGGACCTCGACCGCCCCACGGGTGACCAGCACCAGCCGGGTTCCGGCGAACGCCTCGTCGGCCGGCCAGGCCTGGATGGACGCCAGGGCCTCCCGGGTCGCCCGCCGGGCGGCCTCCGCCGTGTCGGGCACGGCTTCGGTGCCGGGCCGGGCGTACGTGACCAGCACGGTGTCCGGTACCGGCTTGCCCGCGGCCACCACCGCGGAGAGGGCGTCCAGGTCGCCGTACACGTCGGCGGTGATGCCGGCCGTCCTCAGGGCGGCTTCCAGACCGAGGGAGTCCGGGCCGACCAGGGCCCAACGACCGGCGGCCGCGGCCCGGTTGCCGGTCAGGGCGGGCCACTCCAGCCGGAACAGCGAATCGTGGAACGCGGGCCGGTCCGACCGCAGTCGGGCCGGGTCGAGCGTCCGCAGCAGCAGCGACTCCACCGACACGACCGGCCGGCCTTCCTCGTCGAAGGCCGCGAGGGACACGGCGCCCGATCCTGCCGGGGTCAGCCGCACCCGCAGCGCGTCCGCGCCGACGGCGTGCAGGCCCACACCGGTGAAGGCGAACGGCACCCGCATGCGGACTTCCTCGCCCTGGTCCTCGTCGTCGGCGACGAGGAACGGGCCGAGGGCCAGCCCGTGCAGCCCCGCGTCGAGGAGCGCCGGGTGGACACCGAAGTGGGCTGCGTCGGCCCGGGGGCCTTCGGACAGGGCGAGTTCGACGAAGAGTTCGTCACCGCGCCGCCAAGCGGTCCGCAGGTTGCGGAAGGCCGGACCGTACGCGTACCCGCCGGCGGCGAACAGCTCGTACAGGTCGGCCACGTCGAGCTCGTCGGCACCTGCGGGAGGCCAGGCCTCCAGGGCCACCGGGCCCGACGCCGCGATCCGATCGTCCGCGGCTCCGAGGACGCCGGCGGCGTGCCGCGTCCAGGGCTCGTCGAGGCCCCGCACGTCGTCGCCGTCCGGGGACTCCGGTCGCGAGTGCACGTGGAGCACGCGCCGGCCGTCCTCGTCGGGTGCGGCGACCGTGAGCCGCAGTTGGAGTGCCCCGTGCTCGGGGAGCACCAGCGGTGCTTCCAGGGTCAGTTCCTCCAGCAGGGTGGAGCCGGCCCGGCGTGCGGCGTGCAGCGCGAGTTCCACGAAGGCCGTTCCGGGCAGCAGTGCGGCGTCCGCCGCCCGGTGGTCGGCCAGCCAGGGGTGCGTTCGCAGCGACAGCCGGCCGGTGAACAGGAAGCCGTCCGAGTCGGGCAGTTCGACGGCCGCGCCCAACAGCGGGTGCTCGGCGGCGCCGAGCCCGGCGGAGGCCACGTCACCGACGGCCGTCACCGGCACGTCGATCCAGTAGCGGTCACGCTGGAAGGCGTAGGTCGGCAGATCCACCCGCCGGGCACCCGTACCGGCGAACACCGTGTCCCAATCGACCGTCACCCCCCGCACCCAGGCCTCGGCCAGCGACAACCAGAACCGCTCCAGCCCACCCTCGTTACGGCGCAGCGACCCGAGGACGGCCGCCTCACGGCCCGCGTCCTCCACCGTCTCCTGCATCCCGACCGTCAGGACGGGATGCGGACTGGACTCGATGAACACACCGAAGCCCTGATCGAGGAGCGCGCGAGTGGCCTCCTCCAGCTCCACCGTCCGACGCAGGTTGCGGAACCAGTAGCCGGCATCCAGCTCGGAACCGTCGACCCACTCACCGGTGACCGTCGACAGGAACGGCACCAGCGCCGCCCGCGGAACGATCGGGGCGAGCAGCTCGGCGAGTTCGTCCTTCAGCAGGTCCACCTGCGCGGAATGCGAGGCGTAGTCGACCGCGATC
>NZ_JBVIVP010000046.1:0-18341 GCF_055595445.1 Streptomyces sp. NPDC040432 | reverse complement strand
CCCTACGCGTTGCGCGCGTAGGAGAGAAGCGTCTCGCTGCGCTCGACGGACCTCGGCCCTTCGAGCCGAGGTCCTGCGCTTCGCTTGGAAGTTCGGGGCCGGGCTGCGCCCGGCCCCGAACGCCCGGCTGCGCCGGGCGAGGTGACCCCATTTCACGGGGTCGCGGCGTGCGGCCCGTTGGGTGGGTCCGCTCCGCTCCCCCACCCGGGATCCTTTCCGGCTCCGCCTCCAGGACCAGCCCGCTCCGCGGGCTCAGCAGTGGCCAGTCAGGGTGTGTCCTCCCGAGGGGATGCAGCCTCCTGCCGAAGGTCTTGCATCGCCACAACCGCACCCCGGTAAGCGGACACGAGGATCAGCAGTGCGGACGGGACGATAAACCACCGCCAGGCACTGTCGAACCCGGTGACCACGAAAGGTGCCGTGATCACCGCGAGTCCACCCCACACCAGGTTTCCCAACACCCGCAGCACCGGATGCGGTCTCCTGCGGAACACCACCTCGAACCAGGTCTTCCCCACGTTTCCCCCTCCAACAAGCCCGGGAACTCCCCAGACAACAGAATCGAGATCGTAAGGGAACTCTCCCGCAGAGCTGCCCCCGTCTCACGGGGTGTACAGAGGGCGGGACTTCAGCCTGCTGGGATGTCCGCTCCGCGGTCACAAGGCGCCAGCAGCAGTGGCCCGGGCTACGCGCTTACCTGGGTCAGGGAGCGAAGAACCAGCAGTACAGCGGCTGGCCCAGATCCTCCGCCGTGCGAGCCATCCCCGCCACCCCGGTGAGAATCTCGATTGCCGTCTCCATCGACGGTGCTTCGTCCTTCGTATCAGCAAGATCGACCCACTGGCCCGCAACCTCCACAAGCCTGTCCCTACTCGCCGCCGCAAGCGCCAAGCAGAGCCGCCCCTGAACCTCGAAAACCATGAAACCATCACATTTCGGCGGCACCACGAAGCGAAAGTCCGATGCCACACCCCCGGCAAGGAAAACCTCCCAGTCATGCACCGCATCATCGGGATAGAAATCCGCACACCCGAACGCCGGAAAGCCATGACCCCGACGCGTCGGCCCGACCAACGCGGAAGCCCCGTCGTCCGGGGCCACAAAGAACTCAGCCACACGCAACATGACACGATCATGCCAGCCTGACGGACAGGGGGAGGTTCGACCGCCAGGATGGTGTTGCCAACACCAAAAGCGCAGAACCGGCCGAGAACCAGGACAGTGAGCCGCCTCGATCAACCGGCGGCCGGCGACCTCACCAATGCTCTGCAGGCCATCGATCGGGGACTCACTGACCGGACAAAGACCGGTCTGCGCAATCACAGACCTCCCGACCCTCCGCCATGCGGCGCCGGCACCGCGGACAGTGAAAACCCGGAGGCCCCGCAGGAGGAACAGTCGGAGAAGGGCTGGTCGGCCAGCCCCGCCGACGCCGCCAAACCGCATTGAAGATCCGCATACCTCATCCTGCGCCGCAACAACGAGGAACACCACACCCGAACCCCCGGCACCGTCGGCGACGGGCAGCTCCCACCTACTCCTTCAACGCCTCGGCCTCCAACCGATCCAACCGGGTCCTGGTCGACTCCTTGCTACGCACCAACCTCCAGGTCTCCCTGGCGCACTCCCAAAACGCGGCCAAACCGCAGAGCGCAGCCAACAACCGAAACGGAAACCACCAATCCTCACTGGTCACCGCTGTCTCACACGCCAGGAAAGCCAACAGCAAGGGACCCAAAATCTTCCGCAGCCACAGCTCGACCCCGTCCAACAACTTCCCCACCCCAACCACAAACCCGGCCACCACCCTGATGACCACCTTCATGATCAGACACACCAGCCCACCATGATCCATCGGGGTGGCACGAACGAAGCCAACCAGAGCGGGGACCCGGTGGCGGCATAGTCGATGCGACACATCAGGTGAGATGCACTGTGTAGTATCCCGAGAATGCGCCGCTGGCTCCCCCACCTCATTTCGGGCAGCCGACCTGGAGGCCCTGGGGATCGCCTGGGACACCTCCGACGCCGCTCGCACACAACCTCGGCGCGGCACGGGCCTACTACGAACTCCACGGGACGCTCGCCGCGCCACTGCCGGACCGCCCTGGACGTCGCGGTCGGGCAGTGGCTGACCAACGTCCGCCGACCCGGCGGACTCGCCAAGGACCCCGCACGTGCCGCACGCCGGGCGCCCACCCTGGCCGCGATCGACAAGGACTGGAACCCGGGAGACGACGAACACGGCTGGACGGTCGACTGGCAACGCCACCACACCTACCTCGCCCAGCTCCTGGCCGAGAGGGCCCGGCTGTCCGCGATCATGCCGGGGGTCACGCGGCACGGCGAGGACGTCAGCCGCTGGCTGACCGCCCAACGCCGGCATTGGGACCGGCTCACCGAGGAACAGCGGGCCCGACTCGCCGAACTCGGCGTGAGGAAAGCCCCACGCGCCCGTCAGACGAACGCGAAACGGACCGGGGGCGTCCCGGCCGGGCTCGGCACGGTCGCATTCCAGACGGGTATTCAGGCCCTCACGCAGTACCAGGAACGCGGGGGCGGGGGGATCCCGGGCCGCGGCCACGTCGAGGAGCTCCCCGACGGGACCGCGCACCGGACCGGGGGCTGGGTCGTCGACCAGAAGCAGCGCCGGGACCGGCCGGCCCCGGAACAGTTGGCCGCGCTCGCCGAGCTCGGCATCGACTGGACGGCAACCGGCCCCTGACCCCGGGCTGGGCAAGCCCACCCGCAGAGGCTTGCCCAGGCCGACGCCGAGGCAGCAAGGGCGGCCGACCAGCTTCGATCGGGCGATCTATCCGAGAAGATGCTGAAGACATCGACGATCCCGGTGTGAATGCAATCGGCGTGGTTGCTACCGGACGGAACGTCGCTCGGGCCGCCGTGAGCCGATGCAGGCCACCAGATGTCTGCAGTCTTCGGTGAGGAAGAACTGGAAGAGCCATGAGCCGTCGACGGTGGTGACCTTCCCCGCGCGAATGGGCTGCGCGTGCTCGCGAAGCAGTTGCACCCCTCGCTCCAAACCCATGATCTCCACGCCCATTTGCTGGTACTTCCTGCGCCGGCTCTCATAGGCCCGGGCCCGGAGCTCGGAGGACAGCAGATCGGTATCCTCCCAGACGACGCACTCGCCGCCGTCGACGAGGGCCGCCAAAGCCACCCTGGACACCGCGTCGCCGCCGGCCAGCAGCCGCATGACCTCATGTCGTTCCATGTTCAGCCCTCCCCGCCAAAACTCTGCCGGATCGCGCCAAGGCGCCGCAACGACGTTATTCGTCCACGGCATGACCAGCAGGCGCAACCCTCGGGCGAGTTCGTTGAGCAGGACGTGTGTCGGCAGCTGCTCCGGCGCAGCCGCGACGACGTCCGGGAACCGGTCCCGGACCGGGGCTCCGCGGCGGGTCTGGAGCAGCACCCGGCTTGTGCTCTCCGGATGCCCTGCACCCTCAGAGCAGAAGCAGCGCCGGAAGCGGCTGGCCCCGGAGCAGCTGGCCGCGCTCGGCGTCGACTGGGCGCGGTGACCGAGTCCGGCGTCGTTCCGGGTTTCCGGAACGGTCGGCATCGATCGAGGGCGGTCAGGTGTGGTCGGACCTCGGCCGGGCCGCGTTCGGGCCGGGCCGCCCTGGTCGCTTCCAGCAGATCGGGAAACACCCGGAACGCTTCGATCGCCCCGGTCACCTCGAACAGACGGGTGACGACCGAAAGGGACCGCAGAGCCACGGCCGGCTCCCCACGTCACGCCCAAGCCCGAGAAGTTCGTAGAGCGCCTTGACTCCCATGAACTCCACCCCGGACAGGTCGACCACCACCTGCTTGCCCGACCGCGCGGCGCACTGGAGCCCAAGACCCAGCAGCTCTATCTCCACAGGGCTCTCCACCACTCCCACGATCATCACGAAGTCCTGGAACGTCCACTCGGTCATCAGGTGCATCGGGCCACGCGCCGCCACCGAAGGCATGCCCGATGCTCGGCACCGCCCCGCGACGATGTCAAACGCCGGGTGGGCAAGCCTGCCCACGCGGGGGGCTTGCCCAGGCAGGCCCAAGGCTTGCCCACCCGGCATTCGCAAGGTGGGCAAGCCCTTGACCCCCTTGCCGGCGTGGGGACGTTGGCCACGTGCGGGGCCGGGCCCGGTCACCGGGCCGCGATCAGGCCGAGGCAGGCAACCACCAGGGCCACGGCCGTCCCGGCCACCGTGATCGGCGCGACGAGGACCGGGTGGCGGTGGACGACGTTAACCGACGCCGCCCGCCAGGAGCAGCATGACGAGGACCAGGAGCAGCAGAACGGCCAGGGCGAGCGAGGACACGGAACGTTCTCTTCGTCGGGCATGCCGAAGCTCGGCATACGGATGGGGGCGGAGCGTCGGCGAGCCGGACTTCCAACGTCCCGGACCGGCCGGACAGCAAAGTGCGACGGGCTGGGGTAAGCCCCGCAAGCCCGTCGCCACGTCGGCACCTGATCACCCGACGGGGGCTCATTCAATAGTTCGGCGGGATCCGCCCCGGGACGCAGTGCGACCCCGGTACACCGTGTGGTGTGCCGGGACCGAAGTCGGTCCGGTCGTACTGCCCCAGAGCGCCTGGGCACCGGTCCTGACCCGCACACCCATGTCGGCACGGACTGAACCCGACACTACCCAGACAGAGCCCTCAGAGACCCGTACACGGCCACCCACGGACACAACCACCAGGAACCCACGGACTCACGAACTCAACACAGCCAAGGAATCACCCACGAACAACAACACCAGGAACCCAACACAGACCCGAACCCCAACCCCGAGAACCAAAACCACCCCGACCGAGAACCCGAACACCCCGACCAACACCCACGAGGACCCCACGGCCAGAAACCAACAACCAATCAACCACCCAAAAGAACCCACAAAGAGAAAGTCCGGAAACTCACCACCCCCGGAACGGCACCTGACCAGCCACAACGCGGAACCTCACCGGAAGCACCTTCCCCCCATGCTTCCCCCACCAGGTTCCCCCTCCATTTCCCCCTCCAGGTTCCCCCTATGGTTCCCCCTCGGTCGAGGAAGGGGCAGAGGGTCAGGCGGTGTCGCCGCGCCACCGAAACGGGCCGCCGACCGCATCGTCGTCCGGGACGTAGTCGGCCCGGCTGGCTACGTAGGCGACTTGCAGGAACGGTTGCAGCCGGATTCGGGGAACGGGCGCGGCTGGTTGTCGTGGGGAATCTCGGCGAGATCCAGAACAGTGCCGGCGGCTCGCAGCGGTGCTGTCGGCCGGATCTGCAGCCGTTGGAACGGATCAGGAGAGCACCCATTGGGGCGGGTGTCCCGGGTCGGCCGGGCAGGTGAAGACGTGGAGGTCCCGGTCACGGCCGAAGCGGAGCCGGGTGGGCTGGGCGACGGACTGGCCGCCCCGGATCGAGGCCCTCCCCTGTAGGGACGGATCGCGGTCTTCCAGCGGCATCCAGCTGTGCGAGCCGGCGTCCATCTCCTCGCCCCCGGCCGTCAGCAGGAGCCGCATCGGGGCCCCACAGGACGCGCAAGTGATGTCCATCGGGCCCGTCGATGCCCAGCTGGGAAATCCGCCGACCCGCCAGCCGGGCGGGATCGAGAGCGCGCCCTGGTAGCGCGGGGCGTCGCAGCCGCCTTCCGCCGTCTGGACGTCGTCCCACGCGTCGATGCCGGCGATCAGATCCGCAGGCATCGTGTCGTCCTCCGCCCACGGATAGGTGTCCACCTCCTCTGGGTGCACGACGCAGGGTTCGGGAAGTTCGTGCTCCCACCGGAGCAGCGGCACTTCAGGCGCGGCGGCAAGGAAGTGGTCCACTCGCTCCGTCTGTGCGGCCAGCCTCCACTGCAGGAGGTATCGGCGCTCCAGGTACGGGCCGTGGGTGCGCGGGCAACGGAAGAGCTGCACCAGGTCAGCGCCGCCGGGACCGGCGGCAAGGCCAGGGACATCCCGGCCGAAGAACTGGGCGAGCCCCACGAAGGGCGTCGGCCCGTCCTCCCCCGGACTGCCGGCGCCGGACCACGGGCGACTCCGGGGCCACACGCCCGCGGCCCGGGCGGCGCGGATGTCCTCCGGTGCGTACCCCTCACTCTCGGGCTCGTGCGGCTCCCGGCAGACCGGCCACGCCTCGTCGCTGGGCCACAGCAACGGCCCTCCGACATGGCTGTCGTGCCGCCCGGGCTGCCCCGGCCTCGGGTGCAGCCGGGTTGTCCGCCCTCGGTATGCCTCCAGCTCGGGGAACACGGCCTCCACGGCAACCGGCCTGGCCGGCGTTGTCCTGGTCATAGGCGGAACGTACGCGGCCGGGAGCATGCCACGCGAACGGGTTACCGCGATCCCTCCCCCGAGGACACCACGTCCCGCCATATCAGCGCGCCCCTGGCCGAGCACAATCATGGTCCTGACACAAGCACGTAGGCGTTCCCGAATCTCGGCAACATCACTTCCCGGATGAGAAGAGCGTTCCTACCACAGAGCAACAGACGTTCTCGAAACCAACCAACAGAGCCAGCCCGGCCGCCCGGACCGTACAGGCCGAGATCGGGGCCAGGACTGGTTCCTGAGCGGATCCTGGCCGACGAGGAGATAAAGGGATGAGGGGATGAGGAAGGCTCCGCCGCTGGACAACGCCGCCCCGGGCCCCTCAGAGATCCAGAACCTCTCATTACTAACGAATTAGAGGTGTCGTTTTCCGAAAGGGGCTTGCCCACAGCCCCTGAACTGCGGTGATAGAAGATCATCGAGTTCGGGGGGTCACACCTCCGGTCACACCCCCGGTCCCCCGCCCAGAACACCTCTGCAGGCACCTGTGGAGCCCCCTTCCGGTGCAACCCCGAACGACCTTCCGGCGGCCAGGGCTTGCCCAGCCCCAGCCCGCCCGCGCATCGAGGAGAGACCCCGGCCGGACCGAGCGAGCGCCGGCCCGGTGCCCCGCCGGGAACCGGTCCTGACACCTGACGCCGGCACCGCCGCGCGCGGCGACACCCACCCCCGGGTGCAGGTCAGCAGGGGGCAGGGCGTCTGTGCCTGAGCCGTTCATGACATGTGCGTGCAGCGTTCCAACAGTCGGCGATACCGCTCGGGGTCTGCCAGGATGATGAGCCTGGCCTTCTCATGACTGGTGCGGAGATCAGCGGTGTAGTCCCCCGGGTCGAGGCTGAGTTCCAGCGAGAGGTCCTGGCGCGTCTCTGGGTTTTCGCAGGCCAGGAATGCGGAGAGGCACGCCGATCGGTAGCCGTCGCGGAGATCGGCCAGTGCGTCCAGTGCCGCTTTGCTCTCCTCTGTGGGCACTCCTCGCCGCAAGTCCTCCATGGAGGCGTACTGGAGACCTGGGCGAGCGAAGTACCAGGCCATGCCGGCGCCGACCTTCTCGGGGTCGGAACCGGTCCGCATGTAGTCGATGATCGCGGCCTGGATCCGGCGGTGGCCACAAGCTGTGACCAAGGGCTGCATGAGCTGTCGTACGCCGCTTCGGCACTGATCGTGCACGGCGGCATGAGTAAGGAGGCCGGCGTGCTGCCGTACCGCCGCGGGATCCCGGGCCGCGGCCTCACCGAGCTGGTATCGCTTCACCTCGTTGCAGTGGTACCGGGGCTCGCCTTCCATGATCGGCGGCAACTCCCAGTCAGGACAGAAGATCGCAAGGAGCTCGTCCAGCATGGGTTCAAAGTCGACCTCCCGCCCGGCTCGATCGGGGAGCATCTCCAGCGACATTCCGTAGCCCTCCCTGGTTCAGATCGTCTCAGCCCGATGAGAGCCTCGGCTCAGGCTAGGCGTCAGATCTGCCTGAGCGTCAGCGAATCGGCCATCGCCCGAACCCCCGGAAGCAGGCCCGTCAATGTTCTCGCGGCTACTTGGGGTCCTGGCTGTCCCAGGGGTAGACGAGCTGGTGGGGACTGAGTTGCCATTTGGTCAGTACGTCCACCAGCTCGGACTCGTCGGTCGCCTCAGCGAAGGCAACGAGGACTGCCCCCATGTCGTAGTCGAAGCCGTCGATGCGCCCTCCGTCGTACTCCCAGTGCTCAAGCCGGAAGGTGCGGTGCGTGTCGCTGCGGACCCACCCCTGCTCGCGCGCCTCGGCATCACGTGGGATCCTCCCGGGAGTGATGTCCACGAATGCCCGGCGGTCAGTCCGCGTTGCCGGGACTTCCGCTACCAGTCTCCTGCCGAGGCGCAGGGCGGTCAGCTTGTCCATGGGCCAATTCCAGGCGTCGTTCACAAGGCCCCATTCTGGAGTCAGGCACCCGGACCGCACCGCCAGGCCGAGGAGAACGGCGGGGCATGCCCGGAGCAATGTGCATTCCCGCCGCTTCCAACGACCGAACACCCCACCAGTGCGACGCCCACGCCGGCCCCGCCGGCGAGTTACCGGTTACCGGAAACCGGCCGGGAAAACCCCACCCCACCCCCTGAGCAGCACGACCCCGCACCCGCACGCGGGCTGCAACCGGTAACCCGCACCGGCCGACCGCCCCCACCACCGGTCAGGATCATGGCCGGGAGAATGAGGCGATGAGCAGCACGCGTCGCCGGCTCGGTACCGGCCCCCGTCCCGAGTCCGCTGATCCGCAACCATCCCCCGCCCGGAACGGTGTCCCGGGCGGCCGGCTCGCCGCCGAGCGGGCGGCCAACGCCCAGGCCGTCACCGCTCCCGCCGCCCGCGGTTCGGGCGGGACCGGACCGACCCCACGGTGACTTCACCGGGTGCCCGGTGAAGTTGTCGAAAACCTCACCGAAAACCTCACCAAAAATATCCCCAGTGCAGGTCAGCGGCTTCCGAGAACCCGCACCTCGCGGCCGTCGACCGTGAACGCGGTCCGACGGCATTCGGTGAACTCACCGGCATCCCCGAGGGCCGGGGCCTGCCAACGGACGGTCCAGGTGGACGTCGCCGTGCCCGCGTACCGCCCGCCGGCGACAGACGACGGCCTCTTCGCCGATCCGGTCCGCTACCCAAGATCAGCCGGCGTCCGCCGCCGAGCCGGACCCGAACAACGGCACGTCGTCCGCCGTGACGTCCCGGCGCAGCCGCTTGAAGCGGACCGAATGGCGGTGGACGCCACCGTGTCGATGGCCCGGTCCGCGCTGATCTCCGCCACCTGTACGGGCCGGACGAGGACGGCGTCCAGGACGTCCCGGGGGTCGGGGTGGGGAGGTCGAGGGTGCCCAGCGGGCTTACGGAGGTGGTCAAGTGGGGGCGTCCTATCGATAGGGCGGGGATGGGCGGGCCCGTTGTCACGGGCAGGTGGCGGCTGCGGCTGGTTCCGGTGCCGTGGCGTGCAGGGCAAGCCGGTCGCCCGACCAGCGGGCGCACAGCCGTCGGTCGTGGCTGACCACGACCACCGCGCCGGCGAACCGGGCCAAGGCCTCCTCCAGTTCATCCGCCAACGCGGGAGAGAGGTGGTTCGTGGGCTCGTCCAGCAGCAGGACGTCGACCGGTTCGGTGACCAGGCGGGCCAGGGCCAGCCGCTGCCGCTGTCCGACGGACAGGGAGCCGACGGGAGCGGACAGCCGGTCGCGGGCGAACAGGCCCAGTGAGAGGAGTTGTTCGGCGTGCTCCTCGGGGGTCCCGGGGCGGCCCTCGGCATAGGCCGCGAGCAGCGTTCCGCGGCCCGTGCCGGCATCGGTGTGCTGGGCGAGCAGTCCGATCCGGCCGTGCCGTACGACCTGCCCGCGGTCGGGGGCCAGGGTGCCGGCCAGTACGTGCAGCAGGGTGCTCTTGCCCGCCCCGTTCGGGCCCGTGACCAGCAGTCGGCCGCCGACCGGCACGTTCACGTCCACCAGCGCGAGCCGCCCCTCGACCGCGGCGCCCACCGCGGCCAGCAGCACCCCTCGCGCGTCCCCGGAACCGGCGGGCGTTCCAGGGTCGGCGGCAGCCGTGGCAGCGTTGCGCGGTACCGCGGTGAACCGCAGCGGGTCCGCGGGGGCCAGCACCGGCCGGGCCAACAGTCGGGCGAGGCGTTCCTCCGCGTTGCGGACCCGGCTCGCGAGGGACTGCTGGACCCGGCCGGCGGCGCGGTCGTATGCCATCTTGTTGCCGTCTTTCATGGCACGGCCGGGCGCCACCCGGCGGGCTGTGACGGCGGCGGCCGCGCGCAGCCGGGCCACCTCGGCCCGCCAGGCGGTGGCGGCCTCGGCGCGGCGGCGCCGGTCGGCGACGCGCTCGGCGAGGTAGCCGGCGTAGCCGTTGCCGTACCGCACGGTCCGGTGCAGGTCGCCATCGACGTCCAGGAGGGAGGTGGCGACGCGTTCCAGGAAGGCCCGGTCGTGGGAGACGGCGACCGTTATGCCGCGCCGGGCGCGCAGGTGGTCCTCCAGCCAGGTCAGGGCGGCGTCGTCGAGGTGGTTGGTGGGCTCGTCGAGGAGCAGCACCTCCGGGGCGGCGGCCAGCAGTACGGCGAGGCGTAGGCGTACGGCCTCGCCGCCGGACAGGCCGCCGATGGCGCGCTCGCGAGGCAGGGCCGGTAGGCCGAGGCCGTGCAGGGAGCGCTCCACGCGGGCGTCGGCGTCGTACCCGCCGCGCAGTTCGAAGGCGGTGAGGGTGTCGGCGTACGCGCTGAGGGTCTTGGCGGTGGCGTCGCCGTCGGCCATACCGGCCTCCATCCGGCGCAGGTCCCGCTCCAGGGCACGCAGCTCGGCGAGGGCGCGGTCGACCACCTGCTGGACGGTCAGGTGCGGGGCGAGGCGCTCTTCTTGTGCGAGGTAGCCGACGCCGCCTTCGGCGTGCAGAACGACCTCGCCGCGGTCGGGGCGCTCGGACCCGGCCAACAGCCGGAGCAGGGTGGACTTGCCGGAGCCGTTCTCGCCCACGATGCCGAGGCGTTCGCCGGCGGGGACGGAGAAGTCGACGGAGTCGAGGACCAGGCGGCCGTTGTAGGACTTGGTGAGGTCAGATGCGGTGAGCTGTGCAGTCATGGGGCGGCTCCAGGGGTTCGGGGGTCGTCGCGGCGGCGGTGTGGTGGGCGGTGGCGTGGTGGATGAACACGGGAGTTCTCCTTTAAGGCGACGAATGTTGCGTTAAAATGCTGACATGGATTCCCCTGCGCAGGCAACCGAAAGTTCCGGCCAACAGGAACCGGCCAAACTGGCCACGCCACAGCGCCGGACCGGCGGCCGGAGCGCCCGCGTCCGCGCCCAGGTGCTGGAGGCGGCGGGCGCGCTGCTCCTGGAGGCCGGGTACGACGGGCTCACGGTCGACGCGGTCGCGGAACGCGCCGGCGTCCACCGCACGACCGTCTACCGGCGCTGGGGCGACGTCGGTCGCCTGCTGGCCGACGTACTCGACGCCGCGTCCGACGACTCGTGGCGCCCACCGGACACCGGATCACTGGAGAACGACCTGACCGCCCTCAACCAGGAGGTGTACGAGGCGCTGGCGGGTGGCGGGCCGAACGTGACCACGGCGCTGATCGCCGCCGGGTTCCGGTCAGCGGAAGCGGCAGCGGCACTGTCGCGGTTCTGGGAGGACCGCTACGCGCGCTGCGCGGTGGTCGTCACCCGCGCGGCCGACCGGGGCGAGCTGCCCGGCCCGGCCGACAGCCGGGCGCTGCTGGTCGCCGCGACCGCCCCGCTCTACCACGAACTGCTGCTGCTCCGCACCGCCCCGGACCCGACGCTGCCGCGCCGCGCCGCCGCGGCCTCCGCGGCGGCGGCCCGCGCCGGCGCCTTCGAAGGCGCGAACTCCAGCCCCGACCGGTGACCGCCGCCCACCCGTTGGTGCACGCCGGCTATTGATGCCGTTCAGATCGGCTCGCCTTGACCGGTGCAGAGAAGCCACACCCCCACCGGCAAATACGGGTGGGTGCCTCGCCCACCTGCCCGGCATCCACGGCCGCGCCACGGGCACAGTTCGGGAACTGAACATGCCCGACCCCGCCCGCTCCGCCTCGCGCCTGGACCTGCTCCGCTTTCTGGAGCGCGTCCAGGTGCAGGATCTCCAGCGCACCCGGGACTGGATAGCCACCGAGGAACAACTGATCGCCGCCGAGGGCGAACGGCGCCCCGCGCCGCCGCCCCCGGACTGGCTGATCGAGCACGGGATCGGCGCCGGCCGCCCGGCCGCACGCGTGCACACCGGGCAGTGCTGGGACACCCGTACCCGCTGCAAGCCCGCCACCGCCGACACCGTCCGCCGGGCCCTCGCCGAGGGAATCTCCGCGTGCCCGCACTGTCGCCCGGACACCGCCCTCGGGGTGCTTGAGTGAGCGGCCGCGCCCAGGGTGGAGGCATGACCCCCGAGCTGCGTGTGATCGTCTACCCGCCCGACGAGCAGGGCGGGCGCCGGGTCCGCTGCGACGGCGAAATCCTCGGACGCGCCTTCGGCCCCTCCGACGTCCTCGAATTCCTCCGCCGAGCCGGCCTCGACCCCGACGACGTCGCCCCGTACGGCGATGGACTCATCGAATGGCGCGGCGGCGGACCAGCCGTATGGCACGTGGAGCCCGATCCCGAGTGAGGCCGTCCCTCATCCGGCCGCATCGGATGTACGGGAAGCCCGGCCCCGGGCCGCCGTGCCATGTGGGGCAGGCCGGCCGGGGCTGGATCGGTGGCCTCTTGACGTCCCGGTCGTGGGCGGGTGTTCAGCGGGTCGCGAAGGGCCGGTAGACGCGGATCGACCGGTCGGCGACGCGGACGCTGCCGGTGGCCAGGATGATCGTGCGGGTGGCTCCGGCCCGGTAGCGCAGGTCCACGATCTCGACGAGCCGGCCGCGATCGAGGACGTGGTCGCCGACCCGGAGTTCATGGGGCGGGCAGTCCATGGGCGCGGTGCCCGGCGGGATCCGCACCTCCTCCTGCGGCGCGGGCTGCCGTTTGCCCGCCGGTCCGCACAGCACCGTGCGGGCGATCCACTGGAACCCGGCGGCGTCCATCAGCCGCATGACCAGCGGGGACGGGTAGAGCTTGACCACCTCGCCCCGCGCCTTTCGCTCCCGGTCGATCACCACCTCCCCCACCCTGAACCGGCGTCCCCGCTCGGTCACCGGTGGCCGGCCTTCGCGCAGCGGCGCATCAGCACGTTCGCGTCGCTGACGACGGTGCCCCGCATGGGGCCCCGAGCGGCAGCGCGCGAGCGCGCGTAGCCCTGGCAGCGCGGGCAGTCTGCCGGCGCCGCCGGCGGAACGGGCGGAAACAGGCGGAGCGCTTCAGCCTTGGCCCGCTCTTCACTGCTGAGGTCTTTCATCGGACGCTCCTTCGCCTGGTGCCGGTGCTCATACCCTCGTCGCGACGAACCGCCCCGGACAGGGGCATGTCCGGGGGCAAGATGTACCCATGGACATCGGGGAGTTGATCCGGGAGCTGCGCACCGGACACGGTTGGTCCCAGGCCCGTCTCGCGGACGAGATCAACGCCGTGCACCGGACGTCGTTGACGCGGGAGTACGTGGCCCGGTGGGAGCGGGGCAAGGTCGCCCCCCGCGGCTTCTACCTCGCGGCCCTGTCGAGCGCTCTCGATGTGCCCTTAGCCGTCCTGGAGGACCCCATGTTGCGCCGCACCTTCCTGACCGACGTCGCCGGCACGGCCATAGCCCCGGTCATCGCGTCCGATCTCCTCGCCCGCGGCTTCACGGCCCGTCTGGCGGGCGGTCCGTCGGTCGAGGGGTGGGAAGACAAGCTGGCCGCGTACGGCAGTCAGTACATGTCGATGGGCGCCGCCGACATCCAGCGCCGTGTCTCGGGTGAGCTGGTCGTCATCCAGCAGCAACTCGACCATCCCCGTATGTGGTCGGCCGCCGCCCGCCTGATGACCCTCTACGCGAAGACGTTCCCCGGCTCCGACGGGGCGGCCGCCGTGCGCTGGTACCGGATGGCCGCGCAGGCCGCCGACGAGTCCGGTGACCCCGAGGCCCGCGTGTGGGTACACGGTCGGGCCGCCATCGCGCTCGGCTACGAGGGTGCCGCCCTCGGGGTCGCCGACGTCCTCGCGGACCAGGCCCTCGCCCTCTGCGACACCCCCTCCCTCGGACTTCTCAACGCCCTCTACGGCAAGGCCCACGCGGCCGCGCTCCGGGGCGATCACGCCACCGCCCGCGACCTCGACACCCGCGGCCGCCACATGTTCGACGCGGCCGGCTCGCACGAGCAGACCTCCGACTACGCCGTGCCCTGGTGGCGGCTGAACGTCTTCCGCTCCCTGCTCCTGGCCCGTCTCGGCGACGAGCAGGGCGCCGCCGCCGCGCAGGACCAGGCTCTCGCCGAACTCCCCACGACCCTGCCCCGCTTCGCCACCCACCTCGAACTCCACCGCGGCCTCATGCTGGCCCGCTCCGGCGACCGAACCGGCGGCGTCGCCTACGCCACCGCCGCACTGGACGCCCTGCCCCCCGAAAAGCACAGCCTCACCCTGCGGATGCTCCTGAAGGAGATCAACGCTCCCGCACCGCTGTCCTAGTCGATGGCCGGCCGCCGACGACGGTCCGGCGGGTGACAAGCGGCAGGGCCGTCCTCGTGCGAACCGGGTGCGGCCCGGGTCCGCCCCTTCTCCACCGGGGCCGGACCTGCGCAGGCCCAGCCCACCCAGTCGGCCACGACAAGTAGGTGGGCTGGGCCCTGATTCGCGGGCCGAGTCCATTCGTTCGCCGTCCGTGGTGGGCGTGTTCGTGAGAACCTGGCGGCTTCTCCTGCGAATCGGCCGGGCCCACTCTCTTGGCGGACTGGTGGGCCCGGCCCGCGCGGTTGTTGCCGACGGCGAGGCCCGGCCGGCACCGGATGTGGACGCGGTGGCCGGGCTGCTCTTCGTGCCCCGGCCGTCGAGGAGGTGCAGGCCTCAGGCGTCGGGGTTCTTCCCCGCGGTTGTCCTGTTGAGGCGGTCGATCTGGAGTTTGGCGAAGTCGTTGTAGGGCTGGGGCTGGTTCTCCTTCAGGTTCGAGCTCTCCAGCCGGATCAGGGCGCTTCCCACGCGCATCATGACCTCGGTGTGTGGGCCCGTGAAAGCGTCGGTCTCGTCCGCCCCCGCCGAGATTTCCAGCGGCTTCGCCTCAGCCCCTGCCTTCCGCCGTGCTTCGGCCGTCATGCCCTTCAGCCCTGCCTTCGCATCGTCCACCGTCGTGAAGGACACGATGCTGTACCTGATACCCGAATCGCTCTGCGTCCCGTCCGGATCGAGGAGGCGGAGGGTGATCGACCCGACCGAGACGAAGCCACCGCAGTTCGTGTCCGTCTGCTCCTCGCACTGACGCAGGCTGTCACCGCCCTCCCAGGTCTGGACGCTGTTCGTCGCCTTCCAGCCCTGCGGCGCCGCCGTCCTGCCGATGAGGGCCGTGCGGATCATGTCCTCGGTCACGACCACCGGAGCCGCCTTCGCCTCGCCGCCCGCTCCCCCGACGCCACCGACAACACCCGACCCGTCGTCACCATCACTTCCACATGCCGTCAGCGCCACCATCAGCGCCGCGCCGCCTGCAAGCCCCCGTACTGTCCTGAACACCGGCAACCCCTCACCTCTTGATCATTTGACCGTCGAACTCAACAGCACCGAGACGTCACACGCCACCCCGCCGAGTGCACGGAGCGCCCGCCGTTCCTCCTCTTCCGCCCCGCACAGCAGGGCGGGGGTGGTCGACCACGGCGAACTCCTTTGGGACGGTCGTGCCCGAGCAGTAGCGGTGGAGGGTGGACGCGCGGACGCTCAGCCGCCGGCCCAGCGGCTCATCACTCCTCCCGTTCCGCGCCTTCAGCGCGCGCACGAGCCCCGAAAACTCCTCGACGGGACGGCGTCCTTCGGCATTCCACCCCCTCGGCCCTGTTCCACCCCCCTCGACTCTGCGTCCCAGCCTTCACGTCCTTGCACGTCAGCGGGGGTGGAATGATTCCGGGACGGCTGATGGGCCCGTGATCGTTGCGGTCGGCGGGCGCCGACCGCAGGCTGGTTGAGCACCGACCGAACGATCGACCCGACGGGGGACCCACCACCATGAACAAGCTCCGCACCGCACTCGCCACCGCGGCCGCTGCCGCACTGGGCCTCGCGGCCCTCGCCACAGCCCCGGCGCAGGCCGCTGCCCAGCCCGCCTTCCTCGCCGCCTCCCAGATGCCGCCGTCGTCGACGCCGTGGACCGCCACCCAGGTCTTCAACGGCGTCCCGGAGAACGGCGGCGTCCTCTGCGCCCCCTACAAGATCCCGGCGCAGAACACCCGCCACCGCGAGTTCAGCACCGAGCTCGACACCAACGGCGTCCAGGTCACCACCGTCGCCCGTACCGAGGCCGACGCCGTGAAACTGGTCGACACCCTCCGCGGGGCCCTCGCCGGCTGCGGCCCCCTGCTGGAACAGCAGAACCCCGGCCTGCAGGCCGTCAGCGCCTCCCACGGCAAGCTCGCCGTCGAGGAAGGCGCCTGGGTCTACAGCCTGGACACCGCCGACCCGCAGATCGGTACCTCCGACATCCACCTGTTCTCCGTCGGCCGCGACGGCCGCACCGTCACCCTCATCCGCTGGGGCCGGATGGGCAACCTCAACGAGGCCCCTCTCACCGCCTTCCGCACCACCACGAAAACCGCCGTCAACAAGCTCCACTGACCCCAGGACTCCCCCAAGAGCCGACCACAGCACGACAGCGGCGCGGCCGGAACCCGGGCCCGCCGCTGTCGTGCCCACCCGCTCCGCCGACGACGACCACTTCCGGCCTTGGGTCACGTCCAGCAGCTGCCCGTCCAGCGGACCGCCGAGCAGCTTCACGTACGCGTGTCCGTCCTGCGGCCCCACCGGTCACCCGGATCCGACCCGTACACACCCCGCCCCACCCACGCACCTCAGCCCACCACCCCACGAGACGACACCGGGCGGTGACGCCACATCACCACCCGCCCCGCACAAGCCCACACCACCGGGAGCACGGACTCCGCCCGTCGCAGCCTGCGAACCAGTGACCACGCCAGATCTTCCGAATCCAGGTCGTCGGGGTCGACGCCGAGGAAACCCGCCTCACGGCGATCGTCCCGGGGGTGGCCCGGCACGGCGAGGACAGCGGACGCCGGCTCGCCACCCAACGCCACACCAGACGCCCTCGTAGACACCCGGGACTCCCCCGCACGGGCGCGGGTCGGTCACCCTTCCAGACGGGCATTCACACCCTGACGAAGACCGGGAACGCGAGAACGAGGGCATGAGCATCCCGGGCCGCGGTCACGTCGAAGAACTCCCCGACGGGACCGCCCACTGGACGTGAACCAGAAGCAGCGCCGGAACCGGCCGGCCCCGGAGCAGATCGCCGCGCTCGGGTCGGCTGGGCGGCGACCGGCCCCTGACGCCGGGGTGGGCAAGCCCGCCCGCGCGGGTGGCTTGCCCAGGGAGGCCCAAGGCTTGCCCGGGCAGGGCACCCAAGGCTTGCCCACCCGGGATTCGCAAGGTGGGCAAGCCCCTGACCCCTTGCGGGCGTCGGGGCGTCGGCCACGTGAGGGGCCAAGTCCGGTCATCGGGCCGCGATCAGGCCGAGGCAGGCGACCACCAGGGCCACGGCCGTCCCGGCCGCCGTGAAGGGCGCCACGAAAACCGGGTGGCGGTGGACGACGTAGCCGACGCCGCCCGCCAGGAGCAGCGTGACGAGGACCAGGAGCAGCAGGACGGCCAGGGCGAGCGTGGAGACAGGACGTTCCCTTTCGGCGGGCATGCCGAAGCTCGGCACGCGGGGTGAGGAATGTCGGAACGTCCCGGACCGGCCGGACAGCAGAGTGCGACGGGCGGGGGCTAGCCCCGCAAGCCCGCCGGTCGAGGCGCCCTGACCTGATCACCGCGCGCGGCCCCATTCAATGAAATGGGGCGAGACACTTCCCAGTTCGGAGCCCGGCCGCGGCTATTGAATGGCGGGGGACCTGGGTGTAGGGCGACCCGGGCGACCTGGACGTGCCCCCGGCGTACCGTGGAAGGGCGGGCGGCACGGTCCCCCGACACCGCTGTCGCGAAGGCCGCCCGACCCGCCTCTCCCCGCGCGCCCGGCCCGCCCGCCGGGACCCGCGCGGGTGGCGAACGCCTTCATTCACCGATCCCTCGGTACGACAAGACCCCGCCACATCATCACGGTGTGCCGGGGTCGAAGTCGGTCCGGTCGTACTGCCCCAGAGCGCCTGGGCACCGGTCCTGACCCGCGCACCCATGTCAGCACGGACTGAACCCGACCCTATCCACGCACGGCCGTCACAGACCCGTACACGGCCACCCACGAACACAACCGCCAGGAACCCACGGACTCAAGAACTCAAGAACCCACGGACTCAACACAGCCAAGACCAAGGAACCACCCACGAACGGGCCTTGACCCCGAATCCTGAACACACGAGACACTGGATCCTGAGGATCTGAGAACGGACATCTCGTGGTCATGAAGAACTACCCGCCGGAGT
>NZ_JBVIVP010000045.1:0-20890 GCF_055595445.1 Streptomyces sp. NPDC040432 | reverse complement strand
GCGACCTCGCGGGCGATCCGGGCACCGGACTCCGACAGCTCGAAGTTGCGTTCCGGGATGTCGTACTCCGCGAGGGCGGCGAAGTTCGCGCCGAACGTGTTCGTCTCGACGCAGTCGACACCGACGGAGAAATAGGCCTCGTGGACCGAGCGGACGATGTCCGGGCGGGTGACGTTCAGAACCTCGTTGCAGCCCTCCAACTGCTGGAAGTCCTCCAACGTCGGGTCCTGCTCCTGGAGCATCGTCCCCATGGCCCCGTCGGCGACGACCACACGGGTGGCGAGCGCCTCCCGAAGGGCGTCGGCCCGATGGACCTGCTCGGCGCTCATGAGACGGCCACCAGCCAGGGCTTCAGCTCGGCGACCGCGGCGCTGCCGTAGACCCGGTCGACGCGGCCGATCAGGTCGGACGGGAGGAGCTTGTACTCCTGGGTGCCGACGGATTCCAGGACCACTGTGGCGAGCGCGCAGCCGAGGCGGGCCGCGGTCTCGTACGACAGGCTCCACGCGAGGCCGGCGAGGAAGCCGGCGCGCAGGGCATCGCCCACGCCGGTCGGGTCGGCGGCGATGTCCGTCGGGACGGCGGGGATGTCCTCCTGGCCGCCGTCGGCGGTCAGGATCGAGACCCCGTCGGCTGCGCGCGTCACGATCCAGGTGCCGACCCGCTCCAGGACCTGTTCCTCGCTCCACCCGGTGCGCTCGCGCAGCAGGGCGCTCTCGTATTCGTTGGTGAAGAGGAGGTGTGCGCCGTCCACGAGGCTCCGTGTCTGCTCGGCGTCGAGGCGGGCCAGCTGTTGGGAGGGGTCCGCCGCCACCGGGATGCCAAGCGCGTGGGCGGTCGCGGTGTGGCGCAGCATCGCCGCGGGGTCGTCGGCGCCGACGAGGACCAGGTCGGGGCGTCCGCAGCGGGCGACGACCTCCCGCAGGTCGATCTCGCGGGCTTCGGCCATGGCGCCCGCGTAGAAGCTCGCGATCTGGTTCTGGTCCCGGTCCGTCGTGCACACGAAGCGGGCGGTGTGCAGCGTCTCACTGACCCGGACCGATGTCGTGTCCACCCCGGCTTCGACGAGGCGTCGGCCGTGTTCGGCGAAATCGACACCGGCGGCGCCCACAAGCAGGGGCCGCAGGCCGAGCCGGCCGAGGCCGAAGGTGATGTTGGCCCCCACGCCGCCCTGGCGCACCTCCAGTTGGTCGACGAGGAACGACAGTGACACCGTGTCGACCTTGTCGGTGATCAACTGCTCCGCGAAGCGTCCGGGGAACACCATGAGGTGGTCGGTCGCGATGGAGCCGGTCACAGCGATTCGCACAACTCTTCTCCTAGCAACTGTGGGCAGGGCGGCGCGGGCGGGCGCTCACGCCAGGCCGGCGGCCTTGCGCAGCGCGTCGACGCGGTCGGTGCGCTCCCAGGTGAAGTCGGGGAGCTCGCGGCCGAAGTGGCCGTAGGCGGCGGTCTGCGCGTAGATCGGGCGCAGCAGGTCCAGGTCGCGGATGATGGCGGCCGGGCGGAGGTCGAAGACCTGGCCGATCGCGTCCTCGATCTTTTGGGTGTCGACCGTGGCGGTGCCGAAGGTCTCCACGAACAGGCCGACGGGCTCGGCCTTGCCGATCGCGTACGCGACCTGGACCTCGCAGCGCGAGGCCAGACCGGCGGCGACCACGTTCTTGGCGACCCAGCGCATCGCGTACGCGGCCGAGCGGTCGACCTTGGACGGGTCCTTGCCGGAGAAGGCGCCACCACCGTGACGGGCCATGCCGCCGTACGTGTCGATGATGATCTTGCGGCCGGTCAGGCCGGCGTCGCCCATCGGACCACCGATCTCGAAACGACCCGTCGGGTTCACCAGCAGCCGGTAGCCCTCGGTGTCCAGCTTGATGCCCTCCTCAGCCAGCTGCGCCAGCACGTGCTCCACCACGAACGTGCGCACGTCCGGCGTCAACAGGGCATCCAGGTCGATGTCCGCGGCGTGCTGCGAGGACACGACGACGGTGTCGAGGCGGACGGCCTCGTCGCCGTCGTACTCGATCGTCACCTGCGTCTTGCCGTCGGGGCGCAGGTAGGGAACGATCCCCTCCTTGCGGACCTCCGTCAGCCGCCGCGACAACCGGTGCGCGAGGTGGATCGGCAGCGGCATCAGCTCGGGGGTTTCGTCGCAGGCGTAGCCGAACATCAGGCCCTGGTCGCCGGCGCCCTGCCGGTCGAGCGCGTCCTCATCGCCCTCGACCCGCTTCTCGTAGGCGGTGTCGACACCCTGCGCGATGTCCGGGGACTGCGCGCCGATGGACACCGACACGCCGCACGAGGCGCCGTCGAAGCCCTTCTTCGACGAGTCGTAGCCGATCTCCAGGATCTTCTCCCGGACGAGCTGCGCGATCGGCGCGTACGCCTTCGTCGTCACCTCGCCCGCGATGTGCACGAGGCCGGTCGTGATGAGAGTCTCCACGGCCACGCGCGAGGTCGGGTCCTCGGTGAGCAGCGCGTCGAGGATCGTGTCGCTGATCTGGTCAGCGATCTTGTCGGGGTGACCCTCGGTCACGGACTCCGAGGTGAACAAGCGACGGGACACGAGTGACTTCCTCCTGCTGGGGTGGGCGGGGGCGGCGAGAATGACGGTCGTCGACCACTCTGGAGAGCGGCTCGAACAGGAAACGCGTACTCGTCCGGAAGTCGCGGAACGTCGAGGATCGTTCGAGCCAGGGACGAACCGGCTCGCGGACGATCGTGTGCATGAAGATTCTCTTTGTGGCAGGCGGCAGCTCGGGAGTCGTTTTTTCCCTGATCCCCCTGGCCCAGTCGGCGAAGAACGCGGGCCATGAGGTCGTGATGGCCGCGCCCGAGGACTGCATCCGGATCATCAATGGTGCCGGAGTGCCGGGTTTCGCCGTCACCTCGAAAACGATGAAGGACTTCCTGTACGACCGAAGGGGGGTGCTGCAGGAGATACCGGAGGACCTGCACGAGCGGTACCTGTTCAACGGGCGCTGCTTCGGCCGGTACGCCGCCGCGTGCGTTGACGGGCTGACCTCTCTGATCGACCGGTGGCAGCCGGATCTCGTGGTCGGCGGGGTGCTGGCCTTCGCCGCCCCGCTGGTCGCCGCGTACGCGGGGGTGCCCTACGTGAAGCACGCCGTGGACATGGGCGAACCCCGCACGATCGACCTCGCGGCAGCCGCCGAGCTCGGGCCGGAGCTGGAGGCCTTCGGGTTGTACGAGATGCCTTCCGCCGATCTGTTCATCGACACCTGCCCGCCCTCGCTGCGCACCGCCGACGCCCCTGCGGCGCAGTTGATGCGGTACGTGCCGTACACCTCGCAGCGGCCGCTCGCGCCGTGGATGTTCGACAAGGGGGACCGACCGCGCGTCCTGGTCAGCGCCGGCAGCCGGGTCACGAAGGACTCCGACTTCGAGATCCTGTCCGGATTGGTCACGAAGGTGGCCTCGCTCGACGTCGAACTGCTGGTGGCGGCTCCGGACACGGTCGTGGACGAGCTGGGTCCGCTGCCCGACAACGTGCGGGCCGGCTGGATCCCGCTCGACGTGGTAGCACGGACCTGTGACCTGGTCGTGAGTCACGCGGGCGGGAACACGGTGCTCGGCAGCATGGCGGCGGGTGTCCCCCAGATCCTCATCCCGTACCTGCCGTACGTCGTCGGATACACCGAACGGCTCAGTGCCTACGGTGCGTCCAGGATGGTCCGCCCGGAGGACGACTCCCCCGAGAACATCGCCGACGCCTGCCAGGAGGTCCTCGCGAGCCCCGAGTACCGGGAGCGCGCCCGGGCCATCTCCGCGGAGATGGCCGAGCTGCCCCTGCCGGCTGATGTCGTGGGCGTTCTGGAGCGACTGGTGGCCTGACATCCGGCCACCCCCGAGCTCAGGCGTCGATACCCAGGCGGCGCGCCGCCTCGGTGAACGTTCCTGCCGTCTCCGGCAGGGCGTTCACCGCATCGCGGTACGCGGCTCGCTCGGTGGCCAACCGATCCCGTTCCACCGGATCGTAGAGCAGCCGTTCGAGACCGTCGACCAAACCCTCCTCGTCCAAGAGCTCGGCACGCAGAAGGGTTTCGGTGAACGGGTTGGCGTCGAGCAACGGGCGCAGTACCTCGTTCCACCTGAGCGGCCACATGTGGAAGTCGGGCAGAGTTCCCGGGTAGGAAGTCAGCCAGTCCCGCACCTCGTTCCCCAGGCCACCGAGTTCCCGGTCAAGCCGCGCGATGGCCGGCTCGCCGTCCACGGCATGGTTGTTCACCGCGAGGAGACCCGGTACGTCGGCGAGGACAGCCCGCTCCAGCGCGTAGCTGGGCAGGTGGAACGAGAACACCCCGTCTGCGGCGCCCAGCAGCCGGTGGTACTCTCCCGCCGTGTATTCGGGGCGGTGGTGCACCCGGTCTCCGAGTCCTGCGAAACCTTCGAAGAGCGGGCCGGTCATCAGGAAGTGGGTGTCCTGCGGGAGCCTTCCGAGGTAGTGCCCGAGCAGCCGAGGCAGCCGGCCGGCCAGTTCACGCGTGGGTTCGCCCGCATGGACCTGCATGAGCTGCTGCCAGGGCAGGGTCGGCACCATCAGCAGGCGCTGTCCGCCGGTGAGCCCGAGGGAACGGCGCACCTCGTCCCGGACAGCTCCTGCGAGTGGTTCGATCGTACGGTTCGCCCGATACGGCAGTCCTCGGCCCGAGTCGGTGATCCGCGGGCGGTTCATCGGCACCGGCAACAGTTGCACGGGCATGCGCAGGAGGTTGTCGTCCACCTCCATCGTCGTACCGAGAATCTCGACGCGGCGGCTCGTGCTCTCCAGGTCGTAGAGGTCGATGGGGATGACCGGCAGCCCGAGGTCCTCGACGAACCACGGATCGGTGCGGTATCCGACTCGGAAGGTCATCCAGTGGGCCAGGTAGTCGACGAGGATGACGGCGTCGGGCCGGAACTCCTTGGCCACCTGGTGCACGACGTCGCGGACGCCTTCGCCGAGCCCGGGTTCGACCAGCGTGTACGGCGTCTTCGCCGCGCGCAACTGGTCCTCGTTGTAGGGGTTCACCACGAAGTGGCTCTCGATGCCCGCGTCGGCCAGTTGCTCGGCGAGGTCGAGGCCGATGGTCACCTCGTGGAGCGTCTTGGCGAGCGCGGCGAGGAAGAGGAGTCGCATCACGGGTTCCTATCGCTTGGCGTCGACGGCCTTGCGCAGGGCGGCCGCGACCGTGCGCACGTCGTCGTCGGAGAGGCCCGGGTGCAGCGGCAGGCACAGCGTGCGACCGGAAGCCGTGTCGGAGGCCGGCAGGACCTGTCCCTCCGAGCGGTAAGCGGCGACCTTGTGCAGGGGCGCGTAACGGAAGGTCGTGTAGATGTCGGCGGCCAGCAGGTCGCCAGCCACCTCGTCGCGGATGTTGGCGTCCAGCTGTACCCAGTAGAAGTAGTACGTGGACCGGTGACCCTCCGGTAGCGACGGCGGCAGCTCGATCCCCTCGGCTCCAGCGAGTTCCCGGTCGTAGAGCTCCACTATCTCCTTGCGGCGCGCCACGAACTCCGGCAGTCGGCGGAGCTGGACCCGGCCGATGGCCGCGGTCATGTCGTTGCCGATGACGCGGCGGCCGGGCTCGGGGATGTCCAGCTCCCACCAGCGGTGCGAAACCTTGGCGTGACCGAATCCACTGGGTTGGGCGAGGCCGTGGTAGGCCAGACGGCGCGCCCGGGAGGCCAGCTCGGGGTCGCGGACGTAGAGCATGCCGCCATCCCCGGTGACCAGGACCTTCATCGCGTCGAAGCTCCACATGGCCAGGTCGCCGAAGGTACCTACGGCCTGACCGTCGACTCGGGAGCCGGCCGAGCAGGCGGCGTCCTCGATGAGAGTCACGCCACGGTCCGCACACAGCTCCGCGACGGCCTTCACGTCGCCGGGGTAGCCACCGTAGTGCAGCACGATGACGGCCTTGGTTCGTTCGGTGAGGGCGTTCTCGACGTGCGTCGCGTCCGGGTTCAGGGTGCGCGGGTCGACATCGCAGAACACGGGCCGGGCGCCCACCGCCAGCACGGCGTTGGCGGCGGCGAGGAAGCTGAGGGAGGGGAGTACGACCTCGTCGCCCTCCTTGAGATCCAGGCACTCCAGTGCCAGGAAGAGCCCGGCGGTTCCCGAGTTGAGGAAGATGACCTTCTCCGCTTCCACGCCCAGGTGGGCGGCGAACTCGGCCTCGAACGCCTTGGTGCGCGGACCGTGGCCGAGCCACTTGTCGGCGAACACTTCGGCCACGGCGGCGAGTTCCTCGTCTCCGGTCTGCGGCTGGAAGAGATGTATCACGGTGGTCCCCTCTGATCCGGACAAGTGTCCGCGATCGTCGCCAGAGGGGCTCGACGGGGATTCGAGAGCTGCTGGAACAGCAGGATCCCGCCGCCGGTCCCACTCGTCCGCGCGGGCCGTGCAGTGGGTCTCCAGCCACTTTCGAGACCCGGCACTCATCGTGTCCGGCATCGGACTTTCCCTTGAGCGAGGTGCCTGGGCATGACCACGTACGAAGCGAAGACGGCCGACGAAGTGGGCGAGTACTTCGACGACCGCAGTTGGCTGTTCGGACTGAGCGGCTTCAACCTGCACATTGGCTACTTCGACGACAAGTCCCCGGGTACCGATCCGAAGGAGCGGCACACCGAGGTGATGATCGAGGCGTCCGAGCTGCGTGCCGGCGACCGCCTCCTCGATGTCGGCTGCGGCTTCGGTCGTCCGGCGATCCAGGCGGCCAAGGTGAGCGGCGCGAGCGTCGTGGGCGTCAATGTCAGCCTGGAACAGGTCCGGCAGGGTGAGAAGCTCGCCCGGGAGGCCGGCGTCACCGAGCAGGTGACCTTCGAGCAGGCCGACGGCATGGCCCTGCCCTACCCGGACAACTCCTTCCACGCGGTGTGGGCCTCCGAAGCCATCATGTACATGTCCGACCGTCCGAAGGCCCTCCAGGAGATCGAACGAGTCCTGGTGCCCGGCGGGCGGTTCGTACTGTCCGACTACGCGGAGCGCACCGACCTCTCCCCCGAGCAGCGCGTGGCGCTGCGCGAAGGGTTCACCGTCGAAGCCCTGCCGACGCTGGAGGGGTACCGGAAGCTGCTGCTGGATGCCGGCTTCGAGATCACCCGGTTCGAGGACGCGACGCCGCACCTGCACCGGTCCGCGGCTCGTATCCCCGACGTGCTGGACGAGAAGTACGCGTACATCGCCGAGCGCGGCGGCAAGGAGTTCGCCGACGAGTTCAAGGCGATGCTCTCCAAGGTCGGCGTCCTGGAGGGCGAAGTGCTCGGCTACGTGATCGCGGTGGGTCGCAAGGCGGGGGACCACGAGTGACGACGTCCAGAACCGGCGGACCGTCGGCGGTCTCCGCCGACGGATCCCGGCTCCCGTCCCTGACCGGCATGCGCTTCATCGCCTCCCTCATGGTGTTCGTGTGTCATGCCGCGGTGTACGGAATCTTCAACGACAAGGACCTAGGGGCCGCCCTCGTCACCTACGTGTCGAAGCTGGGCTTCGTGGGAGTCGGCTTCTTCTTCATCCTCAGCGGCTTCGTGCTGACGTGGTCCGCCAGGGATACGGACCGGCCCCTGACGTTCTGGCGCCGCCGCCTGGCGAAGATCTTCCCCAACCACCTGGTGACCTGGGCCGCGGGCCTGTTGCTCATGACCTGGATCGGCGGCTACGCCGCGACGGTGAGCAACACCGTGCCTTCGTTCTTCCTGATCCAGGCGTGGTTCCCGGTGGAGGACGTCTTCTTCGGTACGAACGGCCCGAGTTGGTCGCTGGCCGCCGAGCTGCTGTTCTACCTCTCCTTCCCCTGGCTGGTGCGGTGGGTGCGCGCGATTCCCGCTCAGCGGCTGTGGACCTGGGCGGGAATCCTGTTCGCGGGCGTGGTCCTCGTCGCGCTGGCGTCCCAGCTGCTGCCCAGCGACCCGGAGATGCCGTACTACCCAATCTCCTGGTACCAGTACTGGTTCGTCTACTGCTTGCCGCTGACCCGATTGCTGGAATTCGCCCTCGGCATCGTCATGGCGCGGATCGTGCAGACGGGCCGCTGGATTCCGCTGAGCCTCGGCGGTGCGCTGCTGACGCTCATTCCCGGCTACGCGCTGACGGTCTGGCTGCCCGACGCGTACGGCATCGTCGCGCCGACGGTCATCCCGCTGGCCCTGGTCGTGGCGGCCGGCGCGGCCGCCGATGTGAAGGGCGCCCGCTCGCCCTTCCGCGGGCGCACGATGGTGCGCCTGGGGGAGCTGTCGTTCGCCTTCTACATGGTCCACATGCTGGTGATGTGGTACGGGCCGATGGGCCGGGTGCCGGGTCGTACCTGGGACACCCTGCCCGCCCTGGGCATGATCGCCCTGACGTTCGCGTTGACGACCGCCGCCGCGTGGCTCCTGTACCGCTTCGTGGAGGTGCCAGCCGTACGACGCTTCAGCAACACGCGCAAACGGCCGCCACTCGCCCCGGCCGCACCGGACCGCCCACTGACCGACGTGGCGGGGTGAGGGGATGGACCTGGGACTCACCGGCCGCACGGTGATCGTCACGGGCGCCTCCGGTGGCATGGGACGGGAAGTGGCCCGTACCTTCGCCGCCGAGGGAGCCGATGTCGTCGTCGGCTACGCCTCGAACGCCGCCGACGCCGAGGTCACGGCCAAGGAGGTGGAGCGGGCGGGGGGCCGCGCGCTGATCGCGCCCTACGGGCTCGGCGAACCGGAATCGGCACGTGCCCTGACGGACGCGGCGCTCCAGTGGACCGGCCGCGTCGACGTGCTCGTCAACAACGCGCTGCGGCCGTTCGGTTTCCGGCCTCCCGGCGACAGCTTCGAGGAGGTCGGCGACGACTGGCGGTCCAAGCTGCACGACAACATCGACGGCCCCGTCGAACTCACCCGCCTGGTCGCTCCGGTGATGCGCCGGCAGGGCTGGGGCCGCATCGTGCACATCTCGTCGAGCCTGGTCACCGAAGGCGTGCTGGAAACCGACCAGGGCCGCATCGGCGCGGAGTTCTACGCGGCGGCGAAGGCGGCGCTGCACGGTTTCTCCCGCAGTACCGCCTTCAGTTTGGGCCGGGACGGGGACATCCTCTCCAACGTGGTGGTTCCCGGGCTGACCCGTACCTTCCGCAACGAGGAGCGAATGGCCAACAGCATGGGTGTCGCCGAGCGGTACTCCGCCCGGGCACCGCTCGGCCGGCTCCTCGACGCGACCGAGATCGCTCGGGTGGTCGTCTTCCTCGGCTCGGCCGCCAACACCGGCATCACCGGGCAGAGCGTCTCTGTGACCGCGGGCGCCTGATCCACCGAGACGAGCGGGACGGCCCTCTTTCGAGGGCCGTCCCGCAGTCGTTCCACCGGACATCAGGACATGAAGGACGTCAGGACATGAAGGACGTCACCAGGTCAGGCCTCCGTTGATCTCCAGCACGTGCCCGTTGACGTAGGACCCGCTGTCTCCCGCGAGATACACGGCAGCGTCGGCAACCTCCTCACCCGTACCCATGCGGCCCAGCGAAACCTTGGGCGCGTACTTGCTCCAGACCGCCTCGTTCGCCTTGAGCAGCTTGCCCATGCCCTCGTCGATGAAGCCGGGGGACAGGCAGTTGACCGTGATCCCCTTGGGAGCCAGCTCCAAGGCGACCACCTTGCTGAACATCTCCACGGCCGCCTTGGTCGCGCAGTACGACGACGCGCCCGGTGTGGGGCGGCTGCCGAGCGCAGAGGACAGCGTGATGATGCGGCCGGCATCGCTCCGCTCCAGGTGCGGCACTGCCGCCTGGACGCAGTGGAAGAGACCGTTGACGTTGGTGTCGACGACGTCGGCCCAGTCCGAAGCCGACAGGCCCGCGACCGGTCCGGACCGGCTCAGCCCCGCGTTCGCCACCAGGATGTCGACCGCCCCGAATCGTTGTGCCGCGGCTTCCATCAACGCGCGCACGGACTCCGGATCGCGAACGTCCGCCTGATGGAAGACCGCGTCGTCCCCGTACGGTTCCAGCGCCTCCCGGGCGCCTTCCCGGCCCCGTGCGGCCGCGACGACCCGCGCCCCCTCGGCGATGAACGCCTCAGTGATCTTGAGCCCCAGGCCCTTCGTTCCGCCGGTGACCACGGCGACCTTGCCCTTGAGTTTCACCATTCAACCCCGCTCAACGTCGGACGGCTTTCCTCGCCAGGCTCTCCGGATCCGGTCTCGAATCGCTGGAGAACCATTGGAAGAGTGGAATTCGAGCCAACTTCCAGAGGCCGGTTTTAGCGTCCATCCGCTGTCAGTCAGCAGCACCGACTCTGGAGGAGACCCCTTGACCCGCAAGACCACCGCGCGCCGGGCCGCCGCCGCGACTTCCCTCGTCTTGGCGGGAGTGATGGCTGCCTCGGGCACCGCGATCGCCGCCCCCGCCACCGTGCCGTACCTGTGCCGCGTTCCGGAGAACGGCCAGTGGAGCGAGTACTCCAGCAACCGCGCCTTCGACGTCACCGCCCCGGCCACGGTGCACCCGTTCCAGGTGTTCACCATCAAGTACACGCCGGGTCCCTTCCCCCTCAACGCCGCGTACCAGAAGGAGGTCCGCAACGTCGCCCTCAAGGTCTCCATACCGGCGGGTGCCGTGCTGATCAGCCAGAAGCTGACCGGCGGCAGCAACCTCGGCGGCTCCACCCAGTCGCTGGAGGTCGTCGGCAACCAGTTCGTGGTGAAGGCCACCGGGCCTTTCTACGGCGGTTCCACCTTCGAGCTTCCCTCGATCGAAGCGAAGTTCACGACGTTCCAAAAGGGCACGCTGGTGACCTCGGCCGGCGGCTCCGGCTTCGACAACCCGGGCCTGTCGATGAAGCGCCTCGACACCACGATCAACGACTTCACTCCGGTTCAGTGCTACCCGAATCCGGCCACCCCGGTTCAGCTGTCCAGCACGACCGTTCAGTAACAACGCACTCGACGCCGGCCGGAGGCTCCGCCTCCGGCCGGCGTCGAGTGCGTTTCGAGCAGGACACCACTCACCTGCGGCAACGTGGAATGCCCCACGCCGCTTAGGCCGTCTCCTTCGGATCTTGTCGAACAAGTCCGCGAGGGACGGCCTGGCCGCCGACCGGTTCGTCCGGCGCGGTTCCCTCCCACAGAAAGGCCCGGATGAGCAGCGAACCCACCAGCCCGTCGGCCGCCGGCGACGCGTACGTCTCCGCCGAGCTCTACGCGCGGATCCAGCAGTTCTACGCCGACCAGATGGGCCTCATGGACCACGGCCACGCCGAGGAGTGGGCCGCGACGTTCACCGAGGACGCGGTCTTCCAGGGTGCGGTGTCCGGTCGCGCCGCGCTCGCCGACTCCGCTCGGGCCCATACCCGGAGGCTGGCCGAGGAGAAGGCGGACTTCCGTCACTGGATCGGCATGCTGGACGTTCGCCCCGAGGCGGACGGCAGTCTGCGCACCCGCGCGTACGCGCTCACCGCGCGCACCGTGCACGGCGAGGCACTCCAACTGACGGCGAGCGTCGTGTGCCGCGACCACCTCGTGCTTCAGGACGGCCGGTGGCGGGTGAGCCACCGCAGTCTGCGGCGCGACGGTACGGCTTGATTCTTTCTTCCTCCCATCGCTTGACCTCAATTCGGCTTGAGGTTTTACGTTCTTCCGCAGGGCCCCTCACCGGAGCCAAGCGGAGCAGCAAATCGATTACCCAGAAGGGGCGTTGACTATGAAGGCAGCAGGCTTCCACGCGTTCGGCGGACCAGAAGTACTTGAGCTCCTTGAGGTGCCCGCACCTCAGGCAGGCCCCGGCGAGGTCCGGGTCCGGGTCAAGGCGGCAGGCGCTCAGCCGACCGACTGCGCCGTGCGCTCCGGATGGAACCCGCCGGGCTTCACGATCACTTTCCCCCACGTCACCGGTGGTGACTTCGCCGGTGTCATCGACGAGATCGGCGAGGGTGTCACGACCTTCCGGGTCGGCGACGAAGTCCTCGGGTACCGCACCCAGCTCACCTACGCCCAGTACGTGACCGTCCCCGAGGACCAGATCGTCGCCAAGCCGGCCAGTCTCCCCTGGGAGGTCGCCGGCAGCCTGTCCGCGTCCGGCCAGACGGCGCACACGGCCATCGAGCTGCTGAAGGTCGGGGAGGGCGATACCGTCCTCATCAACGGTGCCGCCGGCGGCGTCGGCACCATCGCCGTGCAGCTCGCCGTGCTGCGTGGCGCGAAGGTCATCGCCACCGCCCGCGAGGACAACCACGCCTACCTCCGTGAGCTGGGCGCGATCCCCGTGACTTACGGCGACGGGCTGGCGGACCGTATCCGCGCGGCCGCTCCGGAAGGCGTCGACGCCGCTCTGGACACGGCGAGCGCCGAAGGTCTGCGGGTGGCCGCGGAGCTGGTGGAGGACAAGGAGCGCGTGGGCACCATCTTCGCCTTCGACGTCTACCAGGAGCTCGGGGTCCGCTGGATCGGCAGCCAGCGCTCGGCCCAGCGGCTGGGTGAACTCGCCGGTCTGGTCGACCGCGGCGACGTCAAGGTCCACGTACGCAAGACCTTCCCGCTGGCCGAGGCAGCCGAGGCCCACCGCGAGCTGGAGACCGGTCACGGCCGGGGCAAGATCGTCCTGCTCGCCGACTAGCCGTCCCCCCGGGGGCCGCGGAGCGACCGCTCGCCTTCCTCCACGGCCCCCGGCTCGTCATCGCCCCTTGTATTCATGTGAAAGAGGTACCGTCATGTCCGGCAACCCCCTCAAGGTCGGCGTCCTGGTCGGAAGTGTCCGCACGGGCCGCTTCGCTGACAAGATCTCCCAGTGGTTCGTCTCCGAGGCCGGTCGGCGCGATGACATGGAGATCCATGTCATCGACCTGTCGGAGCCCGCTCTCGTCGAGGAGCTGAAGCTCAACCTGGAGCCGCTCGGCGCTCCAGGCGAAGCGCCGAACCTGGCCGCGCGGATCGACGGGCTCGACGCATACGTCGTCATCACTCCCGAGTACAACCACGGCTACCCGGCCTCGCTGAAGCTGGCCATCGACTACGTGTACAGCGAATGGCGCGCCAAGCCCGTCGGTTTCGTCTCGTACGGCGGTATGGCGGGCGGTCACCGGGCCGTCGAGCAACTGCGACAGGTCTTCGCCGAACTGCACGCGGTGACCATGCGCGACACCGTGAGCTTCCACAACGCGTGGGAGAAGTTCGACGACGCGGGCCGGCCGCATGACCTGGACGGCAGCTCGAAGGCCGCGTCCGTCCTCCTCGACCAGCTCGCCTGGTGGGGTGTCACCCTCCGCGAGGGCCGCACCGCACGACCGTACGGCGGCTGATCCCCGTGGGTGAGGTGCGTTCCGCGGCAGAGACCCCGGGTACCCCCGAGCACCGGGCCGTCATGGTGGTCATCGCCGGCCTCATCCTGGGTCTGATGCTCTCTGCCCTCGATTTCGTGATCGTCTCGGCATCCATGCGGACGATCGCCGATGAGCTGCACGGGCAAACCCTGCAGGCATGGGCGACGACCGCGTACTTCGTGACGGCCACGATCGCGACCCCGCTGTTCGGGAAGCTCTCCGACATCTACGGCCGCAAGCGGCTCTACATGGCGGCGATCACGATCTTCCTGATCGGGTCGTTGCTGTGCGGGCTGGCCACCACGATGTATCAACTCGCCGCGTTCCGCGCGGTGCAGGGCATCGGTGGTGGAGGCCTGGCAGCGCTTGCGTTCGCCATCATGGGCGACATCCTGACGCCCGAACTGCGGGCCCGTTACCAGGTCTACTTCTCCTCGGTGTCCGCGGTGGCCGGCGTCGCCGGGCCGCCGGTCGGAGGCCTGTTCGCCAGTGCAGACACCATCCTGTGGATCGATGGATGGCGCTGGGCGTTCCTGATCAACATCCCCATCGGTCTCGTCGCGCTGGTCGTCGTCGGGTTCCTGTTCAAGATGCCTTCCAAGCGTCGTGCGCAGCGTGTTGACTTCGGTGGGGCGGCCTGGCTCGTGGTCGGCCTCGGACCGCTTCTGGTGGTGGCCGAACAGGGTCGCGACTGGGGCTGGGCCTCGCCGCTCTCGCTGTCGATGATCGCCCTCGGCCTGGCCGGCATCGCGGCGTTCCTGTTCACCGAGCGCCGGATGGGAGATGCCGCGGTCATCCCGCTACGGCTCTTCCGCGACCGGGTCTTCTCCGTGATCAACGGTGTGAACGTCATCGTCGGCATCGGGGTGTTCGGTTCGCTCATCTTCCTGCCCCTGTACCTCCAACTGGTCAAGGGCCAGTCCCCCGGTGAGGCGGGACTGATGCTGATCCTCCAAACAGCTGGTGTACTGACGACCAGTCGGGGTTTCAGCAAGGTGATCAACAGGTCGGGGCGCTACCGGGACTTCCTGCTGGCCGGCATGGGTCTGGTGTCCCTGACGTTGTTCGCACTGGCCACCCTCGTCGCGGCCTCGTCGCTGTGGCTCGTGGGGGCACTGATCTTCCTCCTGGGCGCCGGTGTGGGCATCTGCTTCCCCGTCACGCTGATCGCCCTTCAGAACAACTCCCGCAAGGAGGATATGGGCGTGGCGAGCGCCGCGTACTCCTTCTTCCGCGGGATCGGCGGCGCCGCCGGCACCGCGTTGTTCCTGTCGATGATGTTCGCCCTTGCCGCCGGACGCATCGCGGACGCGGTCGACAGGGCGTCGGGCAGGCCCGAGTTCAGCGCCGCCGCGGCCGACCCGGCGGTCAGCGCGGACCCGGCCAACCAGAAGGTGCTGGACACCGTGAACGGTGCGGGCGCCGTGGACCTGAACGACACCTCGTTCCTGTTGCACGCGGACCGCAGGATCGCGGCGCCGGTGGTCGACGGCATAGCCGAGGCGATGAGCACGGTCTTCCTGGCCGGCGGATGCGTCATGCTCGTCGGCTTCCTGCTCTCGTTCCTGCTGCCTCGTGCGAAGCGGACGGAACAGGAATCCGCTTCGGCGACCGAGGGCGCCGAAGCGAAGGTTCCCTGACCGGGACGAGCAGGCGCCGCCGGGGCGCCGCGGACGAACACCGTCCGCGGCGCCCCGTTCGTCGTCACTCCGGCCCTCGGGAGGCAGGGGTGGGATCAGTCCACCAGCCGGGGGTCCGGGGCGGGACGCGGAGTGACGCGCCGCATTTCGAGGAACGCGTCCTCCGCGGCCAGCGCCCGGAAGCCGTCCCACAGCCGGCCCGCCCGCTCACCCGCCGGAACGGCCCGAAGGACGGGGCCAAAGACGCCCACCGCACCGTTGACCGAGATCACGGGCACCCCGATGACGTCGAGCTCACGGCCCTCGCGCGGGATGGATTCGTGCGCGGCGCGCAGCGCGCCGTCCCGTTCGGTCGAGTCGAGTGCGCTGATGAGCGTGCCCGGCAGACCCGTTTCTTCAAGAGCTCCGGCAACGGCCTCCCCAGTCTGTTCGAGGAGAGAGACCTGAAGGTCCCGCTTGGCCTGCTGCGACATGCCGCGGGTGCGCTGGAACAGTTCGTCGTAGATGCCGCCCGCACCGTGGAAGCGCCGGGCGATCGCCTCGTACAGCGGGGCGACGGCCTCCTGTCCGTTCCTGTCCCGGGCCGCGGCGAGGACCCGGACGGGTCCCGGAGCCGCCTTGAGGAATCCGGGGTGCTCTTGCTCCACGCCGGGGGAGCCTTCCAGGTATCCGAGACCGGTCAACCGCAGGCACAGCTCCATCGGACGGACCGATTCGGCCTGGCGCAGCCACTGGTAGGTGATCCAGGTCCAGGCGCAGAGCGGATCGGCCCACAGGTCCACCCGGTCCCGGGTCTCCCCGTCGTCGCCGGGCGGCCTCGGCACGCTGTTCGTCATCGTCAACTCCTGCAATGGGAAGACACAAGGACGAACAACGCCACCACGCCGAACAGGAGGCTCCCTGGAGGACCGCTCGACCGCCGCCGGCGGACGGCCGCACCGGCGGTTCAAACGGCGGTGGGCAGGGCCCCCCATCCGTCGAACTGGGAACCGGCGAGAGAACCCGCGCGCTCCTGGGGACCGGCGTCGCGCAGCGCGTCGGCGATCTCCATGACGTAGCGCCCGTACCCGGACTTTCCGAGGAGCGCCCCGAGCCGGTGGCACTGCTCCGCGTCGATGAAGCCCATGCGCAGGGCGACTTCCTCCACGCACGCGATGCGCAGGCCCTGGCGGTGTTCCAGTGTCTGGATGTACTGGCCCGCGTCGAGGAGCGAGTCGTGGGTGCCGGTATCGAGCCAGGTGAATCCGCGCCCGAGGTCCACGAGCTTCGCCTTGCCGCGCGCCAGATAGTCCAGGTTGACGTCGGTGATCTCCAGCTCGCCACGGGGCGAGGGCCCCAGGCCGCGGGCGATGGACACCACGTCGTTGTCGTAGAAGTACAGGCCGGTGATGGCCCGGTTGGAACGGGGCTTCGCCGGCTTCTCCTCCAGCGAGATCAGCCGGCCGTTCTCGTCCGCCTCGCCCACGCCGTACCGCTCCGGGTCCCGCACGGGATAGCCGAAGAGCAGGGCGCCGTCGGTGTGCGGCATGTGTTCCTGGAGCAACAGGGAGAAGCCGGGACCGTGGAAGATGTTGTCGCCGAGGACCAGCGCCACCGAGTCGTCGCCGATGTGATCGGCGCCGATGGTGAAGGCCTCCGCGAGCCCCCGCGGCTGCTCCTGCTCCGCATAGGTGAGATTGATCCCGAGCGTGCTGCCGTCGCCGAGGACCGTGCGGAACTGCGGCAGGTCCCGTGGCGACGAGATGATCAGGATGTCCCGGATCCCGGCCAGCATCAGCACCGACAGCGGATAGTAGATCATCGGCTTGTCGTAGACCGGCAGCAGCTGCTTGGACACCCCCAGGGTGATGGGGTACAGCCGGGTGCCGCTGCCTCCGGCCAGAATGATTCCCTTCACGGATCGTCACCTCGTGTAGTCGTCGGCCCATGGTCGTCACAAGCCCATGGCTGTTCCAGCCTGGGGGTGGCCGATCGAGCGTGAATCGAGCTGCGTACGGGACCGTCCTCCCACCTCGGGCGTCGAGCGGTGTTCCAGCGGGTCTGGACGACACCACCTCAGGGTTGTCGCGTTGCCACCCGCATTCCGCATTGCGGCACCGCCACGAACGAGCGAGGAAAGTGGTTCTGATGCCAAGCTTGCCGACGTCGGGCTCGGATCTGCGTGAAAGAGCCGAGGAGTTGGCCTCCGTAGCGGCCCAATACGCCGACCGCGCCGACACGGACCGGACGCTATCGCCCGCCGTGGCCGAGGGGATCGTCGACGCCGGCTTCGCCCGGCTCTTCGTCCCGACCCGATGGGGCGGCGACGCCGGCCCCGCGTCGTCCCTGTTGGACGCCGTCTCCACCCTTGCCGGGGGCTGCACCGCAGCCGCCTGGTGCGCATCAGTGATCGCCGGTGCGGGCCGCATGGGCGCCTTCCTTCCCGAGGCCGGGCAGGAGGAGCTGTGGGCCAAGGGCGCGGACACGGTCGTGGTGGGCGCGCTGATGCCGCGTGGCAGCGTCACCAAGGTCGCCGGTGGCTGGCGGGTGAGCGGTGAGTGGGCGTTCACCAGCGCGGTTGGGTTCTCCGACTGGGCGCTGGTCTGCGCGCTGGTGCCGTACGGCGAACAGCAGGTTCCGTGGTTCTTCGCACTGCCGCGCCAGGACTACCGGGTGGCCGACACCTGGACCTCGATCGGCATGCGCGGCACGGGCAGCAACACCCTGCTCGCCGACGACGTATTCGTGCCGGAACACCGCGGCTTCGCCCGGCAGGACATGATCGAGGGGCGCAGCGTCGGTTCCGACGCCCGCTGCCACACGGCCCCGCTGCGGCTCCTGAGCGGGCTGCTCTTCGGCGCCCCCGCGCTCGGCGCGGCCCGGGCCGCCCTGCGCCTACGCGCCGCGGATTCCCTCACGGGCCCATCCGAGGAGCGTCTCGGTACCGGCCTCGCCCGCGCGGCCATCGCCGTCGATGCGGCCGGGCTGCTGCTGGAACGTGCCGCGCACGTGGCGGACGCTCCGGCCGCGACACCGCTCGAACTGGTGCGCACACCGGCGGACTGCGCTTTCGCGGTGCAGCAGTTGGTCGACGTCGTCGAGGAACTGCTGCGGAGCTCGGGCAGTGCGGCCCAGTTGGCTGGACACCCCTTGCAGCGGATCTGGCGCGACATCCACAGCCTCGCGAGCCATGTGGCACTCCGCTTCGACCCGGCCGGCGGCGTGTACGGAGCCCGGCTCCTGGACCCCGCCGGTGGACTCAGCGCCCCGTGACCCCCGTCGACGTACCGAAGCCGGCCTGCCGGCGTACTCATGAAAGGCAGCTCGCATGAGCGACTCCACCCCCAGCACGCCACGCACGGTGGCGGACCCCTTCGTCCCGGCGGAGCTCTACGCACAGGTGCAGCAGTTCTACGCCCGCCAGATGGGCCTCATCGATGACGGTCGGCCCGACGAGTGGGCCGAGACGTTCACCGAGGACGCCGTCTTCCAGGAAGCGAGCCGGCTGAACGAGCCGCTGCGCGGCCGAGTGGCCATCCGCGACTCCTGTCGGGCGCGCCAGCTGCGGCTGGAGGAGGACAAGCTCGACTTCCGCCACTGGCTGGGCATGCTCGACGTGCGCCCCCAGAGCGACGGTTCGCTGCGCACCCGCAGCTACGCGCTGGCCATGCGCATCCCTCGCGCTGGTGCGTTGGACATCTTCGCCAGCGTGGTCTGCAACGACCACCTGGTCCAGGTCGACGGCACCTGGAAGGTAGCCGACCGCGACCTTCACCACGACGGCTCCGGCCGCGACTGACGAGGCTGAGGAGCTTTCGTGAAATTCGGGATCGTTTTCTTCCCCACGGTCGGCCCCACCGACAAGCCCGCCCAGCAGTACTTCGACGAGGCGCTCCGGCTGGTCGACCTCGCCGAGGAACTGGGCTTCGACCACGTCAAGATGGTCGAGCACTATTTCTTCCCCTACGGGGGATACAGCCCCGATCCGGTGACTTTCCTCGCCGCGGCCGCGGGCCGCACGAAGCGCGTGCGACTGGGCACCAGCGCCACCATCCCCGCCTTCCAGCACCCCGTGAAGCTGGCCGGGAAGTTGGCCATGCTCGACAACATCTCCAACGGCCGGGTCGATGCCGCCTTCGGCCGGGCCTTCCTGCCGGACGAGTTCAAGGCCTTCGGCATCTCCATCGACGAGTCGAAGGACCGTTTCGTCGAGGGCGTCGACGCCATCAAGCGGCTGTGGACCGAGGAAGGCGTCGTCTTCGAGGGCAAGTTCCACCAGTTCGGGCCAGTCACACTGCTTCCGCGGCCGCTTCAGGAGCCGCACCCGCCGGTGTTCGTCACCACGGCTCGCAGTGCCGAGTCCTGTGCCGAGGCGGGCCGGGCGGGACACAACCTCCAGTCGGTGCCGAACGTGATGTCGACCGAGGAACTCCAGAGCCGGCTGACGATCTACCGCTCCGAGTGGGCGGCCGCAGGACACACCCCGGGTACCGAGAAGATCCACTTCAGCTACCCGTGTGTCGTCGCCGAGGACGGTGAGGAGGCACGCGCCAAGGGCCGGCTCGACGACGACCGCAACTCGGCGGCGATCCGGGACGCCGTCGCGGCGTGGGGCACGACCCGCTCCGACGCCTATCCGGGTTACGAGAAGCTCTTCGACGCCACCAGGACCTCGCACTTCGAGAAGAAGATGGAGCAGCAGAAACTGCTCATCGGGGCTCCGGACCAGGTCCGGGGACAGCTGGAGCAGATCTCCGAGTGGTTCGGTGACGACATCACCATCAGCCTCGGGGTGCACTCGGGCCACCTGTCCTTCGAGGACGCGGCCACCACGATGCGTTTGATGGCCGAGCAGGTCATCCCGAAGCTGGGGGCGGGCGCGTGAGCGACTCCACGCAGCGCACCGTCACGGTGATCGGCGCGGGCACCATCGGACTGGGCTGGATCGCCCTGTTCCTGGGCCACGGCCTGAACGTGCGGGTCAACAGCCGGCGCGCGGACGCGCCGCGGATCGTCGCGGAGGGCCTGGAGCTGTTCGCGCCGTACCTGCCGGAGGGCAGTGCGGACCCGTCGACCTTCGCGGAGCGGCTGACGTTCGAGCCCGACCTGGAGCGGGCCGTCTCGGACGCCGATGTCATCGTCGAGAACGCGCCGGAGAACCTGGAGCTGAAGCAGGAGCTGTACGAGCGGATCGGCAAGGCTGCTCCGGCCGGCGCGCTGCTGCTGTCGTCGACCTCCACCCTGAACCCCGATGACATGGGCGCCAGGATGGCGGACTCCAGCAGGCTGGTCGTGGGCCACCCCTTCAACCCGCCGCACGTGGTTCCGCTGGTGGAGGTCGTGGCCGGCGAGCGCACGTCATCCGAGGCGGTCCAGGAGGCCGTCGCGTTCTTCGAGTCGGTCAGCCGCACCCCGGTGGTGCTGCACAAGCCGATCATGGCCTTCGCCGCGAACCGGCTCCAGTCCGCGCTGCTGCGCGAGTCGGTGCACCTGGTGCGCGAGGGCGTCGTGACCCTGGAGGAGCTCGACCGCGTGGTCACGCACTCCATCGGCCTGCGGTGGGCGACCGTCGGTCCGTTCCTCGCCTTCCATCTGGGCGGCGGCCAGGGCGGCCTGCGCAAGTGGCTGGGCACCCTCGGCTCGAACCTGGAGCGCGGGTGGGAGGGTCTCGGTCGTCCGCCGATGGACGACGAGACCATCCGGTCGCTGATCGAGCAGGCCGAGGCCGCGTACGGGGCGAAGACGTACGAGGAGCACGTGCGCGAGCGCGACGCCAAGCAGACGGCGATCCTGCGCTCGCTCGCCGAGGTGTCCGACCCGGCCTGAGCGGGACGGCGCCGACGCCGAAAGGGGAGTGGGGGGGGGGGGGGGGGGGGCACCCCCCCCCCCCCCCCCCCCTCCCCTCCCCCCCCCCCCCCCCCCCTTCCCCCCCCCCCCCGGAGGACGGAAGAATCCCATTTTCCTTTTTTTGGCTCCTTCCCCAC
>NZ_JBVIVP010000044.1:0-28074 GCF_055595445.1 Streptomyces sp. NPDC040432 | reverse complement strand
CCTTCCGCACCCCACTCCGGCGCAGCGGCATCCACACCGGCCGACGCACGCACCAGCCTCGGCACGAGGACGGCACCGTTGCGCACCGCGACCTCGGACTCCCCCGAGACCAGGGCCGTCATGAGGGCCTGCTCGGGCAGGGTCGTCGCGTCTGCCGTCAGGTCGATCAGGGCGAAGCGTCCGGGGTGTTCGGTGGCGGCCGACCGGATGAGGCCGGCGAGGGCGGCGCCCGCGAGATCGCGGGCGGCGCCGGCCGTCGGACCGGGCACCGGTACGGCGTCACGGGTGACGAAGACGAAACGTGAGGACGCGAACCGTTCCTCGGTGAGCCAGGACCGGACGAGGGCCAGCGCCTCGGTTGTCCGGGCGTGCACCGCTTCGGGGAACAGGCTGTCGGCGGGGGTCGGGTCGGTGGTGACGAGGACCAGCTCCGGTACGTCACCCTCCGCGGCCGCCAGGGCGCTCGCGTCGGCGTACTCGATGCAGTCCAGGCCGGGTATCGGCTGGCCCACGACGGCCCGGGGGACGGACCGCGCGTCGGCCGTGCCGGGTGCCGGGAGGAGCCCCTCGGTGGGGAGCGGCGTCCACTCGACGTGGAAGAGGGAGTTCGGGCGCCGGTCGCGGGTCGCGGCGCCGATCCGGTCGGGTGAGAGCGTGCGAAGGGCCAGTGAGTCGACCGACGCGACGGGCCGCCCGGCGGGGTCGGCCAGTTCGAGGGAGACCGCGCCCCGTCCGGCGGAGGCCAGGCGGACGCGGGCCGCCGCGGCGCCGGCCGCGTGCAGGCGTACGCCGCTCCACGCGAAGGGCAGGCGGGCGCCCTGCGCCCCGTCGGCGTCGGGGCCGGTGGTGAGGGAGGAGTCGAGTGCGAGGGCGTGCAGGGCGGAGTCGAGCAGTGCGGGGTGCAGTCCGAACGCGTCGGCTTCCCCCTGCGCGTCCGGGGCGAGGGCGAGCTCGGCGAAGAGTTCGCCGTCGCCCCGCCAGGCCGACCGCAGGGCGCGGAACAGGGGTCCGTAGGCGAGTCCGGCGGCATCGAGCAGGGCGTACGCCTCGTCGACCGGGACGGGGGTCGCGCCTGCCGGGGGCCAGACGGCGAGGTCGGCGCCGGTGGCGCGGACCTCCTCCGCGAGGAGTCCGGCGGCGTGCCGCAGCCACGGTTCGTCGTCGGCGCCGGCCGGGCGGGAGTACACGGCGACCGGGCGGCGACCCGACGGGTCGGGTGCCCCCACGGTGACCTGGACCTCGACGGCGTCGCCGGTGTCGGGCAGGACCAGCGGTTCCTGGAGGGTCAGTTCGTCGAGGGCGGGGGCCCCGGCCCGGTCGCCGGCGTGCAGAGCCAGTTCGACGAGGGCCGTGCCCGGGACCAGTACTGATCCCAGGACGGCGTGGTCGGCGAGCCAGGGGTGGGTGCGCAGCGACAGCCGTCCGGTGAGGACGTGTCCGTCGGCGTCCGCGAGGGAGACGGCCGCGCCCAGCAGGGGGTGGCCGGCGGCCGCGAGGCCCAGTCCGGTGGCGTCGCCGGGCAGCGGGGTGCCGGTCTCCGGCCAGAAGCGTTCCCGTTGGAACGGGTAGGTGGGCAGGTCGACGCGCTCGGCGCCGGATCCGGCGAAGTAGGCCGTCCAGTCGACGGTGACGCCGCGGGCGTGTGCCCGGGCGAGCGCGGAGGTGGTGGTCTCCGGTTCGGGGCGGTCGGCGCGCAGCGTCGCGGTGAAGGCGGCCGGGGTCGGGTCGGTGAGGCAGTCCTGGGCGAGGGCGGAGAGGGTTCCGTCGGGGCCGAGCTCGACGTACGTCGTGACTCCGGCGGCTTCGAGGGCGCGGACGCCGTCGAGGAAGCGGACCGTTTCGCGGACGTGCCGGACCCAGAAGTCCGCCGTAACCATCTCGCCGTCGGTGATCAGGGCGCCGGTCAGGTTCGAGACGACCGGGATGTGCGGGGCGGTGTACGTCAGGCCCTCGACCACCTTGCGGAAGTCGTCGAGCATGCCGTCCATGTGCGGGGAGTGGAAGGCGTGGCTGACGGTGAGGCGCTTGGTCCTGCGGTCGGGGAAGGACGCGGCGACGGCGGTCGCGGCGTCCTCGTCGCCGGCGATCACGACGGCTCGGGGGCCGTTGACGGCGGCGATGCTCACCCGGTCCGTCAGGAGCGGGAGGACCTCCTCCTCCGAGGCCTCGACGGCGATCATCGCGCCGCCGCCCGGCAGGGCCTGCATCAACCGGCCGCGTGCTGCGACCAGTTCGCAGGCGTCGTCCAGGTTGAGGATGCCCGCGATGTGTGCGGCGGTGATTTCACCGATGGAGTGGCCGGCCACGAAGTCCGGTCGCACGCCCCAGGATTCGTAGAGCCGGAACAGGGCCACCTCGACGGCGAACAACGCAGGCTGGGTGTACTCCGTACGGTTCAGCGGTTCGGGGTCGGTGCCGAACAGCACGTCCCTCAGTGGGGGTTCGAGGGGGATGCGGTCGCACACCGCGTCGAGGGCTGCCGCGAACACCGGTTGTTCGGCGTACAGTTCGCGGCCCGTTCCGATCCGCTGGCTGCCCTGTCCGGTGAACAGGAACGCGGTGCGGCCGGTCCTGCCGGCGATGTCCCGGGTCAGGCCGGGGGCGGTGCTGCCGGCGGCGAGCGCGTCGAGGGCGGTGACGGCCGTGGCGCGGTCCCGGGTCACGATCACCGCGCGGTGGTCGAAGGTGGCACGGGTCGTGGCCAGGGAGTGGGCGACGTCGACGAGTTCGAGGTCGGGGTGGGCGCCCAGGTGGGCGCTCAGGGCGCGGGCCCGGTCGGCGAGGGCGGGTCCCGTGCGGCCGGACAACGGCAACGGGAACACGCCGGGGCGCGTGCCGGCGTCCGTCGCGGCGACGGAAGCGGTGGGGGCATCCGTCACGGCGTCGGTGTCGATGTCGACGGGGGCCTGTTCGATGATGGTGTGGGCGTTGGTGCCGCTGATGCCGAACGAGGACACGCCGGCCCGGCGCGGGCGGCCGGTCTCGGGCCACGGCACCGATTCCGTGAGCAGGCTGACGGCGCCCGCCGACCAGTCCACGTGCGGTGACGGCTGCTCGGCGTGCAGGGTTCGGGGCAGGATGCCGTGCCGCATCGCCATGACCATTTTGATGACGCCGGCGACACCGGCGGCGGCCTGGGTGTGCCCGAGGTTGGACTTGATCGAGCCGAGCAGCAGCGGCTGCCCCTCGGGCCGGTCCTGGCCGTACGTGGCAAGAAGCGCCTGGGCCTCGATCGGGTCCCCGAGGGTCGTGCCGGTGCCGTGCGCCTCGACGGCGTCGACATCGGCGGCCGTCAGACCGGCGCCGGCCAGCGCCGCGCGGATCACCCGCTGCTGCGAAGGCCCGTTCGGCGCGGTGAGGCCGTTGCTCGCACCGTCCTGGTTGACGGCGGAACCACGGACCACCGCGAGCACCGGGTGGCCGTTGCGGCGGGCGTCCGACAGCCGCTCCACGAGCAGCATGCCGACACCCTCACCCCAACCCGTACCGTCCGCACCCGCCGAGAAGGCGCGGCAGCGGCCGTCGGCGGACAGGCCGCGCTGCCGGCTGAAGCCGACGAACGTGCCCGGTGTGGCCATGACGGTGACACCGCCGGCGAGGGCCAGGTCGCATTCGCCGGTGCGCAGGGACTGGATGGCCATGTGCAGGGCGATGAGCGAGGACGAGCAGGCGGTGTCGATGGTGACGGCAGGACCTTCGAGACCGAAGGTGTACGAGACGCGTCCCGAGGCGATGCTGCCGGTGCTGCCCGAACCCAGCGAGCCGTCCGCGCCGTCGGCCGATCCCTCCAGCAGGGCGGCGTAGTCGTGGTACATGACACCGGCGAAGACGCCGGTCCGGCTGCCGCGCACGGTGGCCGGGTCGATACCGGCCCGTTCGAAGGCCTCCCAGGTGGTCTCCAAAAGCAGCCGCTGCTGGGGGTCGGTGCCGACCGCCTCGCGCGGGCTGATCCCGAAGAACGCCGGGTCGAACGCGGCGGCGTCGTGCAGGAATCCGCCGTGCCGGGTGTACGAGGTACCGGGGTGGTCGGGGTCGGGGTGGTAGAGGGACTCGACGTCCCATCCCCGGTCGGCCGGGAAGCCGGTGATGGCGTCGCCGCCGCTCTCCAGCAGCCGCCACAGTTCCTCGGGCGTGGTCACGCCGCCGGGGTAGCGGCAGCTCATCGCCACGATGGCGATCGGGTCGTCGTCGGCGCCGGTGACGCCTGCCCCGGATGCGGCGGCCGGGTCTTGGGTCGCTTCGGGGCCGCCGCCGAGTTCGGCGGAGAGGTGGCGGGCCAGGGCGAGCGGGGTCGGGTGGTCGAAGACGAGGGTGGCGGGGAGTCGGTGGCCGACGGCCGCGCCGAGCCGGTTGCGGAGTTCGACGGCGGTGAGGGAGTCGAAGCCCAGGTCGTTGAAGGCGTGTTCGGCTTCGATGGCGTCCGCGCCGCCGTGGCCGAGCACGTCGGCGACGTGGCCGCGGACCAGGTCGAGGAGCAGCCGTTCCCGTCCGGGCGCGTCGAGGCCGAGGAGGCTGCGTTCCAGCCCGGTCGGCTCCGCCCCGGTCCGGGCGGGGCCGGCGGCGGCGGTGCGACGTACGGGGGTGCGGACGAGACCGCGCAGCAGCGGGGCGACGCCCGTCCCGGCGGCGGGCGGGGTCAGCCGCATCGGGACGAGGAGCGCGTGTTCCACCCCTGCGGTACCGGCGGGGGTGTCGGCCGCGGGGGTGTCCGTGCCGAGGGCGTCGGCGAGGTCGAGGAGGGTGAGGCCGTCGGCGGCGGTGAGCCCCTGCACTCCTCCGCGCTTCATCCGTTCCAGGTCGGCACGGTCCAGGGCGCCGCCCATGCCGTCGGTGTCCTCCCACAGGCCCCAGGCGAGGGAGACCGCCGGGAGTCCCCGGGCACGGCGGTGCTGGGCGAGGGCGTCGAGGAAGGAGTTCGCGGCGGCGTAGTTGCCCTGGCCGGGTGCGCCGAACACGCCCGCGGCCGAGGAGAACAGCACGAACGCGGACAGGTCGAGGTCGCGGGTCAGTTCGTGGAGGTGGAGGGCCGCGTCGGCCTTGGGCCGCAGGACGGTGTCGAGGCGTGCGGGCGTCAGCGACTCGATCACGCCGTCGTCCAGGACCCCGGCGGTGTGCACGACCGCGCGCAGCGGGTGGGCGTCGGGGACGTCCGCGAGGGCGGCGGCGAGGGCGTCCCGGTCGGAGGCGTCGCACGCCGCCCAGGTCACGTCGGCGCCCAGTTCGGTCAGTTCGCGCGTCAGCTCCGCCGCGCCGGGCGCGGTGTCCCCGCGGCGGCTCAGGAGGAGCAGGTGCCGGGCGCCGCGTGCGGCGACGAGGTGCCGGGCGACGAGTCGTCCGAGGGTGCCGGTGGCTCCGGTGACGAGGACGGTGCCCTCGGTGTCGTGGGCGGGTGCCCCGGCCGGGTTTCCGGCGCCGGCGGGGACCCGTGCCAGGCGAGGTGCGTAGGCGACGCCCTCGCGCAGGGCGACCTCGGGTTCCGGGCAGGCGAGGACGGCGGCCAGGAGGGTACCGAAGTCGGTGCCGGCGTCGGCAGCGGTCCCCGGGTCGGTGCCCGCATCGGTGTCGACGAGGACGAAACGGCCCGGGTGTTCGGACTGTGCGGAGCGCACGAGTCCGCGGACGGCGGCGGAGACGGGGTCGGGTGCGTGGTCCGCGGCGCGGACGGAGACGGCGTCCCGGGTGAGGAGGACGAGGCGGCTGTCGGCGAGCCGGGCGTCCGCGAGCCAGTTCCGCAGCAGGGCGAGCGTGTGGTGCGTGGCCGTGTGGACGGCCTCCGGTGTGAGTTCCCGATCGGCGGGGAGGCGTACGAGGACCGTGGCCGGTGCGGGCCCGTCGGCATCGAGGAGCGTGGTCGGCTCCCCGGCGACGGACGACGCGTCGAGCAGCGGGGGCAGTGGGGCCACCGGGTCGGTGTCGGCCGTGGCGGGCGGGGTCAGCGGTGTCCAGGCCACCCGGTACAGGTGGTCGTGGGGGCTTCCCGCCCCGGGCGTCCCCTGGATGTCCGGGACGGTGCGCAGGGTGAGCGAGGCGATGTCGGCGACGGGTTGTCCCGCTCCGTCGGCGAGGGACAGCGCCACGGTGTCCGGTCCGGTCGCGGACAGTCGTGCGCGCAGTGTGGAGGCGCCCGACGCGTGCAGGGCCACCCCGTTCCAGGAGAACGGCAGCCGGCCGCGGCCGGTGTCCTCGACGAGTCCGGCGAGGCCGATGGTGTGCAGGGCGGCGTCGAGGAGCGCCGGGTGCAGTCCGAACAGGGCCGATTCGGCGCGTTGTTCGTCCGTCGCCTCGATCTCGACGTACGTCGCCCCGTCGGCGGTCCAGGCCGCGCGGACGCCGCGGAACGCGGGCCCGTAGTGGAGTCCGGCCTCGGCGAGCCCCGGGTAGAGCTCGTCGACGGCCAGGGGTGTGGCGTCGGCCGGCGGCCAGGTGTCGGGGACGAAGGTGGGCTGCGGGGCGCCGACGGTGAGGACGCCGTCCGCGTGTCGGGTCCACGGCTGCCCGACGGCGTCGGATGCGGACCCGGGGGCGTCGGTCCCGGGCTCGGGCCGTGAGTGCACGCCGAGGGGGCGCCGGCCGGTGGCGTCGGGGGCTCCGACCCAGAGCTGGAGCTGGACGCCGCCGCTGGGGGGCAGGACGAGCGGGGCGTGGAGGGTGAGTTCCTCCAGCAGGTCGCAGCCGACCTGGTCGCCGGCGCGGATGGCCAGCTCGACGAACGCGCTGCCGGGGAGCACGACGGAACCGGTGACGGCGTGGTCCGCGAGCCACGGGTGGGTGTCCAGCGAGAGCCGGCCGGTGTGGAGGAACCCGTCGAGGTCGGCGAGGGCCACGGCCGCGCCGAGCAGCGGGTGCCCGGCGGCTCCCAGTCCGGCCGCGGAGACATCGCCCGGGGGGCGGCCCGCGTCGAGCCAGTAGGGCTCGCGTTGGAAGGCATAGGTGGGCAGGTCGACTCGCTCGAAGCCGGTGCCGGCGTAGTAGGCGTCCCAGTCGACGGTCACGCCTCGGACGTGGAGCCGGGCGAGGGCCGCGGTCAGGGTGTCGGTCTCGGGGCGGCCGGTGCGGAGCAGCGGAACGAGGGCGGCCGTGCCGGTGTCCTCGGGCAGGCAGTCGGCGGCGAGCGCGGAGAGGACGGCGTCCGGGCCGACTTCGAGGAAGTGCACGACGTTGCGGGCGGCGAGGGTCCGGATGCCGTCGAGGAAGCGGACGGTGTCGCGGACGTGCCGGACCCAGAACTCGGCCGTACCCATCTCACCGTCGGTGATCAGGGCGCCGGTCAGGTTGGAGACGATCGGAATGCGCGGAGCGGAGAACGACAGCCCCTCCACCACCCGACGGAACTCGTCGAGCATGCCGTCCATGTGCGGCGAATGGAACGCGTGACTGACCGTGAGCCGCTTGGTCTTCCGGTCGGCGAACGAGGCGGCGACGGCGGTCGCCGCGTCCTCGTCACCGGCGATGACGACCGACTGCGGGCCGTTGACGGCCGCGATGCCGACCCGGTCCGTCAGCAGCGGCAGGACCTCATCCTCCGACGCCTGGACCGCGATCATCACGCCGCCCGCGGGCAGCGCCTGCATCAACCGGCCACGGGCCGCGACCAGCGCGCACGCGTCGTCCAACGACAACACACCCGCCACGTGCGCCGCCGCGATCTCACCGATCGAATGCCCGGACAGGAAGTCAGGCTTCACACCCCACGACTCGACGAGCCGGAACAACGCCACCTCGACCGCGAACAGAGCCGGCTGCGTGAACCGCGTCTCGTGCAGCAGAGCAGCATCCGAACCGAACAACACCTCACGCAACGGCTGATCGAGATCCATCCGCTCGCACACCGCGTCCAACGCCGCCGCGAACACCGGATACGTCTCGTACAGTTCACGCCCCATGCCGAGGCGCTGACTGCCCTGACCGGTGAACAGGAACGCCAGCTTGCCGGCGATCGGGCGGCCGCGGGTGACGCCCGCAACGGACGTCTCCGGGGTCGCGGCGGCAAGGGATTTCAGCGCGTCGACGAAGCCGGGCGCGTCGGCGGCCGTGAGGACGGCGCGGTGTTCGAAATCGGTGCGTCCGCTCGCGAGCGAGCGGGCGACGTCGCCGGCGCCCGGTCCGGGGCGGGCGGACAGGTGGGCGTGCAGTTTCTCGGCCTGGGCGCGCAGGGCGGCCGGTGACTTGGCCGACAGGTTCCACAGGGCCGGTACGGGGGCGGTGGCCGGTGCGGTGGATTCCTCGACGGAGTCCGGGGCCGGTGCCTGCTCGATGATGGTGTGCGCGTTGGTGCCGCTGATGCCGAACGAGGAGACGCCCGCACGGCGGGGCGCACCGGTCTCCGGCCACCGTCGGGATTCGGTGAGCAGCCGGACGGCGCCCTGCGACCAGTCGACGTTCGGTGTGGGCTCGTCCACGTGGAGCGTCGCGGGCAGGACGCCGTGGCGCATCGCCATGACCATCTTGATGATCCCGGCGACACCGGCCGCGGCCTGGGTGTGCCCGATGTTGGACTTGATGGAGCCCAGCAGCAGCGGCCGGTCCTCCGGGCGGTCCTGGCCGTAGGTGGCGAGGAGGGCCTGGGCCTCGATGGGGTCGCCGAGGGTGGTGCCGGTGCCGTGGGCCTCGACGGCGTCGACCTGGGTGGCCGAGAGGCGGGCGCCGGCGAGGGCTTCGCGGATGACGCGCTGCTGGGAGGGGCCGTTGGGGGCGGTCAGGCCGCTGGAGGCGCCGTCCTGGTTGACGGCGGTGCCGCGGACCACGGCAAGGACGGGGTGGCCGTTGCGGCGGGCGTCGGAGAGGCGTTCCAGGACGAGCATGCCGGCGCCCTCGCCCCAGCCGGTGCCGTCGGCGGCGGCGGCGAAGGACTTGCAGCGGCCGTCGCCCGCGAGGCCGCGGTGGCGGCTGAACTCGGTGAAGGTGCCGGGTGTCGACATGACGGTGACGCCGCCGGCGAGGGCGAGGGTGCATTCGCCGCCGCGCAGGGCCTGGACGGCGAGGTGGACGGCGACGAGGGAGGACGAGCAGGCCGTGTCGACGGTGACGGCCGGGCCCTCCAGGCCGAGGGTGTAGGCGATGCGGCCGGAGGCGATGCTGCCGGAGCTGCCGTTGCCGAGGAAGCCCTCGATCTCCTCGGGGACGCTGAACAGGCGTGCCGCGTAGTCGTGGTACATGAGGCCCGCGAAGACGCCCGTGCGGCTGCCGCGCAGGGTGGTCGGGTCGATGCCGGCGCGTTCGAATGCCTCCCAGGAGGTTTCCAGGAGGAGCCGCTGTTGCGGGTCCATGGCGATGGCTTCGCGCGGGGAGATCCCGAAGAACGCGGGGTCGAAGTGGTGGGCTTCGTGGAGGAACCCGCCGACCTGCTCGTACGCCTCGATGCCGCTGTCCGGGTCGGGGTCGAAGAGGACCTCGGTGGGCCAGCCCCGGTCGGCGGGGTAGGGGGTGACGGCGTCCCCGCCGTGTGCGACGAGGTCCCACAGGGCTTCGGGGGTGTCGATGCCGCCGGGGTAGCGGCAGCTCATGGCCACGACCGCGATCGGCTCCTGGTCCCGCTCCTCCACCTCGCGCAGCCGTCGCCGGGCCTCGCGGAGATCGGCCGTCGCCCGCTTGAGGTAATCGAGGTACTTCTCCTCGTTCACCATTCTTTACGCCATCCCCGTGCTCGAAGTGTTCAACGTGGTCAAGGTGGCCGGGGCCGTGGGGGCCCGCGGCGCGGTGAGGGCCGTCAGGGCCGTCGGCGGTGGTGGGAGCGTCGTCCCGGTCCGGTGGTCAGGACAGGCCGAGTTCGCCGTCGAGGAGGTCGAAGAGCTCGTCGGCCGTGGCGGCCCGGAGGTCCTGCTGTTCGGCGTCGCTGTCCTGTGCACTGTGCGTGTCGTTCCACTTCGCCAGAAGGTCGCGCAGTCGGGTGGTGATGCCCGCGCGTTCGGCGTCGTCGGGGGCGACCGCCGTGAGGATCGATTCGAGCCTGTCGAGTTCGGTGTGGACGGACGGGCGGCCCGGTTCGGTCGGGGCGGTCCGCTCCCCGATGTACGCGGCGAGCGCTGCCGGCGACGGGTAGTCGAAGATCAGCGTGACGGGCAGCCGCAGTCCGGAGGCGGCGGTGAGCCGGTTGCGGAGGTCGACCGCGGTCAGCGAGTCGAAGCCCAGGTCGAGGAAGCCGCGGTCGGCGTCGACGTCGTCGGCGTTGCCGTGGCCGAGGACCGCGGCGACCTGGGAGCGGACCAGTTCGCGCAGTGCCTGGTCGCGTTCGCCGGCCGGCAGGCCCGCGAGCCGTTCCTGGAGGGAGCCGGCCTGTTCGGTGCCCGTCGGGGAAGCGGTCCGGCCGGTGGTCGCGGCGGCGCGGCGGGCCGGGGTGCGGACGAGTCCGCGCAGCAACGGCGGCAGGGTGCCGTCGGCGGCCTGGGCGCGCAGGGCGGCCCGTTCGATCCGCATCGGGACGAGGACGGCGTCCTGCAGGGTGCGGGAGGTGTCGAACAGGGCCAGCCCCTCGTCGGGGGCGAGGGCGGCGACGCCCGCGCGTGCCATCCGGGTCAGGTCGGCGTCGTCGAGGGCGCCCGCCATGCCGTCGGTGGCCGCCCACAGCCCCCAGGCGAGGGAGCTGCCGGCGAGGCCGCGGGCGGTGCGGTGGTGGGCGAGGGCGTCGAGGAAGGCGTTCGCGGCGGCGTAGTTGGCCTGTCCCGCGGCGCCGAAGCAGCCGGCGACCGAGGAGAACAGGACGAACGCGGAGAGCTGTCCGCCCTCGGTCAGCTCGTGCAGGTTCCACGCCGCGTCGACCTTGGGCCTCAGGACGGTGTCGAGGCGTTCGGGTGTCAGCGAGTCGATGATGCCGTCGTCGAGGACGCCGGCGGCGTGGACGACCGCGGTCAGGGGTCGGTCGGCGGGAACGGCCGCCAGGACGGCGGCCAGGGCGTCCCGGTCGGCGGCGTCGCAGGCGGCCCAGGTGACGTCCGTGCCGTGGGCGCGCAGTGTGTTCGTGAGTTCGGCGGCGCCGGGTGCGGCGTCGCCGCTGCGGCTGAGCAGCAGCAGGTTCCGTACGCCGTGGGTCGCCGCCAGGTGGCGGGCGAAGAGCCCGCCGAGGGTGCCGGTGGCGCCGGTGACGAGGACGGTGCCCGTCGGGTCGATCGGCGTGGGGGTGGTGTCGGGGGCGGATTCGGTGCGGGCGACGCGGCGCAGCCGGAAGGCGTACGCCTCGCCGGCCCGCAGGGCCAGCTGTGGTTCGTCGCCCGCCAGGGCAGTGGTCAGGGCGCCGAGGGAGGCGTCGGAGCCGTCGGTGTCGGCGAGGACGAACCGGCCGGGGTTCTCGGACTGCGCCGACCGCACGAGCCCCCAGACCGGGGCGTGGGCCAGGTCGGTGACGTGTTCCCCGGGTACGGCGGCCATGGTGCCCCGGGTGAGTAGGACCAGGCGGGACGCGTCGAGGCGTTCCTCGGCGAGCCATTCCTTGACCAGGGCGAGTGCCTGGTGGGTGGCGTTGCGGGCGGCGGCGGCCCGGCCGCCCGGGGAGGGTGTGGCGGACAGCGGGACGATCACGACGTCCGGTGCGGGGCTGCCCGTGGCGAGTGCCTCGCGCAGGGCGGTGAGGTCGGGGTGGCCTTCGAGGGGCGTACCGCCGATGCGGAAGTCCGCGCGGTCCTCGCCGAGGACCGCCCACCGCTCGTCGGCGGGGACGGGGCCGGCGGTGAGGGGCAGTTTCGTCCACTCCACCCCGAACAGGGAGTCGTGGTGTGCGGTGCGGTCGCCGCCGATGCGGTCGGCGGCGACCGGGCGCAGGATCAGGGAGTCCACGGACGCCACCGGCGTGCCGGTGGTGTCGGCGACGTCCAGGGCGACGCCGCCGTTCGCGCCGGCGGTGATGCGGACCCGCAGGCCGGTCGCGCCGGTCGCGTGGAGTCGGACGCCGGTCCAGGCGAAGGGCAGGCGGGCGCCGTCGGTGGGTTCGGCGTCGCCCGGTACGCCCAGCCCGATGGCTTGGAGGGCGGCGTCGAGGAGCGCCGGGTGCACGGCGTAGGCGGTGGCGTCGGTCCCGTGCGCCTCGTCGAGGGCGACCTCGGCGAAGAGTTCGTCGTCGCGCCGCCAGGCGGCGCGCAGTCCCTGGAACACGGGGCCGTAGCCGAGGCCGGCCGCGGCGGCGGCCGGGTAGAAGCCGTCGACGGGTACGGGTTCGGCGCCGGTGGGCGGCCACGGGGACAGGTCGGCGGGCCGGGTCGGGCCGGCCGGGGCGAGGACGCCCGTGGCGTGCCGGGTCCACGGTTCCTCGGCGGGGGCGTCGGCCGGCCGGGAGTGCACGGTCAGGGTGCGGCGGCCCGTCCCGTCGGCGCCGTCGACGGCCAACTGGATCTGCACCGTGCCCTGCTCGGGGAGGGTGAGGGGGGCCTCGATGGCGAGTTCCTCGACGGTGTCGCAGCCGGTTTCGGCGCCGGCCCGCAGGGCCAGTTCGACGAAGGCGGTGCCGGGCAGCAGGACGGTGTCCATGACGGTGTGGTCGGACAGCCAGGGGTGGGTGGACAGGGCGAGGCGTCCGGTGAGGAGCAGTCCGTCGGAGGCGGGCAGCGGGACGGTCGCGCCGAGCAGCGGGTGGTCGGCGGCGTCGAGGCCGGCCGCGTGGACGTCCTCGGCGGAGACCCCCACGTCGAGCCAGTAGCGCTTGCGTTGGAAGGCGTAGGTGGGCAGGTCGACGCGGCGGGCGTCGGTGCCGGCGAAGTGCGCGGTCCAGTCGAGGGGGACGCCGTGGACGTGGGCGCGGGCGAGGGCTTCGGTGAGCGTGGCGGTCTCGGGGCGGCCCTTGCGGAGCACGGGCGCGCAGAGCGGGGGCCGGTCGCCGTCGTCGGGCAGGCAGTCGGGGACGAGCGCGGACAGCGTGGCGTCGGGGCCGAGTTCGAGGTAGGCGCTCACGCCGGCCGCGTCGAGGGCGCGGACGCCGTCGAGGAAGCGGACGGTTTCGCGGACGTGCCGGACCCAGAAGTCGGCCGTGCCCATCTCGTCGGTGACGAGGGCGCCGGTCAGGCAGGACACGACGGGGATGCGCGGGGTTCCGAGGACGAGGCCCTCGGCGACCTTGCGGAAGTCGGCGAGCATGCCGTCCATGTGCGGCGAGTGGAAGGCGTGGCTGACGGGGAGCCGCTTGGTCTTCCGGTCGGGGAGGGCGGCCAGGATCGCCGTCGCGGCGTCCTCGTCGCCGGAGATCACGACGGACCGCGGTCCGTTGACCGCCGCGATGCCCACCTCGTCGGTGAGCAGCGGCGCGATCTCCTCCTCCGATGCCTGGACGGCGATCATCACGCCGCCGGTGGGGAGTGCCTGCATCAGCCGGCCGCGGGCGGCGACGAGTTCGGCGGCGTCCTGGAGGGTGAGGACCTCCGCGACGTGCGCGGCGGTGATCTCACCGATGGAGTGCCCGGCGAGCACGTCGGGGCGCAGGCCGCGGCTCGTCAGCAGCCGGAACAGGGCGACTTCGATCGCGAAGAGCGCGGGCTGTGTGTACTCCGTACGGTCGATGAGGGTGGCGTCGGACCCGAACAGGACTTCCTTCAAGGGCAGTTCGAGGTGGCGGTCCAGTTCGACGCAGACCTCGTCCAGGGCCTGCGCGAAGGCGGGTTCGGCCGCGTACAGCTCACGTCCCGCGCCGAGGCGCTGACTGCCCTGTCCGGTGAACAGGAAGGCGAGTTGGCCCTCGCGTGCGGTGCCCCGCACGAGTGCGGCGGTGTCCTCGCCGCGGGCGAGCGCGTCCAGGGCGTGCAGCAGTTCCGTACGGTCCGCGGCGACCAGTGCGGCGCGTTGTTCCAGGGCGGAGCGGCCGGTGGCCAGGGACAGGGCCAGGTCGACGGGGCGCAGACCGGCGTCGTCGTGGACGCGGGTGTGGAGCAGCCGGGCCTGGGCGCGCAGCGCGTCCTCACCACGGGCCGACAGGACCACGGGCGGGTACGGGGTCCGCGGGTCGGTGTCCGTGTCGGGTGCCGGTCGGGGGTCGGGGTCCGGTGCGGTGACCGGGGTGGTGTGCACGGTGGTGTTCGGGGCCTGCTCGATGACCGCGTGGGCGTTCGTTCCGCTGATGCCGAACGAGGAGACGCCGGAGCGGCGCGGCCGGCCCGTGTCGGGCCATTCCACCTGCTCGGTGAGGAGGGACACCGCGCCCGCGGACCAGTCGACGTGCGGGGTGGGCTCGTCGACGTGGAGGGTCCTGGGGACGATGCCGTGGCGCATCGCCATGACCATCTTGATGATCCCGGCGACACCGGCGGCGGCCTGGGTGTGCCCGAGGTTGGACTTCACCGAGCCGAGCAGCAGCGGCCGGTCGGCGTCGTGCTCACGGCCGTAGGTGGCGAGCACGGCCTGCGCCTCGATGGGGTCGCCGAGGGTGGTTCCCGTGCCGTGGGCCTCGACGACGTCGACCTCCGCCGCGGAGACGCCCGCGTTGGCCAGGGCCTGGCGGATGACGCGCTGCTGGGACGGGCCGTTGGGGGCGGTGAGGCCGTTGGAGGCGCCGTCCTGGTTGACGGCGGAGCCCCGGACGACGGCCAGGACCTGGTGTCCGTTGCGGCGGGCGTCGGAGAGCCGCTCCAGCAGGAGCATGCCGGCGCCCTCGCCCCAGCCGGTGCCGTCGGCGGCGGCGGCGAAGGACTTGCAGCGTCCGTCGGCGGCGAGGCCGCGCTGGCGGCTGAACTCGATGAAGGTGCCGGGGGTGAACATCACGGTGACGCCGCCCGCCAGGGCGAGGGAGCACTCGCCGTTGCGCAGGGCCTGCGCGGCGAGGTGCAGGGCGACCAGCGAGGAGGAGCAGGCCGTGTCGACGGTGACCGCGGGGCCTTCCAGGCCGAAGGTGTAGGCGACGCGGCCCGAGACGATGCTGCTGGAGCTGCCGGTGCCGAGGTAGCCCTCGACGCCGTCGGGCACGGCGTGCAGGCGGGCGCCGTAGTCGTGGTACATGACGCCGGCGAAGACGCCGGTGCGGCTGCCGCGTACCGAGGACGGTGCGATCCCGGCCCGTTCGAAGACCTCCCAGGTGGTTTCCAGCAGCAGGCGCTGCTGCGGGTCCATGGCGAGGGCCTCGCGCGGGGAGATCCCGAAGAAGGAGGCGTCGAACTCGGCTGCGTCGTGGAGGAAGCCGCCCTCGCGGGCGTACGAGGTGCCCGGGTGTTCGGGGTCGGGGTGGTAGAGGGCGTCGGTGTCCCAGCCGCGGTTCTCGGGGAGGCGGGTGATGCCGTCCTCGCCGGCGGTGAGGAGCTGCCACAGGTCCTCGGGGGTGCGGACGTCGCCGGGGTAGCGGCAGCTCATCGCGACGATGGCGATGGGCTCGTCGTCGGCGGGCGTCGTCGCGGACGCCGGGGTGCCGGGGGTGGCTCCGGTGGCGTCGTCGGTGTTCGGGGGTGCTTCGCCGAACAGTTCGGTGCGCAGGTGCCGGGCGAGGACGGTCGGGTCCGGGTAGTCGAAGATGAGGGTCGCGGGCAGCCGCAGGGCCGTGGCGGCGTTCAGCCGGTTGCGGAGTTCGACGGCCGTCAGCGAGTCGAAGCCAAGCTCCTTGAAGGCGCGACCGGATTCGACGGCGCCGGGGCCGGCGTGCCCGAGGACGGCCGCGACCTGCGTACGGACCAGGTCCAGCAGCCCGCGGTCCTGTTCGGCCACGGACAGTCCGGCCAGTCGGGCGCGGGGGCCCGACCCGTCGCCGGTCGCGGCGGCGGTGTCGACGGAGCGGCGGGCGACGCCGCGGACGAGTCCGCGCAGCAGCGGGGCGACGGTGCCCGCGGCGGCTTGTGCGCGCAGGGCGTCGGTGTCGACGCGCATGAGCGCGACGGCCGCGTCGTCGAGGTCGACGGCGGTGTCGAAGAGTTCCAGGCCGTCGGTGGCCGTCAGCGGGGGCAGGCCGGCGCGCCGCATGCGGTTGACGTCGGCGGCGTCCAGGGCGCCCGCCATGCCGTCGGCGACGGACCACAGGCCCCAGGCCAGTGCGGTGGCCGGCAGGCCCTGGGTGCGGCGGTGCCGGGCGAGGGCGTCGAGGAAGGTGTTGGCGGCGGCGTAGTTGCCCTGGCCGGGGCCGCCGAAGAGGCCGGAGGTGGAGGAGAAGAGCACGAAGGCGGACAGGTCGGGGGCCAGGTCCCGGGTCAGCTCGTGCAGGTTCCAGGCGGCGTCGACCTTGGGGCGCAGGACGGCGGAGAGCCGGTCCGGGGTCAGCGAGGAGATGACGCCGTCGTCGAGGACGCCGGCGGTGTGGACGACCGCGGTCAGCGGGTGCTCGGCGGGAACGTCCGCGAGCAGTGCGGCCAGGGCGTCCCGGTCGGCGACGTCGCAGGCGGCCCAGGTGGCGGTGGCGCCCGACGCGGCGAGTTCGGCGCCGAGTTCGGCCGTGCCGGGGGCGTCGGCGCCGCGCCGGCCGACGAGGAGCAGGCGGCGCACCCCGTGTGCGGCGACGAGGTGGCGGGCGAGCAGGCCGCCCAGCGCGCCGGTGGCTCCGGTGATCAGCACCGTGCCGTCGGGCCCGAAGGCCGGGGCGCGGTGGGAGCCGTCGCGGTGGACGCCGTCCCGGCCGGTGTGTGCTTCGCCGGTGGCGGCGTCCTTGCCGGTCTCGACGCGGGCGAGGCGCGGGACGAGCACGGCGCCGTCGCGGAGCGCGAACCGTTCCTCGTCCGCGGTGAGCGCGGCACGCAGGGCGCCGTGGTGACGGCCGCCGGTGTCGTCGGGGCCGGCGTCGACGAGCGCGATCCGGCCGGGGTTCTCCGTCTGGGCGGAGCCCAGCAGGCCCCACACGGTGGCGGCGGCGAGGTCGCTGACGTCCTCGTCCGGGGTCGCGGCGACCGCGCCCCGGGTGACGAGCACCAGGCGGGCGGCGGCGAACCGCTGGTCCGCGAGCCACGTCCGGGCGAGGGCCAGCGCTTCGTGCGCGGCGGCGTGCACGGCGTCGGCGGACAGCGGCACGGGCGTCGGCGTCGGCGTCAGGTCGAGGAGGACCTCGTCCGGTACGGGCGCGCCCGCGTCGACCGCGGCGGCCAGCGCCGCCAGGTCCGCGTGGCGGGTGGTGTCCGGCGCGTCCTGCGCCGTGGTGGCGCCCAGGCGGGCGTACCGCGCCGTGTCGGAGCCGGTGAGGCCGGTCAGTTCGGTCCACTGCCGGCGGAACACGGACTCGTGGTAGGTGGTGCGGGCGGCCCGCAGTTGGTCGGCGGTCACCGGGCGCAGCCCGAGGGACTCGACGGTGGCGATGGGTGCTCCGGTGGCGTCGGCGATCTCCAGGCGGACCCCTTCGGCGCCGGCCGGGGTGAGGCGTACGCGCAGGGTGTCCGCACCGCCCGCGTACAGCGACACACCGGACCAGGCGAAGGGCAGCCGGCCGCGGCCGTCGTCGGCGCCGAGGCCGCCGAGACCGATGGCGTGGAGGGCGGCGTCGAGGAGCGCGGGGTGCAGGCCGAAACGGCCCGCCTGGTCGGCGGCGGCGTCGGGCAGCGTGACCTCGGCGTACACCGCGTCGTCGTGCTGCCAGGCCGTCCGCAGGCCGCGGAAGGTGGGGCCGTAGGCGAAGCCGATGCCGTCGAGGGCGTCGTAGCGGCCGTCGAGCGGTACTTCGGTGGCGCCGGGCGGGGGCCACGCGGTCAGGTCGAAGTCGGCGGCGGGGCGACCGGCCTCGGCGAGGAATCCGGCGGCGTGCCGGGTCCAGGGCTCTTCGGCCGCCAGACCCTCGGCACGGGAGTGCAGGGCGAGCGGGCGGCGGCCCGTCCCGTCGGCGGCGCCGACCCGTACGCGCAGCTGGACGCCGCCGCGTTCGGGCAGCACCAGGGGTGCTTCGAGGGTGAGTTCCTCAAGGTGGTCGCAGCCGAGCTGGTCACCGGCGCGGGTCGCGAGTTCCACGAACGCCGTGCCGGGCAGCAGGACGCTGCCGAGGATGGTGTGGTCGGCCAGCCAGGGGTGGGTGGACAGGGACAGGCGTCCGGCGAACACGGTGCCGTCGGACTCGGGTAGCGCGACCGCGGCGGTGAGCAGCGGGTGGGCCGTGTCGTCGAGGCCGTACGCCTCGATGTCGCCGAGGCGCGGGTTGGTCAGGGCGGGCCAGTAGCGCTGCCGCTGGAAGGCGTAGGTGGGCAGGTCGACGCGGTGGGCGCCGGTGCCGGAGTAGTACGCCGTCCAGTCGACGCCGACGCCGTGCACGTGGGCACCGGCGAGGGCGGTGGCGAGGGTCTCGCCCTCGGGGCGGCCCTTGCGCAGGACGGGCACGAAGACGGGGTTCGGGGTATCGGTGTCGCCGATGGCGGGATCGTGCGCGGCGGGGTCCTGCGTGACGCAGTCCTGGGCGAGGGAGGACAGGACGCCGTCGGGGCCGAGTTCGAGGTACGTCGTCGCGCCGGCCGCTTCGAGGGCGCGGACGCCGTCGAGGAAGCGGACGGTTTCGCGGACGTGCCGGACCCAGAAGTCGGCCGTGCCCATCTCACCGTCGGCGATCAGGGCACCGGTCAGGTTCGACACGACCGGAATGCGCGGAGCGGCGAACGACAGCCCCTCCACCACCCTGCGGAACTCGTCGAGCATGGCGTCCATGCGGGGCGAGTGGAAGGCGTGGCTGACGGTCAGGCGCTTCGTCCTGCGGTCGGGGAACGACGCGGCGACCGCGACGGTCGCGTCCTCGTCGCCCGCGATGACGACGGACCGCGGCCCGTTGACCGCGGCGATGCCCACCCGGTCGGTCAGCAGCGGCAGCACCTCCGCCTCCGACGCCTGGACGGCGATCATGGCCCCACCGGCCGGCAGTGCCTGCATCAGCCGGCCGCGCGCCACGACCATGGCGCACGCGTCGGCCACGTTCAGCACGCCGGCGACGTGCGCGGCGGCGATCTCACCGATGGAGTGACCGGACAGGAAGTCGGGCTTCACACCCCACGATTCCAGGAGCCGGAACAGGGCCACCTCGATCGCGAACAGCGCGGGCTGGGTGAACCGCGTCTCGTCCAGCAGGGCCGCGTCGCTCCCGAACAGCACGTCCTTCAGCGGGAGTTCGAGCAGGGTGTCCAGGTGGGCGCAGACGGTGTCCAATGCGTCGGCGAACACGGGCTGGCTGTCGTGGAGTTCGCGTCCCATGTCGAGTCGTTGGCTGCCCTGGCCGGTGAACAGGAAGGCGACCTTGCCGCCGGCCGGGGAGCCTTCCACGAGCGTCGCGGCTGGCGTGTCCTCGGCCAGCGCCTCCAGCCCCGCGAGGAGCGCGGCCCGGTCGGCGGCCACCACGGCGGCGCGGTGGTCGAACGCGGAGCGGCCGAGGGCCAAGGAGAGGCCCAGGTCGGCGGGACGCAGGTCGGGGTGGCGTGCGGCGTGGGCGTGCAGGCGGCGCGCCTGGTCGCGCAGGGCGTCCCGGCTCTTCGCCGACAGGATCCACGGTGTCGCGCCCACGGGCGACGACGGTGCGGGCCGCTCGACGGGAGCCGGTTCGGGTGCCTCTTCGATGATGGTGTGGGCGTTGGTGCCGCTGATGCCGAACGAGGACACGCCGGCCCGGCGCGGACGTCCGGTCCCGGGCCACTGCACCGACTCCGTCAGCAGCGCGATGTCTCCGGCCGTCCAGTCGACGTGCGGGGACGCCTCGTCCACGTGCAGGGTCAGGGGCAGCACCCCGTGCCGCATGGCCAGCACCATCTTCATGATCCCGGCGACGCCCGCGGCGGCCTGGGTGTGGCCGAAGTTCGACTTGATCGAGCCGAGCAGCAGCGGCTGCCCGTCGGGCCGGCCTTGACCGTACGTGGCCAGCAGGGCTTGCGCCTCGATCGGGTCGCCGAGGCGGGTGCCGGTGCCGTGGGCCTCGACCGCGTCGACGTCGGCGGGGGTCAGCCCGGCGGATTCCAGGGCCTGACGGATGACGCGCTGCTGGGACGGGCCGTTGGGGGCGGTCAGGCCGTTGGAGGCGCCGTCCTGGTTGACGGCCGAGCCGCGGACGAGGGCGAGGACGGGGTGTCCGTTGCGGCGGGCGTCGGAGAGCCGTTCGACGAGGAGCATGCCGAGGCCCTCGCCCCAGCCGGTGCCGTCGGCGGCGGCGGCGAACGCCTTGATGCGGCCGTCGGCGGCCAGGCCGCGCTGGCGGCTGAAGTCGACGAACGAGGCGGGGGTGGACATGACGGTCACACCGCCCGCGAGCGCCATGGTGCACTCGCCGGCCCGCAGCGCCTGGATCGCCCAGTGCAGGGCGACCAGCGACGACGAGCAGGCCGTGTCGACGGTGACGGCCGGGCCCTCCAGGCCCAGGACGTACGACACGCGCCCGGACACCACGCTCGCCGCGTTTCCGGTGCCGAGGAAGCCCTCGCTGCCGTCGGGGGCGGCGAGGATGACGTCGAGGTAGTCCTGACCGTTGGTGCCGGTGAAGACGCCGATCCGTTCGCCGCGGACGCCGGCGGGGTCGATGCCGGCCCGTTCGAGGGCCTCCCAGGAAGTTTCCAGGAGGAGACGCTGTTGCGGGTCCATGGCGAGGGCCTCGCGCGGCGAGATCCCGAAGAACCCGGGGTCGAACTCGGTGGCGTCGGCGAGGAAGCCGCCCTCGCGGACGTAGGTGGTGTTCTCGGCGACGGACTCCGGGTCGTACAGCCCGTCGAGGTCCCAGCCGCGGTCGGCGGGGAAGGCGGAGATCGCGTCACGGCCCTCGGCGAGCAGTTCCCACAGCTCTTCCGGGGTGCGTACCCCGCCGGGGAAGCGGCAGCTCATCGCGACGATCGCGATGGGGTCGTCGGCGGCGGCCGGGCCGGCGGACCCTGGGCCCGAGCCGGTGGCCGCGGCCGGTCCGGCCGGCAGGTCACCGAGGAGTTCGCCCTGGAGGAAGGCGGCCAGGGACAGCGAGTTGGGGTAGTCGAAGATCAGGGTCGCGGGCAGCCGCAGCCCGGTCCGGGCGGTGAGGAGGTTGCGGATCTCCACCGCGGTCAGGGAGTCGAAACCGAGGTCGCGGAAGGCGATGGCCGGGTCCACGGAGGCGGGCCCCGGGTAGCCGAGGACGACGGCTATCTGGGTGCGCACGAACTCCAGCGTGAGCGCGTCGCGTTCGGTGTCCGACGCCCGGGCGAGTTCCCGGGCGAGGCCGTAGGGGTCGTCGGCGCCACCGGTCCCGGGCGTACCGGGCGCACCGGTCGCCGCGAGGGCCTGTGCGGCGTCGGGGAGGTCGGAGATCAGCGGGCAGGGACGGACCGCGGTGAGTCCGGGCGCCAGGAGGTCCCAGTCGATGTCGGCGACGACCGACGAGGTCTCGTCGAGGGTGAGCGCCAGGTGCAGTGCGGACAGCGCCGGCTCCGGCGGCAGTGCGGGCAGGCCGGCGGCGCGCAGCCGTTCGGCGACGAGTTCGTCGGTGGCCATGCCGCCCTCCGCCCAGGCACCCCAGGCGATCACGGTGGCGGGCAGGCCGTCCGCGCGGCGCTGCTCGGCGAGGGCGTCCAGGGAGGCGTTCGCGGCGGCGTAGTTGGCCTGTCCGGCGGCGCCGAAGGCGGCGGCGAGGGAGGAGAACAGGACGAACGCGGAGAGGTCCAGGCCACGGGTCAGCTCGTCCAGGACGTGGGCGGCGTGGGCCTTGGGCCGCAGGACACCGGCCATCCGCCCGGGCGTCAGCGCGTCGAGGACGCCGTCGTCGAGGACGCCCGCGGCGTGGACGACGGTGGTCAGCGGAAGGTCGGACGGGACGCCCGCGAGCAGCTCGGCCACCGCGTCGCGGTCGGCGACGTCGCAGGCGGCGACGGTGACCCGGGTACCGAGGTCGCGGAGTTCGGCGGCGAGTTCGGCGGCGCCTTCGGCGGCGGGTCCGCGCCTGCTGACGAGCAGGAGGTGCTCGGCACCGGTGCGGGCGAGCCAGCGGGCCACGTGCCGGCCGAGCGCACCCGTCGCGCCGGTGACCAGGGCCGTACCCGTGGTCGTCCACTCGGGGGCGGGGCTCTGCTCCTGGGGGGCACGGGTCAGCCTGCGCACGAACACGCCGGTGGACCGGACGGCGAGGTGGTCCTCGACACCGAGGCCGCCCAGGACGTCCGCCAGACGGGCGGCGGAGCGTTCGTCGGCGGTCGGGGGCAGGTCGACGAGGCCGCCCCAGCGGCCGGGCAGTTCGAGGGCTGCGGTCCGGCCGAGCCCCCAGACGGTCGCCTGGGCGGGTGCGGTGAGCCGGTCGGAACGGCCGGTGGACACCGCGCCCCGGGTCGCGGCCCACAGCGGGGCGTCCACGTCCGTGTCGCCGAGTGCCTGCACGAGTGCGAGCGTGGCGGCGAGCCCGGCGGGCAGGGCCGGGTCCTCGGGGTGCGGACGCTCGTCGAGGGCGAGCAGCGAGAGCACCCCGGACGGTGTGACGGAGCCCGCGAGGGTTGCGGTGATCCGGTGGGCGAGGGCGGCCCGGTCCTCGGCGGTCGCGTCGACGGTCAGGCCGGTGACGGTGGCCCCGCGCGCGGTCAGGGCCCGGCCGGCGGCGACGGCCCAGGGGGCGTCGGTGTGCCCGGCGGGTACGACGAGGAGCCAGTGCCCGGACAGGGGTGCGGACGCGGTGTCGGTGAGGGGCTTCCAGGTGACGCGGTAGCGCCAGCCGCCGACGGTGTCGCGGTCGCGGTGGCGGCGGTGCCAGGCGGACAGGGCGGGCAGCACGTTGCTGAGGGGCTCGTCGCCGCCGATCCCGAGGGTGTCGGCGAACGCGGCCAGGTCCTCGCTGTCGACGACCTCCCAGAACTTGGCGTCACCGGTGCCCAGCTGACGGCCGTCGATGGGTCCGGTCACGTCGGTGAAGGGGTCTCGGGGCCAGTACAGCTCGCGTTGGAAGGCGTACGTCGGAAGGTCGACGCGGCGGGCTCCGGTTCCGGCGAACCGGGCGGCCCAGTCCGGGGAGAGTCCCCGTACGTGGGCGCCCGCGACGGCGGCGGCCAGGGAACGGGCTTCGGGGCGGCCGGTGCGCAGCGCGGGCAGGAACACCGCGGCGCGGGCGCCGGTCGCGGTCAGGCAGTCCTGGCCGAGGGCGGAGAGGACCCCGCCGGGGCCGATCTCCAGGTACGCGCTGACGCCACGGCTCTCCAGCCAGCGGATGCCGTCGAGGAAGCGGACGGCTTCACGGACGTGCCGGACCCAGAAGTCGGCGGAACCCATCTCACCGTCGGTGATCAGGGCGCCGGTCAGGTTGGAGACGATCGGAATGCTCGGTGCCGCGTACGACAGGCCATCGACGACCCGACGGAACTCGTCGAGCATGCCGTCCATGTGCGGCGAGTGGAACGCGTGGCTCACCGTGAGGCGCTTGCTCTTGCGGTCCGGGAAGGCCGCCACGACCACGGCCGCCGCGTCCTCGTCACCGGCGATCACGACCGACTGCGGACCGTTCACCGCCGCGATGCTCACCCGCTCGGTGAGCAGCGGCAGCACCTCATCTTCTGACGCCTGAACCGCGATCATCACGCCGCCCGCGGGCAGCGCCTGCATCAACCGGCCACGGGCCGCGACCAGCGCGCACGCGTCGTCCAGCGACAACACACCCGCCACGTGCGCGGCGGCGATCTCACCGATCGAATGCCCGGACAGGAAGTCAGGCTTCACACCCCACGACTCGACGAGCCGGAACAACGCCACCTCGACCGCGAACAACGCCGGCTGCGTGAACCGCGTCTCGTCCAACAGAGCGGCATCCGACCCGAACAACACCTCACGCAACGGCTGATCGAGATCCATCCGCTCGCACACCGCGTCCAACGCCGCCGCGAACACCGGATACGTCTCGTACAGTTCACGCCCCATGCCGAGACGCTGACTGCCCTGACCGGTGAACAGGAACGCCAGCTTGCCGTCCGTGGCGGACCCTTCGAGCACATCGCCGGAGGGTCGACCCTCGGCGAGCGCGGCGAGTCCCGCGAGCAGTTCGTCACGGTCGTCGGCGATGATCGCGGCCCGCCGGTCCAGGGCGGCCCGGGTGAGCGCCTGCGAGTGGGCGACGTCCTGGACGCGAAGGCCGGGCAGGGCCGTGAGGTGGGCGTGCAGCGTCGCGGCCTGCGCACGCAGCGCGGCCTCGGTCTTCCCGGACAGGACGACGGGCACGGCCGCCGGCGCGGCGCCGGCCTGCTCCTCGACGGCGGCGGGGGCGGCGGCCTGCTCGTCGGTGGCCTCCTCGACGGCTTCTTCGGCGCTCTCCAGGATGACGTGCGCGTTGGTACCGCTCATGCCGAACGAGGACACGCCGATGCGGCGCGGCCCCTCGTGCCGCGGCCAGGGACGCGCCTCGGTGAGCAGGGAGACCTCGCCCGCGGACCAGTCGACGTGCGGTGTCGGTTCGTCCAGGTGCAGGGTGCGCGGCAGGACCCCGTTGCGCATCGCCATGACGCTCTTGATGACTCCGGCGACGCCGGCCGCGGCCTGCGCGTGACCGATGTTGGTCTTGAGCGAGCCCAGCCACAGCGGGCGCCCGTCCGGCCGGTCCTGGCCGTACGTGGCGATGATCGCCTGCGCCTCGATGGGGTCACCGAGCCCGGTTCCCGTGCCGTGCGCCTCGACGGCGTCGACCTGGTCGGGCGTGAGGCGGGCGTTGGACAGCGCCTGGAGGATGACGCGCTGCTGGGACGGCCCGTTCGGGGCGGTGAGGCCGTTGGAGGCGCCGTCCTGGTTGACGGCGGTGCCCCGGACCACGGCGAGGACGCGGTGGCCCTTGCGGCGGGCGTCGGAGAGCCGTTCGACGAGGAGGACGCCGACGCCCTCGGCGAGGCTGAAGCCGTCGGCGTCCGGCGAGAACGCCTTGCAGCGGCCGTCGGTGGCCAGGCCGCGCTGCTTGCTGTAGTCGATGAACGTGCCGGGCGCGGCCATCAGCGTGGCACCACCGGCCAGGGCCATCGAGCACTCGCCGTTGCGCAGGGCCTGGACGGCCAGGTGCAGGGCGACGAGGGAGGACGAACAGGCCGTGTCGACGGTGACGGCCGGCCCTTCCAAACCGAACGTGTACGACAGTCGGCCCGAGGCGACGCTCGCCGCGTTTCCGGTGCCGAGGTAGCCCTCGACGTTCTCGGAGGAACTCAGCAGCGCCGTCAGGTAGTCGTGGTTGCTGGTGCCGACGAAAACACCGACCTGCTTGCCGCGCATCGAGGTCGGGTCGATGCCCGCACGTTCGAAGGCCTCCCACGACGTTTCCAGCAGCAGCCGCTGCTGCGGGTCCATGGCGAGGGCCTCGCGCGGGGAAATCCCGAACAGTGACGGGTCGAACCGTGCGAAGTCCCGTACGAAGCCGCCCTGGTTGGCGTAGCTGGTGCCGGGGTGCTCGGGGTCGGGGTGGTAGACGCTGTCCATGTCCCAGCCGCGCTCGACGGGGAAGCCGGAGATGGCGTCGACGCCGTCGGCGACCAACTCCCACAGTTCCTCGGGCGAGGTCGCCCCACCGGGATAGCGGCAGCCCATGCCCACGATGGCGACGGGGTCCTGGTTCTTCGCCTCGACATCGCGGAGCCGCTGACGCGTCCGGTGCAGATCCGCCGTCACCAGCTTCAGGTAGTCCCGCAGCGTCTCTTCATTCGCCATGTAACGCAACCACCCATTTGCAGCAGACGGCATCGGAAAACTGTGTGCAGAGCCGAGAATTGACATCGGAAATGCGAGCGCTTCACTCGTCGGGCGAAGCGACTGCTCGACCGCAGGCTATTTCCGGCCCAACCTGCCCTACAACCCCTAACTGCCCCCTACGCACCCCTGACGGGGGAATGCGTAGGGGGCAGTGATTCCCGGGGAATTACTCGCGGGAGCTGGCCATCTTCACCGAAATTCGGCAGACCGTCAATAACGACCCAGGCCCTCGTTGATAAAGGCGAACAGCTCCTCGTCGCTGGCGTCCTGGAGTTGCTCCGCCGCGTCGATGGCGCTGTCGGAGCCGGCCGTCGCGGCCGCGGACGCGCCGTCGGCGCCGAGGCCCGAGCCGGTGTTGTCCGCCGTTCCCGTGGTCGTCGGGTCCTCGCTGTCGTTCCACTTCGCCAGCAGTGACTGGAGCCTCATCGTCACCCTGGCCCGCACCACGTTGTCGCCCGTGCCCTGTTCCAGTACGGACTCCAACCGGTCGAGTTCCTCCAGCAGCGGGGCCCCGCCGGCGACCGCGTCGGGCACGATTCCGGCACGCAGGTGGGCGGCGACGGCGGCCGGGGTGGGGTGGTCGAACACGAGGCTGGCCGGCAGCTTCAGGCCGCTGACCGCGCCGAGCCGGTTGCGCAGTTCGACGGACGTCAGGGAGTCGAAGCCGAGTTCCTTGAAGGCCCGTCCGGCCTCGACGGCCGACAGATCGGGGTGGCCGAGGACGGCGGCGACGGCCGTCCTGACCAGGTCGAGCAGCAGGCGTTCCTGTTCGACCTCGGGCAGTCCGGCGAGCTGACGCGTCAGCGGCTCTCCCCCGGCCAGGTCGTCGGTGGACTCCCGTTCCGCGGTCTCGATGACCTTCCGGGCCTCGGGCAGTTCCAGCAGCAGCGGCCGGTCCCGGTCTGCGGTGAAGGCGAGGGTGAACCGCTTCCAGTCCATGTCGACGACGGTCAGGGTGGTCTCGTCACGGTCCAGGGCGTGCTGGAGCGACGTCAGCGTCCGGGTGGGCGACATGGCGAGGATGCCGTGGCGCCGCATCCGGTCGCCCGCCGCGCTGTCGTCCCCGTCCGCGCTGCCCCAAGGACCCCAGGCGAGGGAGGTCGCGGTCAGGCCTTCGGCCCGGCGGTACTCGGCGAAGGCGTCGAGGAACGCGTTGCCCGGCGCCTGGTTGCCCTGGCCGGGGGCGCCGAAGGTGGCGGCGAAGGAGGAGAAGAGGACGAACGCGGACAGGTCGAGGTGACGGGTCAGCTCGTGCAGGTTCCGCGTGGCGTCGATCTTGACCCGTAGGACCCGTTCGATCTGCTCGGGGGCGAGTGCCTCGATGACCCCGTCGTCCAGGACGGCCGCCGTGTGCACGACCGCGGTCAACGGCCGGTCGGCGGGCACGGAAGCCAGGACCGCGGCGAGGGCATCCCGGTCGGCGACGTCGCAGGCGACGATCGTCACCTCCGCGCCGAGGGCCGTCAACTCCTCACGCAGCCCGACGGCCCCGGGCGCGTCCTCACCACGACGACTGGTCAGGACCAGGTGCTCGGCACCGTTCGACGCCAACCAACGCGCGACGTGCGCACCGAGCGCACCCGTCCCCCCGGTCACCAGGGTCGTACCGCCGGGCCGCCACTCACGCACGACCGGCGACTCGGCCAGCCGCGCCCGCACCAGACGACGCACGAACACCCCGGAAGCCCGAACGGCCACCTGATCCTCCGCACCGTCACCGGCCAGGATCCCGACCAGCCGGCCGAAGGTCCGCTCGTCGACCTGCGACGGCAGGTCGACGAGGCCACCCCAACGGCCCCCCTGTTCCATGGAGGCGACCCGGCCGAGACCCCAGATCAATGCCTGCTCCGGGTCCTCGACGCGGTCGGACCGCCCGGCGACGACCGCGTTCCGGGTGACGCACCACAGGGGCGCGGCCACGTCGGCGTCACCGAGGGCCTGGGACAGCGCGAGCCCGGCGGCAAAGGCACCCCCGTCGCCGAGGGCGAGGAGGGAGACGACTCCGGCGGGTTCGTCCGGGCCGTCGATGGCGGCCTTCAGGGCGGCGGCGAGCGCGTCCCGGTCGGCCGCGTCGGCGGCGACGGTGATCGTGCGTACGTCCGCGCCGCGCTCGGCGAGCGTACGCAGCACACCGGCGACCGTGTCCCCTGCGGTGCCGGCCGGGGTCTCGGGTACGGCCACGAGCCAGGCTCCCGACAGGCGCTGCTTCGTCGGATCGTCGGCCCGGGACTTCCAGGTGACCCGGTAGCGCCAGCCGTCGACCGTGGACTCCTCGCGGCTCTGCCGCCGCCAGGAGGACAGGCCCGGCAGGACGGTCCCCAGCGACCGGATCGCTTCGGGGGTGTCGAAGGCCAAGGCCTCGGTGAGCGCGGCGAGGTCCTCGCGTTCGACGGCGTCCCAGAACCGGGCGTCGACGACGCTCTCCGCGACCTGCTCACCCCCTTCGACGGGGGCGGCCTCGGGCCAGAACCGCTGCGACTGGAAGGCGTAGGTCGGCAAGTCCACCCGCCGGGCCCTCGTACCGGCGAACACCGCGTCCCAATCGACGGTCACCCCCCGCACCCAGGCCTCCGCGAGGGACAACCAGAACCGCTC
>NZ_JBVIVP010000043.1:0-29036 GCF_055595445.1 Streptomyces sp. NPDC040432 | reverse complement strand
GGCGTCCCCGGCGCCACCCTCCCCGAACTCAAGCAACGCCGCGTCGCCAAGCGGGACACCCCCGTCCTCCAGGTGGACGAGCCGGAGGAACCGGGCGGCCGGTCCGACGTCTCCGTCGACAACCCGGTGCCGGAGCCGCCGTTCCTCGGTACGCGGGTGGTGAAGGGGATCCAGCTCAAGGAATACGCGGGGTGGCTCGACGAGAACGCCCTGTTCAAGGGCCAATGGGGACTGAAGGACGCCGGTTCCATCGAGTCGGAGGGCCGGCCGCGGCTTCGGGGATGGTTGGACCGCCTGCACACGGAGCAGCTCCTGGAGGCCGCGGTTGTGCACGGCTACTTCCCGTGCGTCTCGAAGGGCGACGACCTGATCGTCCTCGACGAGGACGGTGGGGAGCGGACCCGGTTCACCTTCCCGCGTCAGCGCCGCGGCCGTCGCCTGTGCCTGGCCGACTTCATCCGTCCCGAGGAGTCCGGAGAGGTCGACGTCATCGGTTTCCAGGTCGTCACCGTCGGATCCCGGATCGGTGAGGCCACGGCCAAGCTGTTCGAGGCGAACGCCTACCGCGAGTACATGGAGCTGCACGGCCTCTCCGTCCAGCTCGCCGAGGCCCTGGCCGAGTACTGGCACGGCCGCGTCCGCTCCGATCTGGGGATCGCCGGGTCGGATCCGACCGCCATGGACGGCATGTTCCGTACCGAGTACCAGGGCTGCCGGTACTCCCTGGGCTACCCGGCCTGCCCCGACCTGGAGGACCGCGCGAAGATCGCCGACCTGCTGCGGCCGGAGCGGATCGGCGTCCACCTCTCGGAGGAGTTCCAGCTCCACCCCGAGCAGTCCACCGACGCCATCGTCATCCACCACCCCGAAGCCAACTACTTCAATGCCGGAGGCCGCCGATGACCGCCGGCCCCGTACACCTCCGAGGAGCACATCCCATGCCTGTCGAATTCACGGATTTCAAGGTCGCCGATCCGTCGCTCGCCGCGTTCGGGCGGAAGGAGATCACGCTGGCCGAGCACGAGATGCCGGGGTTGATGTCGATCCGGCGTGAGTACGCCGGGGCGCAGCCGTTGGCGGGTGCTCGGATCATGGGTTCGTTGCACATGACGGTGCAGACGGCGGTGTTGATCGAGACGTTGGTGGCGTTGGGTGCCGAGGTGCGGTGGGTGTCGTGCAACATCTACTCGACTCAGGATCATGCGGCGGCGGCGATCGCGGCGGCCGGGATTCCGGTGTTCGCCTGGAAGGGCGAGACGCTGGAGGAGTACTGGTGGTGTACGGAGCGGGCGTTGACGTGGCCGGGGCACGCGGGTCCGAACATGATCCTCGATGACGGTGGTGACGCCACGCTGTTGGTGCACAAGGGGGTGGAGTTCCAGAAGGCGGGTGTGGTTCCGGATCCGTCGACGGCGGACAACGAGGAGTACGGGCACATCCTGAGGCTGCTGGGTCGTACCGACATCGACTGGACGGCGCTGGCGGCCGATATCCGTGGTGTGACCGAGGAGACCACCACCGGGGTGCACCGGCTGTACGAGATGCATCAGGCGGGTGCGTTGTTGTTCCCGGCGATCAATGTGAACGACGCGGTCACGAAGTCGAAGTTCGACAACAAGTACGGCTGCCGGCACTCCCTGATCGACGGCATCAACCGTGCCACCGACGTGTTGATCGGCGGCAAGGTCGCGGTCGTCCTCGGCTACGGCGACGTCGGCAAGGGCAGTGCGGAGTCCCTGCGCGGCCAGGGTGCCCGCGTGGTCGTCACCGAGATCGACCCGATCTGCGCCCTTCAGGCGGCGATGGACGGCTATCAGGTCGCCACTCTCGACGATGTCGTGGAGACCGCCGACATCTTCATCACCACGACCGGTAACAAGGACATCATCATGGCCGCGGACATGGCCAGGATGAAGCACCAGGCCATCGTGGGGAACATCGGTCACTTCGACAACGAGATCGACATGGCCGGTCTGGCCGAGGTCGAGGGCATCGTCAAGGACGAGGTGAAGCCGCAGGTCCACACCTGGACGTTCCCCGACGGAAAGGTCCTCATCGTCCTGTCCGAGGGGCGTCTGCTCAACCTCGGCAACGCGACCGGCCACCCGTCGTTCGTGATGTCGAACTCCTTCGCGGACCAGACCCTCGCCCAGATCGAGCTCTTCACCAAGCCCTCCGAGTACCCGACCGACGTCCACGTGCTGCCCAAGCACCTCGACGAGAAGGTCGCGCGCCTCCACCTCGACGCCCTCGGCGTCCGCCTCACCACCCTGCGCCCCGAGCAGGCCGCCTACATCGGCGTTCCCGTCGAGGGCCCGTACAAGCCCGACCACTACCGCTACTGACCGCCGTGGAAACCACCTGCGAAGTACGCGATCCGTGGCTCCCGGACCTGTTGCTGCGCACCGAACGTGATGCGCTGCTGCCGCTGCTGCGCCGTACGCCCGAGAGCTCGTACGGGCTGCGGACGGCGTGCCCCGGGTGGACGGTGCGGGACGTTCTGGCCCACTGCGCGGCAGCACTCGTCCGCATCGTCGAGGGCCGGCTGGAGGAAGGGGTGTTCCTGCCCGCGGCGAACGCCGCCGACGTGGCCGAGCGGGCGGACTGGCCCGTAGCGCGGATCGTCGACGAGTTGGAACGCGGATTCACGGAAGCCGGAGCTGCCATCGCCGCCGCGGACGGCACGCTGGACGCGGTGGCACTGGGGGAGTGGATCCACGCGGGTGACGTCCGTGAGGCCTTCGGGGCGCCCGGGGCGTACGGCGGGGGCAGTCTCGCGCTCGCGCTGCCCCTGCTCCGCACCACCAGCCGGAAGCGGGACACACCGAGGCTGCTCGCCCACCTCGACGGTCACGCGGAACCGCTGGACCTGGGCAACGCCGAGCCCGGCCGCCCCCCGGCCCGCTTCACCGGCGACGCTGCCACGCTGATCCGCCTCTACTCCGGACGCCCGCTGGTCGCGACCCGCTACGCACTGGAAGGCGCCGCGGAGGCGGAGCTGCTCATCTACCGGTGACCCCGGACGACCGGCCGGGCCGGGCCCCGCTCCGCCCCCGAGGGCGAGCGGGACCCGGCCCGGCCGGTGCGCGTCGTCAGTCGATCCGAACGACCTGGAAGGCCTCCGCCATCCGCCCCGCGGGCAGCCCCGCCGATCGTGCGTGGTCGCCGAGCCAGCTCCGCAACAGCCCCGCCAGGTCATCGAAGTGGGCGGTCTGCGAGGTGTGGATGCGCAGGGCCTCCACCTTCCGGTCGAACACCGGGGTGACGTCGACGTACCGGTTCGGTGTGGGGCCCGTCATCAGCCACAGCTCAGGGACGATCCACGGTTCCAACCCCTCCTCCTTGAGGAGCGACGGGTGCGCGAACGGGTTGCGGGCCTCGGGGTAGATCGCCCGCAGCGAGGCGTCGCCCACCGCGCGGTGGTCGGGGTGCAGGTCGGCGACGCGCCCCCAGTTGATCTCGGGGCTCGGGATGACGGCCCGCTGCGGGCGGACCTGCCGGATCACCCGGCACAGGTCGCGGCGCAGGTCCAGGTTCGATTCGACCTGGCTGTCGGGATAGCCGAGGAAGCGGACGTCGTCGACGCCGCTGCGCTTGGCCGAGTGGACCTGTTCGGCGCGCCGGAGGTCGCCCATGGCCTGACGCGGCAACTGTTCGTCGTATCCGCCGGCGCCGCCGTCGGTGACGATGCAGTACGTCACCCGGGTGGTGCCCTGTGCGATCCACCGCATGACCGTCCCGCTGACGCAGAACTCGATGTCGTCCGGGTGCGCGGCCACGACCAGCAGGGATTCCGGTGCGCTCAGGTCTGTGCGATCGGTCGCGAAGTGTTCCATGCGATCAGCGTGTTGGGCACGGACGTGGGCCGCAAGGCGGGCCCTCTGGCGTACTCGCGACATGACATCTCTACGCCACGGCGTAGCCGGGTGGCCCCACCGGGCCGTCCTCGGGCGGGTTCCCGGTGGCCGTGGGCGTCTGGCGTTTCCACGCATGGCGTGAACGCGCAAGCCGTAATCAGACCGCTTGGTTCGTTTCTCTGTCACGCTTTGTATGGGCACCCCGCTCTCCCCGGACCTCCGGCGGCGTGCGGAGCGGGGCGGGCCCGCGCCCCGTCCGTTCCGCGTCTTGCTGCGTACTGCGCACCACAGCGTCAAGGAGGTCCCATGAGCACCCCCGTATGGATCACCGCGACCCCGCCGGCCACCCACGGCGAACTGCACGTCGGCCATCTCGCAGGACCGTACGTCGCTGCGGACGTGCTGTCCCGGTACCTGCGGGCCGAGGGCGAGCCCGTGCTGTTCACCACCGGCACCGCCGACCACACCAGCTCCGTCCACGTCCGCGCGCTCCGTGCGGGCCGCAAGCCGGAGGAGGTCGCCGAGGGTTACCGGGAGGCGATCACCGCCGACTGGCTGCGCTCGGGCGTCGAGTTCGACCACATCGTGCGCCCGCGCCAGGACAAGGGATACGGGCGCTGGTTGGCGGACCTGTTCCGGCGCCTCCACGCGGAGGGCGTCATCGCCGCCCGCACCCGCCTGACGCCCTACTGCGAGCCCTGCGGGCGCTGGCTCCACGGGGCGCACGTCACCGGCTCCTGCCCGCACTGCTCCGCGCCCAGCGACGGCGGCATGTGCCACGAGTGCGCCCGCCCCAACGACGGCGGCGACCTGTTGGACCCGCGGTGCGTCCAGTGCGGATCCCCGGCCACGCCCCGGCGCTGCCGGCGCCTCTACATCCCGCTGGAACCGCACCGCGAGGCCCTCGCCGACCACTGGGCCACCACCGGCCTCCCACCGCGGCTGGCCGCCCTGTGCGAGTCGCTCGCCGAGGACGGCCTGCCCGACGTGGCCGTGTCCCATCCCGCCGGGTGGGGACTGCCCGTACCGGTCGACGGTTTCCCGGAGCAGCGCATCGACGGCTGCTTCGAGGCCGCCGCGATGCACCTCTTCGGGCATCGCGACCGGCCGCTGCCCGAACGGTCCATCCACTTCTGCGGTTTCGGTCACGCCTTCTGCCATGCCGTTCTGCTGCCGGTCCTGTTGTTGTCCCAGGGGGTCGAACTGCCGCAGCGCTTCTGCGTCAACGAGGCGTACGTCATCGACGACGAGGCGTTGTCACGGGGCTCCGGGGAGAAGGCCTGGGCACTGGACCTGATCACCGAGTACGGTTCGGACACCCTGCGCCGGCACGTCCTCCAGGCGCGGCCCGTGGCCACCCGCACGGCGTTCCGCACCGATCGGCTGGCCGCGGCCCGCCGCGAACTCGACGAGGGCTGGAACCACTGGCTGTCGCGCCTGTTCGCCGCCGTACGGGAGCAGTGCGCCGGCCTCGTACCGCCGGCGCTGCCCGGCGGGGCCGGCTGGGAGGTGCTGGAGCGCCGGTTGCTGCGCGGGGTCGAAGACCTGCGGGAGGCGTACTCGCCGGAGGCGTTCGACCCCCGCAGGGCGATGGCCCTGCTCGACGAGATGGTCCGGTCGGCCTCCGACTTCGGCCACGTCAACGCGCACGAGGCCCACCGCCCCACCGCGGGACGCCGACACCTGCCCGTCCTCGCCGCCCAACTGGCCGTGGCCCGCGCACTCGGCGCCTGGGCGCGACCGGTCATGCCCGAGGGCGCGGGCCGGTTGGCCGCCGCGCTCGGCGTCGAACCGGGCGGCCCGGTCTCCGCCGCCGTGCTGGCCCCTCCCGCGCCGGGCACCAGGCTGGCCCCGCCCTCGGGACCGGTGTTCGGCTTCTGACCGGCCCGCGGACCCCACCCGCGAACCGCACCACCGCACGACGACAGCCCTCCCCACCACGCCGCGTGAAACCCCCGCCGGTCACACGGCGGTACGGGACGCACGAGGCCCCTGCCCGTAGGAGCTCCACGTGTCCCTGCGCGTCGCCATGCTCAGCGTCCACACCTCGCCGCTGCACCAGCCCGGCACCGGGGACGCGGGTGGCATGAACGTCTACATGGTCCAGCTCTCCCGCGCCCTCGCCGAACTGGGCGTCGAAGTCGACCTGTTCACCCGCTGTCGGGGTGAGGCCATGCCGCGGTGGGTCGACCTCGGCCCCGGTGTACGGCTGCGCCACCTGGAGGCCGGCCCGCGTGCCCCCCTGCCCAAGGAGGACATGCCGGGCCTCGTGGTGCCGTTCTCGCTGGCGCTGCTGAAGGAGGAACGCCGCTACGACCTGGTCCACTCCCACTACTGGCTCTCCGGGCAGGCCGGCCGTATCGCGGCCGTCGGTTGGCGGGTCCCGCTGGTGCACACCGCCCACACCCTGGCCCTCGTCAAGAACGCCGCGCTCGCGGACGGCGACACCCCCGAGCCGTCCGTGCGGATCCGCGGCGAACACCAGGTGGTCGGCTCCGCCGACCGGCTGATCGCCAACAGCGGCGACGAGGCGCGGGCGTTGCGGGAGCTGTACGGAGCGGAGGAGGGTCGCACCGAGATCGTCCGACCCGGCGTGGACCTGCGCACGTTCGGACCCGGCCGCGGACGGGCGGCGGCGCGGGCCGCCCTCGGGCTACCGGCCGACGCGTTCGTGCCCCTCTACGCCGGCCGCATCCAACCCCTCAAGGGGCCCGACGTGATGGTCCGGGCGGTCGCCGAACTGCTGAGGGACGCTCCGCACCTGCGCCCGCGAACCGTCGTCCCCGTCGTCGGCGGGAACTCGGGGGCCGGTCGCAGCGGTGAAGCCTGGCGGCTGGCAAAGGAGTTGGGGGTGTCCGACGTGCTGCGCCACTTCCCGCCGGTGCCACCGCCGAGCTGGCGCAGTGGTACCGGGCGGCGGACGTCCTCATGGTCCCCTCGCGCAGCGAGTCCTTCGGACTGGTGGCCCTGGAGGCGCAGGCGTGCGGGACCCCCGTGCTCGCCTCGGCCGTGGGCGGACTGCCGACCGCGGTGCGGGACGGGCGGACGGGCCGGCTCGTCCACGGCAACGACCCGGTGCGGTACGCCCGATGGCTGCGTTGGTTCGCCGAACACCCGCGGGAGGGAGCGGTCATGGGCGCGGCGGCGGTGGGACACGCCCGATCCATGAGTTGGCGGACCGCGGCCGCCCGGACCTTGGACGTCCATGCGGACGTACTCCGCGCGGGGCGGTCGGGACCGGCGATGAATGAGGCAGGAGCGACGGCACGCCCCTGCCTCGCCGACGCCTCTCTCCTGGAGGGTCGAGAAGGCCGGAATTCCACCCTAGCAGCTCTTTTGGGCTGACCGAGGGTGCGCCGTTGTGACGTATCCGTGAACTCTTCGCAGCATGCGTGGAATTGGCGCGGGTTGTTCCTGGCGCATGCCGTGCGCGTTTCTCGCGCAAGGACTCCAGATCCACTTCAGGTGCGCTAAAGAAATCCGGTCCCACCTGGTCCCGTGTACGACAATGGAGATGTCTTCGAAGGAATTCCGACGGCACGGATCCACGAGGGCGAAATCGAACTTCACATTCCTGGAGGAATCATGTCGGCAGCGCACACCACCGCATCCCGCGCGATCGCCCGCCACGCCGCCCCCGCCCTTCGGGCCTGTACCGCCGCCGCTCGGCCGGCGGCCCGGTCGAACGGCAACGGTTGGGACTGAGCCGCCCGGACGGTCCCGCGACGAGCCCCGCAATCGCCCCCCGGGGCTGCCGCGGGGCTTTTCCGCGGGCCCGGGCGGAGTGTTGCGGCCGTATTTCGGGCGGGGTTCCCGGAAGCGGCGTCCGGCGTCGATGGGGGGTGAATCAATCCAGCCATCCGAGTCGCTGCGCCCGCACCCCGGCCTCGAAACGGCTCGACGCCCCCATTTCCTGCATCAACTCGGACAGCATGCGGCTCACCGTCCGCAGGGAAACCCCCAGGTTCCGGGCGACCTTCTCGTCCTTCATTCCCGAGGCGAGCATCTTGAGCGCGGCCCGCTGCTGCTCGGACAGTCCGTCGCCGCCGAGTTCCGGTGCCACGTCGTCCCCGTACGGTGTGGCGGCGTGCCAACAGTGCTCGTACAGCGCCAGGTAGGAGCGGACCAGGGCGGGACCCCGGGCGAGGATCGCGCCCGCCGACCGGTCGTCGGGGTGTACGGGCAGCACGGCGAACTGCTGGTCCGCGATGATCATGTTCATCGGGGCCGCGGGCGACAGCCGGATCTCGACCCCGGCCTCGACGCGACGGCGCAGCATCTCCACCGCTTCCGGCGAGGTGGTGATCCGCTGGTGGTAGATGGCGCGGATGCGCACCCCGTTGTCGATCTGCCGGCGGTCGCGGCTGAGCACCCGGTCCGCGACCTCCCTGACCAGGGCCGTCACGTGCATGGAGGTCAGGTCGTGGCGGATGACGTCCGTGATGTCCTCCAGCACCTGCTGGATCCGGCCGTAATCGTCGATGATCTCGACCTCGACCTCGGAGCCGCTCAGCGAACCGGGGCGCAGGAACTTCCCGACCAGCGTCTCCAGGGCGCTGTACGTCCGGTCGGACTCGTCCAGGTGCTCGCGCAGCCGCTCGCGTTCGCGTTGCAGCATCCGCAACAGGGCGATCTCCGGGTCGACCACGGCCACCGCGTCCGGTCCCGGCTGCCAGGCCCCGGACTGGAGGTCGGCGCGGGTGGCGTGGGTGGTGCCCGTCGGCACGATGAGGCCGAGGGCGATCAGCTCCGCGCGCCACCGCTCGCGCTCCTCGGGGGCCGGCCCGAGCTCCGCGAAGACGTCGTTGAGGTTGGACACCCCGCGCAGGCGCAGCTGCTGATAGAGGGCCAGCACCCTGTCGGCCGACTGGACGCCGTCCCTGCCATCGCCCGTTGCCATTGCGAAGCGACCCCCTCATCTTACGAATCGACAGTCACACTTTGGCACATGCCCGCGAGGGAGTCCCCGCCCCCCGGAAAGGGAAGTGACCGGCGTCACATGCCCTGCCCCGGGTGTGCGGCGCCGTCGCGGACCTGCCGGGACGGGGTGACGTCGAGGGGGTCGACGGGGTGGGCGCAGGCCCGACTCGCCGGTTCGTGGCGTGGTCGGTCCTCCGGTGGGGTCGGTGGGTGTCAGCCCTGCGGCAGGCTCAGGCAGTCGGGGCAGAGTCCCTTGAAGATGACCTCCGCGTCGTCCATCCGCCAGGACCGGAGTTCCCCGCCCGTCGGCTTCGGAGCCTCGGCCCGGACGTTCTCCACGCGCCCGCACCGCAGGCAGAGCGCGTGCTGGTGCGGCGGGCCCGAGACCTCGAAGACGGCCGGCAGGCCCGGGCGGTCGAACTTCGTCGCCAGGCCGGTCTCCAGGAAATGGCGCAGCATCTCGTAGACGGCCTGGCTGGTCAGGGTGCCCAATCGCGCGCGGGCCGAGGCCGTGATGGACTCGACGTCCATGTGGCCGCCCGCCGCCAGCACTTGGAGCACTTCGAGGCGCGGTCCGGTCACGCGCAGACCCACGTCGCGAAGGCGCTGGATCACCGCCTCGCGGCCGGTCGACTCCTCCACGACAGCCATCGCTGCGCCCCATCCGTCATCTGGTCCGCTCAAACCTTTGGGAGCATCGTACCTCTTGCCCGGCCTCGTGGAGCGGGGTGGGCGTCGGCCGTCAGGCGAGGGTCCGGCAGACGAGCAGGACGCTCTCGGTCCGCTCGTCGGCGCGGTGGTGCCTGCGGCGCTCGACCCGGAGCCCCGCCGCGCACAGCTCCGCTTCGAGGCGCGCCGGATCCACGATCCACTTGCGCGTCGAGCGGACCACGCGTTCGGTGCCCACCTTGTTGGTGCGCACGCAGTGGTAGGAGACGCGTTCGCTCATGTCGTCGACGTCGAAGACCTGACGGGCCACGGCCCACTCCTCCACGCCGTCGAAGCGGGGGACCGGGAACGCCCAGGTGCGCACCGGCTCCTCGGACAGCCCCAGCGGCCGGTGCGCCGTGAAGTCGAGGGCGAGCGCCCCGCCGGGCTCCAGGTGCGCGGCGATCTCGCGCAGCAGCCCCGGGCGGGCGGACGGCGGTACCGCCGCGATCATCGTGCCGGCCAGCAGGGCCAGCCGGTACGTGCGCCGCAGCCGCAGGTCCGACAGATCGGCCCGGGTGGTGACCAGGCGGCGCGCCACCTGGGGTCCGATCCGGCGGCCCCAGTTCCGTACCCGTTCAAGGGAGTCCGCGTCCCGGTCGACGGCCTCGACGGAGAAGCCCTGGCGGGCGAACGGGACGGCCAGCCGACCGGAGCCGCAGCCCAGGTCCAGGACCGGGCCGCCGCAGCGCCGGGCGAGGCTCAGGTAGCGGACGATGTCCGCACTGTGCGGACCCAGCAGCGCGTCGTGCAGCCAAGCCGCGTCCTCGTCGGCCGGGGCGGTCGATTCCAGCCCGGGGAGGAAGTCCGCGGGCGCCGGCACGGCTGCGCCGGTCGGATACGCGGTCGGCGGCGTCGCGCAGGGCGCCGCGTGCGGGGTGGGCGTGATGGCCGCGACCGGCATGACGGGCAGGAAGGTGCCGCTCGATGTGTGCATCGCTCCTCCAGGGGCTCGCTCGGTCCGACCGTCGGGGCGGTGCTCCCGTGCCGTCGAGAACCCGTCGCCGCTGGTCAAATCCTGTCCTGCGGCCCGGGGGTTGGGCCAGAGCGGCGGGCTGCGTGAACACGCGATGGCGTGGATCTGCCACGTCCGCCGGGCGGGAGCCGTCGCCGGACCGGGTGGCGTGCCGGGGGTGTCGAGTGCGCCGGGCGCGGCAGCGGGGCGGCTCGGTCGGCAGGGCCGGCGAGCCGCTGGTTCAAGCCGATCGTCAGAGCGTGCGGCCGAGCCGGAGCGGGGTCAGCGCCGTGAATCCGTGATGCGCGAAGAACGGCAGGGCGGGGGCCTGCTCCACGGGGAGGCCGATCCGCTGGGCCGTCGCCCCGTGCGTGCGCATCCGTTCGGTGGCGGCTGCCAGCAGGGCCGTGCCGACACCCTTGCGGCGGCGGGCCGGAGTCGTGCACAGGGCGTAGACCTCGCCCTCCGAGGCGACCGGCACGCCGCCCGACACCGCTCCCACGACGGCGCCGTCCGGACCGGCCGCGACCAGCCAACCGAGCCAGCCGGGCGCTCCGCCCGGAATTCCAATTTCCGCTCTTATGCGGGGCAGTGAGCAATGGTCCGACACCAGTCGGCCGACACGGATTTCACCGAGGGCGCTGCCGTAGTCCTCACGAATCGCCTCGGCGAGGAGCCGGGATATCGCCGTCGCGTCACCCGGCGCTGCCGCCCGCACGTCAGCCAGCAGCATTTGTTACGCCCCTCTCGCCGCACCGGTCCTGAGCCCGCACGCGCCCAGAATAGCGGGCAATTCGAGTGGTCGGGGGGCAAGGCGAAATCTACGAATTGGCTTAGTAAATAGCCGGGTTGGGGCGATCGTCGGTGGAAGGGCCGGGCGGAGCCGCCATCACGAGGTCCAGCAACAGGCGACGACCGTGGGCACGATCACCGACATGGCCGCCGTCACCGCGAGCAGGCCGCGCAGCACCGCGTGCCCCACCCGGTGCGGCGTCAGGATGCGGCGCATCCGCAGCGCCGCCGACGGACCGCCCGCGGCGAAGGCCCGCCGGGGCGCGTGCCCGGCCGCCAGCGCGTAGAGCGCCGTGGCCAGCGCGTCGCGCGAACAGCCGCGCAGAGCGCGGTCGTCGGCGGCCATCTCCAGCAGCAGCGGTACGGCCTGACCGCCGATCCGGGCCAGGGGGAGCCGGCGGAAGACCGTCGCGTACGCTCCCGCCGCCGCGAGCAGCAGGTGGTGCCGGCCGGCGATGTGCGCCCGCTCGTGGGCGAGTGCGGCCGCCAGCTCCTGTTCCGTCAGGACGTCCGCCGCCCCCGAGGAGATCACGACGCGGCGCGAGCGCCCCGGCAGGCAGTACACCGCCGGGCGCGCGTCGTCCAGCACGGTCACCCCCAGCTCGGCGTCGTACCGGCCGACCAGCCGCAGCAGTTCGGCGTGCCTGCTCCGGGCCCGCCGGGCCCGCACGAGTTCCCGCGCGAAGCCGGTACCGGGCAGGGCCAGGACCGCGAGCGCCGTGGCGGCGGCGAGGAACTCGCGCGCCGTCCCGTCCGCCACCCGCCGGGGGGAGGGCGGGCTCAGGGTCAGGACGGCGTCGATGAGCCGGTGACTGGTCTCGGCGGGCAGCAGGAGCTGGGCGGGCAGGATCGCGGTGGCGAGCGCGAAGACGGAACCGCACATGATCCACACGGCCAGTCCGAGCCGGGGCACCTGCTGGGCCCAGCGGGCCCGCAGCAGCATCCAGGGGATCACCATGCCCGTGATCAGGGCGAGTCCGAGCGGCGGTAGGACGTGGTGGTTCACCGGGTGCCTCCGGTCGGGCCGGCGGGGCGGTCGGGATGGGCGGCGCGCAGTGCCTCGTCGAGGGCGGCCACGTCCTCGTGGGACATGCGCTCCACGAACCGGAGCAGGGCGGCCCGGCGGTCCTGGCTGTCGCCGAGGGCGTCCTGCATGAGCGCCGCCGTGTACTCCTCCCGGCTGCGGACTGCCACGTACATCCAGGCCCGGCCGGACTTCTCGCGGCTCAACCAACCCTTGCGGTAAAGGATGTCGGCCACGGTCATCACGGTGGTGTAGGCGACCTTGCGGCCCCGGTTTATGTCGTCGACGATCTCGCGGACGGAGGCGGGCCGCTCCCACTGCCACACCCGGTCCATGATCTCGGCCTCCAGCTCTCCCAGCCGGCGTACGCGCATCCCTCTCGGCCCCTCCCGCTCGCGAGCGGCTCATGCTACGGCCCGCCCCCGCGCGCACGACCGAGCAGCCCGGCCGGCGGACGTCCGCCGGCCGGGCTGCTCGGTCGTGGGATGGAGCGTGGGAGCGGTGGACCCGTCGGACCACGCGCGGAGGGAGCGGGGGCGGTGGACCCTTCGGACCCTACGCGCGGACGAGACGGGCGATGGCCTCCGTGGCCTCGGCCACCTTGACCCGGGCGTCGTCCCCGCCCCGGGCGGCGGCCTCGGCGACGCAGTTGCCGAGGTGCTCGTCGAGGAGCGTCACGGCGCAGGCCCTCAGCGCCGCGTTGACCGCGGACACCTGGGTCAGTACGTCGATGCAGTAGGCGTCCTCGGTGACCATCCGCTGCACGCCGCGGATCTGGCCCTCGATCCGCCGCAGACGTCTGATGACGTCGTCCTTCTGTTCTCCGTAACCGGCCACGGGCGCTCCTCAGTTGGCGGCGGCCCGGAAGCCGCGCAGACGCAGGCTGTTGCCGACGACGAAGACCGAGGAGAAGGCCATGGCCGCTCCGGCGATCATCGGGTTGAGCAGTCCCGCCGCGGCGAGCGGCAGCGCGCCCACGTTGTACGCGAACGCCCAGAACAGGTTCGAGCGGATGGTGCCGAGGGTCTTGCGGGCGAGCCGGATGGCGTCGGCCGCCGCCCGCAGGTCGCCCCGTACGAGGGTCAGGTCACCGGCCTCGATCGCGGCGTCGGTACCCGTGCCCATGGCCAGGCCCAGGTCGGCCTGGGCGAGCGCGGCCGCGTCGTTGACGCCGTCGCCCACCATGGCGACGCTGCGCCCCTCGGCCTGGAGCCGCTTGACGACGTCGACCTTGTCCTGCGGCATGACCTCGGCGATCACCTCGTCGATACCGACCTCGGCCGCGACGGACTCCGCGACGGCCTTGTTGTCGCCGGTCAGCAGGATCGGTGTGAGACCGAGGGCGCGCAGCCGGCGGATCGCCTCGGCGCTGGTGTCCTTGACGGCGTCGGCCACCTCCAGCACGGCCCGCGCCTCGCCGTCCCAGGCGACGGCGATGGCGGTGCGCCCGGCGGCCTCCGCCCCGGCCTTGGCGAGCTCCAGGTGCGCGGGCAGCGCCATCGCCCACTCGGCGAGGAGCTTCTCGCGGCCCACGAGCACCGCGTGCCCGTCGACGACGCCCTGCACACCGAGTCCGGGGACGTTGGCGAAGTCCTCGGGGGTGGGCAGCGTGCCGACCCGGGCGCTCGCGCCGGCCGCGACGGCCTGGGCGATCGGGTGCTCGGAGGCGTGCTCCAGGGCACCCGCCAGGCGCAGCACGTCGTTCTCGTCCACGCCCTGCGCGGTGTGCACCTTGATCAGGGTCATCCGGCCGGTGGTGACGGTACCGGTCTTGTCCAGGACGATGGTGTCGACCTTGCGGGTGGTCTCCAGGACCTCGGGGCCCTTGATCAGGATGCCGAGCTGCGCGCCGCGGCCGGTGCCGACCATGAGGGCGGTCGGGGTGGCCAGGCCCAGGGCGCACGGGCAGGCGATGATCAGTACGGCGACGGCGGCGGTGAAGGCGGCCGTCAGGCCCGAACCGGTGCCGAGCCAGAAGCCGAGGGTGGCGAGCGCGAGGCCGATGACGATCGGCACGAACACCGCGGAGATCTTGTCGGCGAGGCGCTGCGCGGCGGCCTTGCCGTTCTGGGCGTCCTCCACCAGCCGGGCCATCCGGGCCAGTTGGGTGTCGGAGCCGATGCGGGTGGCCTCGACGACCAGCCGGCCGCCGGCGTTGAGGGTGGCTCCGGTGACGGAGTCCCCGACGGACACCTCCACCGGGACGGACTCGCCGGTGAGCATGGAGGCGTCCACGGCGGAGGAACCCTCCACGACGGTGCCGTCGGTGGCGATCTTCTCGCCGGGCCGGACCAGGAAGCGGTCGCCGACCTGGAGGTCGGCGGTGGGCACGGTGACCTCGCGGCCACCGCGCAGCACGGTGACCTCCTTGGCGCCCAGTTCCAGCAGCGCCTTCAGGGCGGCGCCGGCCTTGCGCTTGGAGCGGGCCTCGAAGTAGCGGCCGGCCAGGATGAAGGCGGTGACTCCGGCCGCCGCCTCCAGGTAGATGTTCCCCGCGCCGTCGGTGCGGGCGATGGTGAACTCGAAGGCGTGGGTCATGCCGGGGGTGCCGGCCGTACCGAAGAACAGGGCCCACAGCGACCAGAGGAACGCGGCCGTCGTACCCACGGAGATCAGCGTGTCCATGGTGGCGGCGCCGTGCTTGGCGTTGGTCCACGCGGCCCGGTGGAAGGGCCAGGCGGCGTACGTGACGACGGGTGCGGCCAGCGTCAGGGAGAGCCACTGCCAGTATTCGATCTGGAGCGCCGGGACCATGGCCATCGCGATGACGGGTACGGCGAGCACGACGGAAATGATCAGCCGCTGCCGCAGCGGGCGCAGCTCCTCTGCCCCGTCGTCCTCCTCGCCGCCGGAAGCGGGCCCCGAGCCGGTGTCCGTGCGGGGAGGGGCCGGCTCCTGCGCGGTGTAGCCGGTGGCCTCGACGGTGGCGATCAGGTCCGCGACGGAGATGTCGGCGTCGAAGGTGACCTTGGCCTTCTCGGTGGAGTAGTTGACGGTCGCCTCGACGCCGTCCATGCGGTTGAGCTTCTTCTCGATGCGGGCCGCGCACGAGGCGCAGGTCATGCCGCCGATGGCGAGCTCGACCTGGGCGGCGCCGGGAGTGATGGTGGTCATGAGGGCTGCTCCTCGTTCGAGCGCGGGGTGGGGGCCGGGGCCCGGTGGGACGGACCGGATCCCGGCGGCCGAGTGGTTCGGGGTGGGGCGGAGCCTCAGGCGCGGCCGGTCAGCTCGTAGCCGGCGTCGTCGATCGCGGCGGCGATGGCGGTGTCGTCCGGGTCGCCCGCGGTGGTGACCGTGACCAGGCCGCCGTCGACGTCCACGTCCACGGACAGGACCCCGTCGAGCGCGCCGACCGACGCGGTGATGGCGGTCCTGCAGTGCCCGCAGGTCATGCCGGACACGCGGTAGGCGGTGGCGGTGCGGTCGACGAGCGCGGTGGCGGTGGTCGCTCCGGCGTTCGTGCCGCAGTTGCCGTCGGGGGAGCAGCAGGAAGACATGGATTTCTCCTCGGTCGGTTCAGGTAGCCGCCGGATACCCGCTGGGGGTATCCGAACTGATCTCAGGTATACCCCCCACGGGTATCGGTCCGCAAGGGATCCCGCGGCTTGACTTGGTACCCCCCGGGGGTATGGTGAACCCATGAAACCGCTGGACGCGGCACTACGTCGTACGGGAGAGCAGCCATGAACACCGGAGTGAAGACCGCCGCCTTTGCCGCCGCGCTCGCAGCGGCCTTCGGCGCCGCGTACGGGGTCGGGGCGGGCGTGGGCCCCGTCGGCCCACCCGTGAAGGTGGAGCACGCGAACCACGCCGAGGCCCCCGCGTCGAAGGGCGCGGACGCCGGCCACGGAGGTCACGCGGAAGCCGCCGCGCAGGCCCCGGCGGCGGGTGGCCTCCAGGTGTCCGAGGGCGGTTACGCGCTCAGCCTGGACACCCCGCGGATCGAGGGGGGACGGGGGGAGCTCCGCTTCTCGGTGAAGGACGCCGAGGGACGCAAGGTCACCTCGTACAGGACCGAGCACGGCAAGGAACTGCACTTCATCGTCGCCTCGCGCGACCTCACCGTGTACCGCCACCTCCACCCGGTACGGGCCGCGGACGGCACCTGGTCGACCCCGGTCGACCTGCCCGCGGCGGGCGGCTACAAGGCCTTCGCCGACTTCACCCCCGCCGGGGAGGGCGCGAAGGGCGTCACCCTCGGCGCCGACCTGGCCGTGCCCGGCGCGTACGCGCCGAACCCCCTGCCGGCCGCGGCGAACACCGCCGACGTGGACGGCTACCAGGTCACCCTCGGCGGCACCCTCGAACCCGGGCGGGCCGGCGAGCTCAAGCTGACGGTCACCAAGGACGGCAAGCCCGTCACGAACCTGGAGCCGTACCTCGGGGCGTACGGCCACCTCGTCGCCCTCCGCGACGGGGACCTCGCCTACCTGCACGTCCACCCCAACGAGGGCGGCCCCGGCCCCGACGTCTCGTTCACGGCGACGGCCCCGAGCGCGGGTGCCTACCGGCTCTTCCTGGACTTCCAGCACGAGGGCAAGGTCCGCACCGCCGCCTTCACCGTGAACGCCGGCACCCGACCGACCCCCGGCCCGGACGCGAGCGCCCCGACCCCCGCCCCGGCCACCACGCCCGCTCCCGCCGCCGAATCGACCGCCCCCGCATCGGGCGACGCGCACACCCACTGACCCGGGCAACCGGGGCCGCGCCCCCCGGCGCGCCGCGGGACGGAAGGCAGGGCCCGGGAAGGCAGGGGAAGGCCCGGCAGGGCCCGGCGGGCTCCGCAAGGCTTCGACCGAGGGAAGGGATCGCCGTGCACGGTTACACCGCACACAAGGACGACGTCCTCAAGCGGCTGCGCCGCATCGAAGGCCAGGTGCGCGGCCTGCAACGCATGGTCGAGGAGGACGCGTACTGCATCGACGTGCTCACCCAGGTCGGCGCCGCCACCAAGGCCCTCCAGGCCTTCGGCCTGACCATGCTGGAGGACCACCTGCACTCGTGCGTCGCCGCCGCCGTCACCGAAGGGGGCGAGGAGGCCCGCAGCAAGGTGGAGGAGGCCTCCCGCGCCGTCGCCCGACTGGCCCGTTCCTGAACCCTCAAGTCCGGGGCCGAACCCTCAGCCCCGGGGCGCGCCGCCACGGACCGCGGTGACCAGCCACGCGCTGCTGCGCAACCACACGGCGCCGCCCGCCTCGTGTCCGCGCAAGCGGTCCGTGAGCAGCCGGCGCGCCTCCTCCCGCGCCTGCGGCCCCACCTGCCCGAGCATGTGGCGTCCCGGCCCGGAGTCGAGCAGGAAGGCGGCCGCGTCCTCGGCGTCCCGCCCCCAGTTCCCGGCAACGTCGAGCCGCTCGGCGTGCACCGCCTCCCCGCCGGCCTCCGACAACAGGGCGCTCGCCAGGCCCGGTTCGGAGAGCGAGAACATGCCCTCGGAGCCCGGGGTGCCGAAGTCGCCGAGGGGGAGGACGCCGTCGAGCGAGGCCATCGCCTCGAACCACTCGTTGTCCAGGGGGCGGGCCGCGCAGACGAACGCCAGCCGGCCGCCGGGGCGCAGCGCCCGCAGGACGTTCGTGAACGCGGCCACCGGGTCACCGAAGAAGGTCATCCCGTACCGGCTGACGGCCGCGTCGAAGACGCCGTCGCCGAACGCGTGGACCTGGGCATCGGCCTCGACGAACGACGCGTTGCGAACCCCCTCCCGCTCCGCGTTCGCCCGGGCCCGGTCCACGGCGGGGGCCGACAGGTCGACCCCGACCGCCCGCCCACGGCCCGCCCGGCGGCCAGCAGGGTGGTGCGTCCGGGACCGCAACCGACGTCCAGGACGTGGTCGCTCCCGCTCACGGCGGCGGCGTCGAGCAGCGGTGCGTTGAAGCCGTCGTTGACGGCGTCCCAGCGTGCGTGGCTCCGGGCCCAGTGGGAGCCCTCGTACCCGTTCCACGCCTCGGCCTGATCGGTGTTGCCGGTCCGCGTCATGCTGCACCTCCGTACCGGCCGGGCGGCGCGAAGCACCCGACCCCTAGTATGGGCAAGTGCCCAAACAGTATGGGCGGATGCCCGTACTGGCAACGGGCTTGACGGAAAGGGGTGTTATGTCACCGCGTGGAGTGGCGATACCGGACCTCAGGGAGCGGCTGTTCGCCGCCGCCGAGCGGGTCGTCGCACGTGACGGGGCCACCGGCCTGACCAGCCGGGCCGTCACCGCGGAAGCCGACTGCGGGAAGGGGGTCCTGCACGCCCACTTCGCCGGCCTGGACGAGTTCGTCGCGGAACTGGTCCTGGACCGCTTCGCCCGCGCCGCCCGCCAGGCGGCCCTGCTGCCGTCACGAGTGGGACGGGGCTCCGTCGCGGACAACCTCCAGGACATCATGGTCGCCCTGCTGGACTCCCTGCCCCCGGCGGTCGTGGGCATCGCCATGACCCGCCCCGCCGCGTCCCTCCACACCCGCGAGGGACTGGAGTCCGGAGCGCCGGCCTTCGGGGTGATCCAGGACTCGGTCACCGCCTATCTGGAGGCGGAGCGGCGCCTCGACCGCATTCCGCCGCACGCCGACCCGGCCACCATCGCGCTCGCCCTGGTCGGCACGGTCCACCATCTCCTGATGACCCGTACCCCGGCCACCACCCCGACCCCGCCCACCACGACGCACCGCCTGATCGGCGCGCTCCTGGGGCCCGGGCCCGCGCCGGCGGCCCCCGGATCCGACTGACGGGCGGGTCGGGGCGCCCGCGTCGGCCCGGAGGGCCGGAGCCTCACGTACCGGCCGGGCGTGCCCCCGTCCGAGGGCGGCTCGCTCCCCGGAACCAGCCGCCGCACCTCACCACGCGATCGCTGGGACCCGCCGGCCACAGGCCCTCGACGGACGGCCGGGAGCGCGAAGGATCACGCCGGAGCACGAAGGATCACGCCGGATTACTTGATCGAAACGACTCACTCACCCCTGGTCCAGGCCAGGAAGCGGCTGAACAGGCCGCCCTTGGCCTGCGGCGCGGCGCCGACGCTCGTGCGCGAGGACCCGACGGAGGAGGAGGACGGGGCCGCCGCCTGCTGCGGGGCCGGCCGGCCCGGGTTCGCTCCGGCGGGCGCGGCGGGCTGCGGAACGCCCTTCGGGGTGAAGCCGATCGGGAGGGTGACCAGCGAGCGGCTCCACATGCTCGGCGCCCAGGTCAGCGACTTGAACGGAACCCGCAGCTCGACGTCGTGCAACTGGTTCAGCAGCGTCTCCACGGCGGTCACGGTCATCATGAAGGCCGGGTCCTTGGCGGGGCAGGCGTGCGGGCCCGCTCCGAACGCCAAGTGGGCCTTCGCGCTGAGCTGTTCGCGGTGCTCGGTCAGCTTCGGATCGGTGTTGGCCGCGGCGAACGAGATCAGGACCGGGTCGTTGGCCCGCACCAGCCTGTCACCGAGCTCGACGTCGTGAGTCGGGTAGTGCGCCGCGTAGTTGGCGATCGGCGCGTAGTTCCAGAGGGTCTGCGAGACCGCGTCCTCGACCGGGAGTCCGATCTGCCAGTCCTCCCCGAGGTACAGGGCGCTGCTGGTACCGATGGCCGCCGCCACCGGCGCCGTGCCACCGGAGAGCAGCGTGACCAACTGGTGCAGCACCTCCTCGTCGGTGAGCTGGGCCGGGTGCTCCATCAGACGTGTCGTCAGGTCCGACGTCGGCCGCCGCCGCTTGAGGGCGATCAGCTCGGTGAGCGCCCCGCCGAGCACCTCGTCGGAACCGGGCTTCCCCTCGAAGAGGCCGCTGATCCCGGCGATCACACGGTCACCGATGTCGGGCGGGCAGCCGAACAGCTCGCTGAAGACCAGCAGCGGCAGCGGCTGGGCGTACTCGGCCATCAACTCCGCCTGACCGCGGATGTCCGTACTGAACTGGCTGATCAGGTAGTTGGCGGACTGCTGCGTCTGCCGGATCAGCTGGTGCTCGTTGACCGTGGCGAGACTGTCGGTGACGGCACGGCGCAGGCGCGCGTGGGCCGCGCCGTCACTGAGGAGCGCGTTCGGACGGTACGCCAGCATGGGCAGCGCCGGGCTGTCGGCCGGCACGCGCCCTTCGTTGAGGGCGTTCCAGCGGCGCGAGTCGCGCACGAAGGTCGCGGGGTTCTGCAGGACGTAAAGGGCTGCGTCGTAACTGGTGACGAGTTCGGCCTGAACACCGGGGGCGATCTCCACCGGCGCGCTGGGACCGAAGTGCCGCAGCTGCGCGTAGTGGCTCTCCGGGTCGGCCCCGAACGAGGGGCCGTACATCCGGACGTTCCCGTGCGCGGGGCAGCCGGGGGGTATCTCCTGGGACTCGATTGGCTGTTGCATTCCTGCGCTCCTAGCCGAGTTGGGACATGAGGTGGGTCACGAGGGTGATGAGGGCCTGCGCCGAGGAGTTCTCGTCCCGCACGTCGCACTGCACGACAGGGGTCTCGGCGGTGAGGTTCAGGGCCTCGCGCACCTCGTCGAGCGGGTAGTGGGTGGTGCCCTCGAAGTGGTTCACGGCGATGGCGTACGTCAGACCGAACCGCTCGACGAGGTCCAGGACGGGGAACGACTCGTGCAGCCGTTCCGGGTCGACGAGGACCAGCGCACCCAGCGCCCCCCGCGAGAGCTCCTCCCACATCTCCTTGAAGCGCTCCTGGCCGGGCGTCCCGAAGAGGTAGAGCACCAGGGTGTCGCTGAGGGTCAGCCGGCCGAAGTCCATGGCGACGGTGGTGGTCGTCTTGTCGGGTGTGCCCGACAGGTCATCGAGGCCCACGCTGGCCTCGGTGATCTCCTCCTCGGTCCGTAGGGGCTCGATCTCGGAGAGACTTCCGATGCAGGTGGTCTTGCCGACCCCGAAGTGCCCCACTATGAGGATCTTCACCGCGTGGGAGACATCTGGATCCAGGTACACGGACTACGCTCCGAATCGATTCTTCAGGCCTTCGAGCACGGCGCTGACCAGTTCTCTGTCGACCCGTTCGGCGCGCGGTATCGGTGTCCTCGCGAGGATGAGACCGTCCTCCTCCAACTGCGCCAGCAGGATCCGGATGACGCCCAGCGGCAGGTGCGTGTGCCCCGCCACCTCCGCCACGGACAGGAAGCCGTCCGCGACCAGGTCCATGACCTGCCCGGCTTCGGGCGACAGCGTCCGCGCCGTGGCCTGTCCGTTCTCGACCGCCGACGCCGTCACGAGCGTGGTGTGCTCGTACTCGTGGTCCGGGGGCAGCGCTCGACCGTTCGTGATCACGAAGAGGGGGACTAACGGAGACGTCAGTTCCAACTCATCATCCTGCGCGGGCCCGTCAGACATGACCTGTTCCCTTCCCCGATGTCGCCGCCGCGGTCAGTCGGGGAACCACCTCGTGCAGGCGCGTGGTGAACTTCTCGATGTCACAGTCGTGCTCGGCGGCAGCGGCCAGGAAGGCATCGGGCCCGGCCGCCATCAGGAAGATCCAGCCGTGCTGGAACTCGATGACCGTCTGACGCCACTCCGCGTCCTCGACGGCTCCCGTGAACTGGGAGGTCACCCGGCTGTAGGCGTGGATGCCCGTCATCGCCGCCGAGATCGTGTCCGCGAGGTCGCGGCTCATCCCATGGGTGGCTCCGCGGGGCAGTCCGTCCGATCCCAGCAGCACCGCGTGGCGGGCACCCTCGACCTCGGACACCACCCGGTCGAGCTCGCCGAGGACGAAGCCCCCGTCGGCGGATCCCCGCTGTCGGGAGGAGTCCCCCCGCGCACCTCCGGCGTCCTCGACGCTCACCCTCGGCGGCGAGGTGAGGTTGTTGCCCAGCCGTGCGACGAGACGGTGCATGCGGAAGGAGATCTGCTGCATGTCCACGTCGGGTGCGGCCGCCGCCGCGAGGTACGAGCCCTGCCCGGCCCCGATCAGGAAGCTCCAGCCGTGCGAGAACTCGATGATGGTCTGGTTCCACTGCCGGTCCTCCTCGGGTCCGGCGAAGTGGGCCGTCGCCCGGCTGAGCGACTGCATCCCCGCCATGGCGGCGGAGATGGTGCGCACGTCCTTCTCGGCCAGTCCCTCCGTCGCGCCGCGAGGGAGGCCGTCCGCGGACAGCAGGACGGCGTGCCGTGCGTGGGGCACGTTGTGCACGATGTCCTCTAGCATCCACGACAGGTCTGCGGTCATGCGTCTTCGGGCCCTTCGAACGAGGTGGCGTCAAGGTTGCGGCCGGAGAGCGTGCCGCGCTGAAAGGCCCCGAGGCCGCGCCCGGAAGTGCGGCCCGTCTCCTGCGGGGTCCGGGGCGCCGACGGCGCCGGCTCGGGATCCGGAACACTCGCGATGGGCGCCTGACGCGCGCCCCGCTTGGGCAGACCGTGCATCGTGCGCGACGGAGCGCTCTGGGGCCGGCTCTCCGGCCGGCTCTCGGGCGCGCGCCGGATGTTGCTGACCGGAGCCTCCTGGACGGGCGGTATCTCCTCCATGGTCCACAGCTCCTCGGGCAAGAGGACGACGGCCCTGACGCCGCCGTAACGGGAGACTCCGGTGACGTCCACCCTGAAGCCGTGCTGACGCGCGATCAGGCCGACGACGGGGAAACCGAACTTCGGCTGGGTCCCGAGTTGCGACAGACGGGGGGCGACTTCCCCGGACAGCAACGCGGTCGCCCGCTGCCGGTCCTCGTCGTTCATGCTGACACCGGCGTCGTCGATGACGATGCACAGGTTGTTCTGCACGCGCTGGAACGTGACCTCGATCGGCGCGTCGTGCTGCGAGAAACTGGCCGCGTTGTCGAGCAACTCGGCCACGGCGAGGGCGACGGGCGCGACCGCGGAGGCCTTCAGGGCGAGACCGGTCTGCTGCATGATGGCGACCCGGTTGAAGTTGCGGATCTGACCCTGGGCACTGCGCACCACGTCGTAGACGCTGGCGGCCCTGTTGCGGCGTCCGAGCGGCGCACCGCACATGACGGCGATGCCCTGAGCCTTGCGCGCCATCTGGGCGTTGGCGTGGTTGACGTCCAACAGGTCACCGAGGACGCCGTGTCCGCCGTACTTGCGCTGGATCCCGTCCAGTAGCGTCGTCTGCTCGGCCGCCAGGCTCTGCAGGAGGCTGGCAGCACCCTTGAGGACGGCCTTGGTGTTCTCCTCCGCCGCCTCCTTGGCCTCACGGATCGTGGCGTCCTGCTCGTTCCGGAACCTCTGCAACTCCCCGTACGACGCGTGCAGGTGGCTCTCCGCGGCCTGTAGTTGGTGCCTCAGTTCGGCCTCGTTTTGCTCCTTCTTCGCCCCCAGCGCTCTGTTACGGGCGACGAGTGCCACGACCGCGACGACGGCTATCGCCGCCACCGCAACCAAGCACCACACAAGTGCGTCTCGATTCATGGAAACCTTTCCCGGCGCATGTCATGCGGACGGCTGCAGATACACCTCGCGAGGCCCCGCAACACAGCTGATCGGCGCGGCTCACCCGCTGCGGTGCGGAGAGCCTGCCGCCGATCGGAAATCAGCATCTGCGTCAAAATGGATCAAGATCACAGATGCCGGGATGCTATCACCCGGTTCTTCGCCCCCTCGACGCCGGTCCGGGCGCCGGATTCGCCTCAACCCGGCTGCTACAGAAGCGGGTTGACATGGTGCTTCGACATCTGACCCACCGTCGTCCGCCCCGCTCCCGACCGTTCGGTCGAGCCCTTCTTCACGCGAGGGGCGACAATCCCTCACATCGTCCCGACTCCCCGTCAACCCATGGGACCGCACCGCGGTGAGCCACAATGGCGCGATCGCAAGGGCCCGAATCCAGGACCGGGACGACCGCGCGAACCCACCCGGAACCCCGCCCCGACGGCGGTCACCTGGGCGGGGCGCCCTCCTTCCCCACAGCAACCGCCACCCGGCCCGAGCCGCTCCCCGCCCGCGAAAGTCCCTCCGGCGATACGCACGAGCCGGCCGAAGAACGTCGCCGAGCCACGCGCTCCCCGGAACCGGTCCTTCACAAGTCGACGCAGGACCCGCACGAGTTCCCCGATCCGGAACCCCGCGGGGCGCCCGGGGAGAACGCCGCCGACCACACAGCAGCCGGGACCGCCGGCGGAGCGCCGCGCCAGACCCTTGCGGGCCCGGAGCGTCGACCGGTGAACGCCCGCCGCGATGCCCCGCACGGCTCGGCCCTCGGCGGCCACGGCCGGGAGCGACGCGACAACACCCCCGAAGCCCTCCTCGGCCTCGCCACCTGCCGTATGACCCCCTGCCACATCCCACGCCTCTGCCAAGGTCCGTGACCGTCAATTCGATCGACAGCTCGGCAGATCCTGTCAACGATGTGGTGTCGTCGAACCTTCATCAGGGAGTCATTCGTGTCGTCCAGGACCGCGGACATCGACTTCACCTTCGTCCGCGCGCTCACGGTGCGCACCACCCTCCGGGCCTTGGCAGCCACAGGTTGGGCACTGGAGGAGCCGCTCTCGTACATGGTGAACGACGACGACCTGTACGACTGGCGGTCCACGACACGCGACCGCACCCAGGATGTCTTGGCCATCCTTGACGCGCCCGAGCACGTCAACCACCACGTGGCCGTCTGCATCCACCACGAGGGGGCGAGCACGGGCGGTCAGCTCATATTCTTCTCCGGCCGCATGACCTGCGGCTTCATCCCGACCATCAACCGGCGGCGGATACCCGACTCACTCGACTTCACCGACCTGAGCTGGTACCTGCACACACTCGTGCCACCTCTGCTGAAGATCGGGCTGAAGACCTACGAGGCACGCGACACCGGCCACTACTAGGCATGCTCGAACGCAGCAGAGGGACGCGGCGACGTGAGCGGGCGGGGCGCCCACCGGCCTGCCGCGGGAATGTGCCGAAGCACCGAGGCCGGCAGTGATCACTCACATCCGACCAAGGGTGATTTCAGCGACTGCGGCCGGTCGTACGGGTCCCGCCGATGGGTTCAGCGGCAGAGCTCCATGATGGTGTCGTCGAAGTCGGGGAACTCCTGGGCCGCCAGCTCGATCACGGCTGCCGCCGACCGGCGCCGGTGCGGTGCGAATCCTTCGGCAATGGCCGCCAACTCCGGATTGGGGTGTGCCGTCCAGTCGGGCTCGTACGAGGTGGCGGCCTCCCAGGGGCCGAAGCCGTCGGCCAACAGCCACAGGAAGTCGCCCAGGTCGCGGGCGACGACGCCGGTCTCTCCCTCGGACCCGAGGAAGACGACGGGCTGCTCGGCCGGCGGCCGGCCGGGACGGACGATCCAGAGGGCCGCGTACCCGCCCGAGCCGTCCTGCCCGAACACACGGAATTCGGCGCCGTCCTGCTCGGTGTTCCCCGTCCACGCCTGGAACCAGTCGGCGGTCTCGGCCGCGGACAGGAAGGCCGGGAAGGGCTCGAAGTCGACCCCGGTCCTCCCGTCGGCGTAGTCGAAGGGAACGGCCAGCGCAGTGGCGAGTGCGGCGGGGAACTGTCGGTCATCGGTGGGCGTCACGAGGACAGGCTTGCCAGGGGGTCGGACACGAACGCTCTGCGGTCCGGGTTGGTGAGTACCACCCGCTTTGCGCTGGGCAAGTCCGGACGGGCCGCGCCCCTCCGCAACCGTGTGCAATCGCAGGTGGTGCGCCGTCTAGAGCCAGTCGCGCTTCTTGAAGATGACGTACAGGCTGACGCAGACCACCGCCATCAGCAGGATCGCGAAGGGGTAGCCGCCCGCCCACTTCAGCTCGGGCATGTCCTCGAAGTTCATCCCGTAGATGGTTCCCACCAACGTGGGGGCGAAGAGGATGGCCGCCCACGAGGAGATCTTCTTGATCTCCTCGCCATCAGGTCGCTGACCTGCGGAAATAGCCTCAACGAGTGCTCCGACCGGCGATGATCGGCCTTTCCGAACCTTTCAACGTGCTGCCCGTTTGTACGGCCGATTCTCCCCAGCCGCCCCCCCCAGCAGGCCCTCGTTCTCCCCAGATTCTCCCCAGCCGCTGCGGCCCGGGAGGACGGGGTGCCGCTGGCCAGAGCTTGATTCAAGCGTCGTGCAGAGCTACGCAACGTAGCGCAAGGTGGTCGGAGCGAGGGCGGCAGTCGCCTTCGTGGGGCGACGGCTTGACGAACCGATTCGATTCTCCCCCTCGGCTTCGATCCGTCTGCCAGGCTCGGACACGTGACGTACGTAGTGACCGTAGACATCTGCATCTCGGAGGGAACTCCGGAGATGGACCCGCTGCAGCGTGCCGGGGCCGTCGCGCTGATCGAGAGCGGCTTCGCCTCGGTCGACGGCATCGACGGGCCGGACGGCATGGAGGTCGACCTCCTCGACACGATCGTGGGCGCGTATCCCGGCGGGGCACTGCTCAAGGTGTTCGTCTACGCCGAGGCGCTCGAATTCGCGGAGGACGCCGTCCGGGACGTCGTGAGCGAGGTGCTTCGACGCTCCGAGCTGCTCGCCGATTGGAAGGTCGAGCGGTGCGAAGTCGAGCTGCACCCGGAGCTCACCCAGGAGAGCCTTGCCGCCGCCGACGGCCCGGACGGCCCGCCGAACGACCCCGCGGCCCGCAAAGCCCGTCATGCCGAGCCGCCCGTAGCCGCCGAAGGAGGCGAGTACGACGCACAAGCTAAGGCCGAGGAAGTGCGCTCCCGGATGCTCGTGCTGGCGGACGAGCTGCGTTCCTTTCCACCCGTGATGTTCGGTGTGCAGGACGACCTCGGGGAGGAGGACGGCGACGACTACGGGTTCGCAGTCGCGCCCCAGGATGCCGTGCTGGCCGCCGGCGCACTGATCTACGCCACCGATGTCTTGATCGACGAGCTGTTCGAGGACGTGCACACCCTGGAACAGGAGGGCACCAACGTCGGCGAGTGCGACGGTCCGCTGTGGCACCTGGAGGACCTGCCGGAGAGGTACGTCCTCCAGTACGACACCCGATTCGCCCGCCGCTTCCTGGTGACCGTGATCGCCATGACCACGCGCTTCACCAACGGCAGTTTCGACCAGCTGAGTTGCATCGCAGAGGAACTTGCCCTGAGGCTTCTCTTGAGCCAGACGACCGTCACCCTGGAGTTGTTCGGGTTGCTCGACGACGGCGTCGCGAATGCCCTAGAAGTCTTCGCCGACAACGTCTACGAGGACATGGACCACGAGTGGCTGTACGACGGTTCGATGGACGGGATCGACGAGAGCGCAGTGGGATCGGCCCTCGGCATCGCACCCATGGAGTTCGGTGCTTGGTTCACGCCGTTCAACCCCGGTAGGCACGTGCACCCATCGGCCGCAGACGAACCGGACACGGCCGCAGCGTGATCCGCCCCGTTCCCTGATGCGACAGAAGCACGGCGGGCGCGGAGGCGCTGTTCGGGCCGATCGAAGCGGCCCCATCAGGTCACGTCACTTCGCCATGCCCTGGTTCCCCCAGACGTAGGGCCCGGGGATGGTCCCGGGTCGCCAGTGCCGCAGTCACCCTGCCAACGGCGTCGTCCACGCCTTCGTGCTCCCAGATGCGCAGCGGCAGCCAGCCCAGGTGTACCAGGTGGGCGTCGGTCTCCTCGTCGCGGCGGACGTTGCCTTCGAGTTTCCGGCGCCACCATTCGGAGTTGTGCTTCGGAGCGTGCAGATGCTTCTGGCACGCGTGCCAGAAACATCCTTGGACGAAGACCGCGGTTCGCCATCTCGTGAAGGTGACGTCAGCGCGGCGGCGCGGCATCCCGGGGATGGGCATGTTCACGCGGTAGCGGAAGCCCAAGGAATGAAGAGCACGTCGCAAGGCGAGTTCTGGAGCAGTGTCTCGGCTGCGTTGGGCCACCATCACCCTCCTGACATTCGCGTCCCGCGGACTCGGTACGCCTCTGCGGCTGTCTTTGGTCTCCACTCCCGGACAACTAGTGGCTGCCGATTCGGTAACCGCCTCGCGGTACGGCGCGGTCTGCCAGGGCTGGATCTGTTCGACCGTCGACACAGCAGTCAGTGACGTGCTCATGAGGAGTAATTCGCGCCGACCTAGCCGGATCTGACCAAACGGTGGCCTGGTGTCCTCGTCGTTCGACACTATGCGGTGGGGGCGTGATCGGCTGGACACGCAGGGAAGCTGAGGGGGAACACGATGATCGAAGTTCTGCCGGTGACTGGAGAACAGCCGGACATGCTCGGCGCGGCCATCGCCCTGGGCAACAGGTACACCAAGAGGCTGGGGCTGCTCACGCCGCCCGCGTACCGGAAGTACGCCGACGATGGTGGGTTGCTGGTCGCGTTAGAAGGCGGCGAGCTCGTCGGCTACGCGCTCTTCGGGCTGCCCAAGCGCAGCCAGCACGTTCGTCTCGTGCACCTGTGTGTGGCGGAGGAGAGTCGGGGCAAGGGGATCGCTAGCCGCTTGATCGCAGAGCTCCGCCGTCGCCAAGGACATCGGCTCGGCATTCGGGCCAGGTGCCGGCGGGACTACGGGCTCAGTGCCACGTGGAGCGGTCTCGGCTTCGTTCCGAAGGGTGAGGGCCTGGGACGAGGGGGTGACAAGGAGACCCTCGATACCTGGTGGCTGGACCACGGCCACGAGGATTTGTTCGCCGAAGCGCAGAGCGACGCCCTGCTGGTCGTGACCGTCGACCACACCGTCTTCTCCGGACTTCGAGGCGCGGGCGCTGAGAACGCGGTCGAGGAGTCGCGGGCTCTTGAGGCCGGGTGGCTCGCAGACCTGGTCGAACTCGCCTACACGCCACAGCTCCTCCTCCACGTGCAGGCGGTCGAGGATCGGGAGCAGCGGAACCATCAGCGCGCCGGCCTGTCTAAGGGTTGTCCCGTAAAATGATCTACGTCTCAGGGGTGACGGGATAGTCAGGGTGATCTCCGTAAGGTGACGCCAGGTCGAGCAGGTCGTCGC
>NZ_JBVIVP010000042.1:0-34405 GCF_055595445.1 Streptomyces sp. NPDC040432 | reverse complement strand
GGACCCTTCGCGCTTCGCGCGAAGGAAGCGAACCCTTCGCGCTTCGCGCGAAGGAAGCGACCCGCCGAGCTGGGCCCTCCGGCCCGGCTGCGCCGAGCCGGAGGGCCCAGAGTGCTGCGCACTCTGGAAGGGAGTCCCCTGCGCTGCGCGCAGGCAGCGAGACGTTCTCGCTGCGCCCGAGCAAGGCCGGCCCTTTGGGCCGGGGTCCTTCGCTGCGCTTCGGACTGGTTCGGGCTTCGCCCGAAGTGACCCCGTTTCACGGGGTCCAGGCTTTCGGCCCGTTGGGTGGACCCGCTATGCGGGCAGCAGCCCCGGCGAGTCTTCTTGAAAGCCCGGGGGCCACGCTTCGCCGGCCGTCAACTCCCCAGCATCTTCCCGCTTTGGGGAGTTGAGGCTTCCGCGTTTCGCTGTACGCGCGTGCTATCGATAGCACGCCCAGCCTCGCGCATGGTTCTGCTCAAGTACTGCATACGCCCCATTGCCGTACTGCAACCTACAGGCGTGGTTGAGGTCCAGGCCTCGCACGTTGTAGGTCGCCCAGCCATACGGCGCGCCAATCCACATCGAGTCCACGCAGCGCCATCCCCTCGCATGGTTCTCAACCAAGCGGGCGACGCTGCCGTCCCCCGGAGCGACTGTCCTCTGACAGTAGGCGCCCAGGTCGATACCGCCGCGGCGAGTGGCCGCCGAGGCCGACGGAGCCATCACGGCCAAGCCTGACGTGACCACGACCATGACGGCCCCTGCCCTCAACCACTTCCGCAGACCCATGTCAGCCCCTTCTGTCGCCCCAAGGTCCCGCCCCTTCGCGGACCGAGAGCAACTCTGCCCCCGCCGGGCAGGCACTGGAGAGCCGTCGGACCACCCGAACACAAAAACGAGCAGTGGCTGCCCCGAACAACGACAACCTGCATCAAAAGAAAGATACTGTGTAGGCTCCCCTGGAAACCGTCACTTCCCACCTCGGAGACTGTCCATCCATATAGTGGACAGTCCGGCTTGCACAGCAAGTCAGCCCGCCCTGCAGGTCACCACAGCCGTGTCACATTCCGGCTCCCTTCCTACGGGCGCGGTGGTGGAACCGGTGTCCGAGTTGTTTGCCGAGCTGAGGCCTGTTCGCGACCGCCGACGATCGGCTCGTACGGGATGGGCCTGCTTCCGTGGTGGCGGTTCCTGGAATGCCCCGCAGTGGAGTGGCGCCGGGCTACCAGGATGGAGGCCCAGGACTTCGCCCGGTCGATGGCGATCGCGCCAAATCCCCTCCGAGCGCACTGGCGCGGGCGGCCGGCCCCGCTGCCGAGCCGACGGCCGGAGTGCCGAACGCCGTGACGGGGCGAGCAGGGCCAAGGCTGATCTACGCGGTGGCGACGCGAGCGCACCGCGAGACCGTGCTGCGGTCCTTCTGCGACTTTCACCAGGACGCGGGCACTGGCCCGGTCATCGAAGCGTTGGTGTTTCCGTTATGCGCCGTAGGACAGTCGGCTTGCGGCCTGGTCCCATGGCTGAGGCTCGACCAGGTCGTCCCTGTCGAAGGCGTCCTCCTCGAACCAGCCTGTTCCTGCAAGCCAGGTCTCCAGCCACGCTGCCAGGCCGGCGGAGTCAAGGAACCAACACGCATCCCACGACCCGCCGCTGTACGGGTTCGGCTCGAAGAGCAGGACCTGACCGTCTTCACTGAGACAATCAATGCCTGCGTACATGGCACAACCCCAGGTCAGAATCGGTACGACGCCTTCGGGCCACTTCGGGTGCTCCACTCCAACGGACGCCTCACGCCGCGTCAGGTACTCGCCCACGATGCTGGAGCCCGGACCGAGCAGTGGCAGCAGTCGGTAGTCCGGGCCGAAGCCGCCGTCGGCGACCTCGCGATACAGGCGCACAAGTAGGGGATGCATCGCGAAGCCCAGTTGCCCCTCGGCCTCCGCGATCTGGGCATCGCCGACAGGTACGGGAAGATCCTCGCTGTCCGATGCGGCCCGAAGGGCAACGCGTTGCACGAGGTCATCAATGTCGGTCATGACCGTGATGCTGTCAGCTGCCACCGACATCTCGACGGCCAGGGCGCACTGGTCGGCTCCCGGAAGTTCAGAGAAGCTTGCGTCCGCTGCTCCCTCCTGCGCCCGGACCCTGTCCAGCGCAGCAGGCTGCTGAAGATCCGCGACAGCCTGCTCGACCGGATCGACGAAGCCGAGCGTGACAAGTCCAAGATCAGCCAGATCAACTCGGCGGCACCGAGCGGTCCCGTCCTCTTCTGATGCCGAGAGCGGACCAGTGAGAGCGATCAGGCTGCGGCCGCGCGGGGCAGTCTCCGGTCCCCAAGGGGTGATCAGCGGACTCGGGCAACCGACGCCCGGATAGGGTCGGTGGGGATGATCTCTGCCTCGTCGAAGAGCTGCTCCAACGCCTCGTGCCCGTGACGCCTGCGGAACTCGACCCCGGCACCCACTGTTCCCCGATCGGCATGCTGTGGTCCAGGTCGAGTCGACGTCCTCCGCAGTGGTAAGAGGCGGTCATCGCCATGAGCTCGATGACCGCTGGTCGCGGGTATGCGCGGTCACGACGAGCTCAAGGCCGTGACCGTCCTTTTCCATCGCGGCCAGCACCCGGCGGGGGTCGGTTTGTAGGGGGCCGCCACTAATCGCTCTTCGCGGCATGCGCTCCGCGTTCGTGTCGGCTCCCGGATTCGAGGAAAGCCAGCACCGCCTCGAAGCCGTCGCTCCGCAGCATGCTCTGGATCAGCTCCTTCTCCGTGCCGAGCACCGAGACTCCGTCAACGTCCATGTCGGTGAGTCGCAGGTACGTGCCGTCGGCGTCCGACTTGAGGCGGTAGGTCACGGCCGGTGTACGGGAAGGGTCCCCGGGGGACCGAGTGGCCGTCGCGTTCACGCGGTGTGCCGTGGGCTTGTCCGTAGAGGCGGTTGTGAGGGCGACCGGCCCGATGTCGAGGAAGGCTGCGGCGACCTTGGCGGTCCAGTGCGGGGCGAAGGCGCAGAGGTAGCGGTCGCGATCCGGCGCGCTGAGGGCGCGGGCCTCTCTGCGTCCCATCGCGAAGGCAGCGGCGTACTTGGCTCTCAGCGCGGGCTCCAGCAGCGCGGCACGCGCGTTCGCATCGGCATCCGCGTTCAGGACGTCGGCGACGAGAGCGGACACGAAAGCCACGGGATCGGTTGTCACCCTCTATAACCTAGCCAGGGTTGCGGACCACACGAAAGCGGAAGGCAGTTCTGTGAGCGGTGGCACCACCCGTCCCACGGTCGGCGCCGTCGTCCTGACGATGAACGATCGCCCGGACGACTTCCCCCGGGCCATGGCCTCCCTCCTCGCCCAGCAGGGCATCGAGCTGGATGTCGTCGTGGTCGGCAACGGCTGCGTCCCCGACCAGGTCCCCGCCGGTGTCCGCACCGTCGACCTGCCGGAGAACGTCGGCATCCCCGAGGGCCGGAACATCGGCGCCGACCAGGTCAAGGGCGACTACCTGTTCTTCTTCGACAACGACGCCCACCTCCCCGACACCGACACCCTCGCGCGTCTGGTCGCCGAATTCCCCCGCGACCCCCACCTCGCCTACGCGCAACCCCGGATCTGCGACCCCGTCACCGGCACGACCCTGCGCCGGTGGGTACCGCGCCTGCGGGCCTCCGACCCGGCCCGCTCCGGCATCGTCACGGTCATGGCCGAAGGCGTCGTCATGGTCAGCCGCGACCTCTACGACCGGGCCGGCGGCTGGCCCGGTCACTTCTTCCTCTTCCACGAGGGGGTCGAACTCGCCTGGAGACTGTGGGATCTCGGCTGCCACGGCCGATACCTGCCCGACATCGTCGTCCACCACCCGGCCACCGACCCCGCGCGCCACGACACCTTCCACCGCCTCAACGCCCGCAACCGCGTATGGGTCGCCCGCCGGAACCTCCCCCGCCCCCTCATCGCCCTCAACCTCGCCACGTGGTGGCTCCTCACCCTGGCGCGCACCCACGACCGCAAAGCCCTCCAGGTCTCCCTCGCCGGATTCCGGGAAGGACTGACCGGGGGACAAGGACCTCGACGGCCCATGTCGTGGAAGACGGTGGTCCGCCTCACCCGCGCGGGCCGACCCCCCGTCTTCTGACCCGACCGCCTCACCCACCGGCCTGTCGCGCCATCCCCGCCGGCGGCAGCCACAGCGAAAGGCTGAACGCATGACCACCACGCTCCCCCCGGCCGCACAGGCCGCGCTCCCCTGGCGAAAGTCGAGCCACTCAGGGGCGAATGAGAGCCAATGCGTGGAAATCGCGCCCCTCACCGGCATCGGCCACGACGCCATCGCCGTCAGGGACTCCACACGGCCCGATGGCCCGATCCTGCGGATCGGCCCCGACGCCTTCGCCACGTTCGTCTCCCACACCCGAACGGCGTCCGCCTGACCGACCCCCGGGCCCATCACCACACACCACGGCAGCCGGGCAGAATGGTCTCGTGCAACGGAACCCCGGGCGGCCGTCCGAGCCGACCGGGGTGCCGGCCGGCCCCGCCACCGAGGGAGTGAAATTCGTGAACGCACTGCCCCAGCACGAGGCCGAGCCCCTGCCCCGCACCCCGAACTCGATCGCCGCCGCCCTCAACCCGACCCGCAAGGGCCTCTTTCTTGAGGAGCTGCTGGCCGCCGAGGCGGGGGATGCGATGCTCGCCGTCATGGACCGGTGGCACCTTCGAGCCGTCGCCGACTCCACCCGCAGCGAAGCCGACCGCGCCCAGGTCGCCGCCCTACGAGCCGGCGACCCGTCCGGCCTGCACCCGCTCGACGAGGTCCTCACCGCCCTGAGCAGCCGCCGGTGCGCCACGGCCTGAGCGACCAGGCCGCCGCGGTGCTGTCCGCCATGGCCGACAAGGCACCCGAGGCGTTCGCCGCCACCGTACGGACCCTCACCGTCATCACCGCCGCGCACGAGCAGGACACCGTCCCGGCGGGCGCCACCCCCACCGACCGGTTCGGCGACGTGCACGACCTCCCGGTTCCTGGCCACCCCGTGCTCGTCGAGTGGTTCAGCGGCAACCCCGACGCCATCACCATCACCCGCGTCACGTGGATGGACACCAGCGCGTAGCCGCGCCCGCGAAGCCCCGGCCGGCACCACGACAGCGCGCCCGCGAGAGCGGCGGTCGACGACACGTCTTCCAAGGCCGGCGCACCCACGAGCCCCGCACTTCCTCGGGGGTATGCGAAACGGTCCCGGGCGAGCGCCCGGGACCGTTTGACCCGCTTGCCACGGTCTACGTGTGATCCTGCGCGTGGGTCTCGGCACCCCCGGTCGCACGGTCGTCGGCCCACGCGAACCCGCGCCGGGCCCGGGGATGGTATGGCCGGCTCCTGCCCGTTCACGCATCCAATGGCAGGGACGTGGCGTGAAACAGGTGGCTGAAAGCCGAAAACATAGCCGTGGAACGATCACCGCACTATCATCCGATTTTGCTTGGGCTTGACCAGAAGCCCAGGTGAAAGCAATGCGGGGGAATCACATGCATCACCATTTGGGTCGGCTCGGAGTAGAAGAAAAGCAAGAGCAGGCATACAGAGGCCTGTTGCGCTGTACACGGGCGACGCCCCACACCCTTGCGGTCCACCTCGGCTGCGACGACGCCGAGGCCGCGGAATCCGTTTTGAACACTCTGGTGGCCATGGGCATGGCCACCGCGGACGGGACGGACGTCTACCGGCCGGTCGCGCCGAGCACGGTGGTCGCCCGGCTCGTCGAGCGGCGGCTCAAGGCCCTCCACGAAGAAATGCGGCACGTCTCGGAGACCCGGGACCTGCTCGAATCCCTGCTGCGCGAACAGGAATTCGACAACGGGGGCCCGTACGGCGGCTCCCGGACCGACGCGCCGCTCATCGAACGGCTCGAAGGCCTCGTCAAAGTCCGCGAGAAACTCGACGAGCTGTCGTTCTTCTGTCGGACGGAACTGCTCGCCACCCAGCCGGGCGGCCCGATGACGAAGGACAACATCGCCGCCGCGCGACCGCTGACCGAGCAGCTGCTGCGGCGCGGGGTCGCGATGCGCACCATCGTGGAGAGCGGCGCCGTCGCAGACCTGGCCACCGCCGCCTACCTGCAGGAGCTCACGACCAAGGGGGTACGGATCCGGGTCGTGAAACGGACCGCCGAACGGCTGCTGATCTTCGACCGCCAGACCGCGCTGGCGCCCATCGACCCGAACGACTCGACGCTGGGCGCGGTCGCCGTCCGCGAGCCGGGTCTCGTCGGCGGCATGATCTCGCTCTTCGACCGGATCTGGGCCGAGAGCCGCGAGCTCGACGAGGTCGTCGGCAGCCCTGCGGTGGGCGAGGGCCTGGAGGGCGGACTGTCCGAGCTGGAACGGCAGATCCTGGCCACCATGCAGATGGTCGACAAGGACGAGATCGGCGCGCGCGAGGTCGGCGTCTCCGTCCGCACCTACCGCAAGTACGTTGCCGCGCTCATGGGTCGGCTGGAGGCGGCCAACCGCTTCCAGGCGGCGCTGCTGGCCCGCGACCGCGGCTGGATCTGACCAGCCCCCGGATCCCGGGGAGGGGGGACGGGACACCCCGCCGCGTCAGCGGCTCGGGGTGTCCTCGGGGTCGAGCAGCCACTCCCAGCCGACCAGCCCCGGGTCCTGCCAGAGCCTCCGCAGTTCCTCGGTGACGGCCTCGGCGGGCGTCGCCCGCGGCAGGACGACCGCCAGCGAGAAGCCGACGGCGAAGAACTGCACCGTTCCGCGCCATCCCGGCGGCAGCAGGGACGACACGCGCACCGCGGTGGTCTCCGGCGCCCAGGGCCGCTCGTGGGCGGGCGCGGACACCGTCGCCGGGGAGGGCATCACCAGGACGCGCAGGAAGGTCAGCGCACCGGCGTCCCGCTGCGCGGGATCGCGAGGGCCGTCGGTCATGCCGCCCGCCCGCCCGGCAGGGCCCGCGCCGCCTCGTCCGTGTCGGCCGTGCCGGCCGTCCCCGTCAGGTCCGGCGCGTCCGTCCGCACGGTCAGGGCCGTCAGCGGGCGCTCCGCGAACATCCGTACGGCGGCTCGGGAGACGTCGGTGTGCGGGGCCTCGCGCAGCGCCCGGGGCAGGCGCATGAGCCAGGTCGCGTCGTGCCCGTAGGCGGCGGTCTGACAGAGCATGTCCGCAAGGGTCTCCTGTGTGTCGAACACGCTCAGCACCTGGCCCGCGCAGAAGATCCGCGTGGCGTCCGTCTCGGCCGTCGTGAACGGTTCGCGCGCCAGCCGGCGCACCTGCTCGCGCAACTCCCTTACTGTATGCGGCCGGTACGGCCCTTCGCGCCAGGCCCGCAGGTAAGCACGGTGGCCCGCGGCGATCGTGTCGCGACCGATGATCACGGTCAGGCCAGGAGTGCGGTCGACGGCCAGCCGGGAGCCGAACCAGCCGCCCAGCGCGGCCGTGGCCAGGTAGTCCGCGGCCTCCGTCGCGGTGCTCATCGCCGCGGGCGCGCAGAGGGTCACGTGCGCCTCGGCGGCACCCGTCCGGTGCAGGGTCAGCACGGTGTCCTCTCCGTAGGCGTCTCCGGGCCCCGGCGCCGCCCCCTCGGGGGTGACGGCGTCGGCGGCGTTCCACCCGGCGAGGGTACGGGCCACCAGGGCGGCCGTGGCGTCCGGGTCGCCGGGACCCGTCACCACGACCACGGCGCCCGCCGGTCCGGGCAGTGCGGCGGCGCCGCCGGCCGCCGGGACCAGCCGCCGGCGCAGCGCGGCGTCGGCGGCCCGCTGGAGCGCGGTCGCTGCCGGAGCGGCCGACGCCGTCGCCCGCGCGGGCCCGTTCGGCGCGCCCGCTGCGCCCGTACCGGCGGCCAGGACCGCTTCGGCGACCGTGCGCAGCCAGTCCCCGGCCCGCTCGGCCGGCGCGTGACCGCTCACTTCCAGCCACTGGTCGTCCGTGGTCACCTGGACGGTGCCGAAGTGTCCCGTGGCGTGCCAGGCCGCGCCCGCCCGCAGCTGGGCCTCGTACGCCAGCCGCCGGATCCGGCCCGGGGCACGCCAGCCGTCCGGACCGAGCGGCGCCTTGATCCGCAGCTCGGCGAGCGGGGTCCGCTCGTCCCGGTAGCAGACCACGCGGGTGCCGGCCGGGGTGAAGGTCTCGGCCCACGCGGGCACCACCGGTTCCCCGGTGGCACGCGGGGTACCGACCGGGGCGGCCGGGGCCTCGTACGGCGCCGGGCGCGTGCGCTCCGGGCCCGGCGCCAGCACCAGCACGGCCCGTGCCGACCCGCGCAACGCCCGCGCCGCCCCGGCCACTTCGGCGGGGCCGATGTCGGCCAGGAGGTCCGGCAGCTCGGCGAGGAGTCCGGGGCGGCCGAAGAGCAGCTCCAGCCGGCCCAGCGCGCGGGCCCGGGTCTGCAGGTCGTCGTGGCGGCGCACGTGGTCCAGGGCCAGGTCGCGGACGGCCGTGCGGACCGCCTCGCCGTGGCCCGGCGTGCCCGGCTCAGCCCAGTGCGCCAGCCCGGCGTCGACCCGTTCCACGAACCGTTCGGGGGCGGTGTCCGGCGGCAGCAGCCCGGTGACCACCAGGGTTTCGGGGGCCAGGGCGTCGAGCGGCCCGAAGAAGCCGCAGCTCGTTTCGACGGGACCGCCACCGCCCGCCGCGCCGGTGGCGCGCAGCAACCGGGCCAGCACGGTGTGCGCGAGGTACCCGGCCAGGTCGCCGGCGGGGTCCGGCAGCCGGAAACCGAGCGCCACGGCGGTCGCGGGCACGCCGGGTTCGGTGCCGTACGCCCACCGGTCCGCCTCCGGTGCCCGCTCGCGCAGGTCCGGGCGGGCGGGCACGGGCCGCCCCGGGATGTCCCCGAAGTGCCGCTCCACCAGCGCGCGGGCCTCGGCCGCGTCGAACCCGCCGACGAGCGTCAGCACGGCGTTGCCGGGCGCGTAGTGCTCGGCGAAGAAGGCCCGGCAGTCGGCGACGGTCGCCGCGCGCAGCCGCTCCGCGTCCCCGTACCCGTCATGCGCGTTGGCGTACGAGCGGTAGAGCACGGCGGGCAGCAGCGGCCAGGGGAAGCCGCCGTACGGGCGGTCCACGGTCGTCCCGCGGATCTCCAGGGCGACTCCCTCCAGCTGCTCCGCGAGGGCCTCCTCGGTGAACAGCGGCGCCCGCATCCGGTCGGCTTCGGCGAACAGCGCCCCGTCGAGCGCGGAGGCGGGCACGGCCTGGTAGTAGTCCGTGTAGTCCTGGTGCGTGGTGCCGTTGGCCGAGCCGCCGAGTCGGTGGATCCGGTCGTAGAACTCGCCTCCGGCCAGTTGGGCGCTGCCCTGGAACATGAGGTGCTCGAAGAGGTGCGCGAAGCCCTCGCGGCCGGGGGGTTCGGACCGGAATCCGACCCCGTAGTGCACGGCCACCGCCACCCGGGGGTGGCGGTGGGAGGGGGCGAGCACCACCCGGAGCCCGTTGGGCAGGGTGAAGCGGTGCATCAGTGGTCTCCTGGTGCGGTGGGACCGCCGAGGCCGGTGAGGTAGCCGAGGAAGCCGGCGAAGCGTTCGACGGTCTCCGGGTGCCAGCCGACGTAGGCGGTGTAGTCGTGCAGGTGCAGGGCGATGCGCAGGGCCGCCAGCCGCGGCCGCAGCGGGCCGAGGGGGCGCCCGTACCCCTCCTCGACGGCGTCGACGAGGGACTGCCAGGTCTGGTTGTCGCCGCCGAGCTGCCAGGCGAGCTCGGTGAGCTCGCCGACGGCCCAGCCCACGTCGGAGTACCAGGGGGCGAGGCACAGGTCCTCGCCGGCCAGCAGCTCCACGGGGCCGTCGGCGGCGGGGCCGGACGCGGGGGCCGCGACGAGCGAGCCGAGGCCGGGCGCGCCGTGGGAGACGACGAGGGCCGGGTCGGCCGCGAGTTCGGCGGTCCAGTCGCGCAGCCGGTGCCAGCGCTCGGCGCCGAGCCGCTCGCGCAGTACGGACGCGGCCTGAGCGGCCCAGACCTCCGGCGCGCGGCCAGCGAGCCACACGTCGAGCCGGGCCCAGCCGCGCGAGGCGGTGGACGGGGCCGGCACGCCGGCCGGAGCGGGCACCGGGACGGGAGCGGTGTGCAGGGCGGCGAGGGCACGGCCGAGGGCATGCAGGGGCGTGCGCAGCCCGGGGTGCGGGCCGTGCCGCAGCAGGTGGCCGGCCACGGACTCGCCCCCGGACAGGCCCCGGTAGGCGCGTGCGCCGCCGGGCAGCTCCTCCCCGTAGACCAGGCGCACGCCCGCAGTCCGGGGAGTCTCGGGGAGCGTGGTCGGGAGCGGGTGGAAGCCGGCGGGGGCGAGTGGTCCGGGCTCGCGGATCCACAGGCCGCCGTGGACGGTCGTGCGCAGCAGGCCGGTCCCGAAGCGGACGGGACCGCCGCCGACGTCCTCGGCGATCTCCCTCACCGCGGTGGCGGTCACAGCGTGCTCGCCGGCGCCGGGAGGGGCACGGACCTGGCGGCGGCCAGTTCGCGACGGCGCTGCTCGACCATCGCGAGCGCGTCCGGCAGCGGTGCGGGGGCCCAGGCGTCCTCGCGGCCCGTGGTCATGGAGAGCCCGGGACGCGGCGGCAGGACGGCCACGTTGGGCCGGGCGGCCAGCGCCGCGTGGTGGGCCCGGTAGGCGGCGCTGTGCAGCCCGCCCGGCGGCAGCGCGGGCAGCAGTACCACCGGGGCGGTGGTGCACTGCGCGGCCAGCAGCGCGGGGCTGTCGGCCAGCCCGAGGGCCAGGCGCGCCATGAAGTGCAGGGTGGCGGGGGCGACGACGACAGCCTCGGCCCACTCGGTCCACAGCACGTGCCGCGCGTGCACCTCGTCCTCGGCCCAGCGGTCCGGCAGGACCTCGGCGCCGCTGTGCGCGGCGAGCGTGACCCGGCTGACGAACCGTTCGGCGCTCGCGGTCACCCCGATCCGCAGCACCAGGGACGGGTAGGTGTTGCGCAACCAGCCGAGCCAGTAGGGCAGTTCGGCGGCGGCCACGGACCCGGTCACCACGAGCAGCAGCCGCGAGATCCCCAGGGCGGGCTCCGGCACGGCGGCCACGGAACCGGGGGCGGCCTGCACGGCGGCGGCCTCGGGGGCAGCCTCCGGGGCCGGCATGACCTGGGTCGCGACGGCCTGCGTACCCGCGCTCACCGCGTCAGCTCCGGCAGCATCGCCCGCAGGTCCGCCAGCGCGGAGGGCAGCCCCTCCACCTGGCACACGCCGGTCAGGTTCAGCGCGATCTCGTCGACGCCCACCGCCGCGTACTCCACGAGCCGGTCCCGCACCTCGCTGATGTCGCCGTGGACGAACGCACCGCCCTCTATCACGGCCTTCGCGACGGCCAGCGGGTCGGGCTGGTCGGCGTCGATGCCCGAGCGGCGCAGCATGTCCTGGTAGTGCGGCATCGACAGGTGGCCGGTGTTGCCGGCCAGGACCAGCTTCGCCGGGTCCCGGTCGGGCGTGGTGAGCGCCACCGGGACCATCGCCACCAGGCGCGGCATCGGCCGGCCCGCGGCCTCGGCCCCGGCCCGGAGCTCGGGAACGATGACGTCCCGCAGGTACTTCGGCGGGGTCAGCCACGTGATGGCCACGTCCGCCACCTCGCCGGCCAGCCGGGCCATCTTCGGCCGCAGCACGCCGGCGCCGAGCTCGACGGGCGGTCCTGGCAGGGACGGCAGCCCGATGCGGCAGTCGAAGTACTCGCCCCGCAGCTCGACCTCGCGGCCGGCCAGCAGGCCGCCCATGATGGTGAAGTACTCGCGCACCGCGCCCAGCTGGCTGCGGTAGGGCGCACCCAGCACGTTCTTCTGGAGGATCGCCGCGCCCGGTCCGATGCCCGCGACCACCGGGTGGCCGGTGGTCACCGCGAGGGACTTGGCCTGGAGCGCCGCCTCGATCGGGTGCCGGAAGGGCATCAGCGTGACCGCCGTGCCCACCGGGATCCGGAATCCGGAGGCCGCCGCGTAGGTGAACGTCTGGTACGGCTCGGACATCAGGGCCTGGCCCTGCCACAGCCGGTCCGCGGCGCCGGAGGCGACCAGCGCGGCCAGCGGGAGCGCCTGCTCGTGCCGGGTCGGCATGAACGGCATCATGATCGAGTACTTGGTCATGCCGTGACTTCCTTCGTGGACCGGGCCGCCGGGGTGGCGGCGCCGCTGAGCAACTGGGCGCTGACCAGTTCGATGTAGGCGGGGCTGGAGTCGAGCAGTTCGTCGTGCGTGCCCTCTGCGATGACCCGGCCGCGGTCCATGACGACGACCTTCGCGGCGTGCCGGACGGTGGACAGGCGGTGCGCCACCACCAGGACCGCGCGGTCCTCGGCGAGGGTGTCGACGATCTGTCGCAGCCGCTGCTCGTTGACGCTGTCGAGCTGCGAGGACGGCTCGTCGAGGAGGACCAGGCTGCTGTCCGCCAGCACCGCGCGCGCCAGGGCGACCCGCTGGCGCTGACCGCCGGAGAGGTCGTTGGCGCCGCCGAGGACGGTGTCCAGGCCGTCGGGCAGCGCCCGGACGGGGGCGTCGAGGCCGACCGCGGCGAGTGCCGCGTACAGCTCCTCGTCGGTCGGCACGGCGGCCAGGCCCAGGCTCAGGTTGGCCCGTACGGTGTCGCCGAGCAGGGTGAACGCCTGGTCGACGAAGGCGATCCGGCCGCGCAGTTCGTTCAGCGGCAGGCGCGCGGCCTCCTCTCCGAACAGGTGCACACGGCCCGACTGCGGCTCCATGAACCGTTCGATGAGGGCCAGTGCGGTGGACTTGCCGGCGCCGGAGAGACCGACGACGGCCGTCAGGCCCCGGGCGGGGACCTCGAAGTCCACGCCGCGCAGGACTGGTTCGTGGCCGTAGCCGAAGGTCACGTCCTCGAATCGGACGGCGGGGGCCGGATCGGGGGTGTTCCGGCCGCCCGCCGTCCGGGCCTGCTCGGCCGTGCCGGGCGCCAGGTCCTCCACCGGCAGGGCGAAGACGTCGTTGAACCGCTGCCTGGAGGTGAGCCCGGCCTGGATCTGCGCGGCACCGGAGGCCGCCATGATCAGGGGAGCGGTCAGCTGGAGCAGGTAGAGGAGGAAGGCGACGAAGTCGGGGAGGGCGAGGTCACCGGAGACGAGCCGGGCGCCGCCGCCGAGCAGGACGGTCAGCAGGGCGATCTGCTGGCCCAGGTTGATCACGGGGACGACCAGCGACTCCATGCGCGCCGCGTCCACGCCCAGCTTCTCCAGCCGCCGCGCGTGACCGTCCAGCGTGCGGCCGACCCGTTCCTCCGCCCGGTACGCCTTGATGACGACGAGGGCGTCGAGCGCGGTGATGAACTGGTGGGTCAGCGTGCCGATGTCGTCCTGCATGCTCTGGTACGTACGCCGCAGTCCGCGGATCACGACGGCGACGATGGCCAGGGCGCACACGAAGCCGGCCAGGGTGATCAGCAGCAGCACCCAATCCAGGGCGCCCATGATGACGATGGTGCCGAGCAGGGTGATCGCGGCCATCGGGAGCTGGATCGGCCCGATGTTGATGGCGCCCTTGAGCTGCATGGCGTCGGCGGTCAGCCGGGTGGCGAGGTCGCCGCTGCCCAGCGCCTTGGCGTCGGACAGCCGCATCGCCAGGCCGCGCCGCATCGTGGTGATGCGCAGCCGGCGCACGAGCTGCTCGCCGAGGCGGGACAGCAGGAACGCGGCGAGCGCTCCCGCCAGGGCGGAGCCCAGTCCGGTACCGATCATCAGCAGGGCGGCCGGGGTGAGTCCCTGGCCCTGCTGGACCTGCTGGACCAGCTCGGCGACGACCAGCGGCAGTGCGAGGGTGGCGGCGGCGGAGACCGCCGCGAGCAGGGCGATCACGGCCATCTGGAGCCGGTTGCCGGGCCGGAACAGCTCGCGCAGGATGCGCAGTTCGCCGTCCCAGGAGTCGGCGGCGCGTTCGGCGACCGCCTCGGTCTTGGTGGTGCCGGTCATGACATTCCCCCCAGTCGGGCGTTGCGCAGGGCGGTCCGGGCCTTGACGATGCCTCCGTGCTGGAGCAGGCCACCGATGTAGATCCGGCCGCCGACGCGCAGCAGCGCGGCGATCGAACCGAGCAGCAGGACGCCGGCCAGGGCGACCTCCCACCACGGCACGCTCTCGCTCGCCATCCTGACCGGCATCACGGCCGAGGACAGGCCCGGCACCAGGGAGAGCACCCGGGTGAGGGTGTCGCTGATCCCGGTGAAGGGCGCCAGCGCGGCCATCAGGCTCAGGGTCTGGAGCATGCTGACCGGACCGGCCGCGTGCTGGAGGTCCTCGGCCCGGGAGGCCAGGGCCCCCGCGACGGCCCACAGGGCGGCGAAGCCCAGGAAACCGGGGATGAACCAGAGCACCACGGACACGCTGGTGCCGATCGCGTCGGCCGGCGCGTCCACCAGGTCGGCGGCGATGGCGACCGTGACGCCGCCCGCCGCCATGGCGCTGATCTGCACGAACGCCACGAGCCCGATGCCGAGCACCTTGCCCGCCAGCAGCTGCCAGGCGTGCACCTTGGCCAGCAACACCTCGACGATCCGGCTGGACTTCTCCTCCAGGACGCCCTGGGCGATGCCCTGGCCGAACATGAAGGTCAGGAAGAACAGGGCCATCACGCCGATCGCGGCGGTCATGGTCCGCTCGGTCGTACGGTCCGCGTCCGGGTCGAGCGCGGACACGGTCAGCGGCCGTACGGCCAGGGCCCGCGCGATGGCGGGGTCGGTCAGTCCGCCGTCCCGCAGCCGTTCGGTGGTCTGCGCCGTGCGGTGGGCCTCGTACAGCGGGCCGGCCAGCGGCTCGGGAAGCTTCTCGCGCACCAGGACCCGGCCTTCGCCGACCAGCGCGGCGTCGGCCTTCTCCGCCCGTACGGCGGCCTCCGCGTCCGCCTCGTTCTCGTAGGGGACGACCTGCACGCCGCGCGCGCCACCGTCGCCGGATGCCCCGGCGGTCTGCGCGCGCAGCGATTCGGTCAGGTCCCGGTGTTCGCCGACGACGGCGACGACCGGACGGTCCGCGGCGCCGGTGAAGACCTTCTGCAGCCCGAGGGCACCGCAGAACACCAGGATCATCATGACGAGGGAGGCCCACAGTTCCTTGCGCTGGAACTGCGTGACGATCTCGCGCCGGGCAACGAGGCCGACGAGGGTCAGCGGCCCGTGCGGGGTGTTCCGGTTCATGCTGCCACCGCCTCGCGGAAGATTTCGGTCAGGGACGACTCGCGCCAGGCGAAGTGGACGATGTCGCCGTGGGACTGGGCGGCCGAGAGGATCTCCCGTACGGGGACCTGCTCCTCGACCTCCAGCGTGTAGCGGTCGTGGCGCGCCTCGACGACGCGGGTGCCGGCAACGGCCGACGCCCACCCGGCCGGCGCGCCCTCCAGGGCGATCTCCAGGCGACGGGTGTTCCTGCCGCGCAGTTCCTCCACCGTCCCCTCGGCGACCAGGGCGCCGTCGCGGACGATGCCCACCCGGTCGCACAGCCGCTCCACCAGGTCGAGCTGGTGGCTGGAGAAGACGACGGGGACGCCGTCGCGGGTGAACTCGGTCAGCGCCTGCGCCATCGCGTCGGAGGCGACCGGGTCGAGGCCGGAGAACGGCTCGTCCAGGATCAGCACACCCGGGCGGTGGATCAGGGCGGCGATCAGTTGGACCTTCTGCTGATTGCCCAGCGACAGCTTGTCCAGCACGTCCTTGGGGCCCATCTTGACCCCGAGCCGCTCGATCCACTCGTCGGCCCGGGTCTTGGCCTCGCGGGCCCCCATGCCGCTGAGCCGGGCGAAGTAGACGAGCTGGTCGCGGGGGCGCATCTTGCCGTACAGGCCCCGCTCCTCGGGCATGTAGCCGATGAGCCGGCGGCCGGCGCTGTCGACGGGACGGCCCTCGAAGCGGACCTCGCCGGTGTCGGCGGCCAGCATGCCGAGCGCGATGCGCATGGCGGTGGTCTTGCCGGCGCCGTTGGCTCCGCAGAACCCGTACAGCTCACCGGGGCGGACCTGGAAGGACAGTCCGCGCAGGACCTTCTTGTCGCCGAACCCCTTGGTGAGAGTGTCGAACTCAAGCACCGGCCACCTCCGGGACGCGGTCCCCGGCGGCCGCCGGGGAGAACTCGACGACGGACCGCACCGGGGTGACCGGACCCTGCCAGGTCGGGGTGAGACCGGCCCGCTCGGCCAGGTCCTTGACGGCCTCGACGGTCCGTGCGGGGACCGGGACGGTGGCGGCGACACGCAGCGCCGCGTCGGCGGCGGCCAGGCCCGTGCCCATCTCGGGCAGGTTGATCTCGGCGAGGAGCACCCGCCCGTCGGGGCCGGCGGCCTCGGCGACGCGGCGCAGGATGGCCACGGACTTCTCGTCGCTCCAGTCGGCGAGGATCCCTGACAACAGGTAGACGTCGTGTCCCTTGGGCAGTTCCTCGAAGAAGCTGGCGGCGACGGCGGTGCCGCGGTCGGCCAGGCCCGCCTCCTCGATGCGGCGGGCGGCGATCCCCGCGACGTTGGGCAGGTCGACGACGGTGCCCCGCAGGTGCGGGTGGGCCCGCAGCAGCTCGATGAGCAGGGTGCCGTTGTTGCCGCCGATGTCGGCGACGCTGCGGACCGTCGACCAGTCGTACGCGCGGATCACGGCGTCGGCGTCCCAGCCGGCCTCGGTCGGCCCCTCGGCCTCCAGGGCTCTGACGTAGACCGGGTCGGTGTTGATCTCGTCCCAGTAGTCGCGGCCGAAGACGGCTGCGTGGGAGGCCTCGCCGGTTCGCACGGTGTGCAGCAGGCCCACCAGCCCGAGGGAGACCCGGCCGAACAGGCCCTCCATGCTGAGGTACTGGGCGAGGCTCGGCTCCTGGCTGCGCAGCAGCGGGCGGGAGAGGTCGGTGAGGGCGTGGACGCCGTCGGCGTCGACCGTGAACAGCCCCAGTTCCACGAGGTAGCGCAGGAGTTTCGCGAACACCTCGGGGTGCGCGCCGGCCCGTTCGGCCAGCGTCGCGGCGGTGCCGCCTCCCTCGGCCACCAGGTCGGCGATGCCGAGGGTGGCAACCACGCGGACGGCGTTGGGCTTGAGGAGGTCGGCCATGTCGAGGAGGGTCCGGGTGTGTGCGCTGTTGTCGGTCATTCGCCTGGGCTTCCCGTTGTGGAGGTGAGGGGTTCGATGGGCACGGGGCCCGGAAGTGGGGCGGGCGCGGGGCCCGGAAGTCAGGTGCGGGCGCGGGGGCCCGGGAGCGGGGCCGTGAGGCCCGGGGGGGCGGCGGGTGCCCGGAGTCGGGCACCCGCCGCGGGCGTTTTAGCCCGGCCCGTTGGTGGTGACGTAGCTGAGCATGAAGCTCGCGGCGGCACCGCAGAACGGGGTGGTGGCCGGGGCTCCGGTCACCGCGTCGACCTCGATCTCGTCGGCGTCGGCGTAGGACTCGTAACCCGTCACCAGGTCTTCGAGGGTGTTCCGGTCGTTGCTCATGGTGTGCGTCTCCCTTCAGATGGTGGGTGTGGATGGTGAGTTGGGGTGGCCTCCGGCTCAGCCGGGTCCGTTGGTGGTGACGTAGCTGAGCATGAAGCTCGCGGCGGCACCGCAGAACGGGGTGGTGGCCGGGGCTCCGGTCACCGCGTCGACCTCGATCTCGTCGGCGTCGGCGTAGGACTCGTAACCCGTCACCAGGTCTTCGAGGGTGTTCCGGTCGTGGGACATGTGGTTCACCTCCCTTCGTCGGCTCGTTGCGTACGGGGGACGGCGGCTACGGGGATCCCGCGGGGATCAGCAGCCGAGCTTGTAGGTGGCGCCACCGGCGGCGGAGGCGGCGGCCGAGGCGCACCAGCCGGAGGACACGGCGGACGCGGCGATGGTCGCGGCGCAGACCGGGGTGGTGGCCGGGGCGTCGGCGACCGCCTGGATGCCCAGCTCCGAGGCCTCGGCGTAGGTGTTGTAGCCGGCGACGAGGTCCATCATCGAAGCGTTGTCCATGGTTCTTCTCCTTGTGGATGGGTGCCCCGTGGGCACCTGAGGGGTGTGCCGTACGTGGTGCACGTGCGGTACGTACTGAGGTGGAAGCAGGGAGCGGGTGCGCGGGCACTCACGCCCTGCAGCCCCCTCAGGCCGCGGCAACCGCCGGGACGGTGCCGGTCGCGCCCGCGGTCGCGGGTGCGGGGAGATCCGGCGAGGTGAGGTTGCGCGCCGGACGGTGCGGGTCGATGCCGGCCTGGGTGAAGCGGGCGGTGAGCGCCTCCGCCAGCGGGGTGCCGTGCCGGGCCCGGTCGAGCAGTGCTTCGGCGGCGGCTCCGGCACGGTGCTGCCCGAAGCTGAGGCCGCGCATGGCCGGGCGGTGGTCCGCGGGCTCGAAGGCCACGCCGACGCCGGGGGCGACGCGGTGGACGAAGTGCGAAGTCTCGCCGCCCAGTCCGGGCAGGGACGGCGCCAGTTCGGCGAGGACCGGAACGGCGTGCCAGGCGTCGGGCTGGAGGTAGACGACGAGGGCGTCACGCCGCGGGTAGAGCGGCAGGCAGGAGAGAACCTTGGCCTGGTACGCGATCTCCAGCTCGTTGAGCCGGGTCAGGACGGCCCGCCAGGCGTGCGGGGCGGCCCGGGAGTCGCTCAGGTTCAGGTAGACGCGCAGCAGTTCCGCCGACGCGCCCCGGCTGACCGGGCCGGTGACCACGAAGAAGCCGGGGGAGAGTGCGGGCCGTGCGGCGGGCACGCCGATTTCGACGACGGTGCCGGGTGCCGGGTCGGTGACGCTCATGGACCTCCGCGGGGCCCAGGTCCGGATGCCGTCCCGCAGGACGAGCACGTCGGCGGCGTCGGCGGGGGTGCCGGCCGGCTGGGGAAGCACCACGGCGGAGGCGGTGACGGTGCGGTGCGGTACGGCCTCGCCGAGGCGCCGCTCGAAGTCGGTGTCGCGCAGGATCCGCGGCAGCTTGGAGGCCGACTCGTCCTGGCCGGAGTGCAGGGTCTCGTACAGGGCGGTGCCCAGGAGGGTCTTGAGCTCGCCGGGGCTGTCCGCGGTCAGTTCGCGGCCCGCGACGGTCGCGGAGAGCCGGTCGTCGGCGATGCGGACGCGTTCCAGGGCCTGGAGCAGGGCGGCGGGCGGGGCTTCGGTGCCGGTGGTCGTTCTTGGTCTCGTTCCCGTGCTCACGGGGTTGCCTCCAATCCGAGTGCGGTGACGAACTTCTGAGGGTGGAGAAGGATGTTGCGGCCGATGCCGGCGGCCGCCCGCTCGATGCCGGACAGGCGCATCCGCTGCGCACTGCCTGCGATCAGGCGGTCGAGCATGTGCCAGCCGGCGAAGGCGGCGGCCCGCTCGGGAAGTCCGGGGTCCATGTCGGGGCGTACGGCGGCGTACGCCCGCCAGAAGTGCCGGATCTTGGGCCGCAGACGTTCGATCTTGGCCACGCCGCGGCTGAGGATCGCCTCGTGGGTGAGCTCGTACTCCTCGGGCCCGCTGCCCTCTTCGTCGCCGCGGGTGGTGACCACGTCGAGGATGGAGCGGTAGAGCCACTCGCCGGCGAAGCTGCCCACGTCGCGGGCGGGGTCGGCGAGCCGGAACTCCTCCCAGTCCGCCACGTACAGGCCGTCGTCGGTGAGCAGGAGCTGGTCGACGCGGAAGTCGCAGTGGGAGGGCGCCTTGGGCGCGGCGGCCTCGGCGGCACGCAGCCGCGTCAGTGCCTCGACCAGCTGTGCGTCGCTCTGCATCAGGCGCCAGGCCTGAAGTTCGGCGAAGCCCAGGTTGTCGAACATGCCCGGGGGCAGGCCCTGGAGGAAGCCCAGGGAGGGCAGCGCCGGCGGGGTGGTGTCCAGTTCGTCGGGTCCGGGGTGCTCCGCCCCGTGCAGGAGGCCGATGGCGCGGCCGACCTGGCCGGCCAGTTCGTCGTCGAAGCTCTCGTCCACCATCAGCTCGGCACCGCTGCGGGCGCCGTCGAGGTAGGTGAAGGCCACCAGCCGTTCGGGGGTGTCGTTGCCCAGGAAGACCGGGCCGCGCAGTGCGTGGGGCGGGAGGGTGACGGCGAACCGCTCGAAGGCGAGCAGGCGCCGCATCCGGTCGTGGACGTCATCGCCGGTTCCGACGAGCCGTTTGACGAAGACCTCGCGGCCACTTTCCGTGCTGCCGGCCCATATTTCGTTGCGGCCTATCGGCGCCGAGACCGAATTCCGGTCGAAGCGGCCGAATCCCATGCGGTCGAGAAAGGATTCCACCGCCGGAACTCTGTCGAGCTCGATGGGAGCGAATGTGGTCGACATCGGGTGGCCGGCCTCAGATGCTCTGTGTCGCGGGACCGGCGACCGCCGACGGGCTCTGCCGGCCGGGAATCGACTGGCTCGGGCCCTGCCGGCCCGGGATCTCCGAGGTGGGGCTCTGCCAGCCCGGGATCTCCGAGGCGGGGCTCTGCCAGCCCGGGATCAAAGCGACCGTGACCTGCGACTCCGCCGGCTCGCCGGACGTCTCGTCGACCACCGTGACGGCGGTCGCGGCGACCTGGTGAATACCGGCCGGCGCGGCGGAACGGTCTTCCGAGTCACCCGAATTGGTCAGGGTCGCGACGGCGATTCCGGCGACCAGTCCCAGTGCGGTGAATGCGTAGACCGAGCGCTTCTTCGAACGTTCCTCGGCGGTGCCGGACTTCGTCATTTCGTTCCCCCTGGTTTGTGTCGTTCGCTTCTCGACGAGGACAACTCTGCCGCGCCGGAGAGCCCCTGAGAGGGAAAAGAGCGTTCAGCTTCCTGTACACGCGGTTCAGCTTCCTGCACCCGCTTACGGACCGTTGAAGCGACCAGGGAAACCCCCCAGGCCCAGGTCGCTGACCTGCGACTTCTTCAGGAAGCGGCCTCCCTGAACGGAGGGCGTGCCACCGGAAAGCGTCACGCCCGCGAGGGGCGACGCGCAGGCGGGCCTACCGGCCGGTACGGAGTGCCGCGTCGTACGGCCTGCCGGGGACGGCAGCGCGACGATCGAGAGCCGCGCAGGACCATGCAGGAGCCGGTCGGGGCCCGGATCCCTCACCGGTGGCCGTTCCCGCGTGCTTGAGGATCTTGCGGTGCATGTTGGCGGCAGTGGTCGCTGTGCTCCGCGGGAGGAGACGTGGTCATCGTGATGCTGCCGGTGCGCGGGATCGGCGTACCAGTGGCCGAAGCGGTCGAGGCCGGAGTATCCGTTGCAGCCGTTCTCCCCCGTGGGCGTGCCGACGGGCCGGGGTGCCGGTACAAGTCCATCGGGCGGACCGGACCGGGCAGGACCGTCGGGAAAAGGGCCGTCCCCTCGCGGGGCGTACCGGGCCCGGAGCACCGGGAGGGGCCGATCAGGTGGTGCGGTCGAATCTTTTGCGGACGGCGCGGAACCGATGCGCCGTCCCGTATGTCACAGCAGGCAGGAGCGACCAACTCCGATGATCACAAGGGGGAAACATGCGACTCACCCGTCCTGTCATGACCACCACCGCATTCGCCGCTCTGGCCCTCGCGGCCACGACGGCGCTGGCGGCGCCCGCCAGTGCCGCGCCGAACACCACGCCGCAGAAGGTCTGTGGAAGCGGCTACAAGACCGTCAACTCGGCTGCCATCGGCTCGCTGGGCACCGTCTACCTGACGTACAACGCCTCGAACGGCAAGAACTGCGTCGCGACCATCCGGAACAACCCGGGTGCGGCCGTGGACATGGCCCTGTGGATCGAGAACAACGCCCTTTCGCAGCGGGGCGAGGACTACGGCCGGTACACCTCGTACGCGGGCCCGGCCTACGTGTACGGCAAGGGCCACTGCGTCGACTGGGGCGGCGGCATCAGCAACGTCCACGTGCAGGTCTACAACTCCAACTGTGGCGCCCGCAAGGAACACCGGGTCACCGAGGTCCGCTGACCCGAGCACGACGCTCCGTGCGGTGGTCGGGAACCAGGGCTACGGCCTGACGACCACCGCACGTCACCGTCGTCCGGCTCGTCCCGGCAGGCTCGTCGAGTCCTGCCGGGGCGGGGTGCGGACGGTCCGCCCTGTCGGGTGCGCGGCCGATCGGGGTGTCGGCGGTCGGGCGCGGGCGGGGCCGTGCCGTGCCGTGGGGTCCTACGGGGTGGGGTGCAGGGGGGTGGAGCCGAGGTCCTGCCGGTCCTGGGTTCCGAAGGTGGACCAGAGGGCGGCGGTGAGCAGCAGGAGGGCGCCGAAGACGAGGTAGACGGGCCTGCCTCCGAAGCGGTCGAAGAGGAAGCCGGTGGCGAGGATGGCCCCGGCGCTGACGACGCGGATGACGGCGTCGAGGAGTCCGTGCCAGGTGCCCAGGAGGGCGGCGGGGGCGCGAAGCTGGACGAGGAGTCCGGCGGACCTGAGGTACACGGTGAAGCCGAGACCGAAGAGGATGAGCGCGCCCGCGAGGATCCACTGTGTCCCGCCGAACAGTGCGGCCGTCAGGGTGCCCGCGCCCGCGAGGGCGGTGGCCCAACGGAGGCTGGAGTAGATGCCCTCGGGGCCGGCCTTCGCGACGACGAGGCCACCGATGATGGCCCCGATGGTGGAGAACGCCAGGAATGAGCCGGCGCGGGCCGGCGACATGTCGAAGGTCTCCCTCATGAGGGACAGCAGGGACAGGATGACCGTCGAGAGGGCGAGCACGGTCAGGGCGTGGAAGGTGAGGAAGCGGCGCCAGGCCGGGCTGGTGGCGAGGGTCCGTGCCACCACGCGGCGGGACGGGAGGGGGGTGGGCTCGGGTTGCTCCTCGGGCGCGGCGCCGGCGGTCTTCACGCCGGTGGCGGTGTCGGACGCCGGTGTGTGGACGGGCTTCGGGTGTGCGGCCCCGGGTTGGCGGGCCACGACGGCGATGAAGCCGGCGAAGACGGCCAGGGCGAGTACCTGGAGGCCGGCGGCGACGAGGAGGGCTTGGGATCCTGGGAGCAGGGCGATGACCAGGCCCGCCACGACCGGGGACAGCAGTTCGCTCGCCGAGCGGATGGTTCCGCCGATGCCTTGCACCCGGACGAGGGTCTTGGCGTCGAGGATGCGCGGCAGGAGCACGAACAGGGCCATTTCCCCGATGTGGTGGACGAGGTCCACCGTCGCCGCCGCCACGACGATCGCCCACAGGTGGGAGGAGAGGAACGTGGAGCCGATGCCGATGAGGACGAACACGCCGATCTTGACGAGGTAGGCCACGACCAGGACGGTCTTCGGGTTGCCCCGGTCCAGGAGGGGGCCGGCGGCGATCGAGGCGACGACCTCCACGCCGTAGCCCACGCAGTACACGAGGCCGACCGTGCTGACCAGGCCGGAGAGGTCGAGGGCCAGGTTGGCGAACGCGATGTCGTAGATGCCCTCGCTCATGGAACGGGACATGACGAGCACCGCGAAGACCACGAGCAGCAGTGTGAGCCAACGTGAGGCGGTGGGGAGGACGGTGCGGGCGGTCTTCGGCTCCTGCTCGGTCGCGGTCACCGGTAGGCCAGCTCTCGGACGACGTTGCCCGCGAGGGCGGTGCCCGGCGCGTCGAAAGTCGGCAGCGATCCTTCGGCGTGTACCGGGACGAAGAGCTCGGGCAGATTCGCGCCCCGGGAGTCGTGGACCTCGTACTCCACCCGGTAGTGGAGCGTTCCCCTGCCCCGGGCCCGCATGAGCACACCCGGTTCGATGGTCAGGACCGTCCGTGGGTCCTGGGGGAAGGGAAGGGTCTGGCCGGCTCCGAAGGTGGGTGAGTCCGCGCGGCGGTCGACGAGTTGGAGGTCCATCTCGGGATTGTCGTACAGCAAGGGGGAGAGCTTCAGAGTGAGATGGGGATGTGAGCTGAAATATTGCGGCCACGCTGCCGGAATGTCGTAAACCATGGTGTCGGCCATCCCGTTCTCGACGTTGGAGCCGATGCCGTACGAGTCATCGCGGATCGACTGGTAGGAGCCGACCCCGGTGGTGACGGTGGCGAGTTCCGACGCGGGCAGTTCTGGCTGCTGCCCGCCGAGGTCCCGGTCGATGAAGTAGCGGTGGAGCTCGCCGCCGATCTCGGCGGAGGCGACGACGCCCTGTTCGGTCGCGCCGCCGAGCCAGCTGCGGGAGACCACCTTGGAGATCAGGAACTGGGCGGCCGTCGGGAGCTCGACGGTGTTGGCGATGGTCCGGGGGCGTGCGCGGTCCATGTCGGCGACGGAGTAGGTGGCGTTGTCGTCGAGCGGGGACCACTTCGAGGCGGGGTCCTGCGGCGCGTGGAGGGAATAGTCGTTGCGGGTGGTCACGGTGCCGAGCTGCTCGAACCAATGCGCGTAGCCCGGCGGGATGGCCAGTACGCACGATCCGTCGGCCGGGACGTCGATCTCCAGCTTCCGGTCGTATTCGGGTGAGTCCGCCCGGCAGTCGTACATGTGGACGGTGACGGGTCCGGTGCCGGCCGGGCCGTAGAAGGAGAGCCGGTCGTACTGACCGAGGTGCACCGCGTACTCCTCGTACGCGAAGTGCGGGCTGTGCACCATGTAGTGGTACGGCCGGTCGTTGCGGGAGGACCGGATGTGCCGCGCTCCCGGGAGGCCGGATTCCGCACCCATCGTGCGGGTCCTGGTCATGATCAGGTGCGGCTTGGGGAAGGCGGACATGGACGTTCCTCTCTGCGGTGCCGGCGTTCGGAGCGGTCGCAAGTGCCTGGGGCGGGTACACCGAACCGGTGTACCCGCCCCCAACGACTACCTCGGTGATCAGACGGTGGTGACGACGACGCCCTCCGGGAGGGCGGCCTTGAACTCCTCCAGGTCACCGAAGGAACGCGAGGTGATCTGCTCCTCGGTGTCGGCGTCGATCATCCGCGACGCGATCTTGCCGAGGATGCTGCGGAAGTACTCCGGGGTCTCGAAGTAGGGCTCCAGAGCCGAGCTCAGGCTCTCCAGCGCGGCGCGGGCGGCGGGGTCCGCGACGTCACCGGACATGGCGGCGAGCTCGGTCTTCCAGGCGGTGGTCTCGACACTGGTGATCGACATGATGTGTTCCCTTCGTTGGGTTCTTCAGGTCGGGGTTCAGCGGGTGAGCGATATTGCCTTGGCCTCCATGCGCGCCAGCGCGTGGAGAGCCGGTCCGGGCAGGTAGCGGTCGCTGTCCTGCTCGGGCCTACTGGCACCGGCTCCGGACGGATCGGTGGTGGTGACGTCGCGGCCGAGAGGGTGGTCCAGGGCCCAGGGTTCGAGGTCCAGGAGTTCCATCTCGGAGCGGAGCCAGACACGGCCCGTTCCGGTGAGCCGGTACCAGGTACCGGGGGGTACGCGGACCCCGATGGTGGGGTCGCCGAGGCGGATCACGGAGCGTTCTCCCTCCGCGGACACCACCTCGATCTGCGCGTCCGTGCTGCCCGCCAGCCACGTGAGGCGGCGGCGGGAGTATTCGTGGCGGACGAAGCGGCCGCCGGCGCCGGCCCGGCCCGCGCCGGGGCCGTCATCGGCGCTGCCGGCGTCCAGGTCCACTTCGAGGACGTCTGAGGTGCAGCTGTCCGTGGAGGGCACGACGGTGAAGGACTCGGGGCCCGTCAACACGAAGTTGTTGCGCGAGGCCCACGCGTGGATGTCGCTCCCCGTCTCGGCGGCCCGCCACGTCGGCCTGAGCGTCGCGTAGGTGGTGTTGCCGCCGATGGAGACGCGGTACCGGGCGGCGTAGGCGCCCTGTTCCTGCGCGTTGGTCTGCTGGGACATCCGGGAGAGCAACAGGTGCGCGGCGACCGGCAGCTCGTGGCGGTTGGTGCGCACCACGGGAGCCTGCTGGGAGGAGCGCAGGAAGGACACGAGGTCGTTGTCCGGTTCCCAGTCGGGGTTCTGGTCGGCGTACCAGACCGGTTCGTCGCGGGTCACGACGCCGCCGAGGCCGTCGAGGGTGTGGGCGATGCCCTTGGGGATGATCAGGACCCGGTAGGGCGAGACGGCCATCTCGATGGTGATCTCGTCGCCGAGCTGGGGCGAGTCCTCACGGCAGTCGATCAGGTGCACGGCGATGCGCTGGCCCTCGCCGAAGAAGGTGAGCCGGTCGTCCTGGCCCACGTGGATGCCGTAGGCGGAGTACGCGAAGTCCTTCTCGTGGGTGACGTAGTCGGTGATGCCCGGCCCGTTCGAGATGCGGGTCACCCGGACGACGCCGTTCGTGCCGTCGCTCTCGCTCACGTTCGTGGTCTCCAGGCGGGCTCCAGGCAGGGAGAACTCCATGGAGGTGACGTCGTCGGGAACCTGGAAGGTCCCGATGTGGCGGCGTTCGGTGGTGCGGTCGAGCGCCGTACGCGGGCCTGCGTCAGCGGTTTCGAGCATGGTGGATCCTCTCTCTTGCCTTCGTGGTGGTGGCCGACGCGCGGGCCCGGGGGGTGAGCGGAGGGGGGAGAAGGGGGGTGGCATTCGTGGGGGTGGGCGGGTGGGCGTGCTGTGCCGTTACCAGAACTCGCGGGTGTCGCCGGTGTTCGTGGTGTCCGCGGCGTTGGGGGTGTGTGCGGTGTTCGTGGTGCTCGCGGCGTTCGTGGTGCTCGCGGCGTTGGGGGTGTTCGTGGTGTCCGACAGGCTCCAGGCCGTGAGCCGTGGTGTGTGGGCGAGGGCTCGCAGGCACGCCGCGCGAGCGGTCAGCAGGGCCTCGGCCTCGCATCCGGCCAGGACGAAGAGGACCAGGTCGATCCGGTCGCCGTCGACGCGTGTCCAGAGGTGCTCGATCCGGTCCACGGGATCGAAGTGAGCGGTGAGGAGTTCACTGAGGTCGTCGGGCGCCGCAGGTGTTCCGTGGGCACCGACCAACCGCATGGAAATCATGTACATGACGCCCTCGCGTGATCCTGCACCGATCGGGCTCCGGGGTGGGTGGGTGGGTGGGACCGGCGTCAGACCGACCGGCCGGTGCCGGCTCCCTGGCCCGTGTCGGCACCCTGACCGGTGTCGGCTCCCTGGCCCATGTCGGCTCCTTGACCGGTGTCCGCTCCGCCCCGGGGCGGCACCCAGCCGAACCCGTCATCGGCCACCACCCGGCCCGTCCCCCAGCCGAACCCGTCCCCGGCCGACGTACGTCCCGCGTCCGGCGCTCCGTGGGACACGGCTCCGGACGTTGCGACGGCGACGATGAGAGCGGCGGATGAGAGCAGGACTGCGGCGACCCGGGACATGGAGGACTCCACCCTTCAGAATCAGGTTCTTTGCCTTCGTTGTCGCTTCCACCCCGTTCTGCGGGGTGTTGCGTTCGATGGCTTAAGGCTGTCCCACGTCGGAGGCCGTGTCACTAGTCGCAGACGGTCGTCAAGACGCCAGGCGGGTAGACGCCACCTCGGACCGCCCTGGGGCTTGAACACGTTCCTGGCATATGCGGAAGGTTGTGCTCGTGGGTGATCCTGGCCATGTCCTAACCAAAGGGGGACCACATGTTGCAACTACTCGGGCTCACGCCCCATGCCGAGACCGTTTACCGGGCAACCCTGCTGCACCCCGACCACGGCGTGACCGATCTGATGGCGGACACCGGACTCCAGGAGAGCGTGATCCGCGCCGCGTTCGACGAACTGGCCGCGCTCGCCCTGGTCAAGCCGTCCGACCAGCGCGGGGGAAAGCTGCGTCCCGTCAGTCCGGAAGTCGGCCTCACCACGCTGCTGGCCTCCGCCGAGGCCGACCTCGCGGCGCGCCTGGCCCAAGTGGAGAACACCCGGGCCGAGATCGCGGCGATTTCCGCCGAACACATCGGCACGCGGGTATCGGACAGTGCCACCCGGCTCGAAGGTCTGGACGCCGTCCGTAGCCGGCTGGAAGAACTCCAGCGGACGACCGAGTTCGAATGCCTGTCCCTCAACCCGGGCGGCGCGCACCGGCCCGACGCCCGCAATGCCGCGACCCCGCTCAACGAGGAGGCGCTGCTGCGGGGAGTGGCCATCCGCGCCGTCTGCCGCGACAGCTTCCGCAACGACCCCGACACCCTTGCCTACGCCCGCTGGCTCATCGATCACGGCGGGCAGATGCGTACGGTCCCCACCGTGCCCATCCAGATGATCATCGTCGATCGTCGGGCCGCGATCGTGCCCCTGGACCCGGAGGACCCGCGCAAAGGTGCGATCGAGGTACACAACCTCGGCATCATCACCGCCCTGTGTGCCCTGTTCGAACTGTGCTGGTCGGCGGGGACGTGCTTCGGCGAACAACCGCCCGCCAACGACAACGGCTGCACCCCGACGGAACGCGCGCTGCTGGACATGGTCGCCGCCGGGGACACCGACGAGGCCGCGGCCCGCAACCTCGGCATCTCGGCGCGCACGGTCAGTCGGATGATGTCGAGCCTGATGGAGCGACTGGACGCGACCAGCAGGTTCCAGGCCGGGGTGAACGCCACGAGGCGCGGCTGGCTGTAGGGCCGAGGGCCGAGGCGCCAGGGCTCCGTCGGGCCCGTGGCCCTCGTCGCTCTTTCCCATGGACCCCGTCGCCCCGTCGCCCCCATCTCCCTCGTCGCCCTCGTCCATGGGCGGCCCGCCCGGGTCGTTGCCGGACGGGCCGCCGGGAACCGGTGCGGGAGGAGTCAGTCGCCGAGCCCCCTCTGCGGGTTCGGGGGGCCGGCATCCGGGGCGGGGCCGGGGGCCGGCCGGGAGGGGTTGGGGCGGCCGACGGGCGTCGTGGGTACGCCTGTTTGCCAGAGGTGACTTCCGGGGGCGCCCGGTCCTCGGGGGTTGGGTGACTTGGTGTGCCCGTTGCCGGGAGCACGGTCGGGGCCGTCGGCTCCTGGCGCACCAAGCTGCCACAGGTGGCTTCCGGGTACGTTCGGTGTCCGGGTGGTCGGGGTGGGTCCGTCCGTCTCCGGGTTGAGGCCGTCCGCCTCCGTGGTGGGCCCGGGACGCTTCCACCGCTCGGGAATCGTCGAGCGCCTCTGGACGGCGCCCGCCTTGCCCGCCTCGGCATCCGCCACCGCTCGTGCCCGCAGCACGCTCTGCCGGGCGGTGGGAGCGAAGCCGGGGAGGGCGTTGCCGGTTTCGGCTGGCAGGGCGCGGCCGCCCATCTCCAACAGTTCCCCTTGGATACCGGACTCGGGCGCGAACACCTCGCGCGGTAGCTGCCAGGAGGCCGCCCCGTTCACGTCCACCCGGTGCTCGCGGCCGTTCACCGCGAACGTGAGGCCGTAGCCGATGTACTGGTCGTCCTTGTCGAACATCAGGTCGCCGGTGACCTTTCCGCCCGCGTCCCGCACCTGGTCGGCGAGCGGCTGGACCGCTGCGGGGAGGGGGTTCGTACGACCGAGGCTGGCTACGTAGCCGTCGGCCACCAAGGTCTTCGTCTCCTCGCCGTCCTTGTATTGGACTTGGAAGACGGTTCGTCCGTCCTCGCCGCGGACGGTGTCGATCTCGCCCAGGCGCGCGGCGACGGTGTGCAGGCGGCCTTCCCCGCCCTCACCGAATTCCTTGTACATCTCCCCGTACTGCACTTGATGCTTGAGTGCCTCCGGGACCTCTCCGCTGCCGACGATCGTGACGTGGGCGTTGGGATGGTGACGGAGGATGATTTCCGCGTTCGCGACGCCGGTGCCTCCGTTGCCGGCGATGATCCAGTGCTGGGCGTCCCGTGCGTCGAAGCGGCCGTCGGCGACCTCGTCGCCCATCAACACCCGGCCCGGGGCGTCCTCGCGTGCCTGCTCCCACTTCTGGGTGGCGCCTAGGACGCTGAAACAGTTCTGAAGGCGCGCGGTGGGCTTTCCGTCCGGGCCGGTCAGGATGGCGTCCCTGAGCGGGTGCTCGTCCAGGGCGGCGAGTACGGTCCCGGCGTCCAGGCCCCTCCGCTCCTCTCCGGTCAGCCACGTGCGTAGTTCCGCCGCGCCGGCGATGTTCTGCCCTTCGAGCTCCGCCAGCCTCTCGCCGACCAGCCGTACGGCTTCGCTGCTGCTCTCGACTCCGTCCTCGCCGCGTATGTTTCCCGGTACCAGTTCCGGGGGCAAGCCGGTCGCCACGGTCGGTACCCCGTCGCAGGCCACCTTCAGCGGAGCAGCGTTCGGGACGCCGCCCTTGCCGGACCGGGTGATTTCAGCGATGAGTTCACCGTTCTCGTCGAGCCGCAGGCCGGCGTGTCCGTTGAGCACGTCGCCCTGTGTCGCGAGCTGGTCCTCCCAGAGCCGGACGGCATCGATGGGGATCCGGCGGCGGGGGTCGGTGACTCCCTGGTACGGATCGACGCCCATCCACTGCGACAGGTCGCGGGCCTGGTCCGCGGACTGCACGATCCCGGTGGCGGGATCGAGGTGCCAGCGGCCGACTCCATCGATCAGCAGCGCCTCCGGGTCGCGCCCGCTGAGGCTCGCGCCGCCGCCGATCACGACCTTGCGCCGCGGGAGCTCCCCCGCCGCCAGCTGGTCGGTCAGCCTCTGGTCGACCCCGTCGCTGACCTGCTCCCGGTAGGCGCCCCATTGGATGGCGGCGGATTCCAGTTGGTCACGGGCCAACGGGAGGCCGTTCTGGTCGTAGCCGGGCATGGGCATGGTGACGTCGCGGCGACCGATGAACGCCTCGACCTGACGCTCGGCGATCATGGCCGCGTCGCGGGAGGCCTGAAGGGCGGAGGCATCGGCGGGTGGGAGTTGCTCGATGGGGCGAGCCAAAGGCTCAAGCAGCAGACGGGCTTCGTCCGTGAGGAATTCCGCCGCCGCCATGCGTCGGGCCCTCGCCGCGGCGTTTTGGGGAGCGAAGGCGCGCTCATCGCTCATCTCGGCGGTGGGGCGCATTCCGTACTGGTCCAGCAGAGCGGAGAAATCCGTGCGGGCACTGGTGCCTTGCTCCTGGGACAGCCGTGCAGTGGCAGCCTGTTCGGCCAGCCAATTGAGCTCGCCGATGCGTCCCATGTCCGCGGCGGACAACTCGGCCTCCGGGGAGAGGCTCGTCCCCCGGCCCAAAAGATCGTCGCGTACGGGAGTCAGTCCTGCTTCCGCGCGCTCGCGGATGGCGAACGCTTCGCCCACCGCGTGGGCGAGTACGCGTCCCACCAACTCGGTCGGCAGGCGGTCGGAGATCCGAAGGACGTAGTGGTCCGACGTCGTGTTCGTCGCGGTGCCGGCGATCGTTCCCGTGTCCAGTGGGATGGCATCCACCCAGATCCTGGCGGATCGGACCTGGCTGTCCAGCAGGTCGGGCAGGTCGAAAAAACGACGCCCCTTCTCCATGCCGGCCAGCGGGGAACCGAACCGATCGCCGAGGACGAGGGGCACCACCAAACCCATGTCCCGATCGGCGGCGGCCAGCAGTGCGCCCTGATGATCGGGTGCGCTCGGCCGTCGTTGCCCAACAGCGCGTCCCCACGTAGCCATCAGGATCCGGGGATCGGTCAACCTGTCCACGTGATGCCCCTCTCACGCCGCCGTAGCGACGTCACCGCGCAATGAACCTTAAGATCATGCCATGTTGATAGCCCGATCCTCGTCCGAAGCACACCTCTACATGGACCTGCACGCATGCGAGTGCGGCTGCTTCGACTTCGACCGGCAGCACCGGTTGGAGCTGCGGGGCGACGACCTCGTGGCGGTGTACGAAGGCGTTTGTCGGCAGTGCGGCCTGACGCGTCACTTCGAGTTCCGGATGGCGGAAGAGATTCCGCCGCCCGCGCCCGCCTTCGGCGGCCCCGAACCTTCTCGAATCATCGACCCCGGCGAATACGTGGCCGTCGCCTACCGGGTTTCCCGAGCCTCCAGCCTTGAGCTGCTCAACCGGCCCGAGTCCGAGCACCACAAGTACCGCGCGGCGATGGCCTACGCCCTCGCAGCCTTCGAAGAGGTGCTCAAATTCGTTCCACCGGGCCAGGACGCGATCCCGGCCGACGCCTTCACCTCCGAAGCGGGCAGGACTCGCTACCGGAACGGGCCGGGGAAGTTCCGGCGGGACCTCATTGAGATGGACATCAACAACGCGCGTCAGGTGCTCGCCGATATCGACAGGACGATTCCTCCACGCGACTGAACCTGCCAGAAGGCCGCAGCCGGTGGCGCGGTTCATTCGGTCCCAGTTGTACGTCCCAGCACCTCGTGGGGCGCCGGGACGTCGGGGGGGGGGGCACGCGCGGACGCCCAGGTCGGGCTTGTTCAGCGAAGCCTTGACCTCGCGAGCCTACGGGCCCTCCGACCACGGGATCGTCTCGACCAGGACCCCCCGGGTGCCGGAGACCAGGACGAGCGCCCGGCTCCCCCATAGGGTCATGCCATGTTGATAGCCCGATCCTCGTCCGAAGCACACCTCTACATGGACCTGCACGCATGCGAGTGCGGCAGCTTCGACTTCGACCGGCAGCACCGGCTGGAGCTGCGGGGCGACGACCTCGTGGCGGTGTACGAAGGCGTTTGTCGGCAGTGCGGCCTGACGCGTCACTCCGAGTTCCGGATGGCGGAAGAGATTCCTCCGCCCGCGCCCGCCTTCGGCGGTCCTGAACCGTCGCAGATCATCGACCCCGGCGAATTCGCGGACGTCGGCTACCGGATGTCAGGCTCCGCCGGACTCGAACTGCTCAACCGGCCCAAATCCGAACACCACAAGTACCGCGCGACCATGGCCTACGCCCTCGCAGCCTTCGAAGAGGTGCTCAAATTCGTTCCGCCGGGCCAGGACGCGATCCCGGCCGACGCCTTCACCTCCGAAGAGGGCAGGACTCGCTACCGGAACGGGCCGGGGAAGTTCCGGCGGGACCTCATCCAGATGCACATCGACAGCACGCGTGAGGTGCTCGCCAACATCGACAAAACGATTCCGACTCGCGGCTGAACCGGTCGGGAGGGCGCATTGACCGGGGTCGGAGTTCACCCGGCCGCGAGGTCCGCGGGGCGATGAAGCCTGATGTGCATGGGGTCAGCGGAAGGCGTCGACGTTCTCCGAAGCCCACTGCCGGAAGGGGCGGGCCAGCGTCCCGGTGATGCGGGCGACCGTGTCACGGACCGTCAGCAGCTCGTCGTTCACGTCTCCGCCGGTGACGTCGAGCACGGCGTCCGCGGCGTCGGCCCCGAAGACGGCGGCCATCCGTGCGTGGGCCTGCTCGCGGCTCACCTCGGCGAAGGGCACCTCCCGGCCCAGGGCTGCCGCGATGGCCTCGACCTGTTGGCGGGCGGTGACCGGCTCCGGTCCGGTCAAGGCGTAGGTGTGCCCATGGTGGCCGGGCTCGGTCAGCGCGATCCGTGCCACGGCCGCGATGTCCGCGGGATGGACGGTCGGCAGCGCGGTCGCGGCGAACGGGGCGTGCACGGTGGCGTGGGCACGGATCGTGTCCGCCCACATCAACGCGTTCGAGGCGAACTGTGTCGGCCGCAGGATCGTCCAGGCCATGCCGCTCGCCTTGAGCAGTTGCTCCACCTCAAGGTTCTCGCGGGCCGGGCCGAGGTGCGGGTGGGTGTGGACGGTGATGGAGGACACCGGGACGACGTGCTCCACACCTGCCGCGCGGGCGGCTTCGAGGATGTCGGCGTCAGGGCCCAGGCGCGAGAGGAGGAACAGCGAGCGCACGCCCTCCAGCGCGGGCTTCCACGATGCCGGGTCGGTGAAGTCGCCCTCCACGGCCTCGACCCCGTCGGGGAGGACGGCTCGTGCGGCATCCCGGGTGAGCGCTCTCAACGGCCCGGTCGCGTGCTCGTGCAGCTCCTTCAGCAGGGTGCTGCCTATGTTCCCGGTTGCTCCGGTCACGAGGATCACGGGGGTTCCCTTCGTCTGATGATCACGGGGGTGACACGAGTGGAACGCTACGACCTCAATCACGCTTCAGGTCAAGGAAACTCCCTGGCCATGTGCGCGGTTGGGCACGTGCGTCGGCATCAAAGGTGCGGTGATCGCAACGGGCGGGAGCCTCAGCCTCGGTTCCCCTTCGACGGTGCGGGAGGGAAAACCGAGGGGTGGCGCGTAAGCAGGTGACGAAACCGAGGAACTTGTAGTTGGCGGCCGTGTCGTACGGGACACCCTGCTTGCTGTACACGGCCTGCCGGCCGGGGCTGAGCTCGTAGCAAGTGCGATCCGGCGTGAACGCCGGGGCAAAGGACGACCTGACGCGCTGGACGTCCGTACAGGTATTGGTCATCGCGGTGTGGAGGAATCCGAAGAAGGTGGTGGCCGTGTGGAGCGACTGGACGCAGCTGGGCACCGTTGCACCCACCGGGGTCGCAGCCTGTTCCCCCTGCGGGGCGGCACCGGCGGGGGCCGCGCCGAGGAACGCGACGGCGGTCAGTACGGCCGTGTTCTGTTCCGCTCGTCGTGATCAGATTCGTTGGTGCCCTCCCCTGTCGGCCCTGAGGACGGCCGGGCTCGTGGTCGCGCGATCGGACGCGGCGGCGTTTGTAGAGGTATGCGAGTGGTTACTTTTGGTGGCTTTCAGGCCGGCTCGGGGTGAGCCGTCCCATAGGACCCACGTCACATACGAGCCTGGGTAGTAGCTCGCGGGGCACGGGGTGGTGGTCCGTGGGGGCCACCCGGCGTGCGGAGGGCCAGGGTGTGTCGGGGGGGGCATCGGTCCTTGGCTGCGAGGCCGGGTAGTAATCGGGTTCGTTGCCACGCCGCCGGGCCGTCGGTAGAACTGGATGAGTCGCCGAGCGGCCCGGGTGCTCCACCCGCCGCTGACGAAGCCCTCCGCACCAC
>NZ_JBVIVP010000041.1:0-37829 GCF_055595445.1 Streptomyces sp. NPDC040432 | reverse complement strand
AGGGGCGGGGGCGTCGGCGGCGTCTCCCGGGACTAGGGGGGGGGGGGGGTGTGGACCGGGTGGGAGGAGAGGGACCCCCCCCCCCCCCCCCCCCGTTCCCCCCCCCCCCCCCCCCCCCCCCCCCCCCCGCCCGGGCGGAGAGGATCGGCGGCACGCGAACGCGCCGCCGGCGTGTGGGCCGACGGCGAGCACGCCGAGGGGCCCCGCCACTGTGTGTGGCGGGGCCCCTCGGCTTGTTGCGTGATCCTCGTCCGTTGTCAGGCGGACTTGCGGCTGTCCCGCGGATGCACGGCAATGTTCATGGCGCCGGAACGCAGGACGGCCAGCCTCTCGGCCAGCACCTCCTCCAACTCCTCGCGGGTGCGTCGCTCCATGAGCATGTCCCAGTGCGTTCGCGCAGGCTTGCCCTTCTTCTCTTCGGGCCCGTCCCCGTCCACCAGGAGTGCCATGGCGCCGCACGCCTTGCACTCCCACTCCGGCGGAATTTCTGCCTCAACCGAGAACGGCATCTCAAATCGATGTCCGTTCTGGCATGCGTACTCCACCGCCTGGCGCGGGGCCAGATCGATGCCGCGGTCCGTCTCGTAGCTGGTAACCACGAGCCGCGTACCGCGGAGAGCTCGCTCACTCATGAATCGTGCCTCCCGGGCTTGTCGCCCACAGGACAGGTGTCGCTGTCGTCGTCATCCGGTCAACGTCCGGTCGGCGGTATAGATTCCCGCTCCGGGTCGTGCGTCGCCCGTCGTGCCGCCCCTTGTTGTACCCACCACTGCCCGTTTTGTCACATCTGGCAGCAGATGTCACCCAACGTCCACACTTCTTGAGCGCGCAGTAACGGTCCGGCTGGCAGGCCAAAGGCGTACACTACCGGCCCTTCGCTTCAACGTCGAAATTCGTTCCGAATTCGTATCCGCGTCCAGGTCGGACCGGTCCCTCAGACCCGCTCGGGAACAGGATTCCCCGCCGCCTCCACCGCACGGCGCACCGGCACCCTCGCGAGGAGCACGAAACCCAGTGCGAAGAAGACCACCAACGAGATGATCGCGTCCCGGTAGCTGCCCGTGACCTGGAAGGTCAGCCCGAAGACGAGGGGTCCGATCCAGCTCAGACCCCGGTCGCTCATCTCGTACGCGGAGAAGTACTCGGCCTCCTTCCCCGCCGGCACCAGGTGCGAGAAGAGGGAGCGCGACAGCGCCTGGCTGCCGCCGAGCACCAGTCCGATCATCGCGGCCAGCGCGAAGAACCACACCGGTGTCCGGGCCGGCAGGAAGTAGCCGGCGGCCAGGGTGAGGGTCCACGCGACGAGCGAACCGAGGATCGTCCGCTTGGCCCCGTACGTCCGGGCGAGCCGTCCCATGCCCAGCGCCCCCGCCACGGCCAGCACCTGGACCAGCAGCACCGCCACGATCAGGGTGGACTGCTCCAGCTCCAGCTCCTCCGAGCCGTAGACCGAAGCCTGCGAGATGACGGTCTGGACCCCGTCGTTGTAGACCAGGTAGGCCAACAGGAACGACAGGGTCAGGGGATGGCGCCGCATGTCCTTAAGCGTCGCGACGAGCTGTCGCCAGCCGCTCACCGCGGGAGCGCCGCCGCCCTCCTTGACCACGGCCCGGTCGCGCAGCCTGCGCAGCGGGACGATCGCGAACGCACCCCACCACACGCCCGCCGACGCCAGGCAGATTCGGACCGCCTCGCCTTCGGAGAGCCCGAAGGCATCGTGCCCCTGGAACAGCACCAGGTTCAGCAGGAGCACGAAGGCGCCCGAGGTGTAGCCGAAGGCCCAGCCCCGCGAGGAGACCGTGTCCCGCTCCTCGGGCGTGGAGATCTGGGGCAGGAAGGCGTTGTACAGCACCATCGAGATCGCCAGCGAGGCGTTCGCGACGATCAGCAGCAGACCGCCCAGCAGGTAGCGGTCACCGTCCAGGAAGAACATGCCGACCGTCGCCGCCGCGCCCGTGTACGCGGCCACCGCCAGCAGCGGCTTCTTGCGCCCGCTGCGGTCGGCCGCGGCGCCCACCAGCGGCATGATCAGCACGGCGAGGATCACCGACGCCGACACCGAGTAGGCGAAGAAGGAACCGGCCCGCACGGGTATGCCCAGGGGGTGGACGTAGCCCTCGGCGTCCGCGGCCGCCTTCGCCACCGCGGTCAGGTAGGGGCCGAGGAACACCGTCAGCACGCTCGTCGAGTACACCGAGCAGGCGAAGTCGTACACGTACCAGCCGTGCTGCTCCCGCTTGCGCGCGGCCTTCCCCGCCTCGTCCCCCGCGCCGGGTTCCGTTCTGCTGTCCGTCCGCTCGCTCATGAGCGCCCCCTCGCTGGTCCCCGTACCGCCCCGCCCGTCGACCCGGGCGCGGCGGCCCGGGGCCCGTCAGGCCCAGGCGCCGCGCCGGTCGAGGACCGTGCGCAGGATGTCGATCCGGTCGGTCATGATGCCATCGACACCCAGGTCGAGAAGCGCTTCCATACGTTCCGGTTCGTTCACGGTCCACACGTGCACCTGGAGGCCCCGTTCGTGCGCCGTGCGCACGAACCGCCCGTCGACCACCCGGATTCCCGCCTGGACCTCCGGAACCTGCGCCGCCACCGCCCCGACCCGCAGGGCCGCCGGGATGGCGTACGAGCGCAGCCGCAGCCCCACCACCCCGCGCACCCCGTACGAGGTCGCCAGCCGCGGGCCGGCGATCCGCTGTGCCCGGGCCACCCGGCTCTCCGAGAACGACCCCACGCAGACCCGGTCCCACACCCCGGCGCGCGCGATCAGGTTGACCAGCGGGTGCAGTGCCGACTCGGCCTTCAGATCGATGTTCCAGCGGGCGTCCGGGAACTCCTCCAGCAGGTCCTCGAACAGCGGGAGCGGCTCGCTGCCCGCCACCCGGACCTCCCGCAGTCGCTTCCAGGGCAGCTCGGCGATCCTGCCGCTCCCGTCCGTCACCCGGTCCAGGGTCGCGTCGTGGAAGGCGACGAGCTTCCCGTCGGCCGTGGCGTGCACGTCGGTCTCGAAGTAGCGGTACCCGGCGGCGGACGCCCTGCGGAAGGCGGTGGCGGTGTTCTCCAGCCCGTCCGCGGCCCCGCCCCGATGGGCGAAGGGAATCGGAGCCGGGTGGTCCAGATAGGGGTGGCGAAGGCGTACGTGAGTCACGGCCGCAGTATGCCTCCTGGGCCCCCCGGGTCGGCAGCGGCCGCGTGACCGGACGGTGAACGCCCGCCCCCACCTGGCCCGAATGGACCGCCCCGTGACACCCTGGGCCCGCGCGGCCAATCCAATACCGGCCCCGAACCCCGCCCGACGGGGCCAATTCGACAAAGGTGGACCCGACACCATGGCTCAGTGGACCTCAGCGGTCGGTGCCGCGCAGCTCGCCCGGCTCATCGGCTCTCAACAGGAGCGCCCCGGCGCACCGGGCACCCGCAAGGCGCCCGCGTACCGCACCCTGGCCGACGGCATCCGCCTGCTCGTCCTCGAAGGCCGCGTCCCCGTCGCCGCGCGGCTCCCCGCCGAACGGGAACTCGCCGTCGCGCTCTCCCTCAGCCGGACCACCGTCGCCGCCGCCTACGAGGCCCTGCGCGGCGAGGGCTTCCTGGAGTCCCGCCGCGGCGCGGGTAGCTGGACCTCGGTACCGGCGGGCAATCCGCTGCCCGCCCGCGGCCTGGAACCCCTGCCGCCCGAATCCCTCGGCTCGATGATCGACCTCGGCTGCGCCGCGCTCCCGGCCCCCGAGCCCTGGCTGACCAAGGCCGTCCAGGGCGCCCTGGAGGAACTCCCGCCGTACGCGCACACCCACGGGGACTACCCGGCCGGGCTGCCCGCGCTGCGCCGGATGCTCGCCGACCGCTACACCGAACGCGGCATCCCGACCATGCCCGAACAGATCATGGTCACCACCGGGGCCATGGGCGCCATCGACGCCATCTGCAGCCTCTTCGCGGGCCGCGGCGAACGGATCGCCGTCGAGTCCCCGTCCTACGCCAACATCCTCCAGCTCATGCGCGCCGCCGGGGTCCGCCTCGTGCCCGTCGCCATGGCAGAGGGGCTGACGGGCTGGGACATGGACGTCTGGCGGCAGGTCCTGAGGGACTCCGCGCCGCGCCTCGCCTACGTCGTCGCCGACTTCCACAACCCGACCGGCGCGCTGGCCTCCGACGACCAGCGGCGCGCGATGGTCGAGGCCGCCCGCTCCGCGGGGACCGTCCTGATCGCCGACGAGACCATGGTCGAGCTCCGACTGGACCCGGAGCAGGAGATGCCGCGCCCGGTCTGCTCCTTCGACCCCGCCGGCAGCACCGTGGTCACCGTCGGCTCCGCCAGCAAGGCCTTCTGGGCGGGCATGCGGATCGGCTGGGTGCGCGCCGCGCCCGACGTCATCCGCAGCCTCGTCGCGGCCCGGGCCTACGCCGACCTCGGCACCCCGGTGCTGGAACAGCTCGCGGTGAACTGGCTGATGCGGACCGGGGGCTGGGAGGAGGCCGTCGGCATCCGCCGGGAGCAGGCCCGGGGCAACCGGGACGCGCTGGTCGCCGCCGTGCGCCGGGAGCTGCCCGACTGGGAGTTCGAGGTGCCCCGCGGGGGGCTGACCCTGTGGGCCCGGGCGGGCGGCCTCTCGGGGTCGCGGCTCGCCGAGGTGGGGGAGCGGGTCGGCGTCCGGGTGCCCTCGGGGCCCCGGTTCGGCGTCGACGGGGCTTTCGAGGGCTACGTCCGGTTGCCGTTCACCGTGGGCGGCCCGGTGGCCGACGAGGCCGCCGCGCGGCTGGCGGCGGCGGCCCGCCTGGTCGGTACCGGGGCGGGCGGCGGCGGGGCGGAACCGCCCCGTACGTTCGTGGCCTGACCCGGGGCCTCACGGTGCGTCGGCCGGGACCTCCGGGATCTCGGAGGCGTCGATCGACGGCCCCTGCGCCTGCGCGGGCGGCTGCGTCTGGAGCTGCCGGGACAGGGTGACGTGCTCCTCGCGTACGTCCTCCGGGAGGGCATCCCGGAGGTCCGCCGCGCCCTCGGAGCCCGCGCCCCGCCGTTCCGGCAGCAGCTCCAGCACCGCCTGGCGGTGGGCCGGGTGGGCGGCGTCGTCGTACGGATCGGGCGTCGCGGGCACCTGGAGGCGGTGCACCGGTCCCACGCCCAACCGGGCGTAACCGCGCCCCGGCGGGACCTGGGCGGTCGGGGTGGTGTGCGGCGGCAGCCCCAGGACGTCGGTGATCTGCTGCACGGTCGCGGGCCCGAGGACGACCCGGGCCCGGGTGTGCTGCCAGACGGCGTCGTTCAGGAGCTCCAGGTGTTCGAACTGCTCGGCCACGACCACCGTGATGTGCGCGGCGCGGCCGTGTCGCAGCGGCACCTGGAGCTGGGCGAGCGGATCGGGCCGCCCGTCGGCGGCGGCGAGGTGCGCGAGGACGCTGGGCCGGTCCAGCAGGACCCACAGCGGGCGCCGGGTGTCCTCCGGGGCGGGGCGGCCCGCCTCGCGCGCCCGGTGCGTGGCGATCAGGCGCCGTTCGGTCTCCTGCGCCGCCCACTCCAGGGTGGCGAGGGCGCCGGTCGGCCCGCACTCGACGGCGAGGACACCCTCCCGGCCGGTCAGGCAGGTGTATTCGCCGCTGCCGCCGCCCTCCACGACGAGGACGTCCCCGTCGTGGCGCAGCGCCTGCAGGGCGACCGAGCGCAGGAGGCTCGACGTGCCGCCGCCGGGCGTGCCGACGGCCAGCAGGTGGGGCTCGGTCGAACGGGGGCCCGTCCGCCAGAGCACGGGTGGCACGTCGCGGGGCTCGTCACCCTCCACGACGGGCAGGGTGCGCTGCACCGCGCCGGCGTCGGTGAAGCCGAGGACGGTCTCACCGGGCGAGGTGACGAACGGTTGGGCGGCGATGCCCGTCGCCAGCGCCGTCAGGACGCTCAGACAGAGCTGGTTGCCCTCCTCGTCCCAATCGAAGAGGTACTCCCGGCCGCGCCCGGACTTGGCGTGCAGCAGCGCCTCGATCCGGGCCCGCGAGGCGGGCTCGCCGTCGGTGAAGTAGGCGGGGTAGCGGATGCGGAGCCGGGTGAGGCGGCCCGCCCCGTCGAACTCGTAGCCGCTGAAGGCCTCGTCCCAGTTCCCGCCGTGGGAGAACAGCGGGCTCGGGTCCTCGGCGATGGAGAAGTACGGCACGAGGGCTTCGTAGAGGGAGCCGAGGCGTTCGCGCTCGGCGTCTGCGGGACCGGTCGTCACGGGGGTGCGATCGCGCCCCTGCCAGGCCGCCGCCGCCATGAGGGTGATCAGGGCGAGGAGCGGTCCGTAGGGGACGAGGCCGACCGCGAGGGCGCAGGCCGCCCCCAGGAACAGCGCGGGACCGCGCTTGTCCTTGGGGGTGTCGGCCCACTTGCGCCGCCCGGTGGAGGCCAGGACGCGCAGCCCTCGTCCGATGACGAGGAGCGGATGGAGGACGTCCGTGGCGTTGTCGGCGGCCGAGCGAGCCAGGTCGCGGCCCCGCGCCAGCGACGGGGTGCCGCTGCTGAGGATTCGGGGGAGTGGGCGCCGTGCCACGGTCGTCTCCTGGATTCGTGGATCGTACGGGCTGTGCTGTCGGGGGCGGTTCGGACCTGGGCCCCGCCGTCGAACTCCCGGCCGCCCTCCGGGCGACGACGGGACTTCGAGGACAGGTCCTAGAGCTTGATCCCGCCGAGAAGGCTCGCGAGGCTCGCCGTACTCGCCGTGATGCTCGGCGCGATGGCGGAACCGGCGAGGAAGAAGCCGAAGAGCGCGCAGACGAACGCGTGCGTCAGCTTCATCCCGTCCTTCTTGAAGAAGAGGAAGCAGATGATGCCGAGCAGGACGACACCTGAGATGGACAGGACCATTGCAGTTCTCCTGGGGGGTGGGGACGGTCACCATCAGTCCTTCCAGGCTCACAGCAAGTATCAATGCGACAAAAGGTGCATACGAGTGAATCCAGACGTTTTTCACTTGACCGGCCCCTCCCGGCTGGCGCGTCCGCCCCGCAGGGTGTCGGCCGGGATCCTTGCCTTGAGACACCCCCACCATGTCCCGGAACGGGCGCTACCCTGGCGATTCACCCGTACGGACGCAGTGCCGTGCATCCCCCTGCCCCGCGGCCTGGGGAAACTCTTGCCAGCAAGCAGCGAGTGAAAGGCGGTACGACCGATGAGCGAGCACCAGGACGCTCCCGACGAGGACGTCATCGAACTGGCCACCAAGATCTTCGACCTCGCCCGTCAGGGTGAGACCGAGAGCCTGGCCGCCTACCTCGACGCGGGCGTGCCCGCGAACCTCACCAACGACCGCGGCGACACCCTCGTCATGCTCGCCGCCTACCACGGGCACGCCGAGGCCGTCACGGCCCTCCTCGACCGCGGCGCCGAAGCCGATCGCGCCAACGACCGCGGCCAGACCCCGCTCGCCGGTGCCGTCTTCAAGGGCGAGGGGGCCGTCATCCGCGCGCTGCTCGCCGGCGGGGCCGACCCGAACGCCGGAACGCCCTCCGCCGTGGACACGGCCCGCATGTTCGCCAAGGCCGACCTGCTGGAACTCTTCGGAGCCGAGTAATCCACTTTTTCCGGGGCCCAGCCCCGGCCAGGACCGGCCCGCGACCTCACGGGTTGGTCACGGCGGCCTTAAATGTGGTCGCGGCACACAAACCGCCTGGGTCATCATGGCGTCGGATTCGATTCGCGGACATGACGGACGGGCAGGAGCGGGCTGGACACGAAGGGTGTCGATACCCACCCCTGCCGCCACCGGACGCCACGGTCGCGGACACCGACGAGAGTGAGAAGGCAATGGTCTACATCGAGCGGAACATGACGGCGAACGTCCTCACATGCTGTTACGCGGCCCTGTGAATCCCGATTCCCGGTTGCGTCCCCAGCTTGATTTGAGGCCATTCCCATGTTCGAACCAGTCATAGCGCCGAGCGGCACGCTGCTCGGGCTCCTCCAGCGGGGCCGCGGCGACGGCACGCTGCACGCCCTCGCGGCGCCCCGGCCCGAGGCCCTCGCGGCCCTCGACCAGTGCGTGCTCCGCGACCCGCGCCAGGACTGGCAGGTCGAGAACCGCTCGCTGTACTACGCCCGCCTGTACCTGGACCTCGACGGCCCCCTCGGCGCCATCGAGGCCCACCTCTTCAGCGCTGACGACCTCGTCGACGAGGAGGACCACCGGACCGGCCTCGCGCTGTCCGTCCTCGGCCACCTGGCCTCCTACGGACGCGACGACGCGCTCATGCTGCTGCGCCGGTACGCCGCCTCCGGCGCGAACTGGGCGTGGGCCCTCGACGAACTCGCCCTGCGCGACGACGACGAAGGCCTGCGCTCCCTCGCCGCACCCGTACTGGCCCGCTTCCCCGCCGACCCCGAGGGTGAGGCGCGGCTCGCCGCCGCCGTACGCGACGCCTACGAGCCCCGCCCGTGGTGCCTGTGGGAGGAGCTGCCCCCGTACGGGGAGCGCCTGCGCGCCGCCCGCCGGCAGGGCTCCTTCGACCGGTGGCAGCGCCAGCTGACGCCCAGCGGCCCCCGACCCGGCTGGGGGGTCCAGGCCGTCTTCGACTGGGCCGCCGACGGGTTGCGCCGCGGCACCCCGCTGCACGTGCCCGCCGCCCGCTGCCTCGCCGCCGTGGCCGCCCCCGAGGACCGCTCCGCCATCCTCGCGGCCGCGGCCGGAGCCTCCGGCGAGGCCGCCCGCGCCACCGCCCTGCACCACCTGGTCCTCGCCGAACCGGAGAACCCGGCCGTCCTGGACCTGATCGAAGCCGCCGGGGACGAACCCGCCGTCGCCGCCTACGAGCGCATGTGCGGGCCCGCGGCCCTCGACCGGGCCCGCCTCTGGGTCCACCGCCCCGACGCCCTCGGAGCGGCCGCCGCGTCCCTCCTCGCGGCCCGTGGCGGCCCGGGGGACGCCGCACTCGTCCTCGGAGCGCTCCGCTCCACCGTCCGGGGCTCCGGCCCGGACACGATCCGCCTCTTCGCCCTCGTCGACGGCGCGGGCCGACTCGCCATCGGCTGCGCCGCCCCGGTGCTGCGCCACATCTACCGCGAGACGGCCTCCTCGCACCTGCGCGGTCGCGCCGCCCGGGCGCTGGCCGGCACGGACCCGACGTTCGCGGCCGGCTTCGCCGTCGAATGCCTCTGGGACTGCGAGGAGACCACCCGCGAGGTGGCGGCCCGCCACGCGGAGACCGCCGACGCCCGCGTCACCCCGCGCCTGCGCCGCCTGGCGACGGACCCGGCGGAGGAGGAGGACGTCCAGTCGGCGGTCCGCAGCCGCATCACGCCGGAATCGGCGATGTAGCGGGGCCCTTCGGGGCGCAGCGGGACCTCGGCCGGGAGACGTGGCCGGCCGGGGTCCGGGGCGGGCGGTCCACCCGGCGACCGGGCGGACGTCCCCGCGGGTCACGACACCCGGGCCCCCACGAACCGCACCCGAGTGCCCGGACGGGCCTGGGCCGCGGCGTCCAGGGACGGGCCCTCGGGGACCACCGCGACCACCGGATAGCCGCCGGTCACCGGATGGTCGGCCAGGAACAGCACCGGCAGGCCGTCCGGCGGCACCTGGACCGCTCCGAGGACCATCCCCTCGCTCGGCAGCTCGCCCGCCCGCCGGCGGGCCAGCGGGGGGCCGGCCTCCGTGCGCAGGCCGATCCGGTTCGACGCCGCCGACACCCGGTAGGTCGAGGTCAGCAACGCCCGCAGGGAGGCCGCCGTGAACCAGTCGGCCCGGGGGCCGAGCCTCACCGGCAGGACGAGTTCGGCCGGCGGACCCGGCACCCTCAGGGCGTCCGCCCCATGGACCGGATCCGCTCCGGGGACGCCCACCGGGAGCTCCGCCCCCGCCGTCAGGACGGCCGGGCCCAGTCCCGAGAGCAGGTCCGTCGAGCGACTGCCCAGAACCGGCGGGACGTGGAACCCTCCCCGCACCGCGACGTAGGCGCGCACCCCCGCTTCCGCCCGGCCCACGTCCAGCTCCGCCCCCGCCCGCAGCCGGACCGGCGCGCCCCAGGGCGCCGGGCGCCCGCAGACCCGTACCGCGCAGGGTGCGCCCGTCACCGCCACCGTCACCGGGGCCAGGGCGCGCAGGGCGACGCCGTCCAGGGTGGTCTCCAGGACCGCCGCGTCCGCCGGATTGCCCAGCAACCGGTTGGCCAGGTCGCGCGCCCCGGAATCGAGCGCGCCGGACCGGGGCACCCCGAGGTGGGCGTACCCGGGCCGACCGAGGTCCTGGACGGTGGTCAGCGCCCCCGGGCGCAGCACCCGCAGCCCGCTCACGCGCCGACCTCCGTGAACCGGACCCGTACCCCGGGTGCGAACAGGGCCGCCGGTTCCCGCGCGGGGTCCCACAGCACCGCGTCGGTCGAGCCGATCAGCTGCCAGCCGCCGGGGGAGGTACGGGGGTAGACGCCCGCGTACTCCCCGGCCAGGGCGAACGAGCCCGCCGGGACGGCCGTACGGGGCGTCGCGCGCCGGGGTGGCCGCAGGTGCGGGGGCAGCCCGGTCAGGTAGCCGAAACCGGGGGCGAACCCGCAGAAGGCCACCCGGAAGACGATGTCGCCGACCAGCCCCGGGACCTCGTCCGGCGACACCCCCCACCCGGCCGCGACCTCCGCCAGGTCGGGCCCGTCGTACCGGACGGGGACGGTGACCAGCGGCCCGTCGGTCCCCGTGAGCGGCGGGATCCGCCAGCGGGCGATCCGCGCGGCCAGGGGTACGGGGTCGCGCACCCCGTCGAGGAGCACGGTCCGGGCGGCGGGCACGACGTCCCGCACGCCCTCCAACCCGCCCGCGTCCCGGCGGCGCAGCACCTCGGCGTGCAGTGCGGCCACGTCCGCCGCCGACTCCACCTCGATCAGCAGGGCGGACTTCCCGACCGGCAGCACGTCGATCCTCATGCGAAGGCCTCCACCGCGACCCCGGCGCCGCCCAGGGCCTCGCGGACCCGGCGGGCCAGGTCGGCGGCGCCCGGGGTGTCGCCGTGCAGGCACAGCGAGCGTGCCGCCACCACGACCGGGGTCCCGTCGGCGGCCGTGACGGCGCCCTCGGCGGCCATCCGGACGGCCCGGGCCACCACCGCGTCGGGATCGTGGAGCACCGCGCCGGGCTCGCCGCGCGGGAGCAGGGTGCCGAGGGGCGTGTACGCCCGGTCGGCGAAGGCCTCCGCGACGGCGTCCAGGCCGGCGTCACGGGCGGCGGCCAGCAGCAGCGACCCGGGCAGACCGAGGACGGGCAGGCCCGCCGCTCCGGCCGCCAGGCGCACCCCCGCGACGACGGCGCCCGCCTGGCCGGCGTCGTGGACGGTGCGGTTGTACAGCGCCCCGTGGGGTTTCACGTACGACACCCGGGAGCCGGCTGCCCGCGCGAACACCTCCAGGGCCCCGATCTGGTACGCCACCTCGTCCGCCAGTTCGCCGGGCGGCACGTCCATCGACCGGCGCCCGAAGCCGGCCAGGTCGCGGTAGGAGACCTGCGCGCCGATCCGTACGCCCCGCCCGGCGGCCAGCTCGCACACCCGACGCATGATCGACGGATCGCCGGCGTGGAAGCCGCAGGCCACGTTCGCGCTCGTGACGACGGACAACAGGGCCTCGTCGTCGGTCAGCGTCCACCTCCCGAAGCCCTCGCCGAGGTCGGCGTTGAGGTCGATCGCGGCCGCTGAGGGTGTGATCATGGAAGCCATGCCGCGAGCGTAGAACAGCGCACCCCCGACCCTCCACGGCGCCGGGGACGATCCGGCCGAACCATGCTGTTTGGGATGTTGTCCGTGTCAGCGCCTAGTCTTTCCGTCGTGACTCTCCCCGCCCCGGCGAAGACCCTTCCGTCCCCGGCGCCGGGCCCGGCCGCCGACGAGGGCCTGGCCCGGCGGCTGCGCGCCCTCGCCTGCACCGCCCCGCTCCACGACCTCGACGTCCGCAAGGCCAATCTGGCCGGCGAGTACGGGGTCTACGCGATGGCGGAGGTCGCGCTGTCCGCGATCGACCTGGTCACGCTGAACATGGACTTCGACACGGGCGCGGACGCCGAGCAGATAGTGGCCAGGCTGCTGCCGCGCGTCGCGGCCCAGGCCCCGTCCCGCCAGGCGGCCGAGCACGAGCGGGTCGCCCGCTGGGTGCTGGAGAACCTGATCAACGTCGGCAGCGTGGACCGCGGGTTCCGCGCCATCTACGGCACCTTCGGACCGGACGGCGTCTACGTCCGCCGCGACTACGACTTCAAGCTGATCGAGGAGGTCCCCGGCTACGGCGGCGCCGTGTACCTGCGCACCACGGACGAGGCGGTCAACGTCCTCGTCGGAGCCCTGGACACCGATGTCACCAGCGCGCAGATCGCCGCCGAGGTCAAGCTGGAGGTCCTCATCAGCCGCGGCCGGCTCGCCGACGCCCAGCTGGCCGCCGAGCAGGCCCGCTACCGGACCGTCCAGTACGCGGAGACCCTGCGCCGCACGCTCGACGCGACGCGGCGCAACGTCCGGGCCGTGGACTGGCTCCAGGCCGTCCCCGACATGATCGCCGAGGCCCTCGACCACGTCGCCGACCGCTACCGCCACGAGAACGCGATCCTCACCAACATCCGCAAGGCCCGTGACGAGGCCGAGGACCCCGACAACAAGCGGCGCGCCGCCGAGCTGGTCGACATCGTCAAGGACTGCATCCGCCGACACACCCAGCTCCAGTCCCGACTGCTGGACGCCGGCCCGCTGTTCCGCGCCGAGCAGGACCGGCAGGCCTTCGCGGCTCCCGCACCGCGGTCCGGGCTGGACCTGTACGGCCAGCTCGTGGCCCCGCTGCTGCCTCTGCCGCTCGAACAGGCCGTCCGCGTCACCGACGCCTTCTTCGCGGCGGGCACCGGTCTGCGCACGCCCGTCTCCGTCCGTGTCACCGACCTCGTCGAGATCCTGCTGACCCCGCCCCAGGAGCGGGAGCACCTCGGCGTGGAGATGCCGGAGCCCGACCTCATCGCCACCCCCGACGACAGCCGCTTCAGCGAGGAGCAGCTCGCCGCCGCGAACCGACTGCTGGACCTGCCCCACGACGCCCCGCGCCGCCTGTCCGGACTCCTGGCCGATGCGCGCCGCAGCGATCCGGACCTGCCGTACCTGGTGGCCCTGCTCGCCGTCCACGCGGCGAGTCCCGCGGTGGGTACGGCGTACCGGCAGGGCGAGGAACGGCTGTTGTTCGCCGTGGACGACGGGACCGTGCTCGACGACCCGGAGTTCGGCGGCGCCGACCTCATCGTCGGCACCGCCCTCCTGGACGCCGCCGGGATGGCCGCGGACCGCTCGGAGGCGGCATGACCCCCACCCGGGCCGACCGGGCCCTTCGTGCCGGTGACCGGGTACGCCGGGCCGACGGGGCCCTTCGTGCCGCTGACCGGGTACCCCGGGCCGACCGGATCCTTCGTGCCGGCGACCGGATCCCTGATGCCGCCGACCGGGCTCCTCGTGCCGGTGACCGGGTTCTCCGTACCGGCGGCCCGGCCTCCCGGGCCGATCGGGTCGCGCCTCGTGGGCCACGCGCGCCGCACGCCGCGCCGCTCCGGCCGACGGTGACCGCCCGGCGCCGGTCGGGACCGTGGTGCGCGGCCCGGACCGCACCGGCCGCACCCCTTCGGGACGCCGCACCGGCGGCCCCGGCCGCACCGTTCCGGACCGCTGTCGCCGCTGCCGTTGCCGCTGTCGCCGCCACCGTCGCACCGTTGCGCCCCGCCGTCCCCGAGCCCCGCACGGGCCGTACGCCCGGGCCCGCGACCACCGCACGGATCCACCACCGCACCGCCGAGGAGACCCACCCGTGAGCGACCACCACGCCGAGCACCCCGCGTGGACCGAGCCCGACGCGGCGTCGGCGCCCGCCGCGGCCGTCTCCTCCGGGGCCCTCACCCCCGCCGACGCCGCGGACGCGGCCCGGCTCGTCGCCTTCGGGCTGCAGCCCAAGCTGCTGCCCGCCCGCGACGCCGAGTACGCGGAACTGCTGCGCCGCTACCGCGAGGACCCCGGCTTCGGCCGCCTCGCCGACGCCGTCGCCACCGGACTCGGGCTCGTCGTCCTGGAGGTGTCCCCGCGCGCCGGCATGGCCGTCGCCGCCGGCGAGGACTCCGTGTTCGCGGTCCGCATGGGGGACTACGCCCGCCGCACCGCCGCCGACGGCGGCGACCGCTTCCTGCACGGCCTCGCGCACCTCGCCGTGGCCGCCCTCGCCTTCCCCCGCCCCGAGGACCTCGCCGACGACGGCTACATCGGCCGCATCACCGTCAACGGGGTCGACTCCTTCGTCCGGCAGACCTGCCGCCGCCTGGAGGAGCGCGCTGGGGAACTCGGCGAGAACACCGACCCGGCCTCCGACGCCCCGGGCCTGGAGGCGGCCTGGCGCGTCTACACCCGCCGCAGCGCGACCGGAGCCACCAAGGACGCCCGCCGCCTCGCCGGTTCCACCACCGGCATCGTCGGCAAGGCCGCCGCGTTCCTCACCGAATCCGGCTTCCTCCAGCGCACCGGCGACGACTCCGGCGGCACCTACCGCACCACCCCCCGCTACCAGCTCCAGGTCCGCGACATGGCGGGCAGCTCGGCCATGGCCGAGCTCCTGGAACTCGGCGTGGTTCCCGTCGGCGACGGCTCGCCCACCCTCCTGCCGCCGCCCGAGGGCGACGACCTGGACCTCGCCGCCGACGCCGGACTCCCCTTCCACGCCTGAGCCGCCCCCCCGGCCCCACCCCGCCCTCCGTACGACCCACCAGAGACCACGAGAGTCCGCCGAAATGTACGAGCTGTCCCGGATCCGCCTCTACTCCATCGGGCCCGCCGGCGCGCGCTACGCCGACACCGTGCTCGACCTGCGCGGAGTCGGCGAACCGGTGCCCCACCCGGCTCCCGCCCAGGCGGAGTTCTTCGAGGAGGAGCCCACCGGCCCGCCCCGGCGACCCGCGCCGGCGGGCGTGCTCTTCCTGGAGAACGGCGGCGGCAAGTCCGTCCTGCTGAAGCTGATCTTCTCGGTGATGCTCCCGGGCCACCGCAACACCCTCGGCGGCGCCAGTTCCGGCGTGCTGCGCAAGTTCCTGCTCGCCGACGACTGCGGCCACGTCGCCCTGGAGTGGCAGCACACCCGCACCGGCGAGTGCGTGGTCGTCGGCAAGGTCAGCGAATGGCGCGGCCGCCAGGTCTCCAACGACCCCCGCAAGTTCGCCGAGGCCTGGTACTCCTTCCGCCCGGGACCGGGCCTGAGCCTGGACAACCTCCCGGTCGCCGAGGCCACTTCGGTGCGCCCGCCCGGTGAGGGCGTCTCCGGCGCCCAGGGCCGCCGCCGCACCATGAAGGGCTTCCGCGACGCCCTCACCGAGGCCGGGAAGGCGTACCCGCACCTGGAGGTGTACTGGGAGGAGATCCACGACCGCTGGAACGAGCACCTCACCGACGTCGGCCTCGACCCCGAACTCTTCCGCTACCAGCGCGAGATGAACGCCGACGAGGGCGAGGCCGCCGGCCTGTTCGCGGTCAAGAAGGACTCCGACTTCACCGATCTGCTGCTGCGCGCCGTCACCGACACCCGCGACACCGACGGCCTCGCCGACCTCGTGCACGGCTTCGGGAACAAGCTGGGCCGCCGCGCCGAGCTGATGGCCGAACGCGACTTCACCGCCGGCTCCGTCGACCTGCTCACCCGCATCGTCGAGGCCGCGACCACCCGCTCCCGGCTCCGCGACGTCCACGCCGGCGCCGAGCGCCGTACGCGCACCCTCGCCCGGAGGCTGTCCGCCCGCGCCGCAGGGGAACGCGTCCGCGCGGCCGAACTCGCGCAGCAGGTGACCGCCGCCGCCCACGAGGTCACCGCCGCCGAGGCCGCGCGCGCCCGCAGTGCCGCCGTCTCCGCCGAACTCGCCTACCGGCACGCCTCGCTGGCCCTGACCGTCGCCGACAAGGCCGCAGCCGCCCAGCGCCGCGAGCTCCTCGAAGCCCGTACCCTGCACGCCGCCTGGCAGGCCGCCGAAACCGTCCTGCGCCACCGGGCCGCCGCCGACCGCTCCACGCGCGTCGCCGCCGCCATCCTGGAGGCCGAGCGGGACGCCGCCCCCGCACTGGCCGCGCGCACCACGGCCGCCACCGCCCTCGTACGGGCCCTGCACACCGCCGCCGAGCACGGCGAGCGAGCCGCCAACGAGGAGGAGGAGCGTTCCGCCGAGCTCCAGCGCCTCGGCGAGGGCGCCCACCGCGACGCGACGTCCGCCGCCACGTCCGCGCAGCGGGCCCGCAGCGAGGCCGAACATCTGCGGGCCCGGCTCGCGGAGGTCCAGCAGGAGACCGCCGAGGCCGTCCGGGCCGGCTGGCTCGACGACTCCGCGCCCGACGCGGACCCGGCGCGCGCCGCCCTCGCCGCCGACGACGCCGAGAAGACCGCTGTCGCCGCCTGGGACGAGGCCCGCGAAGCCGCCCGCGGCGCGTCCGGCTCCGCCCGCGAGGCCGCCGCCGCGGAATCCCGGGCCGAACTGACGGCGGCCCGGGCCGCGGACGCCGCCGACGCGGCCGAGGCCGCCCACGGGGCGGAGGAACGCGCCGCCGCCTCCCTCGCCGGTTCCCCCCGTCTCGCCGAGCTGCTGGGCCTGCCGTCGCACCCCGGCCCCGCCACCGTGCCGGACCCCCGCGCGGCCGAGACCCCCGACGCCGGGGACGGCCCCGGCCGCCCGGCAGGCGAGGGGGCGCTGACGGTCGCCGACCTCGACCGCAACGCCGACGACCTGCACCGGCTCCTCGCCGACGGGGTCGTCGCCGCCGAACGCCACCTGTTCGAGCTGCGCACCGCGGCCGCCGACGACGCCCGCATCCTGGGCGCCCTCGGCGACGGCGGTCTGCTGCCGCCCGGACCGGACGTCCTGGCGACCGTCGAGTACCTCGGCGAGCACGGCATCCCCGCCCTTCCGGGCTGGCGCTACCTCGCCCAGTCCGTGGATCCCGCCGACCACGCGGCCGTCCTCGCGGCCCGCCCCGAACTCGTCGACGGCGTCGTGATCACCGACCCCGACACGCACTCCCGGGCCCGCGAGGTCCTCACCGGCGCGGCCCTCCTGCCCCGCTCCACCGTGGCCGTCGGCACCGCCGCCGCCCTGCTGGCTCCCGTCCCGCCGGCCGCCGGCCCCGCCGGCGACCCGGACGTCTTCCTCGTCCCGCCGAACCCGGCCATGCACGACGAGCACGCCGCCGACGAGGAACGTCAGGCACTGCGCGCCCGCGCCACCGCCCGCGACACCGAGATCCGCGAGTTCGCCGCCCGCCTTTCCGGCGACCGGGAGCTCGCCGCCCGCCTCGCCTCCTGGCGCACCGGCTGCCCGCCCGGCCGGCTCGCCGAACTGGCCGGGCAGGCCGCCGCCGCACGGACGTTCGCCGAGGAGGCCGACGCCGAACTCGCGGAGGCCCGTACCGTCCGTGCGGAGGCCGACGAGGCGGCCGCGGACGCCACCCGTGTGCGCGACGAGCGTCAGGAGAGCGCCCAGCGCGCCCGCCGCGTCGCCGACGTCCTGTCCGGCCTCGCCCACCGCCTGCGCGAGCGCGCCCGCTGGCAGGCCCGGCTGCGCGAACTCGCCGACGACGCGGCGGAGTCCGAGGCCCGCGCCGAGGCCTGCCTGGACCGGGCCCGCGCCGCCGACGAGGACCGCCGGGCCGCCCAGCGCGCCGCCGACGACGCCCGCCGCACCGCCCGCGCCCTGCGCGCCGAACGCGCCGAGATCGCCGGCGCCCCCGAACCCCTCCCCGAAGAGGTGGAGAGCGCCGCCAAGGCCCCGCTGCCCGAACTCCGCGAGGCCTACCGCGCCGCCTCCCGGCTCTACGAGAAGGTCGGCGTCGGTGCCGACCTGCGTGCCGAACAGGCCCGCGCCGAGAGCGACGAGAGCGGCGCGCTCGCCGAACTCGACCGGCTCACCAACAAGGTGCGCACCCGCGCCGCCCAGCTCCTCGAAGGCACCGACGGCGCCGACGGACCCTCCCGACAGGCCGCGGCCGCCCGCGCCGAGGCCCTCGTGCAGATGCTGGAGACGCGCGCGTCGACCGCGAGCGAGCAGCTCGGCCGGCTGCGCGGCGAGGCCGAACGGCACGCCCCCGCCGAGGGCGAGGCACACACCGAACTGCCCGACGAGCTGATCCCGGTCGACGTCGAGCAGGCGCAGGGCCTCCTGCGCACCGCCACCGCCCAGCTCGCCGCCCACAGCGCCGCGGTCGACGGCGCCCGCTCCGCCCACGCGGACCTGCTGCGCTCCCACCGCGCCGCGGAGGACGGCGCCGGCGGCTTCGACGAGACCGCGGCCCTGCTGCGGGACCTGCTGCGCGACCACACCCACCCCGACGACGAGCAGGAGCCCGTGCCCCATCCGGGCACCCTGGAGGAGGCCCGGCAGTCCGCGGCCGAGGCCCGCCGTTCCCTGCGCGCCTGTTCGGCCGACCTCTCGGCCGCCGAGGCCGCCGTCCGCGAGGCGAGCGACGTGCTCGTCCGGCACGCCAACGCGAACCGCTACGAGCAGGTGCGCACCCCCGCGCGCCAGCAGATCCGCGAACTGCCCGCCTCCGCCCTGCCGGAGCACGCCGCCGCGTGGGCCACCGCCTTCGCGCCCCGGCTGCGCGTCCTGACCGACGAACTCGCCCAGTTGGAACGCAACCGCGACAGCATCGTCGACCGGCTGCGCGGCCTCGTGGAGTCGGCCCTGGCCACCCTGCGCTCGGCGCAGCGCCTGTCCCAGCTGCCCGAGGGCCTGGGGGAGTGGTCGGGTCAGGAATTCCTGCGGATCCGCTTCGAGGAGCCCGACCAGGCCGTACTGACCGAGCGGCTCGGCGAGGTCATCGACGAGGCCACCCGGGCCGCCGTCAAGAAGAACAGCACCGCCTCCTTCGGGGAGGGCCGCCGCGACGGCATGTCCCTGCTCCTGCGCGGTGTCCAGGCGGCCCTGGAACCCAAGGGCATCGCCGTGGAGATCCTCAAGCCGGACGCGGTCCTGCGCGCCGAGCGGGTCCCGGTCGGTCAGATGGGCGACGTGTTCTCCGGCGGGCAGCTCCTGACCGCGGCCATCGCCCTCTACTGCACGATGGCCGCACTGCGCAGCAACGACCGGGGCCGGGACAAGCACCGTCACGCGGGCACGCTCTTCCTCGACAACCCCATCGGGCGGGCCAACGCGACCTACCTGCTGGAGCTCCAGCGGGCCGTCTCCGACGCCCTCGGAGTCCAGCTGCTGTACACCACGGGCCTCTTCGACACCACGGCCCTGGCCGAGTTCCCGCTGGTCATCCGCCTGCGCAACGACGCCGACCTGAGGGCGGGCCTGAAGTACATCAGCGTCGAGGAACACCTGCGCCCGGGGCTGCCCCAGCAGTCACCGGACGGGGAGACGATCCACGGGGAGATCACGGCGACCCGCATGTTCCGCCGCGGCGCCTCCGACCGGGACCCGGCCTCCTCCTGAGCCCGCGCGAGCGCGGCCGGGCCCCCGGTGCGGGCTCGACCGCGCTCGCGGGGCCCCGCCGCCCTACCGCGGACGCGCGACCCGCACCGGGCCCCGGCCCTCGCCCCAGTTCCGGCCCGGTGACGCGGCGCTGCTCGGCGTCGACAGCACCCCGTGCCGCTGGTGCCACATCTGCCGGGTGATCCACACGTCCAGCACGCCCCAGGTGGCCAGGACCGTCCCGGCGACGCCGCAGATCACCATCGGGAAGGCCAGCCAGGAGCCCGTCAGCGCGAGGAAGAACGTGATCGTGGCCTCGGTCAGGGTGACCGCCACCATCAGTACCGCCCGCACCGCGGAGGCCCGCACCGGGTCGGGCATCCGGGGGCGTCGCGCGGGTTCCTCCACCCACAGGCCGCGTCCGGGCGCCTCGGTCGCCGCGCCGTCCTCTTCGTACATCCTCATGGTCCGCCCACTCTCCACCGCGCGGTCCGCCAAGCCTGCTTCCACGCCTGCCCGCCCCACCCGCGCCCACACGTCTGTCCGACGTACGGGGCCGCCAGGAGATTCCCGCATCCCGGACGCGGCCGTCGCCGCCCACCCACCCGGAACGAAGAGTTCCAGCCATCCGTCACCTGAAAGGAACCGACACCCCATGGAGTGTCATCTGCCACAAATCGGGCCTGACTTGACCGGAAGTATCGGATAACTGGTGATCTCTGCAAGGAGGTCCGGCCGAAAACGTCCGGACATGCCTTCGGGGCGGCTCCGTGTCAGTAGTAGGCTCACGCCGTTTAAATGACGGAACACCGACCCCCGAAAAGCGGGTTGAGCTGGGGGAGGCTGGGGAGGCCATGCGCTTTCGCGGGAAATCCATCCGCCGGAAGATCGTGGCGTTGCTCCTGGTGCCGCTCGTCTCCCTGACCGCCCTCTGGGGCTTCGCGACGGTCATCACCGGCCGGCAGGCCGTGCAACTGCTCGACGTCGCCTACGTGATCGAGAAGGTCGGCTACCCCGTCGAGGACGTCGCGCGGGTCCTCCAGAAGGAGCGCCGGCAGAGCCTCGTCGTCATCGGCGACCCCCGCGCCTCCACCGCCACCACCGAACTCACCAAGAGCCGGGCGGCCACCGACGCGATGTTCCGCCGCCTCACCGAGAACGCCGCGGACCCCGAGGTGACCGACGAGCTCGCCCCCCGGTCCGCCGAGCGACTGCGCTCCGTCCTCGACGCCTTCCACGGCATCTCCGCGCTGCGCAACTCCGTCGACCGCAACGCCCTCGACCCGGGCCAGGCCCTGGAGCTGTACAGCCGGCTCGTCGACCCCTGCTACGCCTTCCTGATGAACCTCCACGCCCTGGAGGACGTGGAGATGGACAAGCAGGGCCGCGCCCTCGTCGGCGTCACCCGCGCCCGCGAGGCCCTCTCCCGCGAGGACGCCGTCATCGCCTCCGCCCTCGCGGCGGGCCGCGTCACCGCCGAGGACGTCCGCCGGGCGTCCGGGTTCGCCGCGAACCGCACCCTGCTGTACGAGGTCAACCTCGCGATCCTCCCGGGCGAGGACCGGGGCCTCTTCGAGCAGTACTGGCAGGGCCCCGAGACCAAGGCCCTGCGGGACGTGGAGGAACGGTTCATCGTCGGGGGCGCCGTCAAGCCCCCGCGCACCGTCACCGCCGCCCAGTGGGACGAGGCCTCCGGCAAGGTCCTCGACGACCTCGCCCGGATGGGCACGGCGGCGGGCGACCGCTACCAGAAGCGCGTCGAACCGGTGGCCATGGGCGTCCTGGTCCAGGCCGCCGTCGCGGGCGTCCTCGGGTTCATCGCTCTCACCGTCTCCCTCGTCCTGTCCGTCCGCATCGGCCGCGACCTGATCCGCGACCTGTCCCGGCTCCGCAAGGACGCACACGAGGCGTCCGGCGTCCGCCTGCCCGGCGTCATGCGCCGCCTCGCGGCAGGCGAGACCGTCGACGTGGAGACCGAGGCGCCCCGGCTGGAGTTCGAGAAGGACGAGGTCGGCCAGGTGGCCCTCGCCCTCAACTCGCTCCAGCGGGCCGCCGTCGAGGCCGCCGTCAAGCAGGCCGAACTACGCCGGGGCGTCTCCGAGGTGTTCGTCAACCTGGCCCGCCGCAACCAGGTCCTCCTGCACCGCCAACTGACCCTCCTCGACACCATGGAACGGCGCACCGAGGACACTGAGGAACTCGCCGACCTGTTCCGCCTCGACCACATGACCACCCGCATGCGCCGCCACGCGGAGGGCCTGGTGATCCTCTCCGGCGCCGCGCCCTCCCGCCAGTGGCGCAAGCCCGTGCAACTGATGGACGTCGTCCGGGCCGCCGTGGCCGAGGTCGAGGACTACGAGCGCATCGAGGTCCGCCGCCTGCCGCGCCTCGGCATCGAGGGCCCGGCCGTCGCCGACGCCACCCACCTCATCGCGGAACTCCTGGAGAACGCCACCGTGTTCTCGCCCCCGCACACCGCCGTCCAGGTCCACGGCGAGCGGGTGGCCAACGGCTTCACCCTGGAGATCCACGACCGCGGCCTCGGCATGAACCCCGAGGCCCTCCTCGACGCGAACCTCCGACTCGCCGAGACCCCCGAGTTCGAGCTCTCCGACACCGACCGGCTGGGCCTGTTCGTGGTCAGTCGGCTGGCCCGCCGCCACGGCGTGAAGGTCGTCCTCCAACCCAGCCCGTACGGGGGCACCACCGCGGTGGTGTTCCTCCCGGCCGAACTCCTCACCGAGGCCCCCGACACCAACGGCACCGGAATCCGCCTCAACGGCCTCGGGGGAGTGGGCGGCGGAAAGACCGCCAAGGGCGTCAAGGGCGGCGCCGTGGGCAAGGGCCCCCGCCGTCCGGCGCCCCTGGCCGTCGACCGGGCCGTGCCGCCCCACCCGCTGCCCGCCGGAGTGCTCAACGGCCCGGTGGAGCTGGAGGGCCCGCTCGGCGTCCTCGGACTGGAGGCCCTCGACGGCCCGGGCGCCGCCGACGACCTCGCCGCCGCCCGCCCGCCCATGGCCACCCTCGACGACGAGACCCCGCCCGGCGGCATCCCCCGCAGCGCCCTGCTCGGGCTGCGCTCGGCCGACCGGCCGCACGGCGACCGGCACCCGGAGCGCGGCTCCGCCTGGAAGGGCGACCGGATCGCGGACCGCGGCGCCGACCGGCACCGCGACCGCGGCGACGGCCCGCACCCCGAGCCCGACGGCGGCCGCAACCGCTCCCGGGGCGCCGGCGCGGACCGGACGGTGTCGGCGTCGACCGGCCCGGTCCGCATGGAGCGCGCCCGCCCCGACGCCGTGCGCCCCGACGGAACCGTCCCCCTGCCCCGGCGCCGCCCCACCCCGACCCTCGTCGCCGAGCACGGCCGCCGCGTGGAACCCCGGGCGGTGCGGGCGGATCCGGCCGTCGGAACCGCCGCCGGGCCTGAGGCCGGCCCGACGCGGACGGCCGCCGACCCCGGCGGCCTGCCCCGCCGGGTCCGCCAGGCCAACCTGGCGCCCCAGCTCAAGAACGGGCCCGGAGCCGCCGCGGAGGCCACCACCGACCAGGTGATCGACCGCGACGCGGAAGACGTCCGCACCCGCATGTCCGCCCTCCAACGGGGCTGGACCGCGGGCCGCAACCAGCACGCGCAGCAGCAGTCCGAGACCGGGGCAGGCACCCCCGCCGCCACCGGTCCCGCGCACGAGAACGAAGGGGACGGTCGATGACCGCACCGCAGACCGGGAACGACAGCAGGGGCCGCGGCCCGCTCAACTGGCTCCTCGACGAACTCGTCGACAAGGTCGCCAGCATCCGCAAGGCGGTCGTCCTCTCCGGGGACGGCCTGCCGACGGGCAGTTCCAAGGACCTCACCCGGGAGGACAGCGAGCACCTGGCCGCCGTCGCGTCCGGATTCCACAGCCTGGCCAAGGGGGTCGGCCGGCACTTCGACTCCGGTCGGGTCCGCCAGACCGTCGTCGAACTCGACGAGGCCTTCCTGTTCGTGATGGCCGCCGGCGACGGCAGCTGCCTGGCCGTCCTGGCCGACTCCGAATCCGACGTCGGTCAGGTCGCCTACGAGATGACCCTCATGGTGAAGCGCGTCGGCGACCACCTGGCGACCGCCCCGCGCACCGGACTGCCAGCCGGAGGGTGAGTCGGACCGGATGAGCGATTCAGGACAGGACCACCCCACCAACGCCCTGAGCACCCCGGGGAACCCCGACGCCCCGTCCGAGTCCGGCCACCCCCACTGGTTCGACGACGACGCGGGTCCCGTCGTACGTCCCTACGCCATGACCAGGGGTCGGACCAGCCACTCCGGCCGGCACCGGCTCGACCTGATCGCGCTCGTCATCGCCGAACCGGCGGCCGACGATCCGATCTGGGACCTGACCCTGGCCCCGGAACACGCCCACATCCTCGGGCTGTGCCGGGAACGCCCCCAGTCGGTCGCGGAACTCGCCGCGGACCTCGACCTCGCCATCGGCGTGGTCCGGGTCCTGATCGGGGACCTCGTCGACGAAGAACTGGTCCACGTGACCCGGCCGGTCCCACCGGCCGAACTCCCCGACGAATCCATACTGCGTGAGGTGATCAATGGCCTTCGGGCGCTCTAGCCGCACCGGCGCGATGCATGCCGTGTCGCCGGTCGAGCCGCTGACCCTGAAGATCCTGGTCGCGGGCGGTTTCGGGGTGGGCAAGACCACCCTGGTCGGCGCGGTGAGCGAAATCCGACCCCTGCGCACGGAGGAACGCCTCTCCGAACCGGGCGTCGGCATCGACGACACGCAAGGGGTGGAGGGCAAGAGCACCACCACCGTGGCCATGGACTTCGGCCGCATCACCCTGCGCGAGGACCTCGTGCTCTACCTCTTCGGCACGCCCGGACAGGACCGCTTCTGGTTCCTGTGGGACGAGCTGGCGCACGGCTCGCTCGGCGCCGTGGTCCTCGCCGACACCCGTCGGCTCGCCGACTGCTTCGCGGCGATCGACTACTTCGAGCGGCGCGGCATCCCCTTCGTCGTCGCGGTCAACTGCTTCGACGGCGCCGCCCGCCACCCGGTGGTCACCGTCCGCGACGCCCTCGACCTCGATCCGGGAGTACCGGTGTTGCTCTGCGACGCCCGTGACCGCGAGTCCGTCAAGGACGTCCTGGTCGGAGTCGTGGAACACGCCATGTCCCTCGCCCGGGAACGCCGACGCGGCCTGACGGCGCGAGCCTGACGGGGAAAATCGAGGAGAGGGGCGCCGCGCGCCCGACATGGAGGCGGCCCGTACCCCCGCCGACTGGGGTACGGACCGCAGCTCTCATGGGGGGATCAAAGGGGGTCCCGGTCGCGGCGCGGGACCGTGGGGAGAGTGTGAACCCGCCGTCCGGGGTCGTCAAGCGTTCGGACAACACACCCTGTTCACGGCCCGCCCCGCGTCTCACCGCACGGCCACGACCGCCGAACCGTGGCCGAACAAACCCTGGTTCGCGGTGATCCCGACGCGCGCCCCCGGCACCTGCCGCGCCCCGGCCGTCCCCCGCAACTGCCACGTCAGCTCGCACACCTGGGCGATGGCCTGGGCCGGCACCGCCTCCCCGAAGGACGCCAGGCCCCCGCTCGCGTTGACCGGGACCCGCCCGCCGAGGCCCGTCACCCCGTCCCTTAGGAGCTTCGCCCCCTCGCCCTCACCGCAGAGCCCGATGTCCTCGTACCACTGCAACTCCAGCGCGGTGGAGAGGTCGTACACCTCGGCGAGCGACAGGTCACCCGGGCCGATCCCCGCCTCCTCGTAGGCGGCCCGCGCGATCGACGCCCGGAAGGACTCCCCGGACGGCGACACGGCCACCGTGGAGTCGGTGGCGATGTCGGGCAGGTCCAGCACCGTCCGCGGATACGTGGGCGTCACCGTGGAGACGGCCCGGATCCGCACCGGCTCCGCGACCCCCCGCGCCCGGGCGAACGCCATGCTGCTCAACACCACGGCAGCGCCCCCGTCCGAGGTCGCGCAGATGTCGAGCAGCCGCAGCGGATCGGCCACCACCGCCGAGGCGGCCACCTCCTCGGCGGTCACCTCCTTGCGGTAGCGGGCGTTCGGGTTGAGCGCCCCCGCCGCCGCGTTCTTCACCTTGACCAGCGCGAAGTCCTCGCCGGTGTCGCCGTACAGGGCCATCCGCCGGCGGGCGTACAGCGCGAAGTACGCCGGGTTCGTGGCGCCCAACAGCCGGAACCGCAGCCAGTCCGGATCGTCCGGCCGCTCGCCGCCCGCCGGGGCGAAGAAACCCTTGGGGGCGGCATCGGCGCCCACCACGAGCACCACGTCGGCCAGCCCCGCGAGGATCTGCGCCCGGGCCGCCGCGATCGCCTGCGCCCCGGAGGCGCAGGCCGCGTACACGCTGGTCACCCGGGCGCCCTGCCAGCCGAGGGCCTGCGCGAACGTGGCGCCGGCGACGTAGCCCGGGTAGCCGGAGCGCACCGTGTCGGCGCCGACGATCGACTGGACGTCCGGCCATTCCAGGCCCGCGTCGGCGAGCGCCGCGACGGCCGCCGCCCGCCCGTACTCGACGAAGCCGCGGCCCCACTTGCCCCACGGGTGCATGCCGGCCCCGAGGACGGCGACGTCGGCGCTCACGCGACCCCTCCCACGGGCCTGAACCTCCAGGTCGTGCGGACGCCCTCGGCGTCCTCGTCCAGTACGCCGGCCACGACCTCCACCTCCGTACCGACCGCCAGATCGGCGACCCCCACGCCGGGCGCGGCCTGCCCCAGCACGACCATCCCCTCGGCCTCCAGTTCCACCGCCACCAGCGTGTACGGCTCCCAGGGCAGGTCGGGATCGGACACGTACGGCGCCGGTGGCCGGTAGCGTCCGTCGGTGCAGGACCAGACCCGGCCCCGGGGGGACAGCGGCACCTCGGCGAGTTCCCCGTCCCCGGCGCAGTGCGGATTGCGGCAGTACGCGTCCTCGCGCGGGAAGAACACGGCGGTACAGGCGGAACAGCGGGTGCCGAGCAGCCGGAAGCCGCCGTCCGGACCGTCCTCGGTGAACCACCCGTTCACGACGGGCGTGCGTGTGCGTTCCAAGGCCCCTCCCCGATAAAACTTCTGACGGATCGTCAGGAGTCTGTCACGGGCGGGCGTCCCTGGCACGGGTTCTCGGCGAGCCACTTCCGGGCGATCGCACCCAGCTCCGCGTCCCGCCCGGCCAGCATCATCCGGATCATCTGCGCGTCCCCGCGCAGCGACCACACGGGATGACCGAAGGTCGCCGGATTGTTCCCCTCGATCAAGAAGTGCGCCGGCCAGGCGGTCCCGTAGCCGATCAGGGGGAGCGCGGCGAGGTAGCGCCCGCGCCCCCGCGCCACCCCGTAGACGCTCAGCGCGAGTCCGGTGAGCGTGCCGGTGAGATGGACCCAGCGGGTGGCGGCGCGGGAATGCATCGCGACGTAGTACGGCCAGAATTCCTCGTACGAGCTGAAAGTCATGCGGGCACGGTACTCACGGGCGGACCTGGGCGACAGCGACAGGGAAATCGAAATACGTGTCCGGATGCGGCTCTGGCCGGTACGTGAAGTGCCACCACTCCTCCGGCAGGTTCACGAACCCCTGCGCCCCCAGCACCCGCCCCAACATCCCCCGGTTCTCCCGCGCGGTCCCCGAAACCCGGGGATCATCGGTGTGCGACAGGGAGTCGAAGAAGTCGAACGCGGTCCCCATGTCCAACTCCCGCCGCGCCGGCAGCCGCACCACCGTCACGTCGACCGTGCTCCCACGACTGTGACCCGACCGCGCGGCGATGTACCCCTCCGGGATCAACCGCGACTTGTCCACCTCGGGATGGAACTCGGCCTTCGCGGCCGGGTCCGTCGCCTCCCCGGCCCAGCGCACGAACCGGTCCACCGCACGCTGCGGCCGGTAGCAGTCGAACACCTTCAGCGAGTACCCCGACCGCAACAACTCCCGCTGCGCCCGCCGCAACGCCTCGGCGGCCGGCCGGGCGAGCAGACACACCGGCTCCTCGTACCCGTCCACCACCGCACCCGTGAAGTTCCGCGCACCGGCGTACCGGATGTCCTCCACGACGCTCGGATCGAGGTCCCGCAACGCCACGAACCCGGCCGACCGCGCCCCGGAACCCGACGCCCCGGCAGCGCCCACCGCACCCATCGCGTCCGCCGGCACCACGAGCACCGCCCGCGCCACCAGCACCGCCGCCACCACCCGCACCGCAGCAACCCACCGCATCCTCATGCCCCTTGGCATACCATCGCCGCATGCCGGCACACCTGAGGGACTCGCACTGCTCCACCTGCGGAGGCCCGTTCGACACGTCCGACTGGCCCCGCCGATGCGCAGCCTGCGGAACGACCGCCTACCGCAACCCGCTTCCGGTGGCCATCGTCCTCCTCCCCGTCGAGGACGAGTCCGGGACCGGTCTCGTCGTCATCACCCGCACCATCGAACCGGCCCTCGGCGGCATCGCCCTGCCCGGCGGGTTCGTGGACTTCGGCGAGGACTGGCGCGAGGCGGTCGCCCGCGAACTCCGTGAGGAGACCGGCATCGAAGCCCCCGCCTCCGATGTCGCGCTCGCCGACGTGATGAGCTCCCCGCACGGTCACCTGCTGATCTTCGGCCTCCTGCCGCCGCGCCCCGTCGCCGCCCTCCCACCGTCCGTACCGACCGACGAGACGACGGGCTGGCACGTCCTGCGCACCCCCTCGGAACTGGCGTTCCCCCTCCACACCCGCGCGGCCGCCGGCTGGTTCGCCGGCCGGTACACCTGAGCGGCCCCGACCCGCCCGAGCGGCAGAGCAGGACCCTGCCGTGCCCACCACCCGGGCCGTGAGCCCGCCGTCCCCTCCACCCCGGCAGCCCGCGGCACGGACCCCGACCCGCCTTTCGCCCGGGCTGCATGGGGCGGGGGAGTCGAGGTTCGCGCGGTCCCGGCCGCCCGGGGCGTGAATGCCGGCGCCTGGCCTTCCTCCTGTGTGAGCGGCCTTGCCGGGTCCGGTCCCTCCGGCCGCACGGGCGCATCCCTCTCGCCCGGGTCGCGCGGGGCGGGAGTCCGGCGCTCCCACCGCCCCGGGCGGGAACGGTCTGCGCCTTCCCGCCGCACGCGCACAGAGCGGGGGAGTCCGCCCGAGTCCGTCCGACCCCGCATGGGGCGGTCCACCGCAGCCCCCGGGCCATTGCGGTCCGTACCCCCGACCGCGCAGCCCGGCCCGCCTGCCCGACCCGTACCGCCTGGCCGACCCGTACCGCCTGCCCGACCCGTACCGCCTGCCCGATCCGGCCGCCTGCCCGACGACCCGTACCGCTCGATCCGAACGGGACCGCCTAGAAACGCAGTTCCGTCAGCGCCCCCGCCAGCGCCACCACCCCGACCACCGTCCCGGCCGCCACCGCACCGCCGCGCCACAGCGCGCCCGTCGCCACCGGCCGGGACCGCAGGAAGGCCCCCACGAGCAGCGGCAGCACGGCCGCCGCCGCCGTCCACGCCCACACCGCACCGAACCCCGGCCCAGCTCCGGCCCCGCCCGCCCAGGACCCCAGGCCCCACCACACCGGCACGGCCACCGCGGCCGACGCCGGAGCGAGCAGCACGCCGACCACGACCGGCTCCGGCCCGCCACCGCGCCCGGCGCCCCACCGCCCCAGCGCCGCCACCGGCCGCACCAGCAGCAGCCCGTGCAGGAACCCGGCCCCGCCCGCAGCCGCCGCCTCCACGGCCGGCTGCACCAGGGACCCGCCCACGGGGTCCCGGAGCACCAACAACAGGGCCCACACCGTCACCCCCTGCCAAGCACCGACGGCCTCGGCACCCGCAGCCGCGTTCCGCCCCGGCCACCGCGCCCCCGGCCACCCCGCCCGCCGCCACCGTCGACCCACCGGTCCCACCAACCTCACCGGGCTCGTCCAGACCATCACCGGCCTCCTTCCCGCCCCTGCCCCGTCCCCGGTCCGCCCCCCGTTCGAACCACCGCGGCCCGTCCCGCCGACGTCACGCCACAGCGCGGCCACGGTCCCGAACCCCGCACCCCCCTCCCACCTCACAGACCGCGCACCGTCACGTTCCGCACGAGCCCGCCCGTCTCGTCCTCCACCACCACCGACTCCCCGGCCCACCGCACCGCGTACCGCTCCACCGTGCCCGCCCCGAACCCCGGTCCCGCGTCCCGGACCACCACCCCGCCCCCCGTGCGCCCCCGCGCCGGAGCCCACGCCTCCCACACCACCGACCCGTCCGCACCCCGCACCGGCAGCACCGACCCCGCCCGCGCCAGCACCGGAACCCGGCCCGGCGGAGCGTCCAGCAGCACCTGCCCCGGTCCCTCGTACGCCGCCCCCGTCACCGTGTCGTACCAGCGACCCCGCGGCAGCCGGACCGCCCGCCGGTCCGCCCCGCACTCCAGCACCGGCGCCACCAACAACGCGTCCCCCAGCAGGAACGCGTCCTCGCAGTCGCGCAGCACCCGGTCCTCCGGGTTCCCCCACCACAGTGGCCGCACGTACGGAGCTCCCGTCCGGCGCGCCAGGTGCGCCAGCGTCACGAAGTACGGACGCAGCCGCTCCCGCTCCGCCAGCACCTCCGCGGCCGCCTCCGCCACCTCCGGCCCGAACTCCCACGGCTCCCGCCGCCCCGCCCAGAGCGCCGAATGGGTACGGAACAGCGGCAGGTACGCCCCCAGCTGGAACCACCGCAGGTACAGCTCCGGCGACGGCGACCCCCCGAAGCCCCCGACATCGGGGCCCGAGTACGGCACCCCGCACAGCCCGAGCCCCAACACCAGCGCCAGCGACGCCCGCAGCCCCTCCCAACTGCTCTCCACGTCCCCGGACCACGAGCCCCCGTACCGTTGCATGCCCGCCCAACCCGACCGCGAGAACAGGAACGGCCGCTCGTCCGGCCGCAGCCGCACCAACCCCTCCCACCCGGCCCGCGCCATCCCCAGCGCGTACACGTTGTGCCCGGACCGGTGGTCCCCGCCCGCCCCGTCCATCGCGTGCCGGGCCGACCTCGGTAGCGTCGCGTCCCCCCACGGCGCGAAGGAGACCGGCTCGTTCATGTCGTGCCAGAAACCGGAGAAGCCCTGGGCGAGCCGCTCCTCGTACAGCCCGCCCCACCACCGACGCACCTCGGGATCCGTGAAGTCCGGGTAGGCGCACTCACCCGGCCACACCTCGCCCCGAACCTCCTCGCCCCGCGCGTCCCGCACGAACGCCCCCCGCGCCCCCACCGCGAGCCCCGACGCGTGCACCGCGTCGCCCGCCTTCACCGCCGGATCCACGATCGACACCAGCCGCACCCCCTGCCCCGCCAACTCCCGGGCCAGGCCCGGCAGATCGGGGAACGCCTCCCGGTCCACCGTGAACACCCGGTGCGCGTCGTAGTGGTCGATGTCCAGGTGCACCGCCGACAGCGCCAACCCGCGCTCCCGGTACCCCGCCACCACCCGCCGCACCTCGGCCGCGCTCCCGAACCCCCACCGCGCGTGCTGGTACCCCAGCGCCCACTCCGGCGGCACCGCCGCCGCGCCCGTGAGCCCCGACCAGCCCTGGAGCACCCGCGCCGGGGTTCCCGTCAGCACCCAGCACCGGGCCGGGCCGCCCTCCAGCCGCAGCTCGCTCGTCCCGGGCCGGTCCACACCGGAACCCGCCCCTTCCTCGCCCTCCCGCAACACCATCCGCCCGTCCCACGAGTTGTCGTAGAACGCCAGGTGCGTGCCCACGTCCGCGACCACCACCTGGACCGGCATCGTGACGTACAGCGGATCGTCCCCCGGCCCGAAGCCGCCCCGCGGGTCCGTGTTCCACAACCGGTACGACCCGTCGCGCAGCCGGGGCCCCGACGCCCGCCCGCCCAGCCCGAAGAACCGGGCGTCCGCCGGCACCTCCGACCGCTGGAGCCGACGCGGCCCCTCCGCCCCACCGCCCCCGCGCCCGCCCGCGTCTCCCGCCTCCTCCGCGCCCGCCCCATCGCCCTCGCGCCCGCCCGGGTCGACCTCCGCAGGCCCGCCCGGGTGGTCCTCCTCGCGCCCGCCCGGCCCCACCGGGTCCCACCAGCGGGGCGGCAACTCCCGCCGCAGCACCGCCCCGCCCGGGGTCCGCACCTCCAGCGCCCCGTGCCGGGACACCGCCACCGTCACCCGCTCCGACACCACCCGCCAACCGCCCCCGGTGTCCGGCTCCAGCACCGCCCGGGGATCGGGATCCGGCCCACCGCCCACCACCGCGTACGACGGCCCCGGCTCCGCCCCGTCCCAGCCCCAGAACACCGCCCCGCCCACGGTCACCCGTACCAGCAGCTCGGACCGCGCGAACCGCAGCACTCCCCCGCCCGGCAGCGCCCGCGTCCCCACCAGCAGCCCCGGCACCCGCGCCCGCTCCGCGCCCCGCCGCGGCAGGGCCACCGCGTCGGCCCGACGGTGGCGCAGGGCCGCGCGCCAGGCGCGCCGCCCGCGCGCCGTACCGATCTCTTTCACCGCACGCACCAGATCACTACCGTCCATGCGGATCACCCTGCCACCGGCCCCGGGCCGCGCGGGCGGCGTTCAGCTGCCGTTCACCCGCGGCGGGGATCGACCCCGACCGCACAGGACAGCTCTGGTGCGTATGTCGATCACATGGCATCGTCCCTGTGAGCCGTCGCGCGAACACCCACGCCGCGGTGGCACCGTACGCACACGAAGCGCGAGCCACAGACTTGACCGGGAGCCGACCCATGACCTCAGCCACCCAGCCGGAACCCCTCTGGTCCCCGGCCCCCGACAGGATCGCGACGGCCAGGATCACCGCCTTCCAGGCCTGGGCGGCCGAACGGTTCGACGCCCCCGCCGACGGCGGCTACCCGGCCCTGCACCGCTGGTCCGTCGACGAGCTCGACGTCTTCTGGCAGGCCGTCGCCGAATGGTTCGAGGTACGGTTCACCACCCCCTACGAGCAGGTCCTCGCCGACCGCTCCATGCCGGGCGCGCGTTGGTTCACGGGATCCACGCTCAACTACGCCGAGCACGCCCTGCGCGCCGCCGAGGACCCCGCCCGCGCCGCGGACCCGGCCCTGCTCTCCGTGGACGAGACCCACGAGGCCACCCCCCTGACCTGGGCCGAGCTCCGCCGGCAGGTCGGATCCCTCGCCGCCGAACTGCGCGCCCTCGGCGTTCGCCCCGGCGACCGCGTCAGCGGCTACCTCCCCAACATCCCGGAGGCGGTCGTCGCCTTCCTCGCCACCGCCGCGGTCGGCGGGGTCTGGACCTCCTGCGCCCCCGACTTCGGCGCCCGCAGCGTCCTCGACCGCTTCCAGCAGGTCGAACCCGTCGTGCTCTTCACCGTCGACGGCTACCGCTACGGCGGCAAGCAGCACGACCGCCGCGACACCGTCGCCGAGCTGCGCGCCGAACTCCCCTCCCTGCGCGCCGTCGTCCACATCCCCCTCCTCGGCACGCCGGCCCCCGACTCCACCCTCGCCTGGGACGACCTCACCTCGGGCGACGCCGAACCCGTCTTCGAGCCGGTCCCCTTCGACCACCCGTTGTGGATCCTCTACTCCTCCGGCACGACCGGTGCCCCCAAGGCCATCGTCCAGTCCCAGGGCGGGATCCTCCTCGAACACCTCAAGCAGCTGGGCCTGCACTGCGACCTGGGCCCCGAGGACCGCTTCTTCTGGTACACCTCCACCGGCTGGATGATGTGGAACTTCCTCGTCTCCGGCCTGCTCACGGGAACCACCGTCGTCCTCTACGACGGCAGCCCCGGCTTCCCCGACACCGGCGCCCAGTGGCGGATCGCCGAACGCACCCGGGCCACCCTGTACGGCACCTCCGCCGCCTACGTCATGGCCTGCAAGAAGGCCGAGGTGCACCCCGCCCGGGACTTCGACCTCTCCGCCGTCAAGTGCGTCGCCACCACCGGCTCGCCGCTGCCGCCCGACGGGTTCCGCTGGCTCCACGACGAGGTGGCCGAGGACCTGTGGATCGCCTCCGTCAGCGGCGGCACCGACGTCTGCAGCTGCTTCGCCGGCGCCGTCCCCACCCTGCCCGTCCACATCGGCGAACTCCAGGCCGCCTGCCTGGGCACCGACCTCCAGGCCTGGGACCCCTCCGGGAAGCCCGTCACCGGCGAGGTCGGCGAACTCGTCGTCGCGGGACCCATGCCCTCCATGCCGATCCACTTCTGGAACGACCCCGACGGCAGCCGCTACCGCGACAGCTACTTCGAGATGTTCCCGGGAGTCTGGCGCCACGGGGACTGGATCACCCTCACCGACCACGGATCCGTCGTCATCCACGGCCGCTCCGACTCCACCCTGAACCGGCAGGGCGTCCGCATGGGCTCCGCTGACATCTACGAAGCCGTCGAACGCCTCCCCGAGATTAAGGAATCCCTGGTCATCGGCCTGGAAGAGCCGAACGGCGGCTACTGGATGCCGCTCTTCGTCCACCTCGCGCCCGGAGCCACCCTCGACGAGGCCCTGCGCAAGCGGATCGCGACCACCATCCGCGAGCAACTCTCCCCGCGCCACGTGCCCGACGAGATCATCGAGGTCCCCGCCGTCCCCCACACCCTCACCGGCAAGCGCATCGAGGTCCCCGTCAAGCGCCTCCTCCAGGGCACCCCCCTGGCCAAGGCCGTCAACCCGGGCTCCGTCGACCGCCCCGAGCTCCTGGCGTTCTACGAGGACCTGGCCCGCACCCGCGGCTGACCGGGCCCGTTGTCAGTGCCCGCGATTACGCTGAGTGAGCATTCGTCACGCCACTCAGGGGGAAACCATGTCGGGCACGCACCACACCGGACCATCGGACACCGCACCGGACACCGGGCGGAGCACCCCACCGGGTGCTCCGCCCCGCGAACGGACCTCCCACCGCCGCAGCCTGCGCCGCGAGGTCCCCAGTACCGTCGGCCTCCTCGCCGACGCCGGGGACTTCGCGACCATGCGGCACTACCGCAGCTTCGCCTTCGACCACCACGACGACTACGGCGAATACCTCCGACAGGTCGACGCACTCCTGAAGTCCCTCGCGGCCCAGGGCATCCACACCACCGTCGCCCTCTTCGACCCAGAGGAGTACGCCGACTACTGCGCCGAGCACGAACTCGACCCCGACACCGCCCGGACCCGTACCCGCTTCACCGCCGAACTCGCCGGCGGCGGACCGGCCCTGCCGTACACCGGCCAACCCATCGAGGAACTCGTACCCCTCCTCGTGGACGAAGCCGTCCGACAGGCCACCTGGGAGTGCGCCACCATGCTGCTCACCGGCGTCGGCACCTGCGCGGACTGCGGCCAGGACATCGGGCAGGCCTCCTTCGAACGGGCCGCAGCCATCCTCGACCGTCTCCTCACCGGCGCCGGACCGGGCCACCACCACCTCGTCTGCAGCGTCCCCACCGAGCAGGAACACCTCGTGGTGGTACTGCACGCGGAGATCACCGGCGACCCTCCGGGCCCGGCCCGGACACAGGCCCGCGACAGCCTGGACTTCGTGACCGTCCTGGCCGCCGGACTGGCCCTCGGCGGGGCCGGGGGTCTCGTGCTCCGCAGCACCACGGAAGGCTTCCGCGACCGGGTCCACGGCTGGCGCCTCGACCGGGGCCGCCTCGTCGCCCTCACGGCCGCCGCCGTCTTCGACGCCTACTGCACGGACGCCGACACGGGCGAGCCCGTCGCCCCCGAACCGGGCGTCGAACACTGCCCGGGCTACGAGGCCGACGTCCCGGGCCCCCACCACTGAACGGCCGAGGGGCCCTCGCCACCGGCGAAGGCCCCTCGACTCCGTTCCAACCGTCCGGCTACTCCCCGGACAGCACCGCCTGGGCGGCCACACGGGCCTCCTCGGCACTGTCCGCGGCCCGCGCGGCGGCCGCGGCACGCTCGCACTGCGCGAGCGAGTACTTGGCCAGCGTCGCCCGCACGTACGGAATCGACGCGGCGCCCATCGACAGGGAGGTGACACCCAGACCGGTCAGCACACAGGCCAGCAGCGGGTCGGCGGCGGCCTCGCCACAGACACCACAGCTCTTGCCCTCGGCCTTCGCGGCGTCCGCGGACATCGCGATCAGGTCGAGCAGCGCCGGCTGCCACGGGTCCTGCAACCGGGAGACGGCGCCGACCTGACGGTCGGCGGCGAAGGCGTACTGCGCGAGGTCGTTCGTGCCCAGCGACAGGAACTCGACCTCCTGCAGGATCGAACGCGCCCGGAGCGCGGCGGAGGGGATCTCCACCATCGCGCCGAACTTCGCCCGCAGACCGGCCTCGCGGCACGCGTCCGCGAACGCCTTGGCGTCGGTCCGGTCGGCCACCATCGGTGCCATGACCTCAAGGTAGACCGGCAGCCCCTCGGAGGCCTTGGCCAGCGCGGTGAGCTGCGTGCGCAGCACGTCCGGGTGGTCGAGCAGCGCCCGCAGCCCTCGGACGCCGAGCGCCGGGTTCGGCTCGTCGGCCGGGGTCAGGAAGTCCAGCGGCTTGTCGGCGCCGGCGTCCAGGACGCGCACGACGACCCGGCCCTCGGGGAAGGCTTCGAGCACCTTGCGGTAGGACTCGATCTGCTTCTCCTCGGACGGCGCCTTCTTGCTGTCGTCCAGGAACAGGAACTCGGTGCGGAACAGACCCACACCCTCGGCCCCGGCTTCGACGGCCGCCGGGACGTCGCCCGGACCGCCGACGTTGGCGAGCAGCGGCACCTTGTGACCGTCGGAGGTCGCGCCCGGACCGGACGAGGCGGCGAGAGCCGCCTTGCGCTCGGCGGCCGAGGCCTCCAGCTCGGCCCGCTTCTCGGCGGTCGGGTCCACGAACAGGTCACCCGTGCTGCCGTCCACGGCGATCAGGGTGCCCTCGGCGATCTCACCGGCACCCGGCAGCGCCACGATGGCCGGCACGCCGAGCGCCCGCGCGAGGATCGCGCTGTGGCTGGTCGGTCCGCCCTCCTCGGTCACGAAGCCGAGGACCAGCGCCGGGTCGAGCAGCGCGGTGTCCGCAGGCGCCAGGTCCCGGGCGATCAGCACGTAGGGCTCGTCGCTGTCCGGAACACCCGGCATCGGCACGCCCAGCAGGCGGGCGACGATCCGGTTGCGCACGTCGTCCAGGTCGGCGACCCGGCCCGCCATGTACTCGCCGGCCCCGGCCAGCAGGACGCGATAGGCGGCGAACGCGTCGTAGACGCCGCGCTCGGCGGTGCTGCCGACGGCGATCCGCCGGTCCACGTCCGCCATCAGCTCGGGGTCCGTGGCGATCATCGCCTGGGCCTCAAGCACGTGCTGGGCCTCGCCACCGGCCAGCTGACCGCGTGCGATCAGGTCCGCCGAAACAGCCTCCACGGCCTGACGGGCGCGCCCCTGTTCGCGCTCCGCCTCGTCCGCGGTGATCTGCCTGGCCGGCGGTTCGAGGACCGCCGTGCCCATGTGCCGGACCTCGCCGATCGCCACACCGTGGCTCACGCCGACGCCTCGCAGCGTTGTCTCCATTTCACCGTCTCCGATTGAGCGGCGGCCCCAGCCGCCGCGATGGATGTCCGACCCGCCGTGCAGGGGACGCTTACCGCCAGCTGAAGAGAGCGTCGTCGGCCTTCACGTCGCCGGACTCGACGACGTCGGAGAGGGAGTCGGCGGTCGCCTCAAGAGCCACGACGGGACAGATCGGCGACTTGCCGGCCTGCTCGACGGCGGCCGGGTTCCAACGGATGACGCCCTGGCCGCGCGTCACGGTGTCGCCCTTGTTCACGAGCAGCTCGAAGCCCTCGCCGTTGAGCTGGACGGTGTCGATGCCGAGGTGCGTGAGCACACCGTGGCCCTCACCGTCGACGACCACGTACGCGTGCGGGTGCAGGGAGACGACCACACCGTCTACCGGGGACACCGCCTCCGAGGGCTCGCGCACGGGATCAATGGCCGTGCCCGGTCCCACCATCGCGCCGGAGAACACCGGATCGGGCACTGCCGCGAGTCCGATGGCGGTCCCGGCAAGTGGGGACGTCACGCTGGTCATGGGGGCCTCCCAGGGGTGGGGCTTCATCGTGTCGCCGTCACTACCTGTCGCGAACGGCATACTCTTCAGAAGGATATGTCAAGGGCTGTACCGGTTCGCCCGATGTTGGTCCTGACTCGGACGGACCTTTGGCACGGAGACTAGTGGACTAGACCGGTGGACTAGACCATACGCGTGAAACGATTTGCCTGCGCCCTGGCCGGCCCTGTACTGTCGTGACTCCCGCCGGGACGTGCCGCGTGAACATTTCGCGAACATCCAATGGACGGGATTCCCCTCAAGCAGCAAAGATCCAGAACTCCCTGTTCTTTCGTGTGCCCATTCGGCACGACGGAGAGTGGTCGGAGAGAAGGAAAAGCGCTGATAGAGTCGGAACCGCCGGAAAGGGAAAGCGCGAAAGCGCAGGACCTGGAAAGCGCCGAGGAAATCGGGCCCGAGAGAGTCTGATAGAGTCGGAAACGCAAGAACAGAGCAGGACAACAGAACGAAA
>NZ_JBVIVP010000040.1:0-39476 GCF_055595445.1 Streptomyces sp. NPDC040432 | reverse complement strand
GCCAGCACGGCCGCCAACGCGGCACGATCAGCGACATCACACGCAGCCCACGACACCTCGGCACCCAGACCGGCCAACTCCGCCGACAACTCGGAAGCACCGCCCGCCGCTTCACCACGACGACTCACCAGCAGCAGGTGCCGCACACCGTGCTCGGCCACCAGATGCCGGGCGAACAACCCACCCAGCGAACCACTCGCACCCGTCACCAGAACGGTGCCTTCCGCACCCCACTCCGGCGCAGCGGCATCCACACCGGCCGACGCACGCACCAGCCTCGGCACGAGGACGGCACCGTTGCGCACCGCGACCTCCGACTCGCCCGAGGCGAGCGCGGCGCCGAGAGCCGCCTCCACGTCACCGTCGACATCGACGTCGACATCGACATCGACCAGCACGATCCGGCCAGGGTTCTCCGACTGCGCCGAGCGCACCAGACCCCACACGGAGGCGTGGGCGAGGTTGGTCGGGCTTTCGCCCGGTGTCACGGCCACCGCGCCGCGCGTCCGGAAGACCAGCCGCGAGTCCGCGAACCGCTCGTCGGAGAGCCACTGCTGAAGCAGTGCCAGTACGCGTGCGGTCTCGGCGTGCACGGCCCCGGCCGTGTTCTCGTCGGTCGCTACCGTGCAGGGCACCACCAGTGTCGCCGGAACGGTGGGGAGATCCGCGAGCCCTCTGGGCGCATCGTCGAGCATCAGCCAGTTGTCGAGGTTGCCCGTTGCCGAGGGGGCTTCGGTCCATTCCACGCGGAACAGGGAGTCTGCGTGGCCGCCGGCCGGCCGGGCGAGCTGCTCGGGCGAGAACGCCCGGAGAGCAAGACTGTCCACGGTCGCGACCGGAGCACCCTCGACATCGGCGATCTCCAGCCGTACGGAATCCTTGCCCGCCCGGGACAGTCGGACCCGAAGAGTGTCCGCGCCACCCGCGTGGACGGACACCCCCGACCAGGCGAACGGAAGCCTCGCCCGACCGGTGTCCTCCACCAACGAACCCAGACCCACGGCATGAAGCACCGAGTCGAGGAGCGCGGGATGAAGCGTGAACCGGTCCGCACCCGGCACGGTCTCCTCACCGAGGCTCACCTCGGCGAACACCGCCTCACCGAGCCGCCACGCGGCACGCAACCCCTGGAACACCGGACCATATCCAAAACCGGAATCCGCCAGACCCTCATACAGGCCCTCGACATCAACGGCTTCCGCACCCACCGGCGGCCACACCGCCAAATCGAAGCCGGCCACCTCGCCCTCACCCTCCGCAAGGGTCGCGGTCGCGTTACGAACCCACGGCTCGTCCTCCGCCGCCAACCCGTCACGGGAATGGAAGACCACCGCACGCCGACCCGAATCGTCCGGACCGCCCACCGTGATCTGAAGCTCGACACCACCCTCCTCCGGCAACACCAACGGAGCGGCAAGCATCAACTCCTCGACCAGACCACACCCGACCTGATCACCCGCACGCAGCGCCAACTCGACGAAAGCCGTACCCGGCAACAACACCGAACCCAACACCATGTGATCCGCCAGCCAAGGATGCGTGGCAAGCGACAACCGACCCGTCAACAACAACCCATCCGCATCCGCCAACGTCACCGCAGCCCCCAGCAACGGATGATCGGCGGACCGGAGGCCGGCCGCGGCCGCGTCGGCGAAGGAGCCGACGGGGACATCGATCCAGTACCGCTCGTGCTGGAAGGCGTAGGTCGGCAGGTCGACGCCGCGGGCGCCGGTACCCGTGAAGTAGGTCTCCCAGTCGACGGAGACACCCCGAGCGTGGGCCTGGGCGATGGCCCGGGTCAGGGTCGCCGCTTCGGGGCGGCCCTTGCGGAGGACGGGCGCGAAGGCGTCGGTGTCGGCGTCCTGCGTGAGGCAGCCGTGCGCCATGGCGGAGAGGACGCCGTCGGGGCCGATCTCGACGTAGGTCGCCACCCCGGCGGTTTCGAGGGTGCGGACGCCGTCGAGGAAGCGGACGGCTTCGCGGACGTGCCGGACCCAGAACTCCGCCGTACCCATCTCACCGTCGGCGACCAGGGCACCGGTCAGGTTCGAGACGATCGGAATGCGCGGGTCGGCGAACGACAGCCCCTCCACGACCTGCCGGAAGTCGTCGAGCATGCCGTCCATGTGTGGCGAATGGAACGCGTGGCTCACCGTGAGCCGCTTGGTTTTGCGGTCCGTGAACGACTCGGTGACCGCTGTCGCAGCGTCCTCGTCGCCCGCGATCACGACGGAGCGCGGGCCGTTGATCGCCGCGATGCTCACGCGGTCGGTCAGCAGCGGCAGGACCTCCGCCTCCGACGCCTGGATCGCGATCATCACGCCACCGGCGGGCAGGGCCTGCATCAGCCGCCCACGCGCCGCGACCAGCGTGCAGGCATCCTCCAGCGAGAACACTCCTGCGACGTGCGCCGCGGCGATCTCACCGACGGAGTGCCCGGACAGGAAGTCCGGCTTCACACCCCACGATTCGAGCAGCCGGAACGACGCCACCTCGACCGCGAACAGCGCCGGCTGGGCGTACTCCGTACGATCGAGCCGATCGGCGTCCTCGCCGAACAACACGTCCTTCAGGGGCGATTCGAGGTCGAGCCGCTCGCACACCGCGTCCAACGCGGCGGCGAACACCGGGTACGTCTCGTACAGTTCACGGCCCATGCCGAGGCGCTGGCTGCCCTGCCCGGTGAACAGGAACGCGAGCTTCTCGGATCCGGCGGCTCCTACAGTGCCGGTCTTGGCCCCGGTCGGGACGAGGTCGCCGTTCTCCAGTGCGGTCAGGCTCCGCAGTAGCTTCTCGCGGTTCGCGGCGACGACGACGGCGCGGTGGTCGAACGCGGCACGTCGGCCGGCCAGCGAGTAGGCCACGTCCACGGCTGCGAGTTCGGGCTGCTCCGTCAGGTGGGTCCGCAGTCGGGCGGCCTGGTCGCGCAGTGCTTCCGCGGTCTTCGCGGAGAGTACGTAGGGCAGGACGGAAGGCGCCGCCGAGGGGGCGGTGGGTGCCGGGGTGTCCTCGTCCGGGGCCTGCTCGATGATGGTGTGCGCGTTGGTGCCGCTGATGCCGAACGAGGACACGGCAGCTCGGCGCGGGCGACCCGTCTCCGGCCAGGCGACCGTCTCCGTCAGCAGGGAGACGGCGCCCTCGGACCATTCGACGTGCGGGGACGGCTCGTCCACGTGCAGCGTCTTGGGCACTGTTCCGTGCCGCATCGCCTGGACCATCTTGATGATGCCCGCGACGCCGGCGGCGGCCTGGGTGTGGCCCATGTTGGACTTGATGGAGCCGAGGAGCAGCGGCCGGTTCCCGGTGCGTTCCTGGCCGTAGGTGGCGAGGAGGGCCTGGGCTTCGATCGGGTCGCCGAGGGTCGTACCGGTGCCGTGCGCCTCGACCACGTCGACCTCGGCGGCCGACAGGCCCGCGTTGGCCAGGGCCTGACGGATCACACGCTGCTGGGACGGACCGTTGGGGGCGGTGAGGCCGTTGGAGGCACCGTCCTGATTGATCGCCGTACCCCGGACCACGGCCAGGACGGGGTGACCGTTCCTCCGGGCGTCCGAGAGCCGCTCCACGAGCAGCATGCCGACGCCCTCGCCCCACGCGGTGCCGTCGGCGGCGGCGGCGAACGGCTTGCACCGGCCGTCCGTGGCAAGGCCGCGCTGTCGGCTGAAGGCGATGAAGGTGCCGGGGGTGGCCATCACGGTCACGCCGCCCGCGAGCGCGAGGTCGCACTCACCGCTCCGCAGGGCTTGAGCCGCGAGGTGCAGGGTGACGAGGGAGGAGGAGCAGGCGGTGTCGACGGTGACGGCGGGCCCTTCGAGGCCGAACGTGTAGGACACCCGGCCCGAGGCGACACTGCCCGAGCTGGAGGTCCCCATGTAGCCCTCCAGGCCCTCCGGGGCCCGGTGGAGAAGGGTGCCGTAGTCGTTGTACATGACACCCGCGAAGACGCCGGTGCGACTGCCGCGCATCGATGCCGGGTCGATACCGGCCCGCTCGAACGCCTCCCACGACGTTTCCAGCAGCAGGCGCTGCTGCGGGTCCGTCGCCAGCGCCTCACGCGGCGAGATCCCGAAGAACGTCGGATCGAAGTGGTGCGCGTCGTGCAGGAAGCCACCGGCCGTGCTGTAGCTGGTGCCCTGGCGGTCCGGGTCGGGGTCGAAGAGACCCTCGATGTCCCAGCCACGGTCGGTGGGCATGTCGGTGATGGCGTCCTTGCCGTCGCGGACGAGCCGCCACAGGTCTTCGGGCGACCGGACGTCACCGGGGAAGCGGCAGGCCATGGCGACGATCGCGATGGGCTCGTCGTCGTGCGCGGAGGCCACGACCGGCGCCGCTGCGGCAGCCTGGCTGCCGAGGAGCTCGGCATGCAGGTACTCCGCCAGCACGATCGGCGTCGGATAGTCGAAGACGAGCGTGGCGGGCAACCGCACACCGGTCGCCGCACCGAGCCGATTGCGGAGCTCGACGGCCGTCAACGAATCGAAACCGACCTCGCTGAACGACCGCGCCCCATCCACCGCTTCGGGACCCGCGAAACCGAGCACGGCGGCCACCTGCCCACGAACCAGCTCCAACACCGCAACCGGCTGCTGATCCTGCGGCAACGCGGCCACCTGACGGGCGAACGCACCACCGCTGCCCCGTGCCGCCCGGCGGGTGGGCGTGCGGACGAGGCCGGTGAGCAGCGGCGGGAGCATACCGGTGCCCGCCTGGGCACGGAGTGCGCCGAGGTCCAGCTTCACGGGCACCAGCAGCGACTGCCCTGTCGCCGGCGCGGCGTCGAACAAGGCCACACCTTCATCGGACGTCAGGGCGTTCACGCCGCCCCGACCGAGCCGGGAGACGTCCTCGGCATCCAGGGTGTCCCCCATGCCACCCGTCTCCGCCCACAGACCCCACGCGAGCGAGGTACCCGCGAGCCCTTGGGCGTTGCGGTGCGCGGCGAGGGCGTCCAGGAAGGTGTTGGCCGCCGCGTAGTTGCCCTGCCCCGCACCACCGAACACACCCGCCGCCGACGAGAACAACACGAACGCGGACAGGTCCAGCCCGGCCGTCAGCTCGTGGAGGTTCCACGCGGCGTCGACCTTGGGACGCAGAACCGCCGAGAGGCGGTCCCCGGTCAGGGAACCGATGACCCCGTCATCCAGGACACCGGCCGTGTGCACCACACCCGTCAGCGGGTGCTCCGCCGGAATCCCGTCCAGAACGGCCGCCAGCGCGACACGATCGGCGACATCACACGCCGCCCACCGCACCTCGGCACCCAGACCGGCCAACTCCGCCGACAACTCGGAAGCACCGCCCGCGGCCTCACCGCGACGGCTGACCAACAGCAGGTGCCTTACGCCATGCTCGGTCACCAGGTGACGGGCGAAGAGCCCACCCAACGAACCACTGGCACCCGTCACCAGGACAGTGCCCGCAGGATCCCACCCGGCGGCCGCGTCCCCGGCAGCCGACGCCCGCGCCAGCCTCGGCACCAGCACCGCACCGTCGCGCACCGCGACCTCGGACTCGCCCGAGGCGAGGGCGACGGCGAGAGCCGCCTCCACGTCACCGTCGACGTCCACGTCGACCAGGACGAACCGGCCGGGGTTCTCCGACTGCGCGGAACGCACCAGACCGCGCACAGCGGCGCGTGCCGGATCCGGGATGCCCTCGCCGGGTACGGCTTCCACCGCGCCCCGCGTCAGGAACGCGAGACGCGAATCCGCGAACCGGTCGTCGGCCTGGCATTCCTTGAGCAGCGCCAGCGCCCGACCGGTCTCGGTGTGTGCCGCTTGGGCGACGCTCCCGCCGACGGGCTCCAGGCACGGCACGACCAGTACGGCCGGGATCTCGCCGCCTTCGGCGACGGCCACACCCAGTCCGGCGAGGTCCGCGAACACCTGTGTGCCGTCGCCCAGCATCAGCCAGTCGGCGGCGGAGCCCGCCGGGGTGGTCGACGCCGTCCACTCCACGCGGAACAGGGAGTGGCCGTGACCGCCGGCCGGCCGCCCGAGCTGCTCGGGCGAGAAGGCACGGAGGGCGAGGCTGTCCACCGTCGCGACGGGAGCACCGTCAACGTCGGCGATCTCCAGTCGTACGGCGTCCTTGGCCGCCCGGGTGAGGCGTACACGGAGAGCGTCCGCGCCACCGGCGTGGACGGAAACCCCCGACCACGAGAACGGAAGCCGCGCCTGACCGGTGTCCTCCACGAGCGAACCGAGACTGATGGCGTGCAGCACGGAATCGAGGAGCGCGGGATGAAGCGTGAACCGGTCCGCACCCGGCGCGGTTTCGTCACCGAGGCTCACCTCGGCGAACACCTCCTCGCCGCGCCGCCACGCGGCACGCAGCCCCTGGAACACCGGACCGTAACCAAAACCGGAATCCGCCAGACCCTCGTACAGGCCCTCGACATCAACGGCATCCGCACCGACCGGCGGCCATGCCACCAGATCGAAGCCCGGCGCCCCGCCCTCACCCTCGACCAACGTCGCCGTCGCGTTACGAACCCACGGCTCATCCCCGGCCGCCAGCCCATCACGCGAATGGAAAACCACCGGACGCCGACCCGACCCGTCCGGGCCACCCACGGTGATCTGAAGCTCGACACCACCCTCCTCCGGCAACACCAACGGAGCGGCAAGGGTGAGTTCATCGACCAGATCACACCCGACCTGATCACCGGCACGCAACGCCAACTCGACGAAGGCCGTACCGGGCAACAACACCGAACCCATCACCATGTGATCCACCAACCACGGGTGAGTCGCAAGCGACAACCGACCGGTGAGGAGCAACCCATCCGCATCGGCCAGCGTCACCGTGGCACCCAGCAGCGGGTGATCGGCGGACCGGAGGCCGACGGTGGTGACGTCCCCGCCGAGGGTTCCGGCGTCGAGCCAGTAGTGCTCGCGCTGGAAGGCGTACGTGGGCAGGTCGACGTACTCGGCTCCGGTGTCGGAGTGGTACGCCTGCCAGTCGACGGCGATGCCTCGGACGTGGGCCCGGGCGAGGGCCGTGACGACGGTCTCCGCTTCCGGGCGGTCCTTGCGCACGGTCGGTACGAAGGCGGTGGAGTGGGTGTCGTCGGAGGTGAGGCAGTCCTGAGCGAGAGCGGACAGGACGCCGTCGGGGCCGAGTTCGACGTACGTCGTCACCCCGGCGGCCTCCAAGGTCCGGACACCGTCGAGGAAGCGGACCGTGTCGCGGACGTGCCGGACCCAGAACTCCGCCGAACCCATCTCACCGTCGGCGACCAGGGCACCGGTCAGGTTGGACACGACCGGAATGCTCGGGGCGGCGAACGACAATCCCGCCACGACCTGGCGGAACTCGTCGAGCATGTCGTCCATGTGCGGCGAATGGAAGGCGTGGCTCACCGTGAGCCGCTTGGTCTTCCGGTCCGTGAACGACTCGGTGACCGCTGTCGCAGCGTCCTCGTCACCGGCGATCACGATCGAGCGCGGGCCGTTGATCGCCGCGATGCTCACGCGGTCGGTCAGCAGCGGCAGGACCTCCGCCTCCGACGCCTGGATCGCGATCATCACGCCACCGGCCGGCAGGGCCTGCATCAGCCGTCCGCGCGCCGCGACCAGCGTGCACGCGTCGTCCAGGGACAGCACACCCGCCACGTGCGCGGCGACGATCTCACCGATCGAATGCCCGGACACGAAGTCCGGCTTCACACCCCACGATTCGAACAGCCGGAACAGCGCGACCTCGATCGCGAACAGCGCCGGCTGCGTGTATCCGGTCCGGTCCAGGAGTTCGGCGTCGGAACCGAACAGAACTTCCTTCAGGGGGAGTTCGAGTGCCATTCCTTCGCACACGGCGTCCAGGGCGTCCGCGAACACCGGGTACGCGTCGTACAGGGCGCGCCCCGTTCCGAGGCGTTGGCTGCCCTGCCCGGTGAACAGGAAGGCGACCTTCCCGCGCGCCGCGATCTCGCCGCGGACGATGTGCGAGGCCGCGGCCTCGTCGTCGGAGGCGAGGGCGGCCAGGTCCGCGAGGGCGTGTTCCCGGTCGGCGGCCACGACGACGGCACGGTGTTCGAGGGCGGCGCGACCGGTGGCCAGGGAGCGGCTGATGTCGGCCGCCGGCTGCTCGGGGTGGGCGCGCAGGTGGGTGAGGAGGCGCGCGGCCTGGGCCCGCAGGGCGTCCTCCGTACGGGCCGATACGGGCCACGGGAGGGCCGGGGGAACCACGGTACGACGCTGCGGCGTCGCCTCGGAAGCACCGGAGCCGTCGGAGGCCCCGGAGGTCTCGGAGGACCCGGACGCGGTGGGTGCGGTCTCCGTGGCGTCGGTCGACGCTCCGGCGGTGGGCTCGACCTCAACGGGTTCGGCGGGGACCTCGGCCGGGGCCTGCTCGATGATGGTGTGCGCGTTGGTGCCGCTGATACCGAACGAGGAGATCGCCGCGCGCCGGGGGCGGCCGGTCTCCGGCCAGTCGACCGTGTTGCGGAGCAGCGATACGGCGCCCGCCGCCCAGTCGACCTTGGCCGACGGTGCGTCCACGTGCAGGGTCTTCGGGATCCGGCCGTTGCGGATCGCCATGACCATCTTGATGACGCCCGCCACACCGGCGGCGGCCTGGGTGTGCCCGATGTTCGACTTGACCGAGCCGAGCCACAGCGGCCGGTCCTCGGTGTGTTCCCTGCCGTACGTGGCCAGCAGTGCCTGTGCTTCGATCGGGTCGCCGAGGGTCGTGCCGGTGCCGTGTGCCTCGACCACGTCGATGTCGGCGGCCGTGAGGCGGGCGTCGGCGAGGGCCTGACGGATGACGCGCTGCTGGGACGGGCCGTTGGGTGCCGTGAGGCCGTTGGAGGCGCCGTCCTGGTTGACGGCGGAGCCGCGAACCACGGCGAGGACGCGGTGGCCGTTCTTGCGGGCGTCCGACAGTCGCTCGACGAGCAGCATGCCGGCGCCCTCGCCCCAGCCGGTGCCGTCGGCGGCGTCCGCGAAGGACTTGCAGCGTCCGTCGAAGGACAGACCCCGCTGCTTGCTGAACTCGGTGAAGGTTCCGGGCGTCGGCATGACGGTGACGCCGCCCGCGAGGGCGAGCGTGCACTCGCCCTTGCGGAGCGCCTGCATGGCGAGGTGCAGGGTGACGAGGGAGGACGAGCACGCGGTGTCGACGGTGAGCGCCGGGCCCTCCAGGCCGAACGTGTACGAGACGCGGCCGGAGGCGATGCTGCTGGAGCCGCCGGTGCCGAGGTAGCCCTCGACCTCCGGCGGTACGGCGCGCAGCCGTGACGCGTAGTCGTGGTACATGACGCCGGTGAACACGCCGGTGCGGCTGCCGCGCACCGACGTCGGGTCGATGCCGGCCCGCTCGAAGGCTTCCCAGGCGATCTCCAGCAGCAGGCGCTGCTGGGGGTCCATCGCGACGGCCTCACGGGGTGAGATGCCGAAGAACTCCGGTTCGAAGCGGTTGGCGGTGTGCAGGAAGCCGCCTTCGCGCACATAGCTCGTGCCGCGCCCGTCGGGGTCCTCGTCGAACAGGTTTCCCGTGTCCCAGCCCCGGTCGGTCGGGAAGGGCGAGATGGCGTCGGTCTCGTCGGACACCAGCCGCCACAGGTCCTCGGGGGACTCGACGTCCCCGGGGTAGCGGCAGCTCATCCCGACGATCGCGATCGGCTCCTGCTCCTCCGACTCGACCTCCTGGAGCCGGCGGCGCGTCTCGTGGAGATCGGCCGTCACCCGCTTCAGGAAGTACCGGAGCTTTTCCTCGTTCATGCGTGCATCCCTCGTACAGAAGCCGTGGAGTCAGGGTGGTGGGAAGGGGCGGGGTGGAGCTGCCGCGTCATGAGATGCCGAACTCCTTGCCGATGAAGTCGAAGAGGTCGTCGTCGGTGGCGCTCTCCAGTGCCTCGGCCACATCGGGTCCGTCGGGTTCGGCCGGCAGGTCCGCCGCCGCGTCCGCGGCCTCGCTCCAGGCGGTGAGCAGGGCTTGGAGGCGTTCGGTGATGCGGTCGCGGCCGGCGGAGTCGGGCGTCGAGGTGACGAGCGTCTTCTCCATCCGGTCCAGTTCGGCGAGAAGTGGGGGTACGGCCGCCGCGCCGTGCTGCCAGAGTTCGTCCCGGAGGTACTCGACGAGTGCCGTCGGTGTCGGGTAGTCGAAGACGAGGGTGGCGGGCAGTCGTACGCCGGTTGCGGCGCCGAGCCGGTTGCGGAGTTCGACGGCGGTCAGCGAGTCGAAGCCGACTTCGTTGAACGACCGTGCCGGGTCGACCGCTTCCGGTCCGGCGAAGCCGAGGACTCCTGCGACGTACGTGCAGACGAGTTCCAGCAGGGACTCGTTCCGTGCGGCGGGCGAAAGTCCGGAGAGACGCTCGCGCAGTTCCGCTCCCCCGTCGGTACCGGCGGAGGTGTTGTTTCCTGCGGTCCGGCGGGTGGGGGTGCGGACGAGGCCGGTGAGCAGCGGCGGGAGCATCCCGGTGCCCGCCTGGGTACGGAGCGCGCCCAGGTCCAGCTTCACGGGAACCAGCAGCGACTGTCCCGTCGCCGGCGCGGCATCGAACAGAGCCAGACCTTCGGCAGCCGTCAGCGCGTTGACACCACCCCGGCCGAGCCGGGAGACGTCCTCGGCATCGAGGGTGTCCCCCATGCCACCGGTTTCGGCCCACAGACCCCAGGCGAGGGACGTGCCCGCCAGGCCCTGGGCGTTGCGGTGTACGGCGAGGGCGTCCAGGAAGGTGTTGGCCGCCGCGTAGTTGGCCTGCCCCGCACCACCGAACACACCGGCCGCCGAGGAGAACAACACGAACGCGGACAGGTCCAGATCGGCCGTGAGCTCGTGGAGGTTCCACGCGGCATCGACCTTCGGACGCAGTACCGCCGACAGACGCTCACCCGTCAGGGACCCGATCACACCGTCGTCCAGAACACCGGCCGTGTGCACCACACCCGTCAACGGATGCTCCGCCGGGACAGCAGCCAGCACGGCCGCCAACGCGGCACGATCGGCGACATCGCAGGCCGCCCACGACACCTCGGCACCCAGACCGGCCAACTCCGCCGACAACTCGGACGCGCCGCCCGCCGCTTCACCGCGACGACTCACCAGCAGCAGGTGCCGTACGCCGTGCTCGGCGACCAGATGCCGGGCGAACAGCCCACCCAGCGAACCACTCGCACCCGTCACCAGAACGGTCCCCGCGTTGTCCCACTCCGGCGCGGCAGCATCCGTACCGGCCGACGCACGCGCCAGCCTCGGTACCAGCACCGCACCGTCGCGCACCGCGACCTCGGACTCCCCCGAGGCCAGTACGGCGGTGAGGGTCCGGTACGACGCGTCCGTGCCGTCGGTGTCGGCCAGGACGATCCGGCCAGGGTTCTCCGACTGCGCCGAACGGACCAGACCCCACACCGGGGCGTGTACGAGGTCCGGGAGGTCCTCGCCCTGTGCGGTGGCCACCGCGCCCTGCGTCAGGAACAGCAGGCGCGAGTCCGCGAAGCGGTCATCGGCCAGCCATTCCTTGAGGAGTTCCAGTACCCGAGCCGTCTCGGTGTGCACCGCACCCGCTACGTCGCGCGGGTCGGTCGACGTGGGCAGCGGGACGCAGACCAGCGTCGGGTCCGTGAGGGTCCCGAGGGCGTCGTGGGTGTCGTAGCGGACACCCACCGCGTCGAGCCCGGGGTGACCGTCGGCGAGGAGGGCCCAGGGACGCTGCTCGGCCGTGGGTGCCGGGGTCGGTTGGAGCGGCGTCCACTCGATCCGGAACAGCGACTCGTGGCGACCGCCGCGTGCGGCGCCGATCTGGTCGGGCGAGACCGCCCGCAGGGCGAGCGACGCGACGGAGGCGACGGGCGCGCCCGTCGGGTCCGCGAGCTCCAGCGACACCGCGTCCCGGCCGGCCGGGGCCAGCCGGACGCGTACGGCGGAGGCGCCTGCCGCGTGGAGCCGTACGCCGGCCCAGGCGAAGGGCAGTCGGCCCTGACCGGTGTTCTCGACGAGGGAGCCGAGTCCGGCGGCGTGGAGGGTGGCGTCCAGGAGCGCCGGGTGGAGGCCGAACCAGTCGGCCGTTCCCGCGGTGTCCTCGTCGAGGCTGACCTCGGCGTACACGGCGTCGCCGTGCAGCCAGGCGGACCGCAGGCCCTGGAAGGCGGGGCCGTAGTCGAAGCCGGCGGCGGCGAGGCCGTCGTAGAGGCCGTCGATGTCGACCGGTTCGGCTCCGGCGGGCGGCCAGGTGGTGAGGTCGGCCGCCGGGGTCGGGGCGTCGGCTGCGGTGGCGAGGACGCCGGTGGCGTGCCGTGTCCACGGCTCGTCGGCCGGGCTGTCCTCGTCCCGGGAGTACAGGGAGAGGGCCCGTCGGCCGGATTCGTCGGTTCCGGAGAGGGAGAGGCGGAGTTGGATTCCGGCGTGCTCGGGAAGGACGAGCGGGGCTTCCAGGGTCAGTTCCTCCAGGATGTCGCAGCCGACCTGGTCGCCGGCGCGGACCGCGAGTTCGACGAAGGCGGTGCCGGGCAGGAGGACCGAACCGAGGACGGCGTGGTCGGCGAGCCACGGGTGGGTGGCCGCGGCGAGGCGACCTGTGAAGAGGAAGCCGTCCGAGTCGGGCAGTTCGACGGCGGCGCCGAGCAGCGGGTGGTCCGTCGTGCCGAGTCCGAAGCCGGCGGCGTCGCCCGGGGCGTAGGGGCCGGTGGGGGCCGAGTCGAGCCAGTACCAGTCGCGTTGGAAGGCGTAGGTGGGCAGTTCGATCGGGTGGGCGCCGGTCGGGGCGAAGTAGCCGTCCCAGTCCACGCTCGCGCCGTGGGTGTGGGCGAGGGCGAGGGTGCTGTTGAGGGTTTCGGGCTCGGGGCGGCCGGTTCGCAGGGCGGGCGCGAAGCGAGCCGCGTCGTCCTGGGCGAGGCAGTCCTGGGCGAGGGCGGAGAGGATCCCGTCGGGCCCGAGTTCGAGGTACGTCGTCACCCCCGCGGCCTCCAGGGCGCGGACGCCGTCGAGGAAACGGACCGTTTCGCGGACGTGCCGCACCCAGAACTCCGCCGAACCCATCTCACCATCGGCGATCAGCGCGCCGGTCAGGTTGGAGACGACCGGGATGCGCGGAGCCCCGTACGACAGGCCCTCGACCACCTTGCGGAAGTCGTCGAGCATGCCGTCCATGTGCGGCGAGTGGAACGCGTGACTGACCGTGAGCCGCTTGGTCTTCCGGTCGGGGAACGAGGCGGAGACGGCAGTGGCGGCATCGTCGTCACCGGCGATCACGACCGACTGCGGACCGTTGACCGCGGCGATGCTCACCCGGTCCGTCAGCAGCGGCAGAACCTCCGCCTCCGACGCCTGGACGGCGATCATCACACCGCCCGCGGGCAGCGCCTGCATCAACCGGCCACGCGCCGCCACGAGGGTGCACGCGTCGTCCAGCGACAACACGCCCGCGACGTGCGCGGCGACGATCTCACCGATCGAATGCCCGGACACGAAGTCCGGCCGCACACCCCACGATTCGAGGAGCCGGAACAACGCCACCTCGACCGCGAACAACGCCGGCTGCGTGTACTCCGTCCGATCCAGCAACTCCGCGTCCGAACCGAACAGGATCTCCTTCAGCGGGAGTTCATGGGCGATCCGCTCGCACACCGCGTCCAGGGCGGCGGCGAACACCGGATGGGCGGCGTACAGTTCCCGGCCCATGCCGAGGCGTTGGCTGCCCTGCCCGGTGAACAGGAAGGCGAGCTTTCCGGTGCCGGCCGCACCCAGGGTTCCGCGCGTCACCGCGGTGGCGGTCGGGTCGGCGTTCTCCAGTGCGGTCAGACCACGGAGCAGTTCGTCCCGGTCGCCCGCCACGACCACCGCGCGGTGGTCGAAGGCGGCGCGTCGGGTGGCCAGCGAGTAGGCCACGTCGGTGGCGCGGACCTGGGGCGTTTCCTCCAGGCGGGCCCGCAGGCGGGCCGCCTGGCCGCGCAGGGCGTCGGCCGACTTGGCGGACAGCACGTACGGCAGCGCGGACGCGGGCTCGGTCACAGGGGCGGTCGTCGCAGGGTCAATCGTGGGAGCGGTCGCGGGCGAGGCGCTCGCCCGGGGCTCGTCGGGGGCCTGTTCGATGATCGTGTGCGCGTTGGTGCCGCTGATGCCGAACGAGGACACACCGGCCCGGCGCGGGCGGCCCGTCTCCGGCCACGGCACGGATTCCGTCAGGAGGCTGACGGCGCCGTCCTCCCAGTCGACGTGCGGGGTCGGCTCGTCGACGTGGAGGGTCCTGGGCAGGATCCCGTGCCGCATCGCCATGATCATCTTGATGACGCCGGCGACACCGGCGGCGGCCTGCGTGTGGCCCACGTTCGACTTGATCGAACCGAGCAGGAGGGGCTCGTCGGCCGCGCGCTCGCGTCCGTAGGTGGCCAGGAGGGCCTGGGCTTCGATCGGGTCGCCGAGGGTCGTACCGGTGCCGTGCGCCTCGACCACGTCGATCAGGTCACTGGTCAGTCCGCCGGAGGCGAGGGCCTGGCGGATGACGCGCTGCTGGGACGGGCCGTTGGGGGCGGTCAGGCCGTTGGAGGCGCCGTCCTGGTTGATGGCCGAGCCACGGACCACGGCGAGCACCGGATGCCCGTTGCGGCGGGCGTCCGACAGTCGCTCGACGAGGAGCATGCCGGCGCCCTCGGCCCAGCTGGTGCCGTCGGCAGCAGCCGCGAAGGACTTGATGCGGCCGTCGGCGGCCAGTCCGCGCTGCCGGCTGAACTCGGTGAAGGTGCCCGGGGTCGACATGACGGTGACACCGCCGGCCAGCGCCATCGTGCATTCGCCGTTGCGGAGAGCCTGGATCGCCCAGTGCAGGGCGACGAGGGAGGACGAGCACGCGGTGTCGACGGTGACCGCCGGCCCCTCCAGGCCGAACGCGTACGAGACGCGGCCCGAGGCGATGCTGCCGGAGTTGCCGGTGCCGAGGTAGCCCTCGACCCCGTCGGGTACGGAGGTGATGCGGGTGGCGTAGTCGTGGTACATGATGCCCGCGAAGACGCCGGTGCGGCTGCCTCGCATCGACGCCGGGTCGATGCCGGCGCGCTCGAACGCCTCCCACGACGTTTCCAGCAGCAGGCGCTGCTGCGGGTCCATCGCGACGGCCTCGCGGGGCGAGATCCCGAAGAACGCCGGGTCGAAGCGGCCCGCGTCGTGGAGGAAGCCGCCCGAGCGGGTGTAGCTGGTCCCCTTGCCGTCCGGATCCGGGTCGTAGAGCGACTCCAGGTCCCAGCCGCGGCCCCGGGGGAACTCGGAGATGGCGTCGATGCCACCCGCCACCAGGCGCCACAGGTCCTCGGGGGTCTCGACGCCTCCGGGATAGCGGCAGCTCATGCCGACGATCGCGATCGGGTCGTCCTGGAACGAGGCGCCGACGGTGACCGGCAGCGCGGTGGCGGCGCCGGTGGTCCTGCCGTCCGCGTCCCCGGTCAGGCCCAGGACCTCGGTCCGCAGGTACGCCGCCAGCGTGCTCGGCGTGGGGTAGTCGAAGACGAGGGTGGCGGGCAGCCGCTGGCCGGTGGCGGCCCCGAGGCGGTTGCGCAGTTCGACGGAGGTCAAGGAGTCGAAGCCGAGCTCCTTGAAGGCCCGGTCGGCCGACACCTCGTCGGTCGAGGCGTGCCCGAGTACGGCGGCCACCTCGCTCCGGACGAGGTCCAGGAGCACCTGCTCCCGCTCGGCCGGCGATAGCGCGGACAGTCGGGTGATGAGCGCGGAGCCGTCGGCCGTTGCGGCCTGTCCCGCCGCCCGGCGTGCCGGTACGCGGACGAGGCCGCGCAGCAGGTCGGGAACCATGCCGCTGCGGGCCTGGGCGCGCAGGGCGGCCAGGTCGAGCGGGAGCGGCACGAGGAGGGGTTCGGTGGTGCGGCGGGCCCTGTCGAAGAGGGCGAGGCCGGTGGCCGGTGACAGGGCGCCGATGCCACCGCGGTTGATGCGCTCGTGGTCACCGCCGGCCAGGTCACCACCCATGCCTCCGACACCCGTCCACAGACCCCAGGCGAGCGCGGTGCCGGCCAGGCCCTGGGCGTTGCGGTGTGCGGCGAGGGCGTCGAGGAAGGTGTTGGCCGCCGCGTAGTTGGCCTGCCCCGCACCACCGAACACACCGGCGGCCGAGGAGAACAACACGAACGCGGACAGGTCCAGGCCGGCCGTGAGCTCGTGGAGGTTCCACGCGGCATCGACCTTCGGACGCAGAACCGCCGACAGACGCTCACCCGTCAGGGATCCGATCACACCGTCGTCCAGAACACCGGCCGTATGCACCACACCCGTCAACGGGTGCTCCGCCGGGACAGCCGCCAGCACGGCCGCCAACGCGGCACGATCAGCGACGTCGCAGGCCGCCCACGACACCTCGGCACCCAGACCGGCCAGCTCCGCCGACAACTCGGGAGCGCCCTGGGCCGCCTCACCACGACGGCTCACCAGCAGCAGGTGTCGTACGTCGTGCTCGGCGACCAGGTGCCGGGCGAACAGCCCACCCAGCGAACCACTCGCACCCGTCACCAGAACGGTGCCCTCAGGGTCCCACTGCGGCGTGGCCTCGTCCTCGGCGGCCGAAGCACGCGCCAGCCTCGGCACCAGCACCGCACCGTCGCGCACCGCGACCTCGGACTCGCCCGAGGCGAGCGCGGCGCCGAGAGCCGCCTCCACGTCACCGTCGACATCGACGTCGACCAGCACGATCCGGCCAGGGTTCTCCGACTGCGCCGAACGCACCAGACCCCGCACGGCGGCGTGCACCAGGTCGCGTACGCCCTCGCCGGGTACGGCTTCCACCGCGCCGCGCGTCAGGAAGACCAGTCGGGAATCGGCGGGCCCGTCGGCTGCGGCCCATTCCTGGAGGATCTCCAGGGCCCGGCCGGTTTCCGCGTGGACGGCGGCGGCGACGTCCCCGTCGGTGTGGTCCAGGAGCGACACCACCGAGGCGGGCTCGGTCCCGTCGCCCTCTCCCCACATGGACCAGTCGTCGAACGTGCCGCCCGTCGCCGAGTCCGTCCACTCGACGCGGAACAGGGCGTCACGGGTGAGGTCCGGGCCGGCCGCGAGCTGGTCGCGGCCGACGGCCCGCAGGGCCAGGCCGGCGATCGAGGCGACCGGGGCTCCGGTGGCGTCGGCCAAGGTGAGGGCGACCTCGCCGTTGCGGCCGGTGGTCAGACGTACCCGCAGCTCGGAGGCTCCGACCGCGTGCAGCCTGACTCCGGACCAGGAGAACGGGAGGCGGCCTTCGGTGCCGTCGGCGGCGCCGAGTCCGAGTGCGTGCAGGGCGGCGTCCAGGAGGGCCGGGTGCAGGCCGAAGCGTGCGGCCTCGGCGGTGGCGCCGTCGGGCAGGGCGACCTCGGCGTAGTGCGTGCCGTCGTGCTTCCAGGCGGCCCGCAGGCCCTGGAACACCGGGCCGTAGCCGAAGCCGGAGTCCGCGAGGCCTTCGTACAGGCCCTCCACGGGCACGGCCCGCGCGCCGGCGGGGGGCCACTCGGTGAGACCCTGCGGGGCGGGGTCGGACCCGGCCGCGAGCACGCCGACGGCGTGCCGCGTCCACGGCGCGTCCGTGTCCGCGTCCTCCGGACGGGAGTGGAGGGCGAGGCTGCGGCGCCGGCCCGACGGGTCGGCCGCTGCGACGGAGAGCCGCAGTTGCACGCCGCCCTGCTCGGGCAGTACCAGCGGTGCCTCAAGCGTGAGCTCGTCGACCAGGTCGCAGCCGACGTGGTCACCGGCTCGGAGCGCCAGCTCGACGAAGGCCGTGCCGGGCAGGAGGGCGGCGCCCATGACCCGGTGGTCCCCGAGCCACGGGTGGGTGGCCAGCGACAGCCGGCCGGTGAAGAGGTGGCCGTCGGAGTCGGGCAGTTGGACCTCGGCGCCGAGCAGGGGGTGGTCGGTGGTGCCGAGTCCGGCCGCCCCGACGTCGCCGTTCGCGCGGCCGGCGTCGAGCCAGTGAACGGTGCGCTGGAATGCGTACGTCGGAAGGTCGACGCGGGGGGCCCCGAGCGGGGCGTAGAAGGCGGTGCGGTCGACGGTGGTGCCGCGCACCCAGGCCGTGGAGAGCGCCGAGAGGAGGGTCTCGGCCTCGTCGCGTCCGGAGCGCAGGGCCGGGGCGAAGGCGGCTTCCCGGGTGAGGCAGTCCTGCGCGAGGGCGGACAGGATCCCGTCGGGGCCGAGTTCGACGTACGTCGTCGCACCTGCGGCTTCCAGGGCGCGCATGCCGTCGAGGAAGCGGACGGCTTCGCGGACGTGCCGGACCCAGAACTCCGCCGAACCCATCTCACCGTCGGTGACCAGGGCACCGGTCAGGTTGGAGACGATCGGAATGCGCGGGGCGGCGAAGGACAGCCCCTCCACGACCCGGCGGAAGTCGTCGAGCATGGCATCCATGTGCGGCGAGTGGAACGCGTGGCTCACCGTGAGCCGCTTGGTCTTCCGGTCCGGGAGGGCCGCCACGACCACGGCCGCCGCGTCCTCGTCACCGGCGATCACGACCGACTGCGGACCGTTCACCGCCGCGATGCTCACCCGGTCCGTCAGCAGCGGAAGGACCTCGTCCTCCGACGCCTGAACGGCGATCATCACGCCACCGCCAGGGAGCGCCTGCATCAACCGACCACGAGCGGCGACGAGCCTGCACGCGTCGTCCAGCGACAACACACCGGCCACGTGCGCGGCGGTGATTTCGCCGATCGAGTGTCCGGACAGGAAGTCCGGCTTCACACCCCACGACTCGACGAGCCGAAACAACGCCACCTCGACCGCGAACAACGCCGGCTGCGTGAACCGCGTCTCATCCAACAGACCCGCATCCGACCCGAACAGCACATCCTTCAAAGGCAGTTCGAGATCCATGCCCTCACACACCGCATCCAACGCGGCTGCGAACACCGGGTAGGCGTCATAGAGCTCACGGCCCATCCCGAGGCGCTGACTGCCCTGGCCGGTGAACAGGAAGGCGAGCTTCTCGCCGGCGGTAGGTGAGCCCAGGACGAGGCCGGGGGCCGTGCGGCCCTCCGCGAGGGCCGTCAGGCCGGTGCGGAATCCGTCGAGGGTCGACGCGATCACGGTGGCGCGGTGTTCGAAGACGGCCCGGCCGGTGGCCAGGGAGTGGCCGATGGCGGTGGGTTGTGCGTCGGGGTGGGCGTCCAGGTGGGACAGGAGGCGCTCGCCCTGGGCGCGGAGGGCTTCGGGTGTGCGGCCCGTCAGGTGCCAAGGGAGCGCGACGGGGGCTGCCGGGGTGTCCGGGGTGATCGGGACGGTCGTCGGGTCCGTCGGGAGTTCGACGATGGCGTGCGCGTTGGTGCCGCTCATGCCGAAGGACGAGATGCCCGCGCGGCGGGGGCGGCCGGTCTCGGGCCAGGGGCGCTGCTCGGTGAGCAGGGAGACCGCGCCCGCGGACCAGTCGACGTGCGGGGAGGGCTCGTCGACGTGGAGGGTGCGGGGCAGCACGCCGTGCCGCATCGCCTGGACCATCTTGATGATGCCGGCGACGCCGGCGGCGGCCTGGGTGTGGCCGAAGTTGGACTTGATGGAGCCGAGCCACAGGGGGTTGTCCGCGGGCCGGTCCTGGCCGTAGGTGGCCAGCAGGGCCTGCGCCTCGATCGGGTCGCCGAGTCGGGTTCCGGTGCCGTGCGCCTCGACGGCGTCCACTTCGGAGGCGGTCAGGCCGGAGTTGACGAGGGCCTGGCGGATGACGCGCTGCTGGGCGGGGCCGTTGGGGGCCGTGAGGCCGTTGGAGGCGCCGTCCTGGTTGACGGCGGTGCCGCGGATCACGGCGAGTACCTGGTGGCCGTTGCGGCGGGCGTCGGAGAGCCGCTCGACGAGGAGCATGCCGATGCCCTCGCCCCAGGCGGTGCCGTCGGCTGCGGCGGCGAACGGCTTGCAGCGGCCGTCGGCGGCGAGACCGCGCTGTCGGCTGAACTCGGTGAAGACGTCGGGGGTGGTGATGATGGTGACGCCGCCCGCCAGGGCGATCGAGCATTCGCCGGAGCGCAGGGCCTGCGCGGCCAGGTGCAGGGCGACGAGGGAGGACGAGCAGGCCGTGTCGACGGTGACGGCGGGGCCCTCGAAGCCGAAGGTGTAGGAGACGCGGCCGGAGGCGATGCTGCTGGAGCCGCCGGTGCCGAGATAGCCCTCGACGCCTTCGGGCACGGTGTTCAGGCGGGAAACGTAGTCGTTGTGCATCTGGCCGACGAACACGCCGACCTGCCGGCCGCGCAGGGCCGTCGGGTCGATGCCGGCGCGTTCGAAGGCCTCCCAGGAGGTTTCCAGGAGGAGCCGCTGCTGCGGGTCCATGGCGAGGGCCTCGCGCGGGTTGATCCCGAAGAAGCCGGGGTCGAAGTGGTGGGCGTCGTAGACGAAGCCGCCTTCGCGGGCGTACGAGGTGCCGGGGTTGTCGGGGTCCGGGTCGTAGAGCGCCTCGGTGTCCCAGCCGCGGTCCGCGGGGAGGTCGGCGATGCCGTCGCGGCCTTCGGCGAGCAGCTCCCACAGGTCCTCGGGGCTTCGGACGCCGCCGGGGAAGCGGCAGCTCATCGCGACGATGGCGATGGGGTCGTCGGCGTCGGCGGCGCCGGCCGGGTGGTGCGGGAGGGCGGCGGCAGCGGCGGCGGCCTCGGAGCCGAGGAGTTCGTCCTTGAGGTGGGCGGCGAGGGCGGTGGGCGTCGGGTAGTCGAAGACGAGGGTGGCGGACAGGCGGACGCCGGCGGTGGCGCCGAGGCGGTTGCGGAACTCGACGGCGGTCAGTGAGTCGAAGCCGAGGTCCTTGAATGCGCGGCCGGGTTCGACGGCGTCGGGGGTGGCGTGGCCGAGTACGGCAGCCACCTGGTCGCGTACGAGGTCGAGGAGGAGCGTGTCGCGTTCGGGCTCGGGGAGCCGTACGAGTTGCTCGACCAGCGGGGTTCCGGTGCGGGCCGTGCCGGCTTCGACGGCTCGGCGGGCGGGGGCGCGGACGAGGCCGCGCAGCAGGGCGGGGACCATGCTCGCGTCTGCTTGCCGCAGGGGGGCGAGGTCGAGCTGCATGGGGACGAGGTGGGCGTCGCCGGTGCGGTGGGCGGTGTCGAGGAGGGCGAGGCCCTCGTCGGTGGAGAGGCCGAGGACGCCGGAGCGCGTCATGCGGTCCTTGTCGGCGGTGTCGAGTTCTCCCGTCATGCCGCTGGCTTCGGCCCACAGGCCCCAGCCGAGGGAGGTGCCGGGCAGGCCGTGGGCCTGGCGGTGGCGGGCGAGGGCGTCGAGGAAGACGTTCGCGGCGGCGTAGTTGGCCTGTCCGGCGCCGCCGAAGGTGCCGGCGGCGGACGAGAAGAGGACGAAGTCGGCGAGGTCGAGGCGGCGGGTCAGTTCGTGGAGGTGGAGGGCGGCGTCGGCCTTGGGGCGCAGGACGGTGTCGAGGCGTTCGGGGGTGAGTGCCTCGGCGATCCCGTCGTCGAGGACTCCGGCGGTGTGGACGACCGCGGTCAACGGGTGTTCGGCGGGGATGCTGTCGAGCAGGGCGGCGAGCGCGTCGCGGTCGGCTGCGTCGCAGGCGGCGATGGTGACGTCGGCGCCCAGGTCGCGGAGTTCGCCGGCGAGTTCGCGTGCGCCGGTGGCGGCCTCGCCGCGGCGGCTGGTCAGGACGAGCCGGCGGGCGCCGCGGGCGGTGACGGCGTGTCGGGCGACGTGTGCGCCGAGGGTGCCGGTGCCGCCGGTGATGAGGACGGTGCCTTGCGGGTTCCATGCGGCGGGCACGGTCAGGACGATCTTGCCGGTGTGGCGTGCCTGGCTGAGGTAGCGGAACGCCTCGGGTGCTTGGCGGAGGTCCCAGGCGGAGACGGGGATGGGGTGCAGGGCGCCGGCCTCGAAGAGGCCGAGCAGTTCGGTGAGCATCTCCTGGATGCGGTCGAGGCCGGCTTCGGTGAGGTCGAAGGCCTGGTAGGTGACGCCGGGGTGGGCGGCGGCGACCTCGTGGGGGTCGCGTACGTCGGTCTTGCCCATTTCGACGAAGCGGCCGCCGCGCGGCAGGAGCCGCAGGGAGGCGTCGACGAACTCGCGGGCCAGGGAGTCGAGGACGACGTCGACACCGTGGCCGTCGGTGGCCGTGCGGAAGGTTTCCTCGAAGTCGAGGGTGCGGGAGGAGGCGATCCGGTCGTCGGTCAGGCCGAGTCCGCGCAGGGTGTCCCACTTGGCGGGACTGGCGGTGGCGTAGACGTCGGCGCCCCGGTGGCGGGCCAGTTGGACGGCGGCCATGCCGACGCCGCCGGCCGCGGCGTGCACGAGGAGGGTTTCGCCCGCGCGCAGGCCGGCGAGGTCGTGCAGGGCGTAGTGGGCCGTCATGAAGACGATCGGGACGGCCGCCGCCTCGGCGAACGTCCAGCCCGCCGGCATGGGGGCGATCATGCGGCGGTCGACGACGGCGAGCGGGCCGAACGCGCCGGGGAGCATGCCCATGACGCGGTCGCCGGGGGTGAGGTCGGTGACGCCGGGGCCGGTCTCCAGGACGGTGCCGGCGCCTTCGCTGCCCATCAGACCGGGGTCGCCGGGGTACATGCCGAGGGCGTTGAGGACGTCGCGGAAGTTGAGGCCGGCGGCGCGTACGGCGACGCGGACCTGGCCGGGTTCCAGGGGTGCTTCGGATTCGGGGCTGGGGACGAGCGTGAGGTGGTCGAGGGTGCCCTTGTCCTCGATGTCCATGCGCCAGGCGGCGCCGTCCGCAGGCGGGGTCAGCGGGGTGGTGGTGGGGATCCGGGCGAGGCGGGGGGCGTGGACGGTGCCGCGGCGGATCGCGAACTGTGGTTCGCCGGTGGCGAGGGCGGCGGTGAGGAGGGTGGTGTCGGGGCCGGTCGCGGCGGTGTCGAGGTCGGCGAGGACGAACCGGTCGGGGTTTTCCGACTGGGCGGAGCGGACCAGGCCCCAGGCGGCGGCGTGGGCCGGGTCGGTGAGGTCCCAGTCGCCCTGGGCGGCGACGGCGCCGCGGGTGACGAACACGAGGCGGGAGCCGGCGAACCGGTCGTCGGCGAGCCAGCCCTGGACGAGGGCGAGGGCCCGGTGGCCGGCGGCCCGGACGGCGTCGGTGGTGAGGGGGGTCCCGTCGGTGGTCGGCGGGCAGGGGGCCAGGACGTGGGCGGGGGTGTCCGTGCCCGCGTCGACGGCGGCGGCGAGTGCGGCGAGGTCGGCGTGGACGGGGCCGGGCAGGGCGTCGGTGTCGGTGCCCACCACGGCCCAGGGGGTCTCCTCGGTGGTCGGGAGGGCCGGCAGGGGCACCGTGGCCCACTCGACGCGGAACAGTGACTCGTGGTGCGCGGTGCGGGACGCGGCGGTGAGCCGGTCGGCGGAGACGGGCCGCAGCACGAGGTGGTCGACCGCGGCGACGGGCGCGCCGGTGCTGTCGGCGAGGCGCAGGGAGATGCTGTCGTCGCCGTCGGGGGTGAGGCGGACCCGCAGCGCGGACGCGCCGACGGCGTGCAGGGACACCCCGCGCCAGGAGAACGGGAGCCGGCCCTGACGGTCCGCGTCGGGGGACGGTTGGAGGAACGTGGCGTGCAGCGCGGCGTCCAGGAGCGCCGGGTGCAGCCCGAACCGGCCGGCGTCGGCCTGTCGGTCGTCGGGCAGGGCGACCTCGGCGTAGACGTCGTCGCCGAGGGTCCAGGCGGCGCGCAGGCCCTGGAAGACGGGCCCGTAGGCGAAGCCGCCGCTGCCGAGGTGTTCGTACAGGCCGTCCACGGTGACGGCTTCGGCGCCGGGCGGGGGCCAGGCGGTGAGGTCGAAGGCGGGGCGGGGTGCGCCGGTGGCGAGGACACCGGCCGCGTGCCGGGTCCAGGGTTCGTCGTCGGCGGCGTCGGGGTCGCCCGAGTACAGGTCGAGGGTGCGGCGGCCGTCGTGGTCGGGTGCGCCCACCACGATCTGGAGGCGTACCGCGGTGTGCGGGGCGAGGATCAGTGGTGCTTCGAGGGTGAGTTCCTCCAGGACGTCGCAGCCCGCCTGGTCGCCGGCACGGATGGCGAGTTCGACGAAGGCGGTGCCGGGCAGCAGGACGGTGCCCATGACGGCGTGGTCGGCGAGCCAGGGGTGGGTGTCGAGGGAGAGGCGTCCGGTGAACAGGAAGCCCTCGCCGTCGGCGAGCGGTACGGCGGCGCCGAGCAGCGGGTGGTGGGCGGCGCCGAGGCCGGCCGACTCCACGTCGCCGATGTGTCCGGCGGGTGCCTCCAGCCAGAACCGGCGGCGTTGGAAGGCGTAGGTGGGCAGGTCGGTGCGGCGGGCGCCGGTCGTGGCGAAGTACGCGGCCCAGTCGAGGGGGACGGCGCGGGTGTGGAGGGCGGCGATGGCCTCGGCGAGCGTCTCGGCCTCGGCGCGGTCGCGGCGCAGCGCCGGGACGAACACGGCGTCCGCCGCGGAACCGGAGGCCGTCCCGGTGTCGGGTTGGGTGTCGGTGAGGCAGTCGCGTCCGAGGGCGGACAGGACGCCCTGCGGGCCCAGTTCGAGGTAGGTGGTGACGTGTTCGGCGTCCAGGGTGCGGATGCCGTCGAGGAAGCGGACGGCTTCGCGGACGTGCGCGACCCAGTGTTCGGGGGTGCGCAGTTCCTCGCCGGCGACGGTCCCGGTGAGGTGGGTGACGACGGGGATGGTGGGCGCGTGGTAGGTGAGTGAGGCGGCGACGTCGTGGAAGGCGTCGAGCATGCCGTCCATGAGCGGGGAGTGGAAGGCGTGGCTGACGGTGAGTCGCTTGGTGCGGCGGCCGCGACGTTCGAACTCGGCGGCGATCTCCAGGGCGAGGGTCTCGTCGCCGGAGATGACGACGGAGGAGGCCGAGTTGACGGCGGCGATGCCGATGCGGTCCTCGTGGCCGGTGAGCAGCGGGCGGACCTCGTCCTCGGTGCCGGTCAGCGCGATCATCGCGCCGCCTGCGGGGAGTTGCTCCATGAGGCGGCCGCGGGCGGCGACGAGGGCGGCCGCGTCGGGCAGGGTGAGGACGCCTGCGACGTGCGCGGCGGTGATCTCGCCGATGGAGTGGCCGGCGACGAAGTCGGGGCGCACGCCCCATGAGGCGACGAGTCGGTAGAGGGCGGTCTCCAGCGCGAACAGGGCGGGCTGGGTGTGGCCGGTCCGGTTCAGGCGGGTGTCGTCCTCGTCGAACAGCACGTCCTTGAGGGGTTGTTCGAGGTGCGGGTCGAGGGCGGCGCAGACCTCGTCGAGGGCGGCGGCGAACACGGGGTGGGCGGCGTACAGTTCGCGGCCCATGCCGGGGCGTTGGCTGCCCTGGCCGGTGAAGAGGACGGCGAGGCGGCCGTCGGCGGTGTCGTGGCGGACGAGTCGGGCACTGTCCTTGCCCGTGGCGAGCGCGTCGAGTCCGGTCAGGAGCCCGTCGCGGTCGGCGGCGACGACGGTGGCGCGGCGGTCCAGGGCGGTGCGGGTGGTGGCGAGGGAGAACGCCAGGTCGCCGGCACCGGTGTCGGGGTGTTGTTGGAGGTGGTCGGCGAGGCGTGCGGCTTGGGCGCGCAGCGCTTCGGGGGTGCGGCCGGAGAGGACGTACGGGAGCGGGGCGCCCACGGTGGCGGCGTTCCCGGCCGCGTCGGTGGGGGTGCGCGCCTCGGTGTCCTGGTCGGCGGGCGGCTGCTCGATGATGACGTGGGCGTTGGTGCCGCTGACCCCGAAGGAGGAGATTGCGGCGCGGCGGGGGCGGTCCGTTTCGGGCCAGGCGGCGGCCTCGGTGAGGAGTTCGACGGCGCCCGCGCTCCAGTCGATGTGCGGGGACGGCTCGGCGATGTGCAGGGAGGCGGGCAGGATGCCGTGGCGCATCGCCTGGACCATCTTGATGATGCCGGCGGCGCCGGCGGCGGCCTGGGTGTGGCCGATGTTCGACTTGATGGAGCCCAGGTGCAGCGGCCGGTCCTCGGGGCGGTCCTGGCCGTAGGTGGCGAGGAGGGCCTGGGCCTCGATGGGGTCGCCGAGGGTGGTGCCGGTGCCGTGGGCCTCGACGGCGTCGACGTCGGCGGTGGTCAGGCCGGCGTGGGCGAGGGCTGCGCGGATGACGCGCTGCTGGGACGGGCCGTTGGGGGCGGTGAGGCCGTTGGAGGCGCCGTCCTGGTTGACGGCGGTGCCGCGGACGACGGCGAGGACGGGGTGGCCGTGGCGGCGGGCGTCGGAGAGCCGCTCGACGAGGATCATGCCGGCGCCCTCGGCCCAGGCGGTGCCGTCGGCGTCGGCGGAGAAGGACTTGCAGCGGCCGTCGCTGGACAGGCCGCGCTGGCGGCTGAAGTCGATGAAGGTGTCCGGGGTGGACATGACGGTGACGCCGCCGGCGAGCGCCATGTCGCATTCACCGGAGCGCAGGGCCTGCGCGGCCAGGTGCAGGGCGACGAGGGAGGACGAGCAGGCCGTGTCGATGGTGACGGCCGGGCCCTCCAGGCCGAAGGTGTAGGAGACGCGGCCGGAGGCGACGCTGCCCGCCGTGCCGGTGCCGAGGTAGCCCTCCAGGCCCTCGGGGACGGCCGGGAGACGCGTCAGGTAGTCGTGGTACATGACGCCGGCGAAGACGCCGGTGCGGGTGCCGCGCATCGACGCCGGGTCGAGGCCGGCGCGTTCGAACGCCTCCCAGGAGGTTTCCAGCAGGAGCCGCTGGTGCGGGTCCATGGCGAGGGCCTCGCGGGGGTTGATGCCGAAGACGTCGGGGTCGAAGTCGGCGGCGTCGTGGAGGAAGCCCCCGGTGCGGGTGTACGAGGTGCCGGCGCGGTCGGGGTCGGAGTCGTACAGCCCGTCGAGGTTCCAGCCGCGGTCGGTGGGGAACGGGGAGATCGCGTCGACGGAACCGGCGACGAGCTGCCACAGTTCCTCGGGGGTGCTGACGCCTCCGGGGTAGCGGCAGCTCATGGCGACGATGGCGATGGGCTCGTCGGCGACGGCCCGGGTGCCCGTGGCGGTGGGCGTGGTGGGCGCGGCCAGGTCGCCGAGGAGTTCGGTGCGCAGGAACGCGGCGAGGGCGTTCGGGGTGGGGTAGTCGAAGACGAGGGTGGCGGGCAGGCGGACGCCGGTGGCGGAGCCCAGCCGGTTGCGCAGTTCGACGGCGGTGAGCGAGTCGAAGCCGAGTTCCTTGAAGGCGCGGCCCGGGTCGACGGCGTCGGGGCCGGGGAAGCCGAGGACCGCGGCGACCTGGACGCGGACGGTGGCCAGCAGCAGCCGGTCGCGTTCGGCGGCGGTCAGCGGCAGCAGGCGTTCGGTGAGGCCGTCGGCGGGGGCGGCGCCCCGATCGGCGGCGGTCCGGCGGGCGGCGGGGCGGACGAGGCCGCGCAGCAGCGGCGGGACCATGCTCGCGTCGGCCTGCCGCAGGGCGGCGAGGTCGAGGTGCATGGGGACGGCGGTGGGTTCGCCGCCGGTGCGGGCGGTGTCCATGAGGGCGAGGCCCTCGGCGGAGGACAGGGCGGCGACGCCGGCGCGGGCGATGCGCTCCAGGTCGGTGTCGGCGAGGTCACCGGTCATGGCGCTGCGTTCGGCCCACAGGCCCCAGGCGAGGGCGGTGGCGGGCAGGCCTTCGGCGCGGCGCCGGTGGGCGAGGGCGTCGAGGAAGGTGTTGGCGGCGGCGTAGTTGGCCTGGCCGGCCGCACCGAGGGTGCCGGCGGCGGCGGAGAACAGGACGAACGCGGCGAGGTCGAGGTGGCGGGTCAGTTCGTGCAGGTTGACGGCCGCGTCGACCTTGGCGGGCAGGACGTGGTCGATGCGGTCGGGGGTGAGCGCTTCGAGGATGCCGTCGTCGAGGACGCCGGCGGTGTGGACGACGGCGGTCAACGGGTGCTCGGCGGGGACGGTGTCGAGCAGGGCGGCGAGCGCGGCGCGGTCGGCGGCGTCGCAGGCGGCGAGGGTGACGTCGGCGCCCAGCGCGCGGAGTTCGGCGAGGAGTTCGGGGGCGCCGTCGGCGGCCTCGCCGCGGCGGCTGGTCAGCAGGAGGCGGCGGACACCGTGGGCGGTGACGAGGTGGCGGGCGACGAGCCCGCCGAGGGTGCCGGTGGCGCCGGTGACGAGGGCGGTGCCGTCGGTGTCGAGGGGGCGGGCCCCTTGTCCTTCGCCGGTGGGCCCGGCGGGGACCCGGCCGAGCCGGGGGACGACGGCGCGGCCCTCACGCAGGGCGAGTTGCGGCTCGCCGGTGGCCAGCGCGGCGGGCAGTGCGCGCAGCGACTCCTCGCGGTCGTCGAGGTCGACGAGTACGAACCGGTCGGGGTGCTCGGACTGGGCGGAGCGCAGCAGGCCCCACAGCGGGGCGTGGGTCAGGTCGGGGACGTCGGAGCCGGCGGTGGTGGCGACCGCTCCGTGGCTGACGAACACCAGTCGGGAGTCGGCGAGGCGGTCGTCGGCGAGCCAGGTCTGCGCGAGGTCCAGGGCGTGGTGCAGGGCTCCGGCGACGGCTGCGGGCAGTGCGGGGTCGACGGGGGTCGCGGAGGGCGTGCCGGTGGCGGGCAGCGGGACCACGACGGCTTGCGGCACGGGGCCGCCGGCTTCGATCGCGGCGGCCAGTTCGGCGAGGCCGGTGTGGGTGGCGGCGGTGGGCAGCACGGTCGTGAACCGGGAGCCTGCCGCGGCGTCGGTCGCGGTCGCGTCGAGCAGGGCCCACCGGCCGGGGGCGACGGTGATCGCGGCGGGCAGGGCGAGCGGGGTCCATTCGACGCGGAACAGCGAGTCGTGGAAGGTCGTGCGGGCGGCGCGCACCTGGTCGGGGGTGACGGGGCGCAGCAGCAGGGCGTCGACGGTGGCGACGGGGGCGCCGGTCTCGTCGGCGAGGTCGACGGAGACGGTGTCCTGGCCGGCGGGGGCCAGGCGCACCCGCAGGGAGCGCGCACCGACGGCGTGCAGGGTGACGCCGCTCCAGGAGAACGGCAGTCGGCCGTGTTCGGTGTCCTCCAGCAGCTCGCCCATGCCGACGGCGTGCAGGGCGGCGTCCAGGAGGGCCGGGTGCAGGCCGAACGGGGCGGCTTCGGCGTGGGCCTGCTCGGGCAGGCGGATCTCGGCGAAGACCTCGTCGGCGCGCTGCCAGGCGCCGGTGAGGCCCTGGAAGACGGGACCGTAGGCGAAGCCGGAGGCGGTGAGGTGTTCGTAGAGGCCGTCGACGGGGACGGCGGTGGCGCCGGGCGGGGGCCATGCGGTCAGGTCGGCGCCGGCGGCGGGGTCGCGGGGGGCGGGGGCGAGGAAGCCGGTGGCGTGGCGGGTCCAGGTGCCTTCGCCCCAGGTGTCGTCGGCGGCGTCCTCGGGGCGGGAGTGCAGGGTCAGGGAGCGTCGTCCGTCGGCGTCGGGGGCGTCGACGGCGAGCTGGATCTGGATGCCGCCGTGCGGCGGCAGGGCCAGGGGCGCCTGGAGGGTGAGTTCGTCGAGGAGTTCGCAGCCGGTGTGTTCGCCGGCGCGGAGGGCGAGTTCCACGAAGGCCGTGCCGGGGAGCAGCACGGTGTCCATGACGGTGTGGTCGGCGAGCCACGGGTGGGTGGCCAGGGAGAGCCGGCCGGTGAACAGGTATCCGTCGCCGTCGGCGAGGGAGATGGCGGCGCCGAGCAGGGGGTGGTCGGCGGAGCCGATGCCGGCGGCGGTGACGTCGCCGGTCCAGGCGGTGAGCTGCTCGGGCCAGTACAGGCGCCGCTGGAAGGCGTAGGTGGGCAGTTCGACGCGGGTGCCGGCGCGGCCGGCGAAGACGGCGGACCAGTCGACGCGGATGCCGTGGACGTGGGCGCGGGCGACGGCGGCGGTGAACGCGGCCGGTTCGGGGCGGTCGGTGCGCAGCGCGGGCACGAACACGGCGTCGGTGTGGCCGTCCTCGTCGCCGAGGCAGTCCTGGGCGAGGGCGGTGAGCACGCCGCCGGGGCCGACCTCGATGAAGGTGGTGACGCCGAGGGCGGCGAGGCCGCGTATCCCGTCGAGGAAACGGACGGCTTCGCGGACGTGCCGGACCCAGTAGTCGGCGGTGCAGATCTCCTCGGCGGTCACGGAGGCGCCGGTGAGGTTGGAGACGATCGGGATGACGGGCGGCGCGTAGGTGACGGCTTCGGCGGCCTCGCGGAACGCGTCGAGCATGCCGTCCATGAGCGGCGAGTGGAAGGCGTGGCTGACGGTGAGCCGCTTGGTGCGGCGGCCGCGGGCCCGGAGGGTTTCGGCGAGTTCCGTGGCGTCGTGCTCGTCGCCGGAGACGACGACGGAGCGGGGGCCGTTGACCGCGGCGATGGAGATCCGGGCGGTGAGGAGCGGGGTGACCTCCTCCTCGGTGGCCTCGACGGCGATCATCGCGCCGCCGGTGGGCAGTGCCTGCATCAGACGGCCGCGGGCTGCGACGAGGGCGGCCGCGTCGGGGAGGGTGAGGACGCCGGAGACGTGGGCGGCGGCGAGTTCGCCGATGGAATGCCCGATGAGGAAGTCGGGTCGCACGCCCCACTGTTCGAGCTGCCGGTGGAGGGCGACCTCGACGGCGAACAGCGCGGCCTGGGTGTGGGCCGTCTCGTCGAGGAGGGCCGCCTCGGCGGTTCCGGGCTCGGCGAACAGGACGTCGTACAGGGGGCGTTCGAGGTGGGTGTCGAGGGCGTCCCGGACCTCGTCGAGGGCGCGGGCGAACACCGGGTGGGTGGCGTACAGTTCGCGGGCCATGCCGGGGCGTTGGCTGCCCTGACCGGTGAACAGGAAGGCGGTGTTGCCCTCGCCGACGGCGCCGACGACGCCGGTCGTGGGCTGCTCGCCGGCGGCGAGCGCGTCGAGGTCGGTGAGGAGCCCCTCCCGGTCGGCGGGGAGGAGGACGGCCCGCCGGTCCAGCGCGGAGCGGCTGGTGGCGAGGGAGAGTCCGAGGTCGGTGAGGGCCGTGGGGCCGTCGGCGAGGGCCGGGTGGGCGCGCAGGTGGGCGGCGAGCCGGCCGGCCTGGGCGCGCAGGCCGTCGTCGCCGTGGCCGGAGACGAGCAGCGGCACGGGCCCGGTGGTGGCCCGGACGGCGGCATGGTCGCCCGCGCCCGTACCGCCGGGCTCGGCGGTGGCCGGTTCGGCGGGAGGCGCCTGTTCGATGACGGTGTGGGCGTTGGTGCCGCTGACGCCGAACGAGGAGATGCCGGCGCGGCGCGGTTGGCCGGTCTCGGGCCACGGCACGGACCGGTCGAGGAGTTGGACGTCGCCGGTGGCCCAGTCGACGGCGGAGGACGGCTGGTCGATGTGGAGGGACTCGGGCAGCACGCCGTGCCGGATCGCCTCGACCATCTTGATGATGCCGGCGACGCCGGCGGCGGCCTGGGTGTGGCCGATGTTCGACTTGATGGAGCCGAGCCACAGCGGCCGGCCCTCGGGCCGGTTCTGCCCGTAGGTCGCCAGGATGGCCTGGGCCTCGATGGGGTCGCCGAGGGTGGTGCCGGTGCCGTGCGCCTCGACGACGTCGACCTGCGCCGGGGTGAGCCCGGCGTTGGTCAGGGCCTGGCGGATGACGCGCTGCTGGGACGGGCCGTTGGGGGCGGTGAGCCCGTTGGAGGCACCGTCCTGGTTGACGGCGGTGCCGCGGACCACGGCGAGGACGGGATGGCCGTGGCGGCGGGCGTCGGCAAGCTTCTCGACGAGGAGCATGCCGACGCCCTCGCCCCAGCCGGTGCCGTCGGCGCCGTCGGCGAACGGCTTGCACCGGCCGTCGGGGGCGAGGCCGCGCTGCCGGCTGAACTGCACGAAGGCGCGCGGGCTGGACATGACGGTGACACCACCGGCCAGGGCCAGGGAGCACTCCCCCGACCGTAGGGCCTGCACGGCCAGGTGGAGGGCGACGAGGGACGACGAGCAGGCGGTGTCGATGGTGACCGCCGGGCCTTCGAGGCCGAAGGTGTAGGACAGCCGGCCGGAGACGACGCTGGCGGCGTTCCCGGTGAGGAGGTACTGCTCGACTCCCTGGGGGACGCCGTCGCGCAGCAGGTCGGGGTAGTCCTGGCCGTTGGTGCCGATGAACACGCCGGCCTTGCTGCCGCGCAGGGTCACCGGGTCGATGCCGGCGCGTTCGAAGGTCTCCCAGGACGTTTCGAGCAGCAGGCGCTGCTGCGGGTCCATGCCGAGGGTTTCGCGGGGGCTGATCCCGAAGAACCCGGCGTCGAACTCGCCGACGCCGTCGAGGAATCCGCCCTCGCGGGTGTACGAGGTGCCCCGCTGGTCGGGGTCGGCGTCGTACAGGGCCTCGATGTCCCAGCCCCGGTCGTCCGGGAAGTCGGTGATGGCGTCCCGGCCGCCGGAGACCAGGTCCCACAGGCCCTCCGGCGACTGGATGCCGCCGGGGAACCTGCAGGCCATGCCGACGATCGCGATCGGCTCCGGCTCCTGGGCCTCGACCTCGCGCAGGCGCTGCCGTGTCTGGTGCAGATCGGCCGTCACCCGCTTCAGGTAGCCGATGATCTTGTCCTGATCCGCAGCCTGATCCGCCATTGGAACCTCACCCATGCTCGTCACAAACCCTCGTGCTGTTACTGCCTGCTGTCCGCTGTGCTAGATACCGAGCTCGTTCTCGATGAAGTCGAAGAGCTCGTCGGGCGTGGCTTCCTGGAGTTTCTCGGCCACGGCCTCGCCGCTCGAATGGGCCTGGGGTTCACCCCATTTCGCCAGGAGTGCCTGGAGGCGCGAGGCGATGTCGGCGCGCGTACCGCCGTCGGGATCGAGGACGGAGAGCGCGGATTCGAGCTTCTCCAGTTCCGCGATGCCGGGCGCGGCGTCGGCGCTGCCGTCCTGCACGATCTCCGCCCGCAGGAACTCGGCGAGGACCGCCGGGGTCGGGTGGTCGAAGACCAGCGTGGCCGGGAGTTTCAGGCCGGTGGCGGCGTTCAGGCGGTTGCGCAGTTCCAGCGCGATCAGGGAGTCGAAGCCGAGCTCCTTGAAGGCGCGACCGGCCCCCACCTCGTCGGTGCCGGTGTGTCCGAGCGCGGTCGCCGCGTGGGTTCGGACCAGTTCCACGACGGCCAGGGCCTGTTCGGTCCGCGTCATCACCGACAGGCGTCGGCGGAGCGCCTCGCCGGGTGCCCCCGCGGCGTCCGTGTCCGCTCCGCCGGCCGGCGCGGCCTGTGCGAGTCGGCGCACCTCCGGCAGGTCGGCGAGGAACGGGCTGGGCCGTACGGCGGTGTAGCCGGGCGTGAACCGTTCCCACTGGATGTCGGCGACGGCGACGGCCGCCTCCCGGTGGTCGAGGGCCTGTTGGAGCGCGCGGATCGCGGAGCGCGGCGCCATGGCGGGCACGCCGCCGCGGTCGAGGCGTTCCCCGATGGCCCCGCCGGCGGCCAGTCCGCTGTCGCCCCACCGGCCCCAGGCGACGGACGTCGCGGGCAGGCCGTCGGCGTGCCGCTGCTCGGCGAGCGCGTCGAGGTAGGAGTTGGCGGCGGCGTAGTTGCCCTGCCCGGCGTCACCGAGGGTGCCGGCGACGCCGGAGAACAGGACGAACGCGGACAGGTCGAGGGTCCGGGTCAGTTCGTGGAGGGTGAGTGCCGCGTCCGCCTTGGGGGCGAGTACGGTCGCGAACCGTTCGGGGGTGAGCCCGTCGATGACGCCGTCGTCGAGGACGCCCGCGGTGTGCACGACGGCGGTGAGCGGCCGGCCCTCGGGCACGGAGGCGAGGAGGTCGGCGACCGCGTCCCGGTCGGCCATGTCGCAGGCGGCGAGGGTGACCTCGGCGCCGAGTGCGGTGAGTTCGTCCCGCAGTTCGGTCGCGCCGGGGGCGTCGGCGCCGCGGCGGCTGGTGAGGAGCAGGTGTTCGGCGCCGTTCTCGGCGAGCCAGCGGGCGACATGCGCGCCGAGCGCTCCCGTCCCGCCGGTGACCAGGGTCGTGCCGTGCGGCTTCCAGGCGGGGGCCACGGGTGCGTCCGCGAGGGGGGCGTGGGCGAGACGGCGTCCGAACGGCCCGGCGGCCCGGACGGCCACCTGGTCCTCGGTGCTGTCACCGGCGAGGATCCCGACGAGCCGTTCCAGGGTCCGTCCGTCGATCTGCGCGGGCAGGTCGAGGAGACCGCCCCAACGGTCGGGGAATTCCAGCGCGGCCGTACGTCCGAAGCCCCACAGGAGGGCTTGCGCCGGGTCCTGGAGCCGCTCGGACGGGGCGACGGCGACGGCGCCGCGGGTCACGCACCACAGGGGTGCGGACACCCCGGTGTCGCCGAGGGCCTGGACGAGTGCGGCGAGGGTCAGGAGTCCGGTGTGCCCGCGCAGGGCGGGGCTGTCGGTGTCGTCGCCGAGGGCGAGGAGGGAGAGGACTCCGGCGGGTTCGTCCGTGCCGTCGATGGCGGCCTTCAGGGCGGCGGCGAGCGCGTCCCGGTCGGCCGCGTCGGCGGCGACGGTGATCGTACGCACCTCCGCGCCGCGCTCGGCGAGCGTACGCAGCACACCGGCGACCGTGTCCCCTGCGGTGCCGGCCGGGGTCTCGGGTACGGCTACGAGCCAGGCCCCCGACAGGCGGGTGGTGGTCGCTTCGGCGAGCGGCTTCCAGGTGACGCGGTAGCGCCAGCCGTCGACCGTGGACTGTTCCCTGTTCTCGCGCCGCCAGGACGACAGCGCGGGGAGCAACGCGGTCAGCGGTTGGTCGCCTTCGATGCGCAGCTCGGCGGTGAGCGCGGCGAGGTCCTCGCGTTCGACGGCGTCCCAGAACCGGGCGTCGACGACGCTCTCCGCGACCTGCTCACCCGCTTCGACGGGTGCGGCCTCGGGCCAGAACCGCTGCGACTGGAAGGCGTAGGTCGGCAGATCCACCCGCCGGGCCCTCGTACCGGCGAACACCGCGTCCCAATCGACGGTCACCCCCCGCACCCAGGCCTCCGCGAGGGACAACCAGAACCGCTCCAACCCGCCCTCGTTACGGCGCAGCGACCCGAGGACGGCCGCCTCACGGCCCGCGTCCTCCACGGTTTCCTGCATTCCGACGGTCAGGACGGGATGCGGACTGGACTCGATGAACACACCGAAGCCCTGATCGAGGAGCGTGCGAGTGGCCTCCTCCAGCTCCACCGTCCGACGCAGGTTGCGGAACCAGTAGCCGGCATCCAGCTCGGTCCCGTCGACCCACTCACCGGTGACCGTCGACAGGAACGGCACCTGCGCCGCCCGCGGAACGATCGGGGCCAAAAGCTCGGCGAGTTCGTCCTTCAGCAGGTCCACCTGCGCGGAATGCGAGGCGTAGTCGACCGCGATCCGCTTGGCACGAATCCCGTCCGCCTCACATGCGGCCAGCAACTCGTCCAAGGCCTCGACCTCACCCGACACCACGACCGAGGACGGTCCGTTGACCGCCGCGACCGAAATCCGGGACTCACCCCACACAGCGATCCGCTGACGAACGTCCTTCGCCGGCAACGGCACCGACACCATGCCACCCAGACCCGCCAACACCCGACCGATGGCCCGACTGCGCAAAGCCACCACCCGGGCCGCATCCTCCAGGGACAGAATCCCCGCCACACACGCGGCAGCGATCTCACCCTGCGAATGCCCGATCACCGCACCCGGACGCACACCCGCCGCCCGCCACACCTCCGCGAGCGACACCATCACCGCGAACAGGGCCGGCTGCACCACATCCACCCGGTCCAGGGAGGGCGCGCCGTCGGCGGCCCGGAGCACGTCCACCAACGACCAGTCGGTGAAGGGCTCCAGCGCCGTCGCACATTCGTCCACCCGGGCTGCAAACACAGGTGAAGCGTCCAACAGCGCTTCCGCCATTCCCACCCATTGCGACCCCTGTCCGGGGAAGACGAAGGCGGTCCTGCCCCCGATGACCGACCCCTGGACGAGCAGGGGTGCGGTGCCTCCCGCGGCCAGGGTGGCGAGGCCCGCCAGGTGTTCCTCCCGGTCCTGGCCGATCAGTACCGCACGGCGGTCGTGGGCGGTGCGGGTGGTGGCCAGGGAGTGGCCGATGTCGCCGGTCCGCAGGTCAGGGCGGGTGGAGAGGTGGTTGAGCAGGCGGTCCGCCTGGGCGTGGAGCGCCTTTTCCGTCTTGGCCGTGAGGGGCCAGGGCAGTGGGGTCGGCCGTTCGGAGTCGTCGGCGTCGGGGGTCGTCGTGGTCAGTAGGGGGTGGGGGGCCGGCGGTACAGGGGTTCCCTGCTCGTCGGACCCCGGTACGGCAGGGGCCCGCTCGATGATGGCATGGGCGTTGGTCCCGCTGAATCCGAACGACGAAACGCCTGCGCGCCAGGGCCGGTCGCCGGTCTCGGGCCACGCCTGCTGTTCGGTCAGCAGGGTGACCTCGCCCTCGCTCCAGTCGACGTGCGGGGTGGGATCGGCGATGTGGATGCTCTGCGGCAGTACGCCGTGCTGCATGGACAGGACGACCTTCATCACGCCGGCGACACCCGCGGCGGCCTGCGCGTGGCCGATGTTGGACTTGATCGAGCCGAGGAGCAGCGGCCTGCCCTCGGGCCGGTCCTGGCCGTACGTCGCGAGGAGGGCCTGTGCCTCGATCGGGTCGCCGAGGGTCGTACCGGTGCCGTGTGCCTCGACCACGTCGACCTCGGCGGCCGACAGGCCCGCGTTGGCCAGGGCCTGCCGGATCACACGCTGCTGGGACGGACCGTTCGGGGCCGTCAGGCCGTTGCTCGCGCCGTCCTGGTTGATGGCGGTGCCGCGGATCACGGCCAGTACGGGGTGCCCGTTGCGTTGTGCGTCCGAGAGGCGTTCGACGAGGAGCATGCCGACGCCTTCGGCGGGGCTGAAGCCGTCGGCGTCGGAGGAGAAGGCCTTGCAGCGGCCGTCGGTGGACAGGCCGCGCTGGCGGCTGAACTCGATGAAGGTGCCCGGTGTCGACATGACGGTCACACCGCCGGCCAGGGCCATGGAGCACTCGCCCGACCGCAGGGCCTGCACCGCGAGGTGCAGGGCGACGAGCGAGGCCGAGCAGGCCGTGTCGACGGTGACGGCGGGACCTTCGAGGCCGAAGGTGTAGGAAAGCCGCCCGGAGACGACACTGCCGGCGCTGCCGGTGGCCAGGTGTCCTTCGAGGCCCTCGGAGGCGCCGCGTACGAGGTGGGAGTAGTCGGAGCCGTTGGTTCCGACGAACACGCCGGACTGGCTGCCGCGCAGGGTCTCCGGGTCGATGCCGGCGCGTTCGAACGTCTCCCAGGACGTTTCCAACAGGAGCCGCTGCTGCGGGTCCATCGCCAGGGCCTCGCGCGGGGAGATCCCGAAGAACGCGGGGTCGAAGGAGGCCGCGTCGGTGAGGAAGCCGCCCTCGCGGGTGTAGGAGGTGCCCTGGGCGTTGGGGTCGGGGTCGTACAGCGCCTCGACGTCCCAGCCGCGGTCGACGGGGAACCGGGAGAGGGCGTCGCCGCCGGAGGCGAGCAGCTGCCACAGTTCCTCGGGGCTGCGAACGCCGCCGGGGAACCGGCAGCTCATCGCGACGACGGCGATCGGTTCGGCGTCCGCTCCGGCGGTGGGACCGGTGACCGTCCGGGCGGTCCCGGTGTCCTTCGTTTCCCGGCCGCCGAGCTCGGCCCGCAGGTGCCGGGCCAGGACGGTGGGTGTCGGGTGGTCGAAGACGAGGGTGGGCGGCAACTTGAGCCCGGCGGCGGCGCCGAGGCGGTTGCGCAGTTCGACGGAGGTGAGGGAGTCGAAGCCGAGTTCCTTGAACGCCCGGCCGGCCTCGACGGCGTCGGGCCCGGCGTAGCCGAGGACGGCGGCGACGGCCGTCCGGACGAGTTCCAGCAGCAGGCGTTCCTGCTCGGCCTCGGGCTGTCCGGCGAGCCGGCGCAGGAGCACGGCGGCGTTGCCGGTGTCCTCCGCTGTGGCGGCGCCGGTGGCCTCGGTCGCCTGTCGGGCCTCGGGCAGGTCGTGCAGCAGGGGCCGGGCACGGCCCGAGGTGAAGGCGAGTACGAAGCGCTTCCACTCCATGTCGGCGACGGTCAGGGTGGTCTCGTCACGGTCCAGGGCGTGCTGGAGCGCGCTGACGGCCCGCGCGGGGTCCATTTCGATGACGCCGTGGCGTCGCATGCGGTCGCCGACGGCGCCTTCGGCCATGCCTCCGTCGCCCCAGGGGCCCCAGGCGAGGGAGGTCGCGGTCAGGCCTTCGGCCCGACGGTACTCGGCGAAGGCGTCGAGGAACGCGTTGCCCGGCGCGTAGTTGCCCTGGCCTGGGGCGCCGAAGGTGGCGGCGAAGGAGGAGAAGAGGACGAACGCGGACAGGTCGAGGTGACGGGTCAGCTCGTGCAGGTTCCGCGTGGCGTCGATCTTGACCCGTAGGACCCGTTCGATCTGCTCGGGGGCGAGTGCCTCGATGACCCCGTCGTCCAGGACGGCCGCCGTGTGCACGACCGCGGTCAACGGCCGGTCGGCGGGCACGGAAGCCAGGACCGCGGCGAGGGCATCCCGGTCGGCGACGTCGCAGGCGACGATCGTCACCTCCGCGCCGAGGGCCGTCAACTCCTCACGCAGCCCGGCGGCCCCGGGCGCGTCCTCACCACGACGACTGGTCAGGACCAGGTGCTCGGCACCGTTCGACGCCAACCAACGCGCGACGTGCGCACCGAGCGCACCCGTCCCCCCGGTCACCAGGGTCGTACCGCCGGGCCGCCACTCACGCACGACCGGCGACTCGGCCAGCCGCGCCCGCACCAGACGACGCACGAACACCCCGGAAGCCCGAACGGCCACCTGATCCTCCGCACCGTCACCGGCCAACACGGCGACGAGCCGTGACAGGCTCCGCTCGTCGGCCTCGGACGGCAGGTCGACGAGGCCACCCCAACGCTCGCCGTGCTCCAGCGCCACCACCCGGCCGAGGCCCCAGACCGGGGCCTGCGAGGGATCGATCCGCGGCTCGGAACGGGCCACCGACACGGCGGCTCGGGTGGCGCACCACAGCGGTGCGTTCACCTCGGTGTCGCCGAGGGCCTGCACAAGGCAGAGGGTGTCGATCACACCGGGCGCCGCGTCGGCGCCGGCGGACGTCACGAGCGACAGCACGCCCGTCACCGAAGGGCTGTCGGCGAGCGCCGCCCGGATCCGTCCGGCGAGCTCGGTTCGGGAGTCGTCGGTGCGGGGCACGGCGATCCGTCGTACGTCCGCGCCGTGTTCGGCGAGCGTGCGCAGGACGGCTTCCGTCCACGCGGCGTCGGTCGGGGCCTCGGGGACCGCGATCAGCCAGGTGCCGGAGAGTCGGGGTGCGGAGGCGGGTTCGGGGGCCGGCTTCCAGGTGATCCGGTAGCGCCAGCCGTCGACGGTGGACCGCTCGTGGGTCTGGCGCCGCCATGAGGACAGGGCGGGGAGCAGCGCGGCGAGCGCCTCGTCGGCGTCGACGTCCAGTTCCGCGGTGAGCGCGGCCACGTCGTGCGCGTCGACGGCTTCCCAGAACCGGGCGTCGGCGGCGCCGACCGGATACGCGGCGGCCTCGGGCTCCGCAGGGGTGCCGCTTTCGAGCCAGAAGTGGTCCTGCTGGAAGGCGTAGGTCGGCAGATCCACCCGCCGGGCACCCGTGCCCGCGAACACCGCGTCCCAGTCCACCACCGCACCTCGGACATAGGCCTCGGCCAGGGACGACCAGAACCGCTCCAACCCGCCCTCGTTACGGCGCAGCGACCCGAGGACGGCCGCCTCACGGCCCGCGTCCTCCACGGTTTCCTGCATTCCGACGGTCAGGACGGGATGCG
>NZ_JBVIVP010000039.1:0-41542 GCF_055595445.1 Streptomyces sp. NPDC040432 | reverse complement strand
AACGCCTTCGCACACTCATCGATCCGCCGCGCGAACACCACCGACGAATCCAACAGACCCGCAGCCATACCCACCCACTGCGAACCCTGACCCGGGAACACGAACGCCGTCTTCCCACCCACCACCGACCCGGTCACCACACCCGCGGCCATCACACCCGACGCCACCGCACCCACACCCGCGACATGATCACCCAGCACCACCGCCCGATGATCCAAACCCGCACGCGACGACACCAACGACCAACCCACATCAACCGGATCCACACCCGAAGCACCCGAAGCACCCGAAGCACCCGGCAACCAACCCGCCAGACGCCCCGCCTGCGCCCGCAACGCCGCCGCACTCCGACCCGACAACACCCACGGCACCACCGGCAAACCCACACCCGACCCAGGAACCCCCGGCACCCCGACCTCCGACACCCCGACCTCCGGCACCCCGACCTCCGGCGCCTGCTCCACGATCACGTGCGCATTCGTCCCACTGAACCCGAACGACGACACACCCGCACGACGCGGGTGGCCCGTCTCGGGCCACGTGGTGCGGTCCGTGAGGAGCTCGACCGCGCCGGACTCCCAGTCCACGTGGGGCGAGGGCTCGTCGACGTGCAGGGTTCGGGGCAGTACCCCGTGTCGCATCGCCAGCACCATCTTGATCACGCCGGCGACGCCCGCCGCGGCCTGGGTGTGCCCGATGTTCGACTTCACCGAGCCCAGGAGCAGCGGCTGTCCCTCGGGGCGGTCCTGGCCGTAGGTGGCGATCAGTGCCTGCGCCTCGATCGGGTCACCCAGCGAGGTTCCCGTGCCGTGGGCCTCCACCACGTCGACCTGATCGGTGGAGAGCCGTGCGTTGGTCAGGGCCTGGCGGATGACACGCTGCTGGGACGGGCCGTTCGGGGCCGTCAGACCGTTGCTCGCGCCGTCCTGGTTGATGGCGGAACCGCGGACCACCGCGAGGACCGGGCGGCCGTTCTTGCGTGCGTCGGAGAGCCGTTCCAGGAGCAGGACGCCCACTCCTTCCGCCGGGCCGAAGCCGTCGGCGTTCGCCGCGAACGCTTTGCAGCGGCCGTCCGTGGACAGCCCGCGCTGCTTGCTGAACTCGACGAAGAGCCCCGGCGTGGACATCACGTGGACGCCACCGGCGACGGCCAGCGAGCACTCCCCCGCCCGTAGGGCCTGCACCGCGAGGTGCAGCGCGACGAGGGAGGCCGAGCAGGCGGTGTCGACGGTGACGGCGGGGCCTTCGAGCCCGAAGGTGTAGGAGAGCCGGCCGGACAGCACGCTGGAGGCGTTTCCGGTGCCGAGGTGGCCCGCGTAGTCCTCGCTCGCTTCGAGCAGCGGCGTGAGGTAGTCGGAACCGTTCATCCCGACGAAGACGCCGCTTCGGCTGCCGCGCAGGGTGTGCGGGTCGATGCCGGCGCGTTCGAACGCCTCCCAGGACGTTTCCAGCAGCAGCCGCTGCTGCGGATCCATCGCCATGGCCTCGCGCGGCGAGATCCCGAAGAAGTCGGCGTCGAACGCGGAGGCACTTTCGAGGAACCCGCCCTCGCGGGTCGTCGTGGTGCCCTGGTCGTCGGGGTCGTCCGAGAAGAGGTGGTCCAGGTCCCAGCCGCGGTCGGTGGGGAATTCGGTGAGGGCGTCGCTGCCGGCGGCGAGCAGGTCCCACAGTTCCTCGGGTGAGCGGACGCCGCCGGGGAACCGGCAACTCATGGCCGTGATGGCGACGGGCTCGTGGGCCTGGCTCTCGATGTCCCGCAGACGTCCGTACGCCTCGTCGAGATCCGTCGTGACCTTCTTGAGGTATTCGCGGAGCTTTGCTTCGTTCGCCACTGGCGCTTCACCTATTCGCGTGATCGAGACCGTGGAGGGACGGCTCAGGAATTCGGGGAGTTCGGGAGGTCCGGGGAGTTCCTGGGGCTGCCGGGCAGTTCAGGGAGTTCGGGGACTTCGGGCACTTCGGAAGTTCGGAGGGGACCGGGACGTCGGGGAGCCGGCGGACCCGAGGATATTTGAGGGATATCGGGAAGCCCGTGGCCGTACCGCCGGAACAGGGGTTCCGGCGGTACGGCCTGGGGGTGGTTGGGGTTCAGCCCTGGCCGAACTTCTTGTCGATGAGCGCGAACAGCTCGTCGTCGCTCGCGTCCTCGATCTCTCCGGCGCCCGTCTCGTCGTCCGTGCCACGGGCGTCGTTCCACTGCGCCAGCAGTGTCTGGAGACGCACCGCGACCCGTGCGTGGGCGGCGTCGTCGCCGGCCGCGGAGGCCAGTTCCGTCGGGTCCATGGACGAGAAGGTGCTTTCGAGGCGGTCGAGTTCCTCCAGTACGGACAGCTTGCGGCCGCTCGTCCCTTCGGGGGCCAGCTCGGCGAGCACCTGCCGGGCCAGCGCGGCCGGCGTCGGGTAGTCGTAGATCAAGGTGGCGGGCAGTCGGAGCCCGGCGGCGGCTCCGAGCCGGTTGCGGAGTTCGACCGCGGTCAGCGAGTCGAAGCCCAGGTCCTTGAACGCCTGCTCCTCCCCGATCTGTTCGGCCGACCCGTAGCCGAGTACCGCGGCGACCTGGCCGCGCACCAGGTCCAGTACTGTCCGCTCCCGCTCGGCGGGCGACAGCCCGGCGAGTCGCTGCGCCGGCGACTGCTCCCCCGACCCCTCGGTCGTGGTCGCGCCGTCCGTGCCGTCCGTGCGGTGCGCGTCGGGCATCGATGTCGCCCGTCGCCTCTGTCGGACGGGGGTGCGCACCAGGCCCCGGAACATCGGGAGGATCCCGCCGTCCGCCGCCCGGGCCCGCAGGGTCGGCAGGTCGACGGCGACGGGCAGCAGGACCGGCTCGCCGTCCACCGCGAGAGCGGCGTCGAACAGCGCGAGCCCTTCTTCCGCCGACAGCGGTGCGACACCGCCGCGCGCGGCGCGTTCCCGCTCCGCGTCGGTGAGCCTGCCCGCCATACCGCGTTCCTCCGCCCACATGCCCCACACCAGGGACAGCGCGGCGAGGCCTCCGGCCCGGCGGTGTCGGGCGAGGGCGTCCAGGAAGACGTTCGCGGCACCGTAGTTGGCCTGACCGGCGCCACCGAGGGTGCCGGCGGCCGCGGAGAAGAGGACGAACGCCGACAGGTCGAGGTGGCGGGTCAGCTCGTGCAGGTGCAGTGCCCCGTCGACCTTGGGTCGCATCACCCGGTCGACGCGCTCGGGCGTGAGGAGGTCCACCACCCCGTCGTCGAGGACGGCCGCCGTGTGGACGACCGCCGTCAGCGGACGCTCGGCGGGTACGGACTCCAGGAGCGCGGCGAGCGCGTCCCGGTCGGCGACGTCGCACGCCGCCCATGTGACGTGGGCGCCCAACGCGGTCAACTGCGCGGTGAGCGCGGCGGCCGTGTCGGTGTCACCACCCTTGCGGCCGGTGAGCAGCAGGTGCCGTACGCCGTGTTCGGTGACGAGGTGGCGGGTGAGGAGACCGGCGAGGCCGCCGCCCGCTCCGGTGACGAGGACCGTGCCGCGGGTGTCGATACGGCCCTTCGTGTCGTCTCCGGCCGGCGCGGTGTCGACGGCGTCGACCCGTGCCAGGCGCGGAACGTACAGCATGCCGTTGCGTACGGCCAGTTCGGGCTCCTCACAGGTCAGGGCTGCCGCGAGGGCCCGTCCGGAGGCGTCGGTCCCGTCGAGGTCGACGAGTACGAACCGGTCGGGGTGCTCGGTCTGAGCGGCACGCAGCAGGCCCCATACCGAGGTGTGGGCGAGGTCGGCGGCCTCGGTGTCCGTGTGCGCGGCCACGGCGCCCCGGGTGACGACGGCCAGGCGGGTACCGGCGAAGCGGCCGTTGTCGAGCCAGCTCTGCACGGTCGCGAGCGCCCGGTGCGTCACCTCGTGCACCTCGTGCGCCGTCGGAACGACGGGGCTACCGCCGGTGTTCGTCATGAACGGCACGATCACGGTGTCAGGCGCCGGCCGGCGTCCGAGGGTGACGGCATCGTCCAGCGCCGCCAGGTCCTCGTACGTGGTGACGGGAACCCCGTTGCCGCCGAGGGCGGCGGCGAGGTACGCGGTGGCGTCCTCTGCGGTCCCGATGACCGCCGGGGACGCGGAGCGTGCCCGCACCGACGGCGTCGTCCGCACCCAGTCGAGGCGGAACAGCGAGTCGTGGACCCCGTCGGGGGCCGCCACGGCGAACCGCTCCACGTCGAGGTCCCGGGTCACCAGCGCCTCGACGGTCGCGACGGGCGCGCCTTGTGCGTCAGCAAGCTCCACGGACACGGTGTCCGCGCCGACCGGGGTGATCCGCAGGCGCAGCATGCCCGCTGCGTCCGGTGCGCCCGTCGTGCCGGGCGTGCCGGTCGTGCCCGCTCCGGGCGCGTGCAGCCGTACGCCGCGCCAGACGAACGCCTCCCGTGCCACGGCGCTGTCCCCGCCCGTGGAGGTGGGGGTGGCCGCGAGGGCCTGCAACGCCGTGTCGAGCAGGGCGGGGTGCAGGGCGAACCCGTCGGCCGAGGAGCTCAGTTCGCCGGAGAGCCCGATTTCCGCGAAGACCTCGTCGCCGCGCCTCCAGATCCGGTTCAGGGTCCTGATCTCCGCCCCGCGGTGGATCCCCGCAGCGGCGAGGCGCGCGTGCACTTCGTCGACGGAGACCTCCTCGGCGTCGGCGGGCGGCCACTCCCCCGCACCGAGGACGTCACCGGCACCGACATGGGCATCGGTGAGGAAGCCCGTGGCATGGCGGGACCAGGTCCCGCCGTGCTCGGTGTGCCCGTCCGCCGCTTCGGGCCGGCTGTGGACCTGCACGGTGCGGCGTCCCGCGTCGTCCGCTCCGCCGACGGTGAGCCGCAGTTGCACGGCCCCGTCCTCCGGCAGTACGAGCGGTGCCTCGTCGGTCAGCTCCTCCAGCAGGCCGCAGCCCGCGTCGGCCGCTGCCCGCAGGGCGAGTTCGACGAAGGTCGCGCCGGGCACGACCACCGAGTCGGCCACGACGTGCCCGGCCGTCCAGGGGTGGGTTCGGCGGGACAACCGGCCGGTGAACAGGAACCCTCCTGTATCCGGCAGTTCGACCGCCGCGCCGAGGAGCGGGTGTCCGGCCGACTCGATGCCGAGCGAGACGGCGTCCTCCAGCGCCGCGAAGGAGTCGATCCAGTAGCGCTCGCGCTGGAAGGCGTACGTCGGCAGGTCAACGCGCTGGGCGCCGGCACCTGCGTAGAAGGCGGTCCAGTCGACGGTAACGCCCCGGACGTGAGCCTGCCCGAGGCCGGTGACGATGGTCGTCGCCTCGGCGCGGGAGGCGCGGAGCAGCGGCAGGAACGTGGCCGTCCCGTCGGTGAGGCAGTCCTGGGCGAGGGCGGAGAGGATCCCGTCGGGCCCGAGTTCGAGGTACGTCGTCACCCCCGCGGCCTCCAAGGTCCGGACGCCGTCGAGGAAACGGACCGTTTCGCGGACGTGCCGCACCCAGAACTCCGCCGAACCCATCTCACCATCGGTGATCAGCGCACCGGTCAGGTTGGACACGACCGGAATGCGCGGAGCCCCGTACGACAGCCCCTCGACCACCTTGCGGAAGTCGGCGAGCATGCCGTCCATGTGCGGTGAATGGAACGCGTGACTGACCGCGAGCCGCTTGGTCTTGCGGTCCGGGAAGGCCGCCACGACCGCCGTCGCCGCGTCCTCGTCACCCGCGATGACCACCGACTGCGGACCGTTGACCGCCGCGATGCTCACCCGGTCCGTCAGCAGCGGCAGAACCTCCGCCTCCGACGCCTGAACGGCGACCATCACGCCACCCGCCGGCAGCGCCTGCATCAGGCGACCACGCGCCGCCACGAGCGTGCACGCGTCGTCCAGCGACAACACGCCCGCGACGTGCGCGGCGACGATCTCACCGATCGAATGCCCGGACACGAAGTCCGGCCGCACACCCCACGATTCGAGGAGCCGGAACAACGCCACCTCGACCGCGAACAACGCCGGCTGCGTGTACTCCGTCCGATCCAGCAACTCCGCGTCCGACCCGAACAGGATCTCCTTCAGCGGGAGGTCCAGCAGTTCGTCCGTCCGGGCGCAGACCGTGTCCAGCGCGTCGGCGAACACCGGGAAGGTTGCGTACAGTTCGCGCCCCATCCCGATCCGCTGGCTGCCCTGCCCGGTGAACAGGAAGGCCACCTTCTGTTCCGCGCTCGCCACGCCCCCGGTCAGCTCGGCGACGGAGTCGCCCGCCGCCAGCGCCGTCAGCGCCGCCCGGTAGTCCTCGCGGGCTCCCGCGAGGATCACGGCTCGGTGGTCGAGCAGGGCCCGGCCTGCCGCGAGGGAGTGGCCGACGTCCACCGGTCGCACGTCGTCGTGCCCGGCGAGGTGCCCGAGGAGTCGGGCGGCCTGGTCGCGCAGAGCCGCCTGCGTACGACCCGACAGGATCCACGGCCAGGCGCCGGAGGTCTCCGTATCCACCGGCTCGGGTGCCTCGGGTGCGTCAGGTGCCTCCTCCAGGATGGTGTGCGCGTTCGTGCCGCTCACACCGAACGACGAGACGCCGGCCCGGCGCGGTCGGCCGGTCTCCGGCCATGCCCGCTGCTCGGTGAGGATCTCGACGTCACCGGCCGTCCAGTCGACGTGCGGGGTGGGTCCGTCCACGTGCAGGGTCCGCGGAAGCGTCCCGTGGCGCATCGCCATGACCATCTTGATGACGCCGGCGACACCGGCGGCGGCCTGCGTGTGCCCGATGTTGGACTTGATCGAGCCGAGCAGCAGCGGCTGCCCCTCGGGCCGGTCCTGACCGTAGGTCGCCAGCAGGGCCTGCGCCTCGATCGGGTCCCCCAGCTTCGTGCCCGTACCGTGCGCCTCGACGGCGTCCACCTCCGCGGCCGACAAGCCGGCACCGGCCAACGCCTGCCGGATCACCCGCTGCTGCGACGGCCCGTTCGGCGCGGTGAGGCCGTTGCTCGCACCGTCCTGGTTGACGGCCGAACCACGCACCACCGCGAGCACCGGGTGGCCGTTGCGACGGGCGTCCGACAGCCGCTCCACGAGCAGCATGCCGACGCCCTCACCCCAACCCGTACCATCCGCACCCGCCGCGAACGCCTTGATCCGACCATCCGCCGCAAGGCCGCCCTGGCGGGCGAACTCGACGAAGGCACCGGGCGTCGACATGACCGTCACACCACCGGCAAGGGCGATGGAGCATTCGCCGCTGCGGAGGGCCTGCACGGCGAGGTGCAGGGCCACGAGCGACGCCGAGCAAGCGGTGTCCACGGTGACGGCAGGGCCTTCGAGGCCGAAGACGTAGGAGAGCCGGCCGGAGACGACACTCGCGGAGTTGCCGGTGCTCATGAAGCCGTCCCCGCCGTCGGCGGAGTTCAGCACGAGCGAGAGGTAGTCCTGGCCGTTGGTACCGACGAACACACCGGCCTGACTGCCGCGCAGCGACGACGGATCGATGCCGGCACGCTCGAACGCCTCCCACGACGTTTCCAGCAGCAGGCGCTGCTGCGGGTCCATGGCGAGGGCCTCGCGCGGCGAGATCCCGAAGAATCCGGGGTCGAACTGCGCCACGTCGTAGAGGAATCCGCCTTCGCGGGCGTACGGGGTCTCCTGCTCGGACCGGGGCCCGAAGAGTTCCTCCGCGTCCCAGCCCCGGTCGGCGGGGAACTCGCCGATGGCGTCGCCTCCGGCCGCCAGCAGTTGCCACAGGTCTTCGGGGGTGCGTACGCCGCCGGGGAAGCGGCAGCTCATCGCGACGATCGCGATCGGATCGTCATCGGCCGCCGTGGTCGTCGCCGTGGTCAGGGAGGACACCAAGGCGTCGGTGCCGAGGAGTTCCGCGCGCAGGTGGTCCGCCAGGTCCGCGGAGGTCGGGTAGTCGTAGATCAGCGTGGCCGGGAGCCGCAGTCCGGTGGTGGAGCCCAGCCGGTTACGGAGCTCGACAGCAGTCAGCGAGTCGAAACCGAGCTCCTTGAACGCCCTTCCGGCGCCGACGCTTTCCGCTCCGGTGTGGCCGAGGACCGCGGCGACCTCCTTGCGGACGAGGTCAAGCAGCAGCCGGTCCCGCTCGGCGACGGGGAGTCCGACCAGCCGTGACACCAGGGAGTGCCGATCCTCACCCGCTCGGCCGACGGAACCCGCGCCGGCCCCACGTGCGGCGAGCACGTGGCGGGCCTCGGGGAGTTCGGCGAGGAGGTTACCGGGGCGCGCGGCGGTGAAGCCTGCGGCGAACCGGTCCCAGTCCACGTCCACGACGGTGACGACGGTGTCGTTCGCGTGTACGGAGCGGTGGAGGGCGTCGATGGCGGACCCGGCTGCCATGGGCGGCACGCCACCCTTGCGCATGCGGACGTCCATGGCGCCGTCGGCGGCCATACCGCCGTCGGCCCAGGGGCCCCAGGCGATCGACGTCGCGGCCAGACCATCGGCTCGACGCTGCTCGGCCAGAGCATCCAAGTAGGCGTTCGCAGCTGCGTAGTTCGCCTGACCCGCCGTGCCCCACGTGCCCGTGACGGACGAGAACAGGACGAACGCCGAGAGTTCGATACCGAGCTCGACCGTCAACTCGTGCAGGTTGAACGCGGACGTGGCCTTGGCCCGCAGCACGCTCTCGAACCGCTCCGGCGTCAACGCATCCAGAACACCGTCGTCCAGAATCCCCGCGGTGTGGATCACCGCGGTCAGCGTCTCCGCCTCCGCCGCGAGCAGGGCACGCAGCGCATCCCGGTCGGCGGCATCACACGCCACCACCGAAACCTCCACACCCAACCCCGACAGCTCCGCCACCAGCTCACCGGCGCCCGGGGCATCCGCACCCCGCCGGCTGGTCAGCACCAGGCGCTCCGCACCAGCCTCGGCCAACCACCGGGCAACCCGACCACCCAGAGCACCCGTACCACCGGTCACCAAAACCGTCCCGGACGGAACCCAGGAGGAGTCGCCCTGAACGGCGGCAGCACGGACCAGACGACGCCCGAACACACCGGAGGAACGAACCGCGAGCTGGTCCTCACCGGTGGCGCCACCGGCCAGGACACCCACCAGACGGGCCATGGCCCGCTCGTCCCACACCTCGGGAAGATCAACCAGACCACCCCAACGCTCAGGGACCTCCAGGGCCGCGACCCGACCCAGACCCCACACCTGCGCCTGAACCGGCGACACGAGTCGATCCGAACGCCCCACACTCACCGCACCCCGGGTCAGGCACCACAACGGCGCCCCCACCCCGGCATCACCGAGCGCCTGGACGAGGGCGGCCGTGGCGACGACTCCGGCGGACTCGTCCCAGGCGAGCAGGGACACCACACCGGCCACAGTCCCCGCCTCGGACAACAGCCCGGCCAGAGCATCGCGACCGGTACCGGACGGCACCACCACACGCCGGACCTCGGCCCCGCGCCCGACCAGAGCGGCCACCACGGCCGTGTCGTCCACGCCCTCGGCCGGAACGACCACCAGCCAGGACCCGGAGAGGGTTCCACCCGATCCGGCATCGGCCAGCGGCTTCCATGTGACCCGGTAACGCCATCCGTCGATCTCCGAACGCGTACCCGCCCCGTCGCGTCGCACCAGCGCCGCTTCCGGCCAGTACCGGCTGCGCTGGAAGGCGTACGTCGGCAGGTCGACGCGTACGGCGCCGGTCCCGTGGACCGCCCGCCAGTCAACGTCGATCCCACGGACGTGGCTGCCGGCCAACGCGGCCAGCACCGTTTCCGACTCGGATCGTCCCTTGCGGATGACCGGCGCGAACACTGCGCCGTGTTCCGTGAGGCAGTCCTGTCCGAGGGCGGACAAGATCCCGTCGGGGCCGAGTTCGACGTACGTCGTCACCCCGGCGGCCTCCAGAGCCCGCATGCCGTCGAGGAAGCGGACGGCCTCACGGACGTGCCGGACCCAGAAGTCGGCCGAACCCATCTCACCGCCGGTGACCAGCGCACCGGTCAGGTTGGAGACGATCGGAATGCGCGGAGCGGAGAACGACAGCCCCTCCACCACCCGACGGAACTCATCGAGCATGGCATCCATGTGCGGCGAATGGAACGCATGGCTCACGGCGAGCCGTTTGCTCTTGCGGTCACCGAGAGACTCCACCACCGCGACAGCGGCATCCTCGTCACCGGCGATCACCACCGACTGCGGACCGTTCACCGCCGCGATGCTCACCCGATCCGTCAGCAGCGGCAGAACCTCCGCCTCCGACGCCTGCACCGCGATCATCACACCGCCCGCCGGCAGCGCCTGCATCAACCGGCCACGCGCCGCGACCAGCGCGCACGCGTCCTCCGGGGACAACACGCCCGCGACATGCGCGGCAGCGATCTCGCCGATCGAGTGCCCGGACAGGAAGTCCGGTCGCACACCCCACGACTCCACGAGCCGGAACAACGCCACCTCGACCGCGAACAGAGCCGGCTGCGTGAACCGCGTCTCGTCCAACAGACCCGCATCCGACCCGAACAGCACATCCTTCAAAGGCAGTTCGAGGTCGAGCCGGGCGCAGACGGCATCCAGGGCGTCCGCGAACACCGGGAACGCGTCGTACAGCTCACGCCCCATCCCCAGCCGCTGACTCCCCTGACCGGTGAACAGGAAGGCAAGCTTCCCGCCGACCGGCGAGCCCGTCACCACGCCCGCAGCCGGTTCCCCGTCCGCGAGTGCCGCGAGACCGGCCAGCAGGCCTTCGCGGTCCGTGGCGACCACGGCCGCCCGCTCGTCGAACGTCGAGCGGCCTGTCGCCAGGGTCCTGCCGACGTCGGTCAGCGACAGCTCGGGGTCCGCGTGGAGCCGGGTCCGCAGGTTGTCGGCCTGGGACCGGAGTCCCGGCACGTTCTTCGCCGAGATCACCACGGGCAGCGGCAGCGACGGGGTGCTCCGGTCCACAGATCCGGCATCGTCCGTGCCGGGTGCCGGTTGTGGAGCCTGCTCGATGATCGTGTGGGCGTTGGTACCGCTGAAGCCGAACGAGGACACGCCGGCCCGTCGCGGACGACCGGTCTCCGGCCATGCCCGCTGCTCGGTCAGCAGCTCGATGTCGCCCGCCTGCCAGTCCACCTGCGGGGAGGGTTCGTCGATGTGCAGGCTCTCCGGGAGTACTCCCTCCTGCATGGCCATCACCATCTTGATGACGCCGGCGACACCGGCGGCGGCCTGCGTGTGCCCGATGTTCGACTTGATCGAGCCGAGCAGCAGCGGCTGCCCCTCGGGCCGGTCCTGACCGTAGGTGGCCAGCAGGGCCTGCGCCTCGATCGGGTCCCCGAGCGTCGTGCCCGTACCGTGCGCCTCGACGGCGTCCACCTCCGCGGCCGTCAGACCGGCGCCGGCCAACGCCTGCCGGATCACCCGCTGCTGCGACGGCCCGTTCGGCGCGGTCAGACCGTTGCTCGCACCGTCCTGGTTGACGGCCGAACCACGCACCACCGCCAACACCGGATGCCCGTTGCGGCGCGCGTCCGACAGCCGCTCCACGAGCAGCATGCCGACACCCTCACCCCAACCCGTACCATCCGCACCCGCCGAGAACGCCTTGATCCGACCATCCGCCGCAAGCCCACGCTGACGACTGAACTCGATGAACGTGCCGGGTGTGGACATCACGGTGACACCGCCCGCCAGAGCCAGGTCGCACTCGCCCTGCCGCAGTGCCTGGATCGCCCAGTGCAGGGCGACCAGCGACGACGAGCAGGCCGTGTCGACCGTGACCGCGGGGCCTTCGAGGCCGAACACGTAGGACAGTCGGCCGGAGACGACGCTTGCGGCGTTGCCCGTCCCCAAATGCCCTTCCAGTCCTTCTGGTTCCTCCAGCAGCACGGAGAGGTAGTCCTGGCCGTTGGTCCCGACGAACACACCGGCCTGGCTGCCGCGCAACGTCTCCGGGTCGATGCCGGCGCGCTCGAACGCCTCCCACGACGTTTCCAGCAGCAGGCGCTGCTGCGGATCCATGGCGAGGGCCTCGCGCGGCGAGATCCCGAAGAAGTCGGCGTCGAAGTCGGCGACGTCGTAAAGGAATCCGCCCTCGCGGGCGTACGAGGTGCCCTGCGTGCTCGGGTCGGCGTCGTAGAGCGCGTCGAGGTCCCAGCCGCGGTCGAGGGGCAGGTCGGAGATCGCGTCGGTGCCGGACGCCAGCAGCTGCCAGAGGTCTTCGGGGGTGCGTACGCCGCCGGGGAAGCGGCAGCTCATCGCGACGATCGCGATCGGGTCGTCGTCGGCGACCTTGGCAGCCACGGAGCCGGTGGTCTCGACCTGGGTTCCGAGGAGTTCGGAACCCAGGTGTGCGGCGAGCGCGGCCGGGGTCGGGTAGTCGTAGACGAGGGTGGCCGACAGGCGCAGTTCGGTGGCGGCGCCGAGGCGGTTGCGGAGCTCGACCGCGGTGAGCGAGTCGAATCCGATCTCACGGAAAGCCCGTCCCGCCTCGACGTCCTGGGCCCCGGCATGTCCGAGGACCTCGGCCACCTGTGCGCGCACGAGGTCGAGGAGGAAGGCCTCCCCGTCGCCGGCGGGCAGGCGCCGCAGCTGCTCGGCGAGCGACGAACCCGCCCGCTCGGTGCTGTCGCCCGTCCGTTCCGCACCGCGGGTGACCGCTTCGGCCTCGGGCAGGTCGGTGAGCAGCTTGCCGGCGCGCACGGCCGTGAAGCCGGGCGCGAACCTCGTCCAGTCGAAGTCGGCGATCGTCAGCACCGCCTCGCCCGCGCCGACGGCCTGGCGGAGTGCGGTGATCGCGAGGTCGGCGTCCATGGGCGGTACGCCGCCACGGCGCATCCGGGCCTCAAGGGCCTCGTCGGCGGCCATGCCGCCATCGGCCCAGGGACCCCAGGCCAGGGACGTCGCCACCAGACCGGAAGCACGACGCTGCTCGGCCAAAGCATCCAGGTACGCGTTCGCAGCGGCGTAATTGCCCTGCCCGGCAGCACCGACGGTCCCGCTCATCGAGGAGAACAGGACGAACGCCGAGAGTTCGATACCGAGCTCGACCGTCAACTCGTGCAGGTTGAACGCGGAGACCGCCTTGGCCCGCAGCACGCTCTCGAACCGCTCAGGCGTCAACGCACCCAGAACGCCATCGTCCAGGATCCCGGCGGTGTGGATCACCGCGGTCAGCGTCTCCGCCTCCGCCGCGAGGAGGGCACGCAACGCGTCCCGGTCGGCGGCATCACACGCCACCACCGAAACCTCCACACCCAACCCCGACAACTCCGCCACCAGCTCACCGGCGCCAGGCGCATCCGCACCCCGCCGGCTCGTCAGCACCAGACGCTCCGCGCCGGCCTCGGCCAGCCACCGGGCAACCCGACCGCCCAGAGCACCCGTACCACCGGTCACCAGAACCGTCCCGGACGGGGTCCAGGAGCCCGTGATCCCGGCCACGGCGCGGACCAGGCGACGCCCGAAGACACCGGAGGTCCGGACCGCGACCTGGTCCTCACCGGTGCTGCCACCGGACAGGACACCCACCAGGCGGGCCATGGCCCGCTCGTCCCACACCTCGGGAAGATCGACCAGACCACCCCAACGCTCAGGGACCTCCAGCGCCGCAACCCGACCCAGACCCCACACCTGCGCCTGAACCGGCGAGGCCAGGACATCGGAGCGACCCACACTCACCGCACCCCGGGTGACGCACCACAACGGCGCCCCCACCCCGGCATCACCCAACGCCTGCACGAGGGCGGCCGTGTCCACCAGACCCGCCGCCCCGTCCAGGGCAAGCAGCGACACCACGCCGGCCACAGCCCCGACGTCCGACAGCAGATCGGCCAGGCCCTCCCGACCCGTGCCGACCTCGACCACGACCCGACGCACCTCGGCGCCGCGCCCGACGAGCGCACGTGTCACGGTCCCGTCATCGGTCTCGGTGGCGGGAACCACGACCAGCCAGGTACCCGACAGCCGCGCGCCGGTGCCGGCGTCCGTCAGCGGCTTCCACGTCACCCGGTAGCGCCAGCCGTCGACCGTCGACTGCTCCTGTCCCTGCCGGCGCCAGGCCGACAGGGCGGGGACGAGGTCGCTGACGCGCGCGTCGCCCGCCATGTTCAGTTCGGATGCGAGCGACGTGAGGTCGCCGCGCTCCACCGCGTCCCAGAACCTCGCGTCCACCGCGTCGACGGCCGGCGCGGGGGCGGCGGCGCCGTTCCAGAGGATGGTTTCGGGCCAGTAGCGCTGCCGCTGGAAGGCGTACGTCGGCAGTTCCATGCGCTGGGCGCCCGTACCGGCGAAGTAGGAGGCCCAGTCGACCTCCACACCTCGGACGTGTGCCTGGGCGACAGCGGTGAGGAGCGACTCCGCCTCTCCCCGGTCCGCACGCAGAACGGGGACGAAGGCGGTGTTCGCGTCGCCCGTCAGGCAGTCCTGGGCGAGGGCGGACAGGACTCCGCCGGGACCCAGCTCCACGAACGTCGTTGCACCTGCGGCTTCCAGGGCGCGTACGCCGTCGAGGAAGCGGACGGTCTCGCGGACGTGCCGGACCCAGAACTCCGCCGTACCCATCTCACCGTCGGTGACCAGGGCACCGGTCAGGTTCGACACGATCGGAATGCGCGGGGCGCCGAATTCCAGGCCCTCCACGACCCGGCGGAAGTCGTCGAGCATGGCGTCCATGTGCGGCGAGTGGAACGCGTGGCTCACCGCGAGCCGCTTGCTCTTGCGCTCACCGAGAGACTCCAACACCGCGACGACGGCATCCTCGTCACCGGCGATCACCACCGACTGCGGACCGTTGACCGCCGCGATGCTCACCCGATCGGTCAGCAGCGGCAGAACCTCCGCCTCCGACGCCTGCACCGCGATCATCACACCGCCCGCCGGCAGCGCCTGCATCAACCGGCCACGCGCCGCCACCAGCGCGCACGCGTCCTCCAGCGACAACACACCCGCGACATGCGCGGCAGCGATCTCACCAATGGAGTGCCCGGACAGGAAGTCCGGCCGCACACCCCACGACTCCACGAGCCGGAACAACGCCACCTCGACCGCGAACAACGCCGGCTGCGTGAACCGCGTCTCGTCCAACAGAGCGGCATCCGACCCGAACAGCACATCCTTCAGCGGCAGTTCGAGGTCGAGCCGGGCGCAGACGGCATCCAGGGCGTCCGCGAACACCGGGAACGCGTCGTACAGCTCACGCCCCATCCCCAGCCGCTGACTCCCCTGACCGGTGAACAGGAAGGCGAGGCCGCCGCTCGACGCCACGCCCTGTACGAGGCCCGGTACGGATTCCCCTGCGGCCAGGGCGGTCAGGCGGCCGAGGAGGGCGTCGCCGTCCGACGGCGGGGCGAGCACGACCGCGCGGTGTTCCAGGGCGGCGCGGTGTGTGGCGAGGGTGTGGCCGAGGTCGAGGGCACCGCGGGTTCCCGTGGCGGCCAGCGCGTCGGCCGCGGCCGGGCGCAGGTGCTCCGCCTGGGCGTGCAGGGCGGCCTCGGTGCGGCCGGAGACGAGCCACGGCAGCACCGGGAGGCCGGGTGCGGTCGGTGCCGTCCGCACGGGGTCGACGGCGTGGTCGGGGGCCTGCTCGATGACGGCGTGCGCGTTGGTCCCGCTGTATCCGAACGAGGAGATGCCGGCCCGGCGCGGGCGACCGGTCTCAGGCCATGCGCGCTGCTCGGTCAGGAGCTCGATGTCACCGGCCGTCCAGTCGACGTAGGGGGTCGGTTCGTCGATGTGGAGGGTCTGGGGCAGCACGCCGTGCCGCATCGCCATGACCATCTTGATGACGCCGGCGGCGCCGGCGACGGCCTGGGTGTGCCCGATGTTCGACTTGACGGAGCCGAGCAGCAGGGGTCGGTCGGTGGGCCGGTCCTGGCCGTAGGTCGCGAGGAGGGCCTGGGCCTCGATGGGGTCGCCGAGCCGGGTTCCCGTGCCGTGGGCCTCGACGGCGTCGATGTCGGTGGTGGTCAGGCCGGCGTCGGCGAGGGCTTCGCGGATGACGCGCTGCTGGGACGGGCCGTTGGGGGCGGTGAGCCCGTTCGAGGCGCCGTCCTGGTTGACGGCGGTACCGCGGACGACGGCAAGGACGGGGTGGCCGTGGCGGCGGGCGTCGGAGAGCCGCTCCAGGAGGAGCAGGCCGACGCCCTCGGACCAGATGGTGCCGTCGGCTGCGGCGGCGAACGCCTTGATGCGGCCGTTCTCGGCGAGGCCGCGTTGACGGCTGAACTCGGTGAACGCGCCGGGCGTGGACATGATGGTCACGGCGCCCGCGAGCGCCATCGCGCATTCGCCGCTGCGCAGGGCCTGCGCGGCGAGGTGCAGGGTGACGAGCGACGAGGAGCAGGCCGTGTCGACGGTGACGGCCGGGCCTTCCAGGCCGAACGTGTAGGAGATGCGGCCGGAGACGACGCTGGCGGCGTTGCCGGTGCCGAGGTGTCCTTCGAGGCCGTCACCGTCGTTCAGCCACAGCTGGAGGTAGTCCTGGGCGTTGGAGCCGATGAACACGCCGGTGCGGCTGCCGCGCAGTGCGGTCGGGTCGATGCCGGCGCGCTCGAACGTCTCCCAGGTGGTTTCCAGCAGGAGGCGCTGCTGCGGGTCCATGGCGAGGGCCTCGCGGGGTGAGATCCCGAAGAAGGCGGCGTCGAAGGCAGCCGCCTCGTGGAGGAATCCGCCCTCGCGGACGTAGCTGGTGCCTTCGCGGTCGGGGTCGTCGCTGTAGAGGGTGTCGAGGTCCCAGCCGCGGTCGGCGGGGAAGGCCGTGATGCCGTCGCGGCCCTCGGCGAGCATCCGCCACAGGTCCTCCGGGGACCGGATGCCGCCGGGGAAGCGGCAGTTCATGGCGACGACGGCGATCGGGTCGTCGTCCTCGGCGGCGGTGGCGGCCGTCCTGCGGGTCGTGGGGCCGGTCGTGCCGGCGTCGTCGGCGAGGTCGCCGACGATCTCCTGGCGGAGGTACTGGGCGAGGGCGGTGGCCGTCGGGTAGTCGAAGACGAGGGTGGCGGGCAGGCGGCGGCCGGTGGCCTCGCCGAGGAGGTTGCGGAGTTCGACGGCGGTGAGCGAGTCGAAGCCGAGCTCCTTGAACGACCGGCCCGGTTCGACGGAGGCGGCGCCCGGGTAGCCCAGCGCCGAGGCGACCTGCTTGCGTACGAGGTCGAGGAGCGTACGGTCCTGCTCGGCGGCCGGCAGGCCGGCGAGGCTCGCCCGCAGGCCGGAGGCGCCCGCCGCCGCGGACCTGCCGCCGGCGGAGCGGCGTACGGGGACCCGGACGAGTCCGCGCAGCAGCGGGGACAGGGCTCCCGCGCGGGCCTGGTTGCGCAGGCCGGCGAGGTCGACGCGCATCAGGACCGGTACGGGTTCGTCGATGCGGTGGGCGAGGTCGAAGAGGTCGAGGCCTTCCGCCGTGGTGAGCGGGGGCAGTCCGCCACGGGTCATGCGGGCGACGTCGGCGTCGGTCAGGCTGCCGGCCATGCCGGATCCGTCGGCCCACAGCGACCAGGCGAGGGAGGTGGCGGGCAGTCCCAGGGAGCGGCGGTGCTGGGCGAGGGCGTCGAGGAAGACGTTCGCGGCGGCGTAGTTGCCCTGGCCGGCGCCGCCGAGGATGCCGCCGATGGACGAGAACAGCAGGAAGGCGGACAGGTCGAGGTCGCGGGTCAGTTCGTGGAGGTTGCAGGCCGCGTCGGCCTTGGGGCGCAGTACGGCCGACAGGCGTTCGGGCGTGAGGGAGGTGACGATGCCGTCGTCGAGGACACCGGCGGTGTGGACGACCGCGCCGAGCGGGTGCTCGGCGGGTATCGCCTCCAGTACGGCGGCGAGGGCATTCCGGTCGGCGACGTCGCAGGCCGCCCAGGTCACCGACGCGCCGGCGGTGGTGAGTTCGGTGGTGAGCAGCTGCGCTTCGGGGGTGGATCCGCCGCGGCGGCCGACGAGCAGCAGGTGCCGTACCCCGTGCTCGGCGACGAGTCGGCGGGCGATCAGTCCGCCGAGGAGCCCGCCGGCGCCGGTGATCAGTACGGTCGCCTCCGGCGCGTACGTGACGCCGGCGGTGGCGGGCTGTTCCGTGTCGGTTTGCGGGGTGTCGCGGGCGACACGGGTGAAGCGGGGCACGTGGACGGTTCCGGCGCGCAGGGCGAGCTGCGGCTCGCCCGCGGTGACGGCGGTGGCGAGGGCGGCGGGCAGGGCCCGGGCCGAGTCCTCGGTGTCGTCGGTGTCGAGCAGCAGGATCCGGTCGGGGTGTTCGGCCTGCGCGGAGGACAGCAGGCCGCGAACGGCCGCGTGGACGGGGTCGGTGACCGTGCCGGTCATGGCGTCGCCGTCACTGTCGCCGTTGCCGGCCGCGACGGTGCCGCGGGTGAGGACGACGAGGCGGGTGCCGGCGAACCGGTCGCCGGCGAAGGGCTCGGCGTCGAGCCAGGCGCGGGCGAGCGAGAGGGCGTGGTGCGTGGCCCGGTGCACGGCCGCGGCGGAGACCTCCGGCGCGGTGACGTGCGGACCGTCGGCGTGTGCGCCGTCGGAGCCGACGGCGTCCGGGCCGATGGCGTCCGGGCCTTCGATGGCGGCCTGTCCGTAGGCGGAGAACACCCTGTCGGGGACGGGTGCTCCGGCGTCGACGGCGGCCGCCAGTTCGGCCAGGTCCGCGTGGACGGTGATCGTGGCGCCGGCGCCGGCGCCGCGGAGGGCGGCGGGGACCGCGCTGCCGAGGACCGCCCAACGGCTTCCCGTCGGGGCGGGGGCGGAGGCAGCGGGAAGCCGCGTCCACTCCGTGCGGAACACGGACTCGTGGTGGGTGGTGGCCGCCGCCTGGACCTGCTGGGCCGATACGGCCCGCAGGACGAGCGAGTCGACGGTCGCGACGGGCGCGCCCGTCGAGTCCGCGATCTCCAGTCGGATGCCGCCGCCCTTCCCCGTCGGGGTGAGGCGCACGCGCAGCGCGTCGGCGCCGGCGGCATGGAGGGTGACACCGCTCCACGCGAACGGGAGACGGCCTTCGCCGTCGGTACCGCCGAGGACTCCGAGGCCGAGCGTGTGGAGCGCGGCGTCGAGGAGGGCCGGATGCAGGCCGAAGTCCCCGGCCGAGCCGGCGGTCTCCTCGGGCAGGACGACATCGGTGTAGACGCTGTCGCCCTGCTGCCAGGCAGCGGTGAGACCGCGGAACACCGGGCCGTAGCCCATGCCGACCTCGGCGAGGTCCGCGTAGAGGCTCTCCGTGGGAAGGGGCTCGGCACCCGCGGGGGGCCACGGTCCGGCCGCGAACGGTGTCGGGGCGGCGGCGAGGGTTGCGGGGGCCAGTACACCGCCGGCGTGCCGCGTCCAGGGCTCGTCGGGTGCGCTGTCCTTCGCGCGGGAGGAGAGGCTGAGGGAACGGCGGCCGCTTCCGTCGGCGTCGGGCGCGCTCACGTGCATCTGGAGTTGTACGCCGCCGCGTTCGGGCAGGACGAGCGGTGCTTCGAGGGTGAGTTCCTCGACGGTTCCGCAGCCGACCTGGTCGCCGGCCCAGATCGCCAGGTCGACGAAGGCGGTGCCGGGGAGCAGGACGCTGCCCATCACGGCGTGGTCGACGAGCCAGGGGTGGGTGGTCGACGAGAGCATCGCGGTGAAGACGAGGCCCCCGGAGTCGGCGAGGGCGACCGTCGCACCGAGCAGCGGGTGCGCGGCGCCGTCCAGTCCGGCCGCGCCGAGGTCACCGATCGGGCTTCCGGGCTCGATCCAGTAGCGCTGCCGCTGGAAGGCGTAGGTGGGCAGGTCGTCGACGCGTCCGGCACCGGTGCCGGAGAAGAAGGCCTGCCAGTCGACCCGGGCGCCGTGGACGTGGACCCGTGCGAGGGCGGTGACCAGCGTCTCGGCCTCGGAGCGGCCCTTGCGCAGGACGGGTGCGAGGACCGGTCCCCGGGTGGCGGATTCCGGGTTGAGGCAGTCCTGCGCGAGTGCGGACAGGATCCCGTCGGGGCCGAGTTCGACGTACGTCGTCGCACCTGCGGCTTCCAGGGCGCGCATGCCGTCGAGGAAGCGGACGGCTTCGCGGACGTGCCGGACCCAGAACTCCGCCGTACCCATCTCACCGTCGGTGATCAGGGCGCCGGTCAGGTTGGAGACGATCGGAATGCGCGGGGCGCCGAATTCCAGGCCCTCCACGACCCGGCGGAAGTCGTCGAGCATGGCGTCCATGTGCGGCGAGTGGAACGCGTGGCTCACCGTGAGCCGCTTGCTCTTGCGGTCACCGAGAGACTCGACCACCGCGAGAGCGGCATCCTCGTCACCGGCGATCACCACCGACTGCGGACCGTTCACCGCCGCGATGCTCACCCGGTCCGTCAGCAGCGGCAGGACCTCGTCCTCGGACGCCTGCACGGCGATCATCACGCCACCCGCCGGCAGCGCCTGCATCAGGCGACCACGGGCCGCGACCAGCGTGCACGCGTCCTCCAGGGAGAACACGCCCGCGACATGCGCGGCAGCGATCTCACCGATCGAGTGCCCGGACAGGAAGTCCGGCTTCACACCCCACGACTCCACGAGCCGGAACAACGCCACCTCGACCGCGAACAACGCCGGCTGCGTGAACCGCGTCTCGTCCAACAGAGCGGCATCCGACCCGAACAGCACATCCTTCAAAGGCAGTTCGAGGTCGAGTCGGGCGCAGACGGCGTCCAGGGCGTCCGCGAACACCGGGTGGGCGTCGTAAAGCTCACGCCCCATCCCCAGCCGCTGACTGCCCTGACCGGTGAACAGGAAGGCGAGCTTCCCGCCGACCGGCGAGCCCGTTACGAGCCCCGACGTCGAGCGGCCCTCGGCCAATGCCGTGAGGCCGGCGAGGAGGCCGTCGCGGTCGGGGGCGACCACCACGCCGCGGTCCTCGAACACCGCCCGGCCGACCGCCAGCGACCCGGCGATGTCCACGGGGCTCGCCCCGGGGTGTTCCGCGGCGTGCGCGAGCAGCCGTCCTGCCTGTGCGCGCAGGGCGTCGGTGCCCTTCGCGGAGAGCAGCCACGGTACGACCGGGGCAGCCGCGGGCGCGGGCGTTCCGGCATCGGCCTCGGGGGTCCGGTCGGCCTCGGGGGCCTGCTCGATGATCGTGTGTACGTTGGTGCCGCTGACGCCGAAGGCGGAGACGCCGACGCGGTACGGGCGCCCGGTCAGTGGCCAGGGCTGCTGCTCGGTGAGCAGCTCGACCGCGCCCGCCGACCAGTCGACGTGCGAGGACGGCTCGTCGACGTGGAGGGTGCGGGGCAGCACGCCGTGCCGCATCGCCATGACCATCTTGATGACACCGGCGATTCCGGCGACGTTCTGGGTGTGGCCGAGGTTGGACTTCAGGGAGCCCAGCCACAGGGGTCGGTCCGCGGGGCGGTCCTGCCCGTAGGTGGCCAGCAGGGCCTGGGCCTCGATCGGGTCGCCCAGGGTGGTTCCCGTGCCGTGCGCCTCCACGGCGTCGATGTCGCCGGGGGTGAGGCGGGCGCTTTCGAGGGCCTGGCGGATGACGCGCTGCTGTGCGGGGCCGTTCGGTGCGGTCAGGCCGTTGGAGGCGCCGTCCTGGTTGACGGCGGAACCCCGGACGACGGCCAGGACGCGGTGGCCGTTGCGGCGGGCGTCGGAGAGGCGTTCGACGAGGAGGACGCCGACGCCCTCCGACCAGCCTGTGCCGTCGGCGGCCTCGGCGAACGACTTGCAGCGGCCGTCGGGCGACAGTCCGCGCTGGCGGCTGAACTCGACGAAGACCTCCGGGCCGGCGAGGACGGTGACACCGGCGGCCAGGGCCAGTGAGCACTCCCCCTGGCGCAGTGCCTGGACGGCCATGTGCAGGGCGACGGAAGACGACGAGCAGGCCGTGTCGACGGTGGCGGCGGGGCCCTCCAGGCCGAAGACGTAGGCGAGGCGGCCGGAGACCACGCTGGAGGCGGTACCGGTGAGGAGGTGCCCCTCGACGCCGTCGGGCAGTTCGCCCGAACCGGCTCCGTAGGCGTTGGCGGACGCGCCGACGAACACCCCGGCCCGGCTGCCGCGCAGGGTCGCCGGGTCGATGCCGGCCCGTTCGAAGGCTTCCCACGAGGTTTCCAGCAGCAGGCGTTGCTGCGGGTCCATGGCGAGGGCCTCGCGCGGGGAGATCCCGAAGAAGGAGGCGTCGAAGTCGGGTGCCTCGTGGAGGAATCCGCCGTGGCGGGCGTACGTGGTGCCGGCGTGGTCGGGGTCGGGGTCGTACAGCGATTCGATGTCCCAGCCGCGGTCGGTGGGGAAGCCGGAGATGGCGTCGCCGCCGCTCTCGACGAGCTTCCACAGGTCCTCGGGGGATCCGATCCCGCCGGGGAAGCGGCAGCTCATGCCGACGATCGCGATGGGTTCGCGGGAGGCGTCGGTGAGCTCCTGGTTCCGGCGGCGCAGCCGTTCGGTTTCCTTGAGGGAGGCCCGCAGCGCTTCAACGACTTTTTCGTTCGGGGTGGTCATCAGTTACTCCGCACTTCGGGCAGGTCAGAAGTTGCTGTTGCTGGTGGTGTCGCCGGTGGGGCCGTCGTCGTCGGGCCCGCCACCGTCGAGGGCGAGGTCGAGGAGGTCCTGGAGGTCCATCGTGTCGATGGACCCTGCGGCGTCGGCGGCTTCCGGACCGGGGCCGGAGGCCGTGGTGTCGGGGGCGGCGAGCCTGAGGAGGGTGTCCAGGAGTCCCGCTTCGCGGATCCGGCCGATGGGGATACCGGCCAGGGTGCGGCGCAGTTCCGCGTCCTGCGGGTCGCTGTCCAGGTCCGTGACGGACGGAACACCCGTGGCGCCGTTGTCCCCGGGGAAGAGGGTGTGCAGCAGGTGGCGGGTGAGGGACTGCGGGTTGGGATGGTCGAAGACCAGGCTGGAGGGCAGTCGCAGGCCGCAGGCGACGCCGAGGCGGGTGCGCAGTTCGACCGCGGTGAGCGAGTCGAAGCCCAGGTCCTTGAAGGCCCGGTCGGGTGCGACGGCGTCCGCGGAGGGGTGGCCGAGGGCCGCGGCCGCGTGCTCGCGCACGAGGTCGAGGAGGGCCGTCTCCCGGTCGCCGCCGGACAGGTCCGTGAGGGTGCGCAGGAGGGCCGCAGCGGTGTCGGCCGCCGTGGCACCGGAGTCGGGGGCCGCTCCGCCGGGTGCGTCGCCGCGCAGTGCGTCGCGTACCTCGGGCAGGTCGCCGATGAGGGGGCGGGGGCGTGCCGCGGCGAACACCGGGGCGAACCGTGCCCAGTCGACGTCGGCGACGGTGACAGTCGCGTCCCCGCCGGTCAGGGCGCGTTCCAGGGCGGTCAGGTTGGTGGCGGGGGCGACGGGCGGCAGCCCGCGCCGGGTGAGCTGTTCCTCGGCGTCGCCCTCGGCGGCCATGCCGCCGTCCGCCCAGGGCCCCCAGGCGACCGCGGTGGCGGCGAGCCCGCGGGTGGCGCGGCGCTCGGCGAGCGCGTCGAGGAAGGTGTTGGCGGCTGCGTACGCCGATTGTCCGCCGCTGCCCCAGGTGCCGGCGATGGACGAGAAGAGGACGAACGCGTCGAGGGAGTCAGGCGTGTCGAACAGGGCGTCGAGGTGGACGGCGCCCGCGGTCTTGGCGGTGACGACCCGGGCGAAGCCGGGCAGGTCGGTGCCGGTACCGGGCGGCTGCGAGATGCCGGCCGCGTGGACGACGGCGCGTACGGGAGTGCCGTCGGCCGCCAGGCCCGCGACGAGCGTCCGCAGGGCGTCCCGGTCGGTGACGTCGCAGGCGGCCAGGGTGACGGCCGCTCCGAGCGCTTCGAGTTCCGAGCGGACCTCGCCTGCGCCGGGTGCGTCGGCGCCGGCCCGGCTGACGAGGACGAGGTGTCGCGCGCCGCGTTCGGCGAGGCGTCGGGCCACATGGCGGCCCAGGGCGCCCGTGCCGCCCGTGATGAGCACGGTGCCGTCCGGGGTCCAGCGGCCGTCGGTCGTGTCCGCCGGGACGGCGGCGCGTACGAGGCGTCGCACGAACGGGCCGGCTGCGCGCAGGGCGAGCTGGTCCTCGTCGCCGGCGGCGGTGAGGGCGGCGGGCAGCCGGGTCAGTACGCGTTCGTCACAGACCGCGGGCAGGTCGAGGAGTCCGCCCCAACGCTCGGGGTGCTCCAGCGCGAACACCCGGCCCAGGCCCCAGATCTGTGCCTGGGTGGCGCCTCCGAGGGTGTCGCCGGGGGCGGCGGCGACGGCGTCGCGGGTGACGCACCACAGGGGTGCGTCGGCGCAGCCGCTGTCGCGTGCCTCCGCGGTGGAGGTGAACTCCTCCGACGTGAGTACGGAGGTCAGGGCGTTGGTGAGGGCGAGCCCGACGGGGACTCCCGGGTGTTCGGGGTGCGGTCGTTCGTCCAGTGCCAGGAGCGACAGGACTGCGGTGACCGGTCCGGTGACGGGGTCCGCCGCGGCCTCGCGGAGCCGCTCGTCGAGGTGGGTGCGCAGGACCGTCGGGTCACCGTGGGCCATGTCGAGCGGGAGCGGCAGGATCGTGGCGCCTTGACCGCTCAGCCGGTCGGTCAGGGTGCGGACCCACGGGTCCGTGGCCTGCGGCGCGGATACGGCGACGAGCCAGGTGCCGGTGGTCGGCGTACCCCTGTCCCGGCCTTGGCCGGTCCACGGCTGCCAGGTGACGCGGTAGAGGAGCGAGTCGGCTTCCGCCTGCGCCTGCCGGTTCCGCCGCCAGGCGGAGAGGGCGGGCAGTACGGCGCTGAACGGCCTGTCGCCGTCGACGTCGAACTCGTCGGCGAGCGCCGTCAGGTCGGCCTGCTCGATGACGTCCCAGAACCGGGCGTCGGCCCCGTTCCCGTCGGCGGGCCCGGCCTGCGCCACCGCACCGGGGTGCGCGGCGGTGGGCTCGGGCCAGTGGCGCCGGGACTGGAAGGGGTAGGTGGGCAGGTCGACGCGCCGCGCGTGGTGCGCGATGGCGGCGAAGTGGGCCCGCCAGTCGAGGGCGACACCGCGGGTGTGGGCGTGGGCGAGGGCTGTCGTGACGGTGCCGGTTTCGCCCTCGGGGCGGCCGGCGCGCAGGACGGGCACGAGTGCGGCGTCCGCAGGGTTGGTGAGGCAGTCCTGGGCGAGGGCGGAGAGGATCCCGTCGGGCCCGAGTTCGAGGTACGTCGTCACCCCCGCGGCCTCCAGGGCGCGGACGCCGTCGAGGAAGCGGACCGTTTCGCGGACGTGCCGGACCCAGAACTCCGCCGAACCCATCTCACCGTCGGTGATCAGCGCGCCGGTCAGGTTGGAGACGACCGGGATGCGCGGAGCCCCGTACGACAGGCCCTCGACCACCTTGCGGAAGTCGTCGAGCATGCCGTCCATGTGCGGCGAGTGGAACGCGTGACTGACCGTGAGCCGCTTGGTCTTGCGGTCCGGGAAGGCCGCCACGACCGCCGTCGCCGCGTCCTCGTCACCCGCGATGACCACCGACTGCGGACCGTTGACCGCCGCGATGCTCACCCGGTCCGTCAGCAGCGGCAGAACCTCCGCCTCCGACGCCTGCACCGCGATCATCACGCCACCCGCCGGCAGCGCCTGCATCAACCGACCACGCGCCGCCACCAGCGTGCACGCGTCGTCCAGCGACAACACGCCCGCGACGTGCGCGGCGACGATCTCACCGATCGAATGCCCGGACACGAAGTCCGGCCGCACACCCCACGATTCGAGGAGCCGGAACAACGCCACCTCGACCGCGAACAACGCCGGCTGCGTGTACTCCGTCCGATCCAGCAACTCCGCGTCCGACCCGAACAGGATCTCCTTCAGCGGGAGTTCATGGGCGATCCGCTCGCACACCGCGTCCAGGGCGGCGGCGAAAACGGGATGCGCCTCGTACAGTTCCCGGCCCATGCCGAGGCGTTGGCTGCCCTGACCGGTGAACAGGAAGGCGGATGATCCGCCGGACACCGTCCCGAGGACCGTCCCCGGGGCGGGGTCGTCGGCCGCGAGGGCCGTGAGCATGCGGAGGAGGTCGTCGCGGTCACCGGCGGCGAACACCGCGCGGTGTTCCAGGCCTGCGCGGCCGGTGGCGAGGGAGTACGCGAGGTCGACGGGCTCGGCGCCGGACCCGTCAGCGGTGCGGGCTTCGGCCACGGGGAGCAACCGGGCGGCCTGGTCGCGGAGCGCCTGGGGCGTCCTGGCCGACAGGACGAAGGGCACCGGTCCGGTGGTCGGGTTCGTCGGTGCGGGAAGGTCGGTGTCCTGCGGTGCCTCCTCGATGATCGTGTGCGCGTTGGTGCCGCTGATGCCGAACGAGGACACCGCGGCTCGGCGCGGCCTCCGGTTCGCCGGCCAGGCCGTGGCCTCGGTCAGCAGGGAGATGTCGCCGGCCGTCCAGTCGACGTGCGGGGTCGGCTCGTCGACGTGGAGGGTGCGGGGAAGCGTCCCGTGGCGCATCGCCATGACCATCTTGATGACGCCCGCCACGCCCGCGGCGGCCTGGGTGTGGCCGATGTTCGACTTGACGGTGCCGAGCAGCAGGGGCTGTCCGTCGGGCCGGTCCTGGCCGTACGTGGCGAGCAGCGCCTGGGCCTCGATCGGGTCGCCGAGGCGGGTGCCCGTGCCATGGGCCTCGACGGCGTCGACGTCTGCGGCCGACAGGCCCGCGTTGGCGAGGGCGGCACGGATGACCCGCTGCTGCGAGGGCCCGTTCGGGGCGGTGAGGCCGTTGCTCGCACCGTCCTGGTTGACGGCGGAACCACGGACCACCGCGAGGACGGGGTGGCCGTTGCGGCGGGCGTCCGACAGCCGCTCCACGAGCAGCATTCCGACACCCTCACCCCAGCCCGTACCGTCGGCTGCCGCGGCGAAGGCCTTGCAGCGGCCGTCGGGCGAGAGTCCGCCCTGGTGGCTGAACTCGGTGAAGGTGCCCGGCGTCGACATGACGGTGACACCGCCCGCGAGGGCGAGGGTGCATTCGCCGGCGCGCAGGGCCTGGATCGCCCAGTGCAGGGCGACCAGCGACGACGAGCAGGCCGTGTCGACGGTGACGGCCGGGCCCTCCAGGCCCAGGACGTACGAGACGCGGCCGGACATGACACTGCCCGCGTTGCCGGTCATCACGTGGCCGAGGACGGCGTCCTCGTCGGCGGAGCCTTCCAGTTGGGCGTCGTAGCCGGTGTAGGCGGCGCCGACGAACACGCCGGCGCGGGTGCCGCGCAGCGACGACGGGTCGATGCCCGCCCGTTCGACCGCCTCCCAGGATGCTTCCAGGAGCAGGCGCTGCTGCGGGTCCATGGCGAGGGCCTCGCGCGGGGAGATCCCGAAGAAGTCGGCGTCGAACGAGTCGGCTTCGTACAGGAATCCGCCCTCGAAGGCCCGCCCCCGACCGGTCCGGCCGTCCTGACGGTCCTGGCCGGCGTACAGCTCGGCGGTGTCCCAACCCCGGTTTCCGGGGAGGCCGGCGATGGCGTCGCCGCCGGTCTCGACGAGCCGCCACAGGTCCTCGGGGTTGCCGACCCCGCCCGGGTACCGGCAGCTCATGGCGACGATCGCGATGGGGTCGTCGGCGTCGGCGGCCCGCCCGTGACCTTGGGCCGGGTGTCCGTCCCGCTCACCGGTGTCCGCTTCCTCGCCGAGCAGTTCGACGAGGAGGTGTCGTGCGAGCGCGGTGGGCGACGGGTGGTCGAAGACGAGGGTGGTGGCCAGGCGCAGTCCGGTGGCGGCGCCGAGGCCGTTGCGCAGTTCGACTGCGGTCAGCGAGTCGAAGCCGAGGTCCTTGAACGCTTTGGCGGGTTCGATGCGTTCGGCCGAGGCGTGGCCGAGTACGGAGGCGACCTGTGCCCGTACGAGTTCCAGCAGGGCCCGGTCCTGTTCGGGGCGGGTGAGGCCGGTCAGTCGTGCGGTGAGCGAGGTGCCGGCGTCGTCGCGGGTGTGCGCGGTGCGGCGTCCCGCCGGGCCCAGGAGGTCCCGGAACACGGGGGCCACGGGGCCGGGTGCGGCGGAGGCGCGCAGGGCGGCCGGGTTCAGTCGGGCGGGGACGAGGACGGGGCGGCCGGAGGCCAGTGCCGCGTCGAGGAGGGTCATGCCGTCGGCGGCGGAGAGGGCTCCCATGCCGTGCTGCTCCATGCGGCGCAGCTGGGTCTCGTCGAGTCCGCCGATCATGCCGCCGGGTTCGGCCCACAGGCCCCAGGCGAGGGAGGTGGCGGGCAGGCCCTGGTGGTGGCGGTGTTCGGCGAGAGCGTCCAGGTGGACGTTGGCGCAGGCGTAGTTGGCCTGGCCCGCGGCGCCGAGCGTGCCGGCGATGGCCGAGTAGAGGACGAACGCCGTGACGGGCAGGTCACGGGTCAGTTCGTGGAGGTGGAGTGCGGCGACGGCCTTCGGCCGCAGGACGGCGTCCAGGCGTTCGGGGGTGAGGGAGGCGATGACGCCGTCCTCAAGTACGCCCGCCGTGTGGACCACCGTGGTGAGGGGGTGTTCGGTGGGGATCTCCGCCAGGACGGCGGCGAGGGCGTCGCGGTCGGCGGCGTCGCAGGCGGCCCAGGTGACCTCGGCGCCCAACGCGGCGAGTTCGGCGGTGCGTTCGGCGGCTCCGGGGGCGTCGGCGCCGCGCCGGCTGAGCAGCAGCAGGTGGCGTACGCCGTGGGCGGCGGCCAGGTGGCGGGCGACGATCCCGGCGAGGCTGCCGGTGCCGCCGGTGATCAGGGCGGTGCCGTTCGGGTCGATGCGGACGCCGTCCGCAGGGCCCGCAGGGGCGGGGGGCGGGGTGCGGCGCAGGCGCGGCACGTGGACGGTCTCGTCGCGGAGCAGCAGCTCCGGCTCGCCGGAGTCGAGGGCGGCGGCGAGCAGGGCCGCGCCGGCCGGCTCGGTGAGGTCGGCGAGGTCGGTGACGTCGGCGAGGACGAATCGGCCGGGGTTCTCCGTCTCCGCGGACCGCAGCAGTCCGCGGATGGCGGCGTGCGGCAGGTCTGCGACGCCTTCGCCGGGCCCGGCGACCGCGCCGGCGGTCACGACGACCAGGCGGGACGTCTCGAACCGGTCGTCCGCCAGCCAGTCACGGGCCAGGCCGAGGGCCCGGTGCGCGGCCAGGTGCAGGGTTTCCGGCGTGGAGCCGTCGGCCTGTCGGTGGAAGGGAGCCAGGACGTACGCCGGTACGGGCGTGCCCGCGTCGATCGCGTCGGCGAGCTCCGCGAGGTCGGCGTAGCCGGGGGCCGGTCCGGTGCCGGTGGTGCCGAGGACCGCCCAGCGGCCTGCGGGTTCGGCCGCGGTCGGGGCGGCGGGAGCGGGCAGCGGCGTCCAGTCGAGTTGGAACAGCGCGTCGCGGACGACGGCCGGGCCGGGGGCCGTGCCACCGGTGTCGGTGGTCGCGGCGGTGAAGGGGTTCGGCGCGAGCCGGCCGATGGTGGCCACCGGGTCGCCGAGGTCGTCGGCGAGGTCGAGGGCGTACGTCCCGTCGCCGGCCGGCCGGACGCGTACGCGCAGGGCGCCCGCGCCGACGGCGTGCAGGGTCACGTCGGACCAGGTGCTTCCCGGTCCGACGCCGACGCCGTCGGATCCGTCGCCTGTCGCGGCACCGGTCAGGGCCACCGCGGCGTGCGCGGCGGCGTCCAGGAGGACGGGGTGCAGGCCGAACCCGGCCCCCTGCGGGGCGTCTTCGGGGAGGCGTACCTGTGCGAACCACTCGCCGTCGAGGTGCCAGGCGGCCTCCACGGCCCGGAACACCGGGCCGCGTGCGGGGGCGTGGGCGCCGTGACGCCCGTCGGTGGCGTAGAGGTCATCGGTGTCGACGGTTTCGGCGCCGGCGGGCGGCCACGGTCCGCGGGCGGCTGCCGGGGCGGTACCGGCCCCGGGGGTGAGGACGCCCCGGGCGTGGCCGGTCCAGCCGCTGTCGCCGACCGTCGCTCCGGCCTCGTCGTCCGGGCGGGAGGACACGGTGAAGGCGCGATGGCCGTCCTCGTCGGGAGTGTCGACGAGGACCTGGATACGGACGCCGCCGTCGGCGGGCAGCGCGAGCGGCGCGTCGAGCACGAGTTCCCGGACGGTTCCGCAGCCGGCCAGGTCACCGGCGCGTACGGCGAGTTCGACGAACGCCGCACCCGGCAGCACCGCCGTACCGGCCACGGTGTGCCCGGTGAGCCAGGGGTGGGTGCGGGCCGAGAGCCGGCCGGTGCACAGCACCCGGTCGGAGCCGGCCAGGGTGACGGCGGCGCCGAGCAGCGGGTGCGCCGCGGGGTCGAGTCCGGCGACGGCGACGTCGCCGGCCGTGCCGGTGGCGGGCTCCAGCCAATACCGTTCGTGCTGGAAGGCGTAGGTGGGGAGGTCGACGCGGCGGGCGCCGGTGCCCGCGTAGTACGCCGTCCAGTCGACGGCGGCGCCGTGCGCGTGGGCGCCGGCGAGCGCGGACAGGGCCGTCTCGGGCTCGGGCCGGCCACCGCGCAGCGTGGGGAGGAAAACGGCTCCGTCGCCGGTGACGCAGTCCTGGGCGAGGGCGGACAGGACGCCGTCGGGGCCGATCTCCACGTAGGTCGTCACGCCGGCGGCTTCCAGGGCGCGGACACCGTCGACGAACCGGACCGCTTCGCGGACGTGGCGGACCCAGAACTGTGCCGAGGCCATCTCGTCGGAGACGAGGGCGCCGGTCAGGTTGGAGACGACGGGGATGCGCGGGGCGGCGTACGTGAGTCCTTCCGCGACCTGACGGAAGGCGTCGAGCATGCCGTCCATGAGCGGCGAGTGGGAGGCGTGGCTGACCGCGAGCCGCTTGGTCTTGCGGCCCCGCGCCCGGAAGTCGGCCTCGATGCGGGCGGCGGCGTCCTCGTGTCCGGCGATGACGACCGACCGCGGTCCGTTGACGGCGGCGATGTCGACCCGGTCCGTCAGCAGCGGCAGGACCTCGTCCGGTGTCGCCTGGACGGCGATCATGGCGCCGCCGGGCATCTCCTGCATCAGCCGTGCCCGTGCGGCGACGAGCCGGCAGGCGTCGTCGAGCGGGAGGACCCCCGCGGCGTGCGCGGCGGAGATCTCACCGATGGAGTGACCGCAGAGGTAGTCCGGGCGCAGGCCCCAGCTCTCCACGAGCCGGAACAGGGCCGCTTCCACGGCGAACAGTGCGGGCTGCGTGTACTCCGTGCGGTTCAGGAGTTCCGCGTCGGCGGCGAACAGCACGTCCTTCAGGGGATGTTCGAGGTAGGCGTCCATGTGGCCGCAGACGTCGTCCAGGGCGGCGGCGAACACCGGGAAGGTTTCGTACAGTTCGCGACCCATGCCGAGACGCTGGCTGCCCTGCCCGGTGAACAGGAACGCGGTCCGGCCCTCGGTGGCGGTGCCCGTGATCAGGCCCTGCGCCGTCTCGCCCGCGGCGAGCGCCGCCAGTACCGTGTCGAGACCGGCGTCCGTACGGGCGAGGAGGACCGCGCGGTGCTCCAACGCGGCGCGGGTGGTCGCGAGCGAATGCCCGACGTCGAGCGCCGGGACGTCGGCGGCCCCGCCGGCGCGGGCGGCGATCAGTCGTGCGGCCTGGGCGCGCAGCGCGGTGATGCTGCGGCCGGACAGGGTCCAGGTCAGGAGCGCCGGCCGTACCGGACCGGTGGCGGGCTCCGCGCCGGCCGGGGCGTCGGCCTGCGCCGGCTCCTCCTGGGGGGCTTCCTCGATGATGGTGTGGGCGTTGGTGCCGCTCACGCCGAACGCGGAAACGGCCGCGCGGCGGGGTGCGCCGGTCTCGGGCCAGGCCATCGGTTCGGTGAGCAGCGACACCGCTCCGGCCGTCCAGTCGACGTCGGGGGTCGGCTCGTCGACATGGAGGGTCTGCGGCAGGACGCCGTGGCGGATCGCCATGACCGTCTTGATGATGCCGGCGACACCGGCCGCGGCCTGGGTGTGTCCGAGGTTCGACTTCAGGGAACCCAGGCGCAGCGGCCGGCCGGCCGGGCGGTCCTGCCCGTACGTGGCGAGGAGCGCCTGCGCCTCGATGGGGTCGCCGAGACGGGTGCCCGTGCCGTGCGCCTCGACGGTGTCGATCTCGGCGGCGGAGAGCCGGGCGTTCTCCAGGGCCTGGCGGATGACGCGCTGCTGGGCGGGGCCGTTGGGGGCGGTGAGCCCGTTGCTGGCGCCGTCCTGGTTGACGGCGGAACCGCGGACCACGGCGAGGACGGGATGGCCGTTGCGGCGGGCGTCCGACAGTCGTTCGACGAGGAGTACGCCGACGCCTTCGGACCAGCCGGTGCCGTCGGCGGCGGCTGCGAAGGACTTGCAGCGGCCGTCGGCGGCGAGACCGCGCTGGCGGCTGAACTCGACGAACACGTCGGGGGTGGGCATCACGCACACGCCGCCGACGAGGGCGAGCGAGCACTCGCGCTGGCGCAGGGCCTGACCGGCCAGGTGCAGGGCCACGAGCGACGACGAGCAGGCCGTGTCGATGGTGGCGGCGGGGCCCTCCAGGCCCAGGACGTAGCTGACGCGGCCCGACAGCACGCTCGTCGCGCCCCCCGTCAGCAGCAGCCCCTCCAAGCCCTCGGGGACCTCTTTGAGGTCGGCCCCGTATCCCATGGCGCCCGCGCCGATGTAGACACCCGTGCGGCTGCCGCGTACGGACGCGGGGTCGATCCCGGCGCGTTCGAAGACCTCCCAGGAGGTTTCCAGGATCTGGCGTTGCTGCGGGTCCATGGCGAGGGCCTCGCGCGGCGATATGCCGAAGAATCCGGGGTCGAACGCGGTGGCGTCGGCGAGGAAGCCACCGCCGGTGTTGTAGAAGGTGCCCTTGCGGTCGGGGTCCGGGTCGGCGAGGGAGGTGATGTCCCAGCCGCGGTCCTCGGGGAACCCGGTGATGGCGTCGCCGCCTTCGGACACCAACCGCCACAGGTCCTCGGGCGACCGCACCCCGCCGGGAAAGCGGCAGCTCATCGCGACGATCGCGAGGGGTTCGTGGGCGTCCTGCTCGACCTCCTGGAGACGGCGGCGGGCCCGCCGCAGCTCCGTGGTCATCCACTTCAGGTTTTCGAGAAGCTTTTCTTCGTTCACGCCGGCCACTGGAACGTCACCTCCTGGAGAAATGCGGATTGCATGCGGACTGCGGCTGAGAATTCAACGAACGCGTCGATTCCACAGCCCGTCGAATACGGCAGGTTCGGCATATTCGACGGATTCGACGGATTCGACGGGTTCGATGGGGGCATCGGATCGGGCATCAAGGTCAGGCTTTTCCGAATTCGTTGTTGATGATGTCGAAGAGGTCCTCGGCGGATGCCGATTCGATGACCGTTTCCTCGTCCTCCTGTGCGAGCGCGGCCCGTTCCGTCCTGTTCCAGTTCGCCAGGAGCGCTTCGAGCCGTGCCGTGACGCGGGCCCGTTCGCCTGCGTCCTCCTCGGGTACCGAGGAGAGGGCGAACTCCAACTTGTCGATCTCGGCGAGCGCCGGGAGGACGGGCTCCGTGTCCCCGCCGAGGAGTTCCGCGTGGATGTGCGCGGCCAGGGCGGCGGGCGTCGGGTGGTCGAAGACGAGGGCGGCGGGCAGTCGCAGTCCGGTCGCCGCCCCGAGGCGGGTCCGCAGTTCGACGGCGGTCAGGGAGTCGAAGCCCAGCTCCTTGAAGGCGCGTCCCGCCTCGACCGTGCCGGCCCCGTCGTGCCCGAGGACCGCCGCGACGTGCGTACGGACCAGGGTGAGCAGGATCCGTTCGGCCTCGTCCGGGCTCGCGCCCCGCAGTTCGGCCGCCAACCCGTCGACGGCGGCCGCGGTGCCGTCGTCGCCACCACCGGCGTGCTCCTCGGCATCGCGTACCCGGCGCACCTCGGGAAGGTCGGCGATGAGCGGCCGCGGCCGGGCGGCCGTGAAGGCCGGGACGAACAGGTCCCAGTCGACGTCGGCGACCGTCACGGTCGTGTCGTCCGCGTCCAGCGCCTGCTGGAGCGCGGCGACGGACCGGGCGGGGGCCATCACCGGCAGGCCGCGACGCCGGAGTTGCCCGGCCGCCTCGTCGTCGGCGACCAGCCCGCCCTCGCCCCACGGTCCCCAGGCGACGGCCGTGGCCGTCAGCCCGCGGTCGCGGCGCCGCTGCGCCAGGGCGTCGAGGTGGGCGTTGGCCGCCGCGTAGGCGCCCTGCCCGCCGCTGCCCCACACACCGGCGATGGAGGAGAAGAGCACGAAGGCGTCCAGCTCCGTGTCGCCGAGCAGCTCGTCGAGGTGCTCGGCCCCCGACACCTTGGCGGCGAGGACCGCGGCGACCTCGTCCGGCGCCGTCGTGGCGAGCGGCGTCAGCTGACCGACGCCTGCCGTGTGGAAGACGGCGCTGAGAGCCGGCGTCGAGGTGTCGTCCCGCAGCGTGGTGAGGAGCTCGGCCACGGACCGCCGGTCGGTCACGTCGCATGCGACGGCCGTGGCGCGGGCACCCAGTTCGGCGAGTTCCGCGACGAGCGCCCCGGCGCCGGGCGCCTGCGGTCCGCGCCGCCCGACGAGCACCAGGTGCTCGGCGCCGTGCGCGGCGAGCCAGCGGGCGACGTGCGCACCGAGCGCACCCGTACCGCCGGTGACCAGGACGGTCCCGCGGGTCCGCCACGGAGCCCGCGCCGCGGTGGCGGGCGAGGGGGCGGCGGTCGAAGCGCCCGCCGGCGCCGCGGTGTCCGGCGACGCGGCGTGCTCGATGCGGCGCACGAGGAGACCCGCGGACCGTACCGCGATCTGGTCCTCGTGGGTCCGCCCGGCAGCCCCGCCCAGTACGGACAGCAGCCGGTCGAGCGTCCGCCCGTCCACGCCGACCGGCAGGTCCACCAGACCACCCCAACGCTCGGGGTGTTCGAGGGCGACGACCCGGCCGAGCCCCCAGACCTGCGCCTGGGCGGCGCTGCGCACCCGGTCGACGGGGCCGGTGGCCACGGCACCGGAGGTCACGCACCACAGCGGCGCGTCGATGTCGGCGTCACCGAGAGCCTGTACCAGGGTTCCGGTCAGCAGCAGGCCCGCCGACGCCGCAGTGTGCGTCGCGTGGGGGGCTTCGGCGAGTGCCAGCAGCGACACCACACCGTCGGCCCGGTTCCCCGCCAGCGCCGAACGCAGCCGGTCGGCGGCGGCGGCCCGGCCCGTGTCCGCGGGGTCGAGGGCGACGTCCCGAACGTCCACGCCCCGCGCCCGCAGGGCGTCCGCGATCCCGGGGAGCCCGGCCCCGTCGCCGGTCGCCGCGGTGACGACCAGCCACGTTCCGGCGGGCCGGGCGGCGGTGTCCGGAGCGGCCAGGGCCTTCCAGATGACCCCGTACCGCCACGTGTCGACGACGGACCGCTCCGCGCGCTGCCGCCGCCAGGCGGACAGGGCCGGCAGCAGGGCGCTCAGCGGCTGGTCGGCGTCGATGTCCAGGGCCGCCGTGAGGGCGGCGAGGTCATCGTTCTCGACGGCCTCCCAGAACGGGGCGTCGACCACACCACCACCGGCGACGCCGGGCCCGTCCGCCGCGGGGCGGGGAGCCTCCTCCAGCCAGTACCGCTTGCGCTGGAAGGCGTACGTCGGCAGGTCGACGCGTCGGGCACCCGTACCGGAGAAGTACGCCGACCAGTCCACGGAGACACCGTGGGCGTGAGCGCGCGCCAGAGCCGCGAGGATCGCCTCGGCATCGGCGCGGGCCTTGCGGAGCGCGGGCACGAACGTGGCCGTGGACCCGGCGGTGACGCATTCCTGGGCGAGGGCGGAGAGGACGCCGTCGGGGCCGAGTTCGACGTAGGTGGTCACGCCGGCGGCTTCCAGGGCGCGGATACCGTCGAGGAAGCGAACGGCTTCACGGACGTGCCGGACCCAGAAGTCGGCCGAACCCATCGCACCGTCGGTGACCAGGGCGCCCGTCAGGTTCGAGACGACCGGGATGCTCGGCGGGGTGAAGGTCAGGCCGTCGACCACCTTGCGGAAGTCGGCGAGCATGCCGTCCATGTGCGGCGAGTGGAACGCGTGGCTCACCGTGAGCCGCTTGGTCTTCCGGTCCGGGAGGGCCGCCACGACCGCAGCCGCCGCGTCCTCGTCACCCGCGATCACGACCGACTGCGGACCGTTGACCGCAGCGATGCTCACCCGCTCGGTCAGCAGCGGCAGGACCTCGTCCTCCGACGCCTGAACGGCGATCATCACGCCACCGGCCGGCAGCGCCTGCATCAACCGGCCGCGAGCCGCCACGAGCACGCAGGCGTCGTCCAACGACAGAACACCCGCCGCGTGCGCGGCGGAGATCTCACCGATCGAATGCCCGGACAGGTAGCCCGGCCGCACACCCCACGATTCGAGGAGACGGAACAGCGCGACCTCGATCGCGAACAACGCCGGCTGGGTGAACCGCGTCTCGTCCAGCAGTGCGGCATCCGACCCGAACAGCACCTCCTTCAAAGGCAGTTCGAGGAGTCCGTCCATGCGGGCGCAGACGGCGTCCAACGCGTCCGCGAACACCGGGTGGGCGTCATACAGCTCCCGCCCCATCCCCAACCGCTGACTCCCCTGCCCCGTGAACAGGAAGGCCACATCGCCACCACCGGTGGCCGTTCCACGCACCGATCCCGCCGACTGCGCACCGGCCGCGAGGGCCTTCAGCGCTGCCTGGAACTCTTCCCGCTCCTGCGCCACGACGACGGCCCGGTGTTCGAGCGTCGACCTTGACGTGGCCAAGGAGTAGGCCACATCGACGGGTTCGAGGTGTTCGTCGGACGCGATCCACGCCGCCAGCCGCTCGGCCTGCACGCGCAGAGCCGCGTCGCTCTTCGCCGACAGAACCCACGGCAGGCCCCCCGAACGGCCCTGCGGCAGAGGCGATGCCTCGGCCTCACCCTGGACGTCCGGCGCCTGCTCGATGATCGTGTGGGCGTTGGTCCCGCTGAAACCGAACGAGGAAATACCCGCCCGCCGCGGACGACCGGTCTCCGGCCACTCCCGCCGCTCCGTCAGCAACCGCACCTCACCCGCGGTCCAGTCGACGTGCGGGGTCGGCTCATCCACATGCAGCGTCTGCGGCAACACCCCGTGCTGCATCGCCAGAACCATCTTCATCACACCCGCCACACCGGCCGCGGCCTGCGTGTGCCCGATGTTCGACTTGATCGACCCGAGCAACAACGGCTGCCCCTCGGCCCGCTCCTGGCCATACGTGGCAAGAAGCGCCTGCGCCTCGATCGGGTCCCCCAGCGTCGTGCCCGTACCGTGCGCCTCGACGGCGTCCACGTCGGCGGCCGACAGGCCGGCACCGGCCAACGCCGCACGGATCACCCGCTGCTGCGACGGCCCGTTCGGCGCGGTCAGACCATTGCTCGCACCGTCCTGATTGATCGCCGAACCACGCACCACCGCGAGGACGGGGTGCCCGTTGCGGCGCGCGTCCGACAGCCGCTCCACGAGCAGCATGCCGACACCCTCACCCCAACCCGTACCATCCGCACCCGCCGCGAACGCCTTGATCCGACCATCGGCCGCAAGGCCACGCTGACGGCTGAAATCGATGTACGCACCCGGCGACGACATCACCGTCACACCACCGGCCAGGGCGAGCGAGCACTCACCATTGCGCAGCGCCTGCACCGCCCAGTGCAACGCCACCAACGAAGCCGAGCACGCGGTATCCACCGTCACCGCCGGACCCTCAAGCCCGAACGCATACGAAAGACGCCCCGACACGACACTCGCCGCGTTGCCGGTACCGAGGAAACCCTCGATGCCGTCCGGCACGGATTGCAGCATGGATCCGTAGTCCTGGCCGTTGGTGCCGACGAAGACACCCGCCTGGGTTCCACGCACCGCGGCCGGGTCGATACCGGCCCGCTCGAACGCCTCCCACGAGGTTTCCAGCAGCAGGCGCTGTTGCGGATCCATCGCAAGAGCCTCACGCGGCGAAATACCGAAGAAGTCCGCATCGAACTCCGCAGCGTCATACAGGAACCCGCCCTCACGGGCATAGAACGTCCCCTGCTGATCAGGATCCGCACTGTAAAGACGATCCAGATCCCAACCACGGTCGACGGGGAACTCACCGATGGCGTCACCACCACTCGACAACAACCGCCAAAGATCCTCCGGAGTACGCACCCCACCCGGGAAACGGCAACTCATCGCCACGATCGCGATCGGATCATCGTCGACAACCTTGCCCACGACAGCCACGGGACCCGCGATGTCCACCTGAGAACCGAGGAGTTCGTCCCGCAGGAACCGGGTCAGGGCCGAAGCCGTCGGATAGTCGAAGATCAGTGTCGCGGGGAGCGTCACGCCCGTCGCCGCACCCAGACGGTTGCGCAGTTCGACAGCGGTCAGCGAGTCGAAGCCCAGTTCCTTGAAGGCCCGCTCCGCACCCACCGCCTCCGAACCGTCGTGTCCCAGGACTGCCGCTACTTGCGTACGGACCAGCCCGAGCAACTCACGCTCCAGCTCCACCGCACCAAGACCGGCCAGCCGATCGACCGGTGAACCGGCCGCCCCGGACCGGTCGGCGGTGGAGCCGCCGGCACGGGTCTCCACCAGTTCGGCGAAGAGGGCGCTGGGACGCACGATGGTGAACGCCGGCCCGAAGCGGTCCCAGTCCACGTCCGCGACCAGCAGAGCCGCGTCGGTCGAACCGGACACGCTCTGTCGCAGCACGGCCATGGCCGTCTCCGGCGCCATCGGCGGCAGACCCTCCCGCCGCATCCGGGCGTCCATCGCGTCATCCGCCGCCATACCGCCCTCCGCCCAGGGACCCCAGGCCAGGGAAGTCGCAGCCAGGCCGGCGGCACGCCGCTGCTCGGCCAGGGCATCCAAGTACGCGTTGGCAGCGGCATAGTTGCCCTGCCCGGCGGAGCCGGTCATACCGCTCATCGAGGAGAACAGGACGAACGCCGAGAGTTCGATACCGAGCTCGACGGTCAACTCGTGCAGGTTGAGCGCGGACGTGGCCTTGGCCCGCAGTACGCTCTCGAACCGCTCCGGCGTCAACGCGTCCAGAACGCCATCGTCCAGGATCCCCGCGGTGTGGATCACCGCGGTCAGCGTCTCCGCCTCCGCCGCGAGGAGGGCACGCAGCGCGTCCCGGTCGGCGGCATCACACGCCACCACCGAAACCTCCACACCCAACGCCGACAGCTCCGCCACCAGCTCACCGGCACCCGGGGCATCCGCACCCCGCCGGCTGGTCAGCACCAGGCGCTCCGCACCCGCGTCGGCCAGCCACCGAGCGACCCGGCCACCCAGAGCACCCGTACCACCGGTCACCAAAACCGTCCCGGACGGAACCCAGGAGGGGTCGCCCTGAACGGCGGCGGCACGGACCAGACGACGCCCGAACACACCGGAGGAACGAACCGCGACCTGATCCTCACCGGTGGCGCCACCAGCCAGGACACCCACCAGACGGGCCATGGCCCGCTCGTCCCACACCTCGGGAAGATCGACCAGACCACCCCAACGCTCGGGCGCCTCCAGGGCCGCGACCCGACCCAGACCCCACACCTGCGCCTGAACCGGCGACACGAGTCGATCCGAACGACCCACACTCACCGCGCCCCGGGTCAGGCACCACAGCGGCGCCTCCACCCCGGCATCACCGAGCGCCTGGACGAGGGCCGCAGTGGAGATCACCCCGGTGGCATCGTCCAGGGCGAGGAGCGACAGCACGCCACCCACCGAACCGACGGCCTCGGCGGCCTCCGCAAGCTGTCCGGCCAGCGCAGTCCGGTCCGCACCGGCCTCGACCACGACCCGACGCACCTCGGCGCCACGCCCTGCCAGTGCGCCTGCCACAGCGGAGTCGTCCATGCCCACGCCGGGGACCAGGAGCAGCCACACGCCCGACAGGCCGGCGCCGGTTGCGGAGTCCGCCAGCGGCTTCCACGACACCCGGTAGCGCCAGGCGTCCACCTCGGAACGGGTCCGCAGCCCGCGGCGCCAAGCCGACAGGGCGGGCAGAGCCGGCAGGACCGTGCCCCAGGCGTTCTCGTCGTCCAGGTCCAGGTCCAGTGCGGCGGCGAGCGAGTCCATGTCCTCGCGCTCCACCGCGTCCCAGAAGCGGGAGTCCACGTCATCGGCTGCGCCCCTGCGGGACGCCGACGGCATCTCCAGCCAGTAGCGCTGTCGCTGGAACGCGTACGTCGGCAGCTCCACGCTCCGGGCATCCGTACCGGCGTAGAACTTCGACCAGGCCACCTCGACACCACGCACGTGTGCCCGAGCGATGGCGGTGACGAGCGTCTCCGCCTCACGGCGCGTCGCCCGCAGAGCGGGAACGAGGACGGCGTCGGCCTCGCCGGTGAGGCATTCCTGTCCGAGTGCGGACAGGATCCCGTCGGGGCCGAGTTCGACGTACGTCGTCACCCCGGCGGCCTCCAGGGCCCGCATGCCGTCGAGGAAGCGGACGGCCTCGCGGACGTGCCGGACCCAGAACTCCGCCGTACCCATCTCACCGTCGGTGACCAGGGCGCCGGTCAGGTTCGAGACGACCGGAATGCTCGGGGCGGCGAACGACAGCCCCTCCACCACCCGGCGGAACTCGTCGAGCATGCCGTCCATGTGCGGCGAGTGGAACGCGTGGCTCACCGTAAGTTGCTTGCTCTTGCGGTCCGGGAGGGCCGCCACGACCGCAGCCGCCGCGTCCTCGTCACCGGCAATCACCACCGACTGCGGACCGTTGACCGCCGCAATGCTCACCCGCTCGGTCAGCAGCGGCAGGACCTCATCCTCCGACGCCTGAACGGCGATCATCACGCCGCCCGCGGGCAGCGCCTGCATCAACCGGCCACGCGCTGCGACGAGCGTGCACGCGTCCTCCAGGGAGAACACGCCCGCGACGTGCGCGGCGGCGATCTCGCCGATCGAGTGCCCGGACAGGACGTCCGGCTTCACGCCCCACGATTCGAGGAGCCGGAACAGCGCCACCTCGACCGCGAACAGCGCCGGCTGCGTGAACCGCGTCTCGTCCAACAGACCCGCATCAGACCCGAACAGCACATCCCTCAGCGGCAGTTCGAGATCCATCCCCGCACACACCGCATCCAACGCGGCTGCGAACACCGGGTAGGCGTCATACAGCTCACGCCCCATCCCCAGCCGCTGGCTGCCCTGACCGGTGAACAGGAAGGCGAGCTTCCCGCCGACCGGCGAGCCCGTTACGAGCCCCGACGTCGAGCGACCCTCGGCCAGTGCTTCGAGGCCGGACAGGAGTTCTTCACGGTCCGTGGCGACGATGGCGGCGCGGTCCTCGAAGGAGGCCCGGCCCGCCGTCAGCGACCACGCGACATCGGCCGGACGCACGTCCGGCGTCGACAGGACGTACGACCGGAGCCGGCCCGCCTGCTCCTGGAGCGCCTCCGCGCCCTTCGCCGACAGAATCCACGGCGTCACCGGAAGCGAAAGCGGCTTGTCCGTCTCGGACTTGGGCTCCACCTCGACCACGGACGGTTGTTCGATGATGGTGTGGGCGTTGGTGCCGCTGATGCCGAACGAGGAAATACCCGCACGACGCGGACGGCCCGTCTCCGGCCACTCCACCGCATCCGTCAGGAGACTGACATCGCCGGCCTCCCAATCGATGTGCGAGGACGGCGCGTCCACATGCAGCGACCTGGGCAGAACCCCGTGTCGCATCGCCATCACCATCTTGATCACACCCGCCACACCCGCCGCGGCCTGCGTGTGCCCGATGTTCGACTTGATCGAACCCAGCAGCAACGGCTGTCCCTCGGCACGCCCCTGCCCATAGGTGGCAAGAAGTGCCTGCGCCTCGATCGGGTCCCCGAGCCGGGTTCCCGTACCGTGCGCCTCCACCGCGTCCACATCGGCCGTCGACAGACCCGCACTCGCCAACGC
>NZ_JBVIVP010000038.1:0-43849 GCF_055595445.1 Streptomyces sp. NPDC040432 | reverse complement strand
CGAAGGAAGCGGCTCTTCGCGCTGCGCGCGAAGGAAGCGGCTCTTCGCGCTGCGCGCGAAGGAAGCGGCTCTTCGCGCTGCGCGCGAAGGAAGCGATGCACCTCGCTGCGCTCGGTGTGCTCGGCTGCGCCGAGCAGGAAGGACCCAGAGTGCTGCGCACTCCCCTGTGCTGCGCGCTGGGGAAGGGATGCCGATGCGCTCTGCGCATCGGGGAAGGGATATTCAGCGCTGCGCGCTGCGGAACAGATTGAGGGGGTTCCTAGGCGCTGTGGGCGTAGGACAGAACCGCTTTGCTGCCGCGGGTCCTTTGGGCCTGGTCCTTCGCTTCGCTTCGGACTGGTTCGGGGTTTGCGCTGAAGGGCTCGTTGTGAGGGCCTGAGTGATGTTTGTTCAGGTGACGGCTGCTTGGCCTTTGTTGGGGTGTGTTTTGCGTGTCAGAAGAGGACCTTTTTGCTGCGCTCAGAGGACTTCTGGGCTTCGCGCAGGTGGGGGTGAGGCTTGGGGTTGTGCGCCAAGGAGGGAGGCCGGCTTGGTTTCGCGAGGGTTGGGTTGGAAGGAAAGGCCAGGTCAGGTCGGGTGTGGTGGTGAATGTAGAGGTGCTTGAAGAGGTCTTGAGGAGGGGTGGATGGGTGTTAACGCCGTTAATGCTTTGGGTGGGTGTGATTCAAAGTGATGCGGGGATAGAGATAGGAATGAGTCAGATCCAGCGTGGTTATGGACAGACTGTCCGGCCTTGGTCGAAGGGGGTAGAAGTTGATGGGGCGTCAGGAAAGTGGGTGGACATGCGCTTGGGGACGGCGTTCAGTGCGCGCAGCGCGGTAGGGGACGGCCTATAGAAGGTACGGAGATGTGTTTGCGCAGGTCAGAGGGGGTACGGGGGGAAAGTTATGTCCCCTCAGGAGGGACATAACTCGGGGGATGTGTCGCTGGTAGGGGGACAGAACGACAGCAAAACGTCAGTGCGGCTGACGTTTTTTGGGCTAAAACGTCAGGATGGCTGACGTTCTTCCGGAGATGTGTCTGTTAACCGGGTGGAAGGGCGGCTGCGTTGGGTGGGGGCGGCCGGAGGGGGGTTGCCGAGGGCCATGGCCGAGATGTGTCCCTCCTGAGGGGACACAAGACACGCCGAACGTCAACGAGCGTGACATTAGTGTCACCCTTGTTGACATACTCTCTCTGCAGATCAACGAAGTGGAGAGCATCCTCGTGTCATCAGAGCCACAGCGCCGCCGGCCGAGTCCGTCGCGCGCGCCGCGTCCTGATCTCCCCGTTGATGACGCGATTTCGGCGTGGAGTCAGCCGCTGGCTCCGGTCAAGGACCTGGACAGTCTTGCCAGGCGGTATCCGAGCCGGAAGCTCACGCTGGACGGCGAGCGCAAGCCGCTGGAGTTCTACGGGACGCAGAGTCAGCCAAATGCGTTTTCGATGGACAGCCTGGAGTTCTTCCTGGTCATCGCGCAGTACTTCCGTGAAGCGCTGCCGTTGAGGCTGATCCTGCTGCTCATTGCTTGCCAGCGGGCGGGGGGGCGGATTCCACTTACCCAGGAGGAGATGGCTACGATCCTTGACGTCAGTCGGACAAAGACGTCGGAGGCGCTGCACACCGTCATGTCTCATGGGATCGTCTTCAAGGTGCGGCGGGGTGTGTACCAGTTCAACCCGCCCTACAGTTACCGGGTGGCTGAGTTCATCCCGGGTACGGAGACGGCGGGTGAGTTCGTGAAGGTGGAGCAGCACAGCACCATCTCGCAGATTCGCAGCGATACGAGCCTGCCCGACCTGGTGCGGTTCCCGTCGCTGGACCACATGCGGCAGGCAATCGAGGAACTGCGGGCCGAACGGTCCAAAGAGCGCGCTGCACGTCGGCTGAGCCGGGTGCAGCGCAAGGAAGAAGGGACAGCTCAGTGAGCACCTTGCGATTCGCTGCGGTCAACGCCGACGGGCTTCTCTCCGACCTCGACCTTCCGCCTGCGGCGTACCGCGTGCTGCTGAAGCTGCGTTCGCTGAGCGAGCCCGGGGGCCGGATCCTCATCGATCAGGCCACCATCGGCGGGCTCCTGGAGCTGAGCAGGCCCAGCGTGAACGCCGCGCTTCGGAGCCTGGAGCTCGCGAGACTGGTGCGGAAGGTCAGGAACGGGGTCTACCAGATCAATCCGATGCTGGCGGGTTACAACTCGTTCGAGGACGCGGTGGCGGCCGTGAACGAGATGCCGCCGGAGGAGCGACTGGACGCGCGCGGGTACGTGGCCAGCTATCACGAGGCCGTGGCGGCCTATCAGGACCAGCTCGCGGAGCAGCGCAAGAAGAGGGCGGCTCAGGCGGCGGCGAAGAAGGCTGCGGAGTCGAAGCGGCGGAGGACGTTGCACGCCGTGGGGTAGTGGTGTCGTTGGGGGCGCCTGAGGGCCCCTCAGGCGCCTTGGAGGGCCCCGGGTATATCCCGGGGCCCTCCTGGTTTTTCAGGGGCGGAGAGAGGCGCGTGGGGCTTCGTCAGAAGGCGAAGTCGACGTAGTCGATGTCGGTGAACTCCACGAGGAGGGACGTGGCGCGGGCGCCGTTGTCCTTGAAGTAGATCTCCTGGAGTGCCTCGGCCGTGATGTGGCGCAGTTGGGCCTCGGTGGCGCCGGCGTCCTGGGCCGCGAAGAGGCGGCTCGCGTACTCCGGGGGGAGGTGCTGGGTGATGCGGCGCATGCGGCCGTCGTCGGTGGTGCCGGGGGCCGCGGTGAAGCCGAACCGGGCGCGGGTCTCGATGACGACGCCGGTGGTCCGTGCGGCCTGGTCGCGGGCGCGCTTGCGGACCAGCGGTTGCCAGCGGCGGCGTACCTCCGCCTCCAGGCGGGCGGCCAGTTCGGGCTTCGGCTGCTTGATCTGGTTCTTGACGTAGCGCTCGACGGTGCGTTGGGAGATGCCGAGCGCCGCGGCGACTGCCTTGGTGCTCTTGAGTTGCTTGACCAGGAAGCGGACCTGGGCGCCCGCGGACTTGGGGATCGGGCGGGTGAAGTGCGGTTCGTCGGCCTTGGTGAGGCTGTCGGAGATGTCGTCGGGCATGGGTTACTCGCCGTCTGCTGCTGCGTCGTGGCCCTTGATGTGGCGGGCGGGATTGAGGCCTTCGTCGAGCATCTGCACGGCCCACAGGAGGGGCTGGGTGCCTTCGTGCTTGACCATGCCGGGGCTGACGCCGAGGCGGAAGCCGCCGGGGACGGGCTTGCCCTCGGGGGTGTGGGGGAGGAAGTCCAGGGGGTCGGGGCCGTCGGAGAGGTAGACCGCGCAGTCCGAGAGGACCGCCACGGGGTACAGGTCCGCCGCCGTGGCGAGTTTCTGCATCTTGCGGTGCATGTTCACGCGGGCCGTGGAGATGACGGCCGCGCGGATGTCGGGGCGCCAGGTGGGGCGTTCCAGGGCGGGCCAGGTCTCGCCCGGGCGGTAGCCGGCGCCCTGGGGGCGTTCGCGGAGCTTGCCGATGCCGCCCTTGACCGTCGCCTTGATGGCCGACAGGACGGCGGTGGAGGTGTTGGGGTGTTCCTTGTGCGTGGTCATGGCGCGGAGGAACTCGGGCGGGGTGAGGGCCGGAGTGACTCCGAGGTCGGCCATGGTCGCCAGGTAGGCGTCGCGGAGCCGGGTGTACCAGGCGTCGAGGTAGGGGCCGCTGTCGGGGCGGATCCAGGCCTCGGTGGGACGGACGTCGAGACCGAGTTCCTGGGCGTAGGCGAGGGTCGGGGTCGCGTACCAGGCGGGGCCGGTGGGAGGAGTGCCGTGAGGGGTGAAGGGGTTGGGGAGGCGGGGGTCGAGCGGGAACGACGAGAGGTCCGCCAGCCAGCATCCGGGGGTCTTGGGGTCGAAGCGCGGGGTGGTGGTGTGGGTCGCCGGGCCGAGGCCGACCAGGAGGCGGTTCGCGGCCGCCGCGAAGGCCATGTTCACATCGATGCCGACCGCGTGGGTCCGGGCGCACTCGGCGTCGGTGAGGAGCTCCGGGTCGCGGATCCAGTCGTAGGCCTCCTCGTCGAGGACCTCGGCGGGAGTGCGTTGGTGGGCGCGGGGGTAGAGCGCGGCGACGACCGGGTGTTCGTCGGGGGCCTCGGGCGGCGCGGGGTCGACGGGTCGGGTGAGGGAGCCGGCGACGGGGGCGGAGACCCAGGTGTTGGTCGCCTGGTCGCGGGCGGCCCGGGTGGGCGGACGCAGGGCCGTCATCAGTTCCAGGCCCGTGACGGCGGTCGAGCCGCGGGGGGTCAGGACGCGGGCGGCGTAGGTGGTGAGGAGTTCGGCGAGTTCGGGCGCGGGGAGCTCCGAGGTGTCCTCGCCCCAGGCGCGGGGGTCCAGGGCGCCCCAGGGGAGGACCGCGAGCTGTACGCATTGGCGGCCGCTGCCGGGAGTGGCGGGCCGGTAGATGCGCGGCCAGGGGCCGAAGCCGCGGCGGGTGAGTTGCCACTTGGCCTTCGTGAGTTGCTTCACGACGGGGTGGTTGTCGGGGAGGCGCAGGGCGCGGCGGTCTTCGAGGGTGAGGGGGAGACCGAGGGCCTCGGTGGCGGCGGCGGTGAGGACGAGGAGGGGGTCGCCGTCCTTGCCGTTGCGGTGGAGGCGGGGTGCGCGGAGGTCGGCGTCGGGGCCGAGGGCCCAGGTGACGAGGTCCGGCAGCCCGGAGGTGGGGTGGGGGAGGACGAGGCCTCCGGTGGCGTGGGCCCGGCCGGTGCCGTCCAGGACGGCGAGGGGGCCGTGGCCTTCGACGAGGAGGGGGACGCGGGGCCCGGGGGTGGTGGGTGCGGGGTGCCGGGGGGTGGCCCGTTGGGGGGCGGGTGCCTGCCGGTGCGTGGGGGTGGTGGAAGGCCCGGCCGTCGGGGGAACGGCGTTAACGCCGTTAATGCCGGGCGGGCTCGGGGGGTGGCCGGTGGGGGTGGGGGCCGGGGTGTTAACGGCGTTAACGCTGTCGGTGGGAGTGGGCGCCGGGGCGTTAACGGCGTTAACGCCGTTAACGGTGGGCGGGGCCGGGGCCGGGGGCTGGGCTGCGGGGGCGTTAACGGCGTTAACGGGGTGGAGGGCGGACAGGCCTTCGAGGAGGCGGGCGTAGGCGGCGCGCTTCGGGGGGCGGGGGGCCGTGCGGCCGGTTTCCCAGGAGGTGATCGTTTCGCGGCGGACGGACAGGGCCTTGGCGATCTGGTCCTGGCTGAGGCCGGCGGCCTCGCGCAGACGCTTGCGTTCGTCGGGGTCGGGCAGGCCGTCCTGCGCCGCCGCCTCTTCGAGCAGGGCGTCGACCGCCGCGAAGAGGGCGGACTGTTCGTTCATCTCGCTCATCACTACCTCCGGATGCAGCCTATGCGAACCGCACGGTTGAACGCACACGAAACGCACGTGGGGGCGTTAACGGCGTTAATGCCGTCACCGCCCCCGGCGTGGGTGCCCGACTCAGATCCGCTGCATCAGCAACTCGGTGACGGCCTTCAGGTCGTCCGGGGTGAGGTGGGCGGTGAGGGCGTCCGCGATGGTCTCCGGGGAGTGGGTGGAGATCGAGATGCGGGGGGAGGGTGCGGGAGCGGGGGAGGGGGGCGTCGTGCCGGCGTTAACGGCGTTAACGCCGTTAACGGTCGGCGGCGCCGGGCGGGTGCGCTGCCGAGGAGGGTTGACGGCGTTGATGGTGTCGGCCGCGGCGGCCTGTTCCTCCTGGGGGAGGCGGCCGATGCGGCGGGCGGGCTCGACCTTGAGCTCTCCCGTCTCCACCTTTTCCTGAAGGGTGGGGGTGAGGTTGAGCAGGGTCAGGCGCTGCGAGACCCAGGCCGCCGTCTTGCCGAGCCGCTTGGCCACCTGGGCCTGCGAGCCGTGGACCTCGACGAGTTCCTGGAGGGCGCGGGCCTGGTCCATGGGGGCCACGTCGACCCGGTGGACGTTGGCGATCAGCGCCGATTCGAGGATGTCCGCCGCGGACGCGGACAGGGAGTCGTTCACGTGGATGTGCATCGTCTTGAGGCCCGCGAGGTGGGCGGCGGCCAGCCGGCGGTTGCCGTCGATGACCACGTACGGGGCACGGCCCAGGCCGTCGGTCCGGCCCGGGTGCGCTTCCATGAACGCCATGCGGGTGGAGACCGCGAGGGGCTGGAGCTGGCCGCGGACCGTGAGGGACTGGGCGAGCTCGTCGAGGTCCGTGAGGTCCTCGCGGAGGTTGAAGGGATTGTGGGCGAGGGCCTCGATGGGCACCTCGGACGGGGGGACGACCCCGGAGGTCGGGGCGCCCGTGGCCTCGGCGATGGCCGCGCGGCGGGAGCTGACGCCGACCGGCTGGGCGCGGGCGAAGGAAGCCGAGACTCCGAGTTTGTCGGCCTTGCTCATGAGATCTCCCTGGCGAGCGCGCGCAGGGCGACGGCCTGTTCGCCCTTGGGTGCGTAGACGAACAGTGGCTGCTTCACACGTACGGCTTCGCGCTGTTCCTTGAGGTCGGGGACGATCGCCACGACCCGCGGATCCTTTATGTCCATCCAGGCCTGCAGTGAGGACGTGGCGATGTAGCCGCGGCGACCGTCGTAGAGGTTCACGACGAGGCCGAGGTAGTCGATGTCGAGGCTGAGGTCGTCGCGCAGATCGTTGATCTGGGAGGTGAGCAGGTCGTAGGCGTCGGCGGAGGAGTCCTCGGCCTGTACGACGATCAGCGCGCCGGAGGCGCCCGGCTGTTCGGTGTCGCGGCGACGGCCGTAGTAGATCGCGGCGTCCATGCTGAGGCCGAGGCTGGGCGGGCAGTCGATGAGGATGACGTCGTAGTCCGCCTCGACGGGGGAGAGGGCGCGTTCGAGGGCGGCCTCGCGGGCGCGGACGGTGGAGAGGCGGACGTCGAGGAGGAACGCGTCCGTGCAGGCGGGCAGGACGTGGAGCCGGTCGCCGAAGCGGTCGTCGGGGATGGCGACGATCAGGTCGGAGAGCGGGCCCTTGGCCTCACCGGCCATGTGGCAGGTCAGGCTGTCACCGCCGATGGGGAGGGTCTGCCGGCCGAGTTGCTTGGTGAGGTGGCCCTGCGGGTCGAAGTCGACGATCAGGACGCGCATGCCCAGGCCGGGGAGGTCTTCGAGGTCCAGGGTCGTGCTGGTGGGTGGCGGCTGCTCGGTGTGCTCCAGGTCGTCCACCGGGGCGAGGCGCGCGAGCTGGCGGGCGATGCGGACCGGGTGGAGGGTCTCGGGATCCTCGGCCAGGGCCTCCGCGGTGCCCGCGGTGATGGCCGTCTTGCCGACGCCGCCCTTCTGGTTGCACACCACGATGCGGCGTACGACCGCGGGCCGCTTCACCGTGGGGGCCGGGTTCATCTCCAGCCAGAGGCGCACTGCTTGCGCGAGTCCCTGGGTGAGCGAGACGCCGCGGTCCTTGGAACCCGAGCGGAACGACTCCCACTGGCCGGCGGGCAGCCAGGTGGAGAAGGACTCGGCGCCGGACGTGTCGACGGGGGAGGGGGCGGACGCGAGGGCGCTCCAGTTGGCGATGCCCTGGTGGACCGCGTCCTGGATGTCGATCCGCAGTTGGGCGGTGCGGATCTTCAGTTCCTGGCGGAGCCACGGGGGGAGCTTGGAGACGACCTTCTCTCGGTCGCTCTGGGACGAGGGCGAAGTCATGAGGGGGACTTTACTAACGTTCTTGAGTGTTGGTGAGCGCCACGCCTGAGTTTTGCTAACGAAGCGGGCGGAGGCACGCCAGGGCGACCCCGCACCCGCCGTGGCGAGCACCCCCGTGGATCACCACGGCGTGTGCGGAGCCGCCCTGGGCGTACCGTCAGCCGGCCGTGACCGCTTCGGAGTTCCGGGAGGCGCTGTGCTGGGCGTACCGGGACGGCAGCCCGAGTTGGAGCCGGCAGGTGGGCGAGCCCGACGGGTCGAAGAGGGAGATGCGGTCCGCGGGCACGATGCCCGGCAGGAGGTGCTTCCACAGGTCGACGACCCGGGTGTGCAGGTCCTCGCGGGAGGTGCGGACGTACGAGGTGACCTGGATGCCGGTGAACGAACCGACGATCAGTGTCGAGAGGTCGTACGTGTTGAGCGCGGGCAGGACGTCGCCCCGTTCCTGGGCCGGGGTCAGGCACTGGTGACAGGTGTCGATCCAGGCGTTGTAGGGCGACGGGTCAGGGTGCGTGAACGAGCCGAACTCGATGACGAGGCGGATGCCGGCGCGGATGCGGACGTTGGTGCGCAGCCCGAACGCCATCCGGTGCGTCAGGTCGATGGCCGTTTGCAGACCCGGATCCACGATCGCGGGGACGTCCGAGGACACCTGGAACTGCTCGTCCATCAGGGTGCGTGCCAGGGCTTCCTTGGACTGGAAGTGGAAGTACAGGGCGCCCTTGGTGACTCCGGCGTACTTCACCACGTCGCTGAGGCTGGTGCCCCCGAACCCGCCCTGGTCGAAGGCGATGGCCGCGCCGTCGAGGATCGCCTGTCGTGTGATCTCGGCCCGTTCTTGCCTGACCCTCGCCACGTGGGTGTCTCCTGTTGTCGGTTCCGTTCGGTGGTTCGGGATCAATGTAGTGGGCGTCGTTCAAAGAAAACCAGTCGCCAAGTACTTTTTCGAGGGCCGGGCGAGGGTCTTTCACATGTTCTTTGACGTATTGGGGTGTTACAGATTGGTGGAACAATCCGCCGGGCGGGCGGCCGGGTGTTAACGGCGTTAAGTGAGAGGGAGGGTTCCGGTTAACGGCGTTAACGCCGACGGGCCCTGGCGGAGGTGGCCGTCGGCGGCGTCCGCGCCGCCGACGGCGGAGGTCAGCGGGTGGTCCAGCCGCCGTCCACCGAGAGGGTGGCGCCGACGACGAAGGAGGCTCGGTCGCTGCAGAGCCAGGCTGCGGCTTCGGCGATCTCCGAGGGTTCCGCGATGCGGGGGAGGACGGCCGCGTTGAGGAGGACCTGCTCCATGTCCGGGTTCTGCTGGAGCCAGAAGTCGATCAGTTCGCTGCGGGTGGTGCCCGGCGCGATCGCGTTGATGCGGATGTTCTGGGCCGCGTATTCGGAGGCCGCTGCCTTGGTCAGTCCGATGACCGCGTGCTTCGAGGCGATGTAAGGGGAGGTGGCCGGGGTCGCGACCAGGCCCGCCGTGCTGCTGTTGTTGACGATGACGCCGCCCCCGGTCTCCAGCATGGCGCGGATCTCATGGCGCATGCAGTGCCAGACCCCGCGGACGTTGGTGTCCATGATGGTGTCGTAGTCCTCCTCGGGGAGGAGGTGCATGGGGGCGGGGACCGTGGACGTACCCGCGTTGTTGAAGGCGGCGTTCAGTCGGCCGAAGGAGGCGATGGCCGTCTCGACGGCCTTGGCGACGTCCTCGGAACGTGAGACGTCCCCGACGACGTAGCGGGCCTGGTGGCCGTCGGCCCGCAGCTCGTCCGTGAGCGCGGCCAGTTCCTTCTCCCGGCGGGCCATGAGGGTGACCGACGCACCCTCCCTGCAGAACACGCGAGCGGCTGCCGCCCCGATGCCGGCGCTCGCGCCGGTGATGAGAGCGGACCGGCCCGCCAAGCTTCCCGTGTTGTCCTTCGTCTTCATCACGCGAACCTAACACGCCGCCACTGATCGAAGTGATCCCTGGTCAGAAGGTATTTCATACCCGATGACCTGTTGTACGCAGACGGGCTCAGGCGAGAGTCCGGCCCGCCTCCGGCGCCCCCGCCGACTGTGGCCGCCAGGATCTTGTACCCCTGTCCTGGGGGAACGCCGCGTATGCGGCGAATGCGGTGTGGAGCCCCCCATGGTCAAGCAGGAGCGTGCGGCACGCACGCGGGAGTCCCTCGTGCGCGCCGCCGCGGAGGCGTTCATCGAGGGCGGCTTCGCAGCCACCTCGATCGCGGGGATCAGCGGGAGGGCCGGAGTGACGTCCGGCGCCCTGCACTTCCACTTCAGCGGCAAGGACGAACTGGCCCGGACCGTCGAGGGGCGGGCCGCCGCAGCGCTGCGGGCGGCCGCCCGCACGGCAGGGGGGCCGCAGGCGCGGGCCGACGATCCGCTGAGCCTGCTGGTCGATTCGACCTACACCCTGATGGCGCTGCTCGCCGGGGACGTCGTCGTACGGGCCGGCTTCGCGCTGTCCGCCGACGTGACCCGCCGGAGCCGGCTCGACCTCCGCGGACAGTGGCAGGAGTGGACGCGCGGACTGATCGAGGCCGCCGGACGAAAAGGGCTGCTCGCCGAGGGAGTCACCCCGCAGGACGCGACGCCCGCGGTGGTGGCCTCGGTCGTCGGTTTGCAGGTGTTGGGCGCGGTGGACCCCGAGTGGCTGGCGGTCGACACCCTCACCCGCGTCTGGTCCGTGGTCCTGCCGGGCATCGCAGCCGAGCGTCCAGAAGAAGAGCCCTAAACAGACTGTGCGGTTTGATTTATGGGCCCTTTGAGGTGTTAGATGGGCGTGCTCGGATTCGGTCGCATGCTCTCGAGGGGACTGGCGGAACAGCTACTTTCCGGTAAAAGAGCAGTTCGGGGCCTACTTGTAGCGGATCCGGAATGCCTGTGTGCTAAAAACAGCGCGACCGGTTTTGTATTGACAAACCGCTGGGACTGTTTTCTACTGACTCTTGCGACTCATCCAAGGACAGGGGAGTACGAGTGGACATCGATGTACTGGGCGCGCTGGCCGTGCGGGAGAACGAAACCTCCATCACGCCGACCGCCCCCAAGCCCCGGCAGGTCCTGGCCCTCCTGGCCCTCCATGCCGACCAGGTCGTGCCGGTCCCGGCGCTGATCGAGGAGCTGTGGGGCGCCGAACCGCCGCGCAGCGCCCGCACGACCCTGCAGACGTACGTGCTCCAGCTGCGCGCCCTCATCGCGACCGCCCTGGAGAACACCGACGGCACGCGGACCGCGAAGGACGTGCTCGTCACCCTGCCCGGCGGCTACCTGCTCAACAGCGGCGGCGGGACCAGCGACGTGCGGGAGTTCGACCGGCTGGCCGGATTGGGCTACCGGGCGATGGACGCGGGCGACGCGGCCGGTGCGGCGCGGTTGCTGCGCGAGGCCCTCTCCCTGTGGTCGGGGCCGGCCTTCGCCGACGTCCACGGCGGCGTGCAGCTCGACATGGAGACGCGCCGGCTGGAGGAGACCCGCCTGTGCGCCCTCGACCAGCGCATCGAGGCGGACATGAAGCTGGGTCGGCACCGGGAACTGCTCGCGGAACTGACCGTTCTGGTGAGCCGCTACCGCACGCACGAGAACCTGCACGGTCAGTTCATGCTCGCCCTGCACCGTTCGGGACGACGCGGCGAGGCGCTCGACGTGTACAAGCGGCTGCGCACCACGCTCGTACGGGACCTGGGCCTGGAACCGTCCCCGGCGCTGCGCCGGTTGCAGCGCTCGATCCTGATGGCGGGACCGGAGGCCGTCGCCACGGCGCCTGCGGTGGCCGTGGCGGGTGGCACGGGCACCAAGGCGCAACGACTCGTGCGGGCTTGATTCGATGCCGGTGGCGACCGCCACCGGCACGGGGGAGTGGACGCAGCGGGGGGCGGAAGGAGACGGAGCGGTGCAGGAGAGGTCGGAGCGGACCCGTAGGCGGTTGGTATGCGCCGGGGCCGAGATGTTCCACCGCAACGGATACGCCAACGCGACGCTCGGCGAGATCGCGGGCGCGGCCGGAGTGACGAAGGGGGCGCTGTACTTCCACTTCGCCTCCAAGGACGAGCTGGCCGACGCCGTGCAGCGGCGCGGATGCGGGCTGTTGCACGACGCGGTGCGCGGACTACGCGAGAACGGCGCCTCCCCCCTGCAGGCGTTGATCGACACGACGCACTGGTTGGCGCGGATGCTGCACGAGGATCCCGCGATCCCGGCGAGCTTCCGCATCACCAAGGAATGCGCGGGCCAGCACGTGAACTCGGTGGACTTCCACGATGCCTGGCTGAGCGTGGTGAGCGAGCTGCTGCGCAAGGCCCGGGACGTCGGGGAACTGCCAGTGGACGAGCCGCCCGCCGGAGCCGACGACGAGATGCCGACCATGGACCGCTGGGAGAGCGCCGAGGCCCTGGTGGCCGCCGCGCTCTGCGGGATCGAGGTGCTGGCGGGAACCGGGCTCTCCCACGGGGAGCTGCAGCGCAAGGTGGCCGCCCTGTGGGGGCTGTTGCTGCCGAGCCTGGTGGGGGAGCGGGGGGTCAGGGAGTACCGGACGGGAGCCGTCGGCGCGCACACCCGTGCGCCGGGGGCGGAGCGACGCCGTGAGTTCCAGGGGTCCGGCGCGCAGGCATGACCGCGGCCGTACGCGCGGCAGCGGCCATTGGGTGATTGTTTTCGCAGGTCGAAGTAGTCGGAAGCGATCGAGGCGACTCGACGGAGTACGGGAGGGGAAACCGTGAAGATTCAGGTTCTGGGTCCGTTGAGTGCCGAGGTCAACGGAGACTCGATCGTGCCGACGGCCGGGAAGCCGCGGCAGATCCTGGCGCTCCTGTCGCTGTACCCCGGGCGGGTCATGCCGGTGCCGACCCTCATGGAGGAGATCTGGGGGCAGAACCTGCCGCAGAGCGCGCTGACAACCCTGCAGACGTACGTCCTCCAACTACGCCGCAGGCTCGGGACGGCCATGGGGCCGGGTCGGCCGGGGGCCGCGAAGGAAGTGCTCACGACACGGCACGGCGGATACCTGCTCCAGGTACCACCCGAGTCCGTGGACGTGCACGGGTACGAGACGCTGATCGTGCGCGGCCAGGCCGCGTTCGACGCCGGCGACGACGAGGGCTCGGCGGCGCTGCTGCGGGAGGCGCTCGCGCTGTGGCAGGGGCCCGCCCTGGTCGACGTACGGGTGGGACCGGTGCTGGAGATCGAGGTGCTGCGGCTGGAGGAGAGCCGACTGGTCACGATGGAACGGCGCATCGACGTCGACCTGCGGCTGGGGCGGCACACCGAACTCCTCGCGGAGCTGACCGAGCTGACCGCACGGCACCCGCAGCACGAGGGGATGCACTCCCAGATGATGGTCGCGCTGTACCGCTCCGGCCGGCAGGCGGCGGCGCTCGACGTGTTCCGCAGGCTGCGGCAGCGGCTCATCGGGGACCTGGGGGTCGAGCCCTCGCCGCAGTTGCAGCGGCTGCACCAGGCGATCCTGGCGGTCGACCCGGCCCTGGACGTGGTGGCGGGACCGAAGCGGGGATCGACCTTCGACCTGTACGCGGCCTGACCGGGCCGCCGGCACCGGCCGCCGCAGGGGGGCGGCCGGTGCCGGCGGCCCGGGGTGGCATCGTGGAGGCATGGAAGATCTTGGTGAGGCCCTCGTTTCGTTTCGGCTCGACGTGCCGCCGGAGGAACTCGACGACCTCGCGGCGCGGTTGGGGCGGGTGCGGTGGCCCGACGAGCTCGACGGGGTCGGATGGGACTACGGCATCCCGTCGGAGCGGATGCGCGAGCTCGTCCGGTACTGGCGCGAGGAGTACGACTGGCGGGCCGCCGAGGCGCGGTTGAACGAATGGCCGCAGTTCACCACCGTCATCGACGGGGCCCGGGTGCACTTCGCGCACCTGCCTTCCCCCGAACCGGACGCCACGCCGCTGCTGATGACCCACGGCTGGCCCGGATCGTTCGTGGAGTTCCAGCGGGTCGCGGGCCCGCTGACGGATCCGCGGGCGCACGGCGGTGACCCGGCGGACGCCTTCCACCTGGTGCTGCCCAGCATCCCCGGCTTCACGCTGTCCGGGCCGACCACGGAGCGGGGCTGGGAGTTCAAACGGGTCGCCCGGGCGTTCGCCGTGCTGATGGAACGGCTCGGGTACGGGACGTACGGGGTGCAGGGCGGCGACTGGGGAGCCGCGATCTCGCGCGAGCTCGGCCGCATCCGGCCCGAGCGGGTCATCGGCGTACACCTCAACCTGCTCCCCGGAGCCGGCGCCACCGACGAGCCCACGGAGACGGAACTGGCCCCACTGAGCCCCGCCGAACGGGAACGCACCCTGGCCTCCTGGGAGCGGTACCGCGTGTGGGCGAAGGAGCGGCAGGGCTACGCCGACATCCAGGCGACCCGGCCGCAGACCCTCGCCTACGCGCTGAACGACTCCCCGACGGGGCTGCTCGCCTGGATCGGGGAGAAGTTCACCGAGTGGAGCGACCCGCGGTGCCCCGTCGACCGGGACCTGATGCTCACCAACGTGACGCTGTACTGGCTCACCGGGACGGCCGGCTCCGCCGCCCGGATCTACTACGAGCGGGCCCACGCGGACTGGTTCGGGCAGCCGCCCGAGGTGTCCGCCACCCCGACCGCGCTCGCGGACTTCCCCCAGGACAACTTCGTGCCGCTGCGGCACATCGCCGCGCGCACCGACTCCGTCGTGCGCTGGACCTCGTACGACCGGGGCGGGCACTTCCCCGCCATGGAAGTGCCCGAACTGCTCGTCGGCGACGTCCGCGCCTTCTTCCGGGAGCTCGCCGCCCCCGGCCGGACGTCCGGCATGTGAAAAGTCGCCGGGGCGGGTCCGGACAGCTGTGATGATCGCCCGATGAACGACGAACAGCGAACCCGCCCCGTACTGATCGGCGACGAACGGGAGACCCTCACCAGCGTCCTGCAATGGCAGCGGGACACCCTGATGATGAAGTGCGCGGGACTGTCCGCCGAGCAGCTGCGGCGCAAGGCCGCGCCGCCGTCCGGGCTCAGCCTGCTCGGGCTGGTGCGCCACCTCGCGGAGGTCGAAAGGGGCTGGTTCCGCAACGTCGTGGGCGGCGAGGACGTCCGAGGGTATTTTCCGCAGGACGAGGCCGGGGAGCGGACGGAGTTCCGGGTCGAGGAAGCGGACCCGCAGGAATCCTTCAGGATCTGGGAGGACACCTGCGAGCGCTCCCGGAAGATCGTCGCCGCGCGATCCCTCGACGCACAGGGCCGGTACGGCGATGAGGGCTACTCCCTGCGCTACGTCCTCGCGCACATGATCGAGGAGTACGCCCGGCACAACGGGCACGCCGACCTGTTGCGCGAGGCGATCGACGGGAGCACCGGCGAGTAGCGGACGCCACGCCGGGCCCGCCGGCCGGTCCGGTCAGGCGGGCGCGGTGCCCGTACGGTCCACGGCGTCGAGCGCCACCTGCCACGGGAAGTGCGGCGGGGCGTCGGGACCGGCCGGACCCGGTACGAACCCGCCCTCGCCGTACAGGACTTCGGCACCCGCTGCGCGCAGTACCGTCAGGGACTGCTCGAACTGCGGGTGCGCGGCGAGCGCGGCGTTCGTGCAGGGCATGGCCACCACCGGGACGCCCTTGCCGAGGGCCTCGGCCGCGACGCCCACCGTGAAGCGGTCGGTGAGACCGAGGGCCCAGGCGTTGACCGAGTTGAAGGTGGCGGGCGCGAACAGCAGAGCGTCCGCGGCCGGCCACACGTCGGGCTCGCCGGGCATCTTGTACTGCCAGCGCACCGGGTTGCCGGTCAGTGCGGCGAGACCGTCGAGGCTGCCGGCCACCCACTGCGCCGCCGTCGGGGTCAGGCCGAGGCACACGTCCCAACCGCGCGACTGGGCGTCCTCGATCACGTGGGCCACATCGAACACGGGCGGGGCGGCGGAACAGAACAGATAGAGGGTCCTCATACGGTCATGTGATCACATTCTTTGCCCCGGGCTGTCGTTGAGGGGCGAACGTGGACGTGGACGCACGCGTATGCGGATGAGCTTTTCAGCGATGTTCCGTCGCACGGCCCGGCGGTTGACTGAGGGCATGACGAACAACGAGAACGAGACGACGCAGAAGCTCACCCTGGTCATCGGGGGCAACGGCAAGACCGGCCGGCGGGTCGCGGACAGGTTGACGCACCTGGGTCGGCCGGTCCGGATCGGGTCGCGCACCGGTGAGCCCGCCTTCCACTGGCACGAGCCCGCCACCTGGGGGCCGGCGCTGGAGGGCGTCGACCGGGTGTACGTCACCTACTACCCCGACCTGGCCTTTCCCGGCGCCGCCGAGCAGATCGGCGCGTTCGCCGAGCGGGCCGTGGCGGCCGGGGCCGGACGGCTGGTGCTGCTGTCCGGGCGCGGGGAGGAGGCCGCCGAGCGCAGCGAGCACCTGCTGAAGGCCTCCGGCGGGGACTGGACCGTCGTCCGCGCCAGCTGGTTCAACCAGAACTTCGACGAGAGCTTCTTCCTGGACCCCGTGCGGCACGGGGAGATCGCCCTGCCGACCGCCGACGCCGTCGAGCCCTTCGTGGACGCCGACGACATCGCCGACGTGGTGGTGGCCGCGCTCACCGACGACCGGCACATCGGCAGGACGTACGAACTGTCCGGGCCGCGCCTGCTCGGCTTCTCCGACGTCGCCGCCGAACTGTCGAAGGCCACCGGCCGGGACATCGCCTACGTGCCGGTCTCGGACGCCGACTACCGCGCGGTGCTGCGCGAGCAGGACCTGCCCGAGGACTTCGCCGACCTGTTCGCGCTGATCCTCGACGGACGCAACGCGCACCTCGTCCACGGGGTGCGGGAGGTTCTCGGGCGGGAGCCCAAGGACTTCGCCGACTACGCCCGCGAGGCCGCCGCCACCGGCGTCTGGAACGTCTGAGAGGGGTCCGGCGGCCGTCCGGTACGGGAAGGATGGGGTCATGGACATGCTGACCGGACTGCTCGAAGGGCCCAAGGCGCGCGGCGCCCACCTGCAGAAGTCCGTCTTCGACCCGCCCTGGTCGCTGCGGGTCGAGGACCGGGCGCCGCTCTCGGTGATGACACCCGTACGGGGCACGGCCTGGCTGGTGCCCGACGAGGGCGAGCCGGTCCTGATCGGCCCCGGTGACGTGGCCGTAGTACGGGGCCCCGTGCCGTACACCGTGGCGGACGCCCCTGGCACCCCGGTGCAGGTCACCGTGGGCCCGGACCAGCGGTGCAGTACGGGGACCGGGGAGGACGTCACCGACACCATGGCGCTGGGGGTCCGCACCTGGGGGGCGCGGACAGCCGACGCCGGATCGGTGGTGTTGTTGAGCGGCACCTACCAGGCGCCCGGCGAGATCGGCAGGCGGCTGCTGGGGGCCCTGCCCACGGTGCTGGTCCGGCCGGCGGGCACCGCGGACGCCACCCTGATCACATTGCTGGCCGCGGAGGTGTCCCGGGACGAGCCCGGTCAGGAGATCGTCCTCGACCGGCTGCTCGACCTGCTGCTGATCGGGGTCCTGCGGGCCTGGCTCGCCGCGCCCGGCTCGGGGGCGCCCGCCTGGTACCGGGCACAGGGCGATCCCGTCGTGGGGGCGGCGTTGCGGCTGCTGCACGCGAATCCCGCGCACGGTTGGACGGTGGAGGAACTCGCCCGCAAGGCCGGGGTGTCACGTGCCTCGATGGCCCGCCGTTTCACGCAGCTCGTCGGGGAGCCACCGGTCGCCTACCTGACGGGGTGGCGGATCGCCCTGGCCGCCGACCTGCTGCGCGAGCCGGACGCCACGGTCGCGACGGTGGCCCGCAGAGTGGGGTACGGGACGCCCTTCGCCCTGTCGGCGGCCTTCAAGCGGGTACGGGGCGTCAGCCCGCAGGAGTTCCGGGCCGGGACGGCTCCGCCCTCCACGGGGGTGGGGGTGGGACGCACCGTCGTACTGCCGTAGGGCCCTTCCGGTGCCCTCAGGGGAGGGGGAGGACGGCGACCGTCTGGTCGCCGCTGACCTCGCCCGTCGGTCGGAAGCCCAGGCGCAGGTAGAACGGCTCCGGGCTGCCCTGAGCGCGGCTCCAGCAGACGTGGGCCTCGGCGGCACCGCGCGTCCGCAGTTCCTGGAGAACGGCGCCCACCGCGAAGCGGCCGTAGCCCTTGCCCTGGTGGCCGGCGGCGATGTTGAGCCGCCAGATGCCGGACCGGCGTTCGTCCGGGTCCTTCGCGGGATTCCACACGATGTCGACGAAGGCCATGACGAACCCCACCATGTCGTCGCCGTCGACGATGGCCCGCGGCCAGGCCACGGGTCCGTGGACGTACGCCTCCGCCAGCGACTTCACGACGGGGGAGACGAGGTGTTCCTGGGCCGGGGCGACGCGTACCGCGCACACCGCCTCGAAGTTCTCCTCCGTGACGGGTATCAGTCGCAGTGATGAGCTGATCATGTTCCAAGCGTACGGTCCGATCACCGGGGCATAAGCTGATCACGGACGACCATGGAACGGGCGGGAGGCAGCAGTTGACGCCGGAGCGGATCCTCGTGACGGGAAGCGCCGGCTTCGTCGGTTCGCACGTGACGGCCCTGCTGTCGGAGAACGGCGGCCCCGCGCTCCGGCTCCTGACCCACCACCGGAGCCCACCCGTCGGCGCGGCCGGCGCCGAGGTCGTGATCGGTGACCTCACCGATCCTGCCTCCTTGCGCGGGATCTGCGAGGGCGTCACCACCGTCCTGCACCTCGCGGCCCGTATCGGGGGGACCGAGGAGGAGTGCCGGGCGGTCAACGTGGAAGGGACCCGCGCGCTGCTGGCGGAGGCCGCGCGGGCCGGGGTACGGCGCTTCGTGCACCTGGGCACCGCCGCCGTGTACCGGGACGTGCCGCACCGGGGCGAGGCCGAGGGACAGTTGGAGGAACGGCCTTCCTCCCCCACGAGCGTCACGCGGCTGGAGGGCGAGCGGCTGGTCCTCGCGGCGGGCGGAACCGTCCTGCGCCCGCACCTGGTCTACGGGTGTGGCGACATCTGGCTTGTTCCCGCTCTGGTGGGGCTGATGGACGCGCTGCCGAACTGGGTGGACGGCGGCCGAGCGCGCATCTCGATGATTTCCGCGGATGCGCTCGCGGGGGCCGTCGTGGCTCTGACTCGGCTGCCCGAGCTGCCCCGCGGGCAGGTGCTGCACGCGAGTCATCCGGAGCCGGTCACGTGTCGCGAGCTGATCACCACCGTGGGGCGGGCATTCGGAATCGCCCTGCCGGAAGGCGACGTCACCCTCGACGAGGCGCTGGAACGAACGGGGGCGGCCGGTGATCCGGTCACCCGGCGCAGGCTGTCCCTGCTGACCACCGATCACTGGTACGACAGCGGCGCGCTGTGGAAGCTGGTGGATGCCCCACCCGGTCCGCGAATGCCGGAGGGATTCGGGGCGTACGCCCCCTGGTACCGGGAGGGGTTGGGGCCGTGAGCCGTGCGGGAGGCGGCGTCCGTCAGTGGTCCGCGACGGTACCGGTGACGGTGGCCTCGAAGGTCTTCACGTCGCCCTGGCGGCCGGTGACCTGGACCACGCGGACGGTCGGGTCCGATGAATGGGCGACCTCGGTCTCGATCCAGCAGGGGATCTCGAGCTCGGCGTAGTTGTGGAAGAAGGTCTCGATGCCCGTGGGCAGGAACGGTTCCCCCTCCAGGACGCCGCAGGCCGCCTGACGGGCCGCCTCGATCAGCACCATGCCCGGCTGGTGGTCGTTGGGGTGCTCGAAGAGGACCGGATGCCCGAAGTGGGGGTTGAGCAACCAGCGGCCCGGCCGGTCGCCGGGAGAGAGCACCACGTCGGTCGGGAAGACCCGGCCGGCGGATGCGGCGGGAATCGGGGCAGGGCGCGGCACGTCCCACAGCGAGGACGAGGAGGCTGCCGCGTACGTGCCCCGCAGTCTTCGGTAGACCGCCGGTGAGACGCAGCTGAAGAGCCCCGTACCGGTGGCGGCGACCCGGTTTCCGCGCCGGACGGTCACCTCGATGAACCCCGAGAAGCGGTTGCCCTGCCAGGCGAAGTCCCGGCAGACCACGATGAGTTCGAGGTCGCTCGGGTGGGGGCCGATGAGCAGCTCGGACGGCTCGGTCTTGAACCCGAGACTCCAGACCAGGGCGTTGTGCGTCAGCGGTACGCCGTATTCCGCGTGGGCCAGCAGGAGAGCCGACTGACGGATGGTCTCCGCTGCCTGCACGGGGTCGTGGCTGAGACCGTCGGAGGTCGTGAAGAAGCTGTGGGCGCGGGGCCACTGGGCGGTGACGCGGAAGACCTCGTCCCCCAGGCGCTCGTAGCCCGTCAGGAACACTTCGGCTATCGCGCTCCGGTGGACGTACTCCCGGGGAACGGTGCTCGTGAGCGGCTGGATGTCGTTGCAGCGCGTCGTCCACCGACCGCCCCCCGTAAGCGGGTTGGCCGGTGCGGCGATGTTGTTCTCGAACGTGAGCAGGGTCATGGACCTCTCCGCAGAGTCGAGGTGACGGACTGAACGAGCACTCTGAAGACGTAAGATACGTACTCTCCGGTTTTATTTGCAAGGAAAGAGCGCCTTCCGCTTATCGAACGCGCCCCCGTCGCATCGCCGGGAAGGGTCGTTCGGCAAGGCGCACCGCCGCCTCGACTGTAGGCGCCACAGGCGTAACTGCGGGGTAGGAGGCCTACCAGAGGGGGTCGGGGGAGGGGGTTGAAATGAGCCAAGTCCGGATCAGAAAGAACCGACCGAGCGGTTGTTTCCTTTGATCACCCTGGGTAATGGCCTGCTGAGGGGTTGATACCGACTTCCCGCATCCGTCGGAAACCCGCCCGCCGTGTGCCGTTCGGGCTGCACTTGTATGAAGGCCCGCACGCGTAGGCGCTATGGTTTGCGGGTTGATAAAATACGGACCTTCTGGTTGGTTTCAATGGGGGGAGGGGGCCTCTAGGAGCCCGTCCGTAGTCACCCTTTGTATCGGAGGCATCGTGGCACGTCAGGAGCGTGCAGTGCGCACGCGTCGTGTGATCTTGGAAGCGGCAGCCGCAGTCTTCGACGAGCGGGGATACGAGGCCGCCACCATCGCTGACATCCTGGCCAAGGCCGGAGTCACCAAGGGTGCGCTGTACTTCCACTTCGCCTCGAAGCAGGAGCTCGCCCGCGGCATCCTCGACGAGCAGTACACCGAGGGAACCGTTCCTCCACGTGAGGTCAAGCTCCAGGAGCTCTACGACCTGGGTATGGTGCTGGCCTACCGCGTGCGCCACAACCCCATGCTCAGCGCTGGTACCAGGCTCTCCCTCGGGCCCGACATGCGCGAGATCTTCGGCGGAGGTTCCGTACCCGGCTGGATCCAGGTGACCGAGGGAGTGATCCTGCAGGCCAAGGCGCAAGGGGAGCTTCTTCCCCACGTGGACACCGCGGAAGCGGCCTGGGCCCTTTCCGCCGGCTGGGCGGGTGTGCAGATCTACTCGCAGACCCTGACCGACCGTGCCGACATCGAGTACCGGGTCTCTGTTTTCTATCAACACTTCTACCCCAGCATCGCGGTTCCCGCGGTGCTCGCCCGGTTGGATCTATCGCCCGACCGCGGGTCACAGGTGGCGGCCGAGATCAGGGCGCTCGACGCGGCGGCGGCCGAGGCGGACACCGCGACGGAGCCCGCCCGGACCTGAGTCGCGCTCAAGCGCGACTCAGATTTCCTTCGATGATCACCACACACCATGGGCGGACATTCGTGGTCCCCGGCAAACCGCTAGGGCGGTTTGTGGGAGGCCCTCATGGTCAAGCAGGAACGTGCAGCCCGTACGCGAGACACTCTGGTCCGTGCCGCCGCCGAGGTGTTCGCCGAGGAGGGCTTCGGCACGGCCTCCATCTCGGCCATCAGCAAGCGCGCCGGCGTCAGTACCGGCGGGCTGCACTTCCACTTCGGCAGCAAGGGCGCGCTGGCCGAAGCCGTGGCCGAGCGGGCGTCGGAGAAGCTGCGCGCCATCACGGTGGCCCGACGCTCCGGCGGCGACGTCCTCCAGGTACTGATCGATTCCAGCCATGATCTGATGGCGCTGCTGGAGCGGGATCCCGTGGTCAACGCCGGGTTCGGGTTGTCCGCGGGCGGCGGGGTGGCTCCTGCGGCCGTCCGCGTCGGCGGAGCCGGGTGGGACTTGCGCACGCAGTGGCAGCGGTGGGTCGAGGCCACGTTCCGTACCGCCGACCAGGAGGGCCGGCTGGCCGAGGGGGTGTCCCCGCAGGCGGCGGCCGCCGCCGTGGTGGCGGCGATGGTCGGTTTCGGGGTTCTCGGGACCGGTAGGTTCCCTCGCGTCGGCCCCTCCCCGCTCGCCCGGTACTGGGCCCTGATGCTGCCGCGGCTCGCCGCGCCCGGTTCGCTCGACAAGCTGACGCCCGGTGGTTCGGGTGCTCCCCTCGGCGCTGTACCCCGTAGATCAAGTTGACCCCACCGATCGGACCAGATGGTTGGTTCTGGCGGCCCGAATCCCCTCGGAGAACCCTCCGAGGGGATTTTTTTCTGTGGCTCCGGAGGGCTCGATTGTGGCTCCACGGCTCCCTCTGAGAGTGAAAATCCCAGCTCAGAGGCGATCTGGGGTGTTGTGTCCGGTGATGACGAGAGAGAAACGGCATAGCCGGTTTGGTATTGACAAACCGGCTCAGCTGTTTTTTGCTCATTCCAGCGAAAGTCAAGGGCTCATCCATGGACGAAGCAGGGGAGTACGACGTGGACATCGATGTACTGGGTGCACTGGACGTGCGGGAGAACGGGACCTCCATCACGCCGACCGCCGCCAAGCCGCGTCAGGTGCTGGCCCTCCTGGCCCTCCATGCCGACCAGGTCGTGCCGGTCTCGGCGTTGATCGAGGAGCTGTGGGGCGCCGAGCCGCCGCGCAGCGCCCGCACGACCCTGCAGACGTACGTCCTTCAGCTCCGCTCCCTCATCGCCACGGCGCTCAAGGACACCGACGGCAGTCGGACCCCCAAGGACGTGCTCGTCACCCTGCCCGGCGGCTACCTGCTCAACAGCGCCGGCGGGACCAGCGATGTCCGCGAATTCGACCGGCTGGCCGGATTGGGCTACCGGGCGATGGACGCGGGCGACGCGGCCGGTGCGGCGCGGTTGCTGCGCGAGGCCCTCTCCCTGTGGTCGGGGCCGGCCTTCGCCGACGTCCACGGCGGCGTGCAGCTCGACATGGAGACGCGCCGGCTGGAGGAGACCCGCCTGTGCGCCCTCGACCAGCGCATCGAGGCGGACCTCAAGCTCGGCCGACACCGGGAACTGCTCGCCGAGTTGACGGTCCTGACCAGCCGTTACCGCATCCACGAGAACCTGCACGGTCAGTTCATGCTCGCCCTGCACCGCTCCGGCCGTCGCGGCGAAGCCCTCAGTGTCTACCAGCGGCTGCGCGCCACGCTCGTGCGCGAGCTCGGCATCGAGCCGTCCGCCGCCCTGCGAAGCCTCCAGCGGTCGATCCTGATGACCGGTCCCGAAAACCCGGCCGCGGTCCCGGCGGCAGCCCGAAAGCGGCTGGCGCAGGTGGGTTGATTCACCAGGAGAATCATCAGGAGGGTCAGCGGGAGAAGAGCACGGCCCGCATGATTGTGCAGATACCTTTCGAAACTCTTCGGAAGGCTGGGAGAAAAGGCTTGGCAGGGCAATTCCCAACTTTTTCCGGAAGCGGTCCCAACTGTTATTCAGCCTCTTCAGTGAGGCTTGGTGGAGCCAACCGGAATCATGTGCGCGAAATCCGTCGGATGTTCGTCCGCTGCGGAGCCCTGCTCGATGTCGGCTTGAGATTTCGATGATGCGGCGGTGGGACGACATACCGTCACGTCGGTCGAATGCTGAAAACCGAGAGTGCGTCGACGAAATACGGAGGGGAGACGGGAGACCGTGAAGATTCAGGTTCTGGGTCCGTTGAGTGCCGAGGTCAACGGGGCATCGATCGTTCCCACGGCGGGCAAGCCGCGTCAGATCCTGGCGCTTCTCGCGCTCTACCCGGGCCGAGTGATGCCCGTGCCGACGCTCATGGAGGAGATCTGGGGGACCAAGCTGCCCGACAGTGCCCTCACCACCCTGCAGACGTACATCCTCCAGCTCCGCCGCCGGCTGGGCACCGCGATGGGGCCGGGCGCCCCGGGCACGGCCAAGGACGTGCTCGCCACCCGGCACGGCGGCTACCTGCTCCAGATCCCGCCGGAGTCCGTGGACATCCACGCGTACGACACCCTCGTCGCCGGCGGCCAGCAGGCCTTCGACGACGGTGACGACGAACGCGCGGCGGACCTGCTGCGCAAGGCGCTCGCCCTGTGGCAGGGCCCCGCCCTGGTCGACGTGCGGGTGGGGCCGATCCTGGAGATCGAGGTGTTGCGGCTCGCGGAGAGTCGCCTCGTCACGACCGAGCGGCGCATCGACGTCGACCTCAGGCTCGGCCGGCACAGCGAACTCCTCGCCGAACTGACCGAGTTGATGGCCCGCAACCCGCAGCACGAGGGCCTCCACTCGCAGGCGATGGTCGCCCTGTACCGTTCGGGGCGGCAGGCCACCGCGCTGGACGTGTACCGCCGGCTCCGGGCCCGGCTGATCGGCGAGCTCGGTGTCGAGCCCTCGCAGCAACTCCAGCGCCTGCACCAGGCGATGCTGCGCGTCGACCCGGCGCTGGACGTGGCGGCCGGACCGCGCCGCAGTTCGACCTTCGACCTCTACGCGGCCTGAGCGGTCGTTCCGGACGGGCGGGGGCGGGCCGCGAAGCTCCAGCAGCGCTGTGCCCGCGATTGAGGAACCCTCCACCGGGCCCCGCCAGGCTCGCGGCGCGCCGGTATGCGCACCCGCACCGGCGGACGAGGAGAAGGGCACACCATGGACCGGCTGGAACTCACCGATCTGACCCGCATCCTGCGGGTTTGGGGAGGCGAGGACGAGTGCGTCGAGCTGAACGAGGAAGTCCAGGACCTCTACTGGGAAGAGCTGGGCTACGACAGCCTCTGTGTCCTCCAGACCACCGGCTCGGTGGAGCGGCGCTTCGAGGTCCTCCTCGACGGCGAACTCCTCGAACTGGCCGACACCCCTCGCCGGTTCCTCGCCCTGGTCAACGCCGTGCTGAGCAGCCGGGCGGGAGTCTGACCGGCGTCGGCCCCCTCCCGCGGCGGTACGAGGAGCGCTGCGCCCGGCTCCTGCGGGGCTCCACCCGCGCTCGACGCGGGATCCGGCGAACGAGGACATGCTCTGCGTCAAGCGTTGAGAGAGGTGTCTGATGTCTGTCGAGCGAGCACACCGGATGTCACACGCGGTCGACGCGGCCGCGCCCGCCGCAGTCCTGTACGCGCTGGTGGCCGACACCACCCAGTGGCCGCTGTTCCTACCGGACAGCATTCACGTGGAACGTCTCGACTTCGACGGGACCACGGACCGCCATTACCAGTGGGCCTTCGTCGACGGGGCCCCGCAGCCGTCGCTGTGGCGGCGCACCCTGGACGCGCGGCGGCGGCGGGTCGAATTCCGCGAGGAGCGGTCCGGGGGACCCGTCACCACGACGGGCGGGAGCTGGAGCGTGGAGGAACTCGCTCCCGGCTGGTCCCGGCTGACATGGGAACAGGACGTGATCGTCACCACCGAGCGGCCGGCGGATGCCGAGCGGCTGCTGGCGTCCGCCCGGGCGGACGGGTGTACGGCCCTGAACCGGCTGCGGATCGCGGCGGAGGGCTGGCGGCGCCTGGACGGGACGGCCCTCTCCTTCGAAGAGTCCGTACGCGTCCAGGGACCGGCGGAACCGGTCTACGAGTTCCTGTACGGGGTGGCCTCCTGGCCGGGCCGGGTGCCGCACGTCGTACGCGCCGAGGTGACCGAGGACAGCCCCGGCGTCCAGCGCACGACGCTGGTCAACCTGGCCGGTGACGGAGCCGCCTACACGACCGAGTCCGTGCGGGTGTGCTTCCCGGCGGCCGGGCGGATCCTCTTCAAACAGCTCCGCCCGCACGCCCTGCTGAGCGCGCACACCGGCGAATGGTCGGTGGAGCCCGACGCGACCGGAGTCAACGTGGTCGCCCGGCACGACGTCCTGTTGGACGAGCGGGCGGTGGAGCGGGTGCTCGGCCCGGACGCGGACCTCGCGCGGGCCCGCCGGTACGTCCGCGATGCGCTCGGCGCCGAGAGCAGGGCCACGCTCGGCCCGGCACAGCAGCACGCGCGGGAATCGGTCAGGTCGCTGCGGTCGGTCTGACGTGCGCACGGCCCCGGTGCTCCCGCCGGGGCCGTCGCGTTCCCGATCCGGTCCCGTGCGTCACCGGGACGGGCCCGTCAGCACGCCCGACAGCCGGCGCCCGGGGCGTCGCGGGCGGGACGGGCGCCGGGCAGGGCGGTGGGGGCCGCCAGGCACGGCATGACCACCCGCCAGAAGCCGGTCACGGTCCGGTGGGCGAGCCACCGCGGGTCGTCCCGGCCCAGCACCGCGAATCCGTAGGTCGCGGCGACCACCGTGGACGCCGCGCTCAGGTCCGAGACGCCGGGGATCAGCTCGCCCTCCTCCTGGGCCTCGGTCAGCAATCGGCGGACGTACGCGTGCCAATCGCCGAGCAGGGCGAGGGCCGGGGCGTACGCGGGTTCCCGGGCGAGCTGGAGGCCGGTCCGCGCCACCACGTCGCGCAGGAGCACCCCGGCCAGGGCGTGCGTGCTGTCGGCCAGAGCCTGTAGGGCCGAGGTCCGCTGTGCGTACACCTCGTGAGCGGTGGTGCGCAGGATCCGGGCGGCCGCGGTCTCGACGGCCGCACCGACCGCTGCCTTGTTCTCGAAGTGGAAGTGCAGGGCACCCGGGCTCACTCCGGCTCCGCCACTGATCATGCTCAGCGTCGCGTCCGCGTACCCGCGCTGCCCGAACACCGTCGCCGCTGATTCGATCAGCGCCCGACGGGTTCGGACAGCGCGTTCTTGTCTCATCACGCATTGCTCCTGTATCGGATTCCCACCCACATTAAACCGCCCCGTTGGTATTACACACCATGGTGGAGGGTCGATTCGGTCGAGGTAGTAGGGATTTCGGTCAGCCATTGGTCCGTTTTGGGAATGAATGTCAGGCAGGTGGCGGGTGCTTGCGGCCTTTGACAAACCGACGAAGCGGTTTGTATCTTCTTGACGTTGGCTCAACCGAGCTTGAGGGGAGGGGGGCAGATGAACCAGCGTTCCTACGCTGTGCTGGAACCTCACACAGCCGCTGCGGGAGTGAACAGCGGGTTCTCGCTTGCGGAGGGCTTGAGAGCGCCACAGAGCACTCAGGTCCAGTCGGCTCTGTGGCGGATCCTCATCGTCGAGAGCGACGCCGTCGAGGCCGAGACATTGGCCCGCGGTCTGCGCCGCCACGGACACGAGGTCGACATCGTCGCCACCGGCAGTGAGGCGCTGCGCAGCTACGCCGACGCCGACCTGGTGCTCCTCGACCTCGAACTGCCCGACCTGGACGGTTTGGAGGTCTGCCGGGGCATCCGTTCCGCACACGAGATCCCGGTGATCGCCGTCACCGCCAGGGGCAGCGAGCTGGACCGGGTCCTGGGCCTGCAGGCCGGCGCGGACGACTACCTGGCCAAGCCCTACGGCTTCCGTGAGCTGATGGCCCGGATGGAAGCGGTCATGCGCCGGTCACGGCCGGCCAGGCCCGTCGCCGCCACCATCACCTGCGGGCCGCTGCGGATCGACGCGGGGACGCGGCAGGTGACCCTGAACGGGGAGCCGGTCGAGACCACCCGCAAGGAGTTCGACATGCTCTACCTCCTCGCCTCCCATCCTGACACCGTCATCCCCCGCAAGATGCTGATGCAGCAGGTTTGGGGCGACTCCTGGTCCCGCCGCACGGTCGACACGCACGTCAGCACGCTGCGCAACAAGATCGGGGCCGGCTGGATCATCACCATCCGCGGAGTCGGTTTCCGTTTCGGCCAGGGCTGAGCCGGCTCCCGATCCGGAGCCCGCACCGGGATCCCGGTTCGGCGCGAGACGCGGACCAGAACCGCCCCGCGGCGCGCGGGCGGACGACGAGCAGGGCCGAGGCAAGCCAAGGGGGAGAACATGACCGTGACGGCGCTGTGCCACGGAGAGGGCTGCCGCGGCGACCGTTCCGACGGACGCGGCCGACGGCGTACGGTCCAGGGTAGCCGGCTGTGCCGGTCCTGCAGGGACCACTTCGGCGTGGGTCTGGCCGAACTGGCCCACCTCTACGAGGAGTGTGGGCGGGTGCTCGGCGGTGGAGCCCCGGGCAGCCTGCGCGAACGAACCACGGGCGGTGACCACCCCGGTCTGCCCTTCAACGCGGCGGCGGCCGACGTGCGCGCCCGGATGGTGTCCGTACTCGGATCCTGGAGCGGCCTGGTCGCACAACAGCGGGGTTGTGCCTCCCCGCCGCGCAACGTCGCCGCACTCACCGCGTTCCTGCTGCGCAACGCCGACTGGCTCGCGGCCCATCCGGCGGTGTCCGAGGTCACCGAGGAGGTGGCCCGCCTGGTCCGGGCGGGACGCCGCGCCGCCTTTCCCGACCCGACGCGGACCATCAGGCTCGGCGCGTGCCCCGAACCCGACTGCTCGGGCGCCCTGGCCCTCGCCGTGCGCGACCGGGTCCGGCCCACCGGTCCGGCGATCGCGTGCGACGCCGACGCGGGCCACCGCTGGACCAGCGAACGTTGGAGCGAGCTGAGCGACTCCATGGAGCCGGCGCGTCCGGCAGGGACCACCGGCGCCGCCGCGGTGGCGGCCGTCCCCACCGAACGCTGGCTGACCGCCGCCGACATCGCGCGGCTGTGGCACGCCCCGACGGGCACCGTCTACCGGCTGGCGAGCGAAGAGCGGTGGCGCAGGCGCAACCGTGCGGGGCGCACGTACTACAGCGAGACCGACGTTCGTGCCTGCTTCAGCCGCCGGGCCGGGCGCAGTTGACCTTCCGCGCGTGACCGACCTTCGACACGCCGCCGTCCCCTACGGCGCGTACGCGGACGTGCGGGAGCGCCGCACGCTCGGCATCGCGCGCGCGAGCACGCATGGCGTTCGCAGGGCCCGGATCGAGCCGCCTGACCTGCGCTTGACCTTCGCTTGGCCCTGCTTCGACTCAGCGGACCAGCTCTTGTGGAACCTGACCGAGTCCTGAATCCGCCGCCATTGAATGCCCTCCCGTCTCCGAAGAACCTTGTAGTCAAGATCCGGTGCACTGTCCCCGGAGGCGAATTCGAGGAGACCTGATGGACGCCCCTGTGATCGTCGTCGGCGCGGGTCCGGCGGGCATGATGCTCGCCGGTGAACTGCGGCTGGCGGGAGTCGCCGTCGTCGTCCTGGAACGCCTGGAACAGCGTACGGGCGAATCACGCGGCCTCGGTTTCACCGCGCGCACGCTGGAGACCTTCGACCAGCGCGGCATCCTCGCGCGCTTCGGAGACGTGGAGACGAGCACGCTCGGGCACTTCGGCGGCCTGCCCCTCGACTTCGGGGTGCTCGACGGCGCCTGCCAGGCGGCGAAGAGCGTGCCCCAGTCCGTCACCGAGACCCACCTGGAGGACTGGGCCACCGGCCTGGGCGCCGACATCCGCCGAGGTCACCAGGTCGTCTCCGTCCACGACGACGGGGACGGGGTCGATGTCGTCGTGGACGGTCCCGCCGGCCGGCACACCCTGCGCGCGGCCTACCTGGTGGGCTGCGACGGCGGCCGCAGCACCGTGCGCAAGGCGGCCGGCTTCGACTTCCCCGGCACGGCCGCCACCATGGAGATGTACCTCGCCGACATCAAGGGCATCGAACTGAAGCCCCGCATGATCGGCGAGACCCTGCCGGGCGGCATGGTGATGGTGGGCCCGCTCCCCGGCGGCACCACCCGCATCGTGGTCTGCGAGCGCGGCACACCGCCGCGCAGGCGCGAGAGCCCGCCCTCCTTCGACGAGGTCGCCGCCGCCTGGCAGCGGCTGACCGGGGACGACATATCGGCCGCCGAGCCGGTGTGGGTCAGCGCCTTCGGCGACGCGACCCGGCAGGTCACCGAGTACCGGCGCGGCCGGGTGATCCTCGCGGGCGACTCCGCGCACATCCACCTGCCCGCCGGCGGCCAGGGCATGAACACCGGCATCCAGGACTCGGTCAACCTCGGTTGGAAGCTCGCCGCGGTGGTGCGGGGCACGGCCCCGTCGAGCCTGCTCGACACCTACCACCGCGAACGGCACGCGGTCGGCAAGCGGCTGCTGATGAACACCCGGGCCCAAGGGCTGCTGTTCCTGAGCGGCGCCGAGGTGCAACCGCTGCGGGACTCGCTGCGCGAGCTGATGGCGTACGACGACGTGGCACGCCACCTCGCGGCCATGGTGAGCGGGCTGGAGATCGTCTACGACGTGGGTACGGGAAGCCACCCGCTCCTCGGCCGGCGCCTGCCGCGCCTGGAGCTGAAGACCGGAGCGGGCGACCGGATCCCCAGTCCCCACCTGCTGCACCCCGCCCGCGGCGTGCTGCTCGACCTGAACGACAACCCGCAGGTCCGCCGACGTGCCGCGGCCTGGGCCGACCGGATCGACATCGTCACCGCCCAACCATCCACGGGTTCCGCACCCGAGGGCCTCGAAGACACCGCCGCCCTCCTGGTGCGGCCAGACGGCTACGTGGCCTGGGCCGCGCCGGGCAGCCACCACGACCTGCCGATGGCACTCCAACGATGGTTCGGACCCGCCTGAGTCGCTGACCGGTCCGACTACCGGCAGGCCGCTCCCGCGGCCGTCGCCGGGCGAGCACATCACGAGGAGGAAACCCCCGCATGACAACGCCACGGGCAACGATCGAGCGCCCCCCGTCGAGAACGGCCGAGGAGCGTCGGAGCATTGTTCGCGCCGCGCGGACGGTGCTGGCCCGCGAAGGATGGACGCGCTGCACCCGCGAGGCGACAGCGGCCGAGGCGAGAACCTCACCGGGTGTCGTGGAAGAGCACTTCCCGGACCAGGAAGAGCTGCTGCTGAGCGTGCTCCTGGACAGCTCCGCCTCCGTCGCCGCCGCCCTCGCGGCCGTCGCCGAGAGCCACCTGGAGGAGATCACCGAACTGGAACGCGGTCTCGCCGAACTCGGCAGGGCGTGGCTGGCTCCGCTGGAGGCGTTCCGCGAGCACTTCGCCATCGTGCGGCACGTCAGCGCCGAGGTTGCCCGGCTGCCGATCGAGGCCGTCGAGAAGTGGCAGGCCACCGGCCCGCGGCAGGCCCGTCGGGAGCTGGCCCTGCGGTTGCGGCGGGTCGCCGCCCGCGGCCTGCTCGACATCGCCGACGCCGACCAGGCGGCGGAACGTTTCATCTTGCTGGTTCCCTCCGGAGTCGTCCAGCGCTCCTTCCTTGGCGCGCTGCCCCTGGCGAAGGCCGAGTCCGATGCCCTGATCGCCGACGGTGTGGCGGACTTCATCCGCCTCTACCGGCCCTGACCCACGCACGTTCGAGGAAGAGAGACACCCGATGCAGCACAGCAATCTGATCGTGGCCCGCATGGACAACATGTCGAGCGACCAAGTGGCCCAGCTCTTCACCGAGTTCGACAAGACCGACATGCCGGAGCGGATGGGGACCCTGCGGCGCCGTCTGTTCATGTACAAGGGCCTCTACTTCCACCTCCAGGACTTCGCCGAGGACGACGGCGGCCAGCGCATCCAGGAGTCCCGTACCGACCCGCGCTTCATGAAGATCAGTCACGACCTGCTCCCGTTCATCCAGCCCTACGACCCGGCGACCTGGCGCAGCCCTGCCGACGCCATGGCCACCCGCTTCTACGACTGGACGGCATCGGAATGAGGTGCGACCACGCCGACAGGAGGGGAGGGCCGTGCCGGTGGCTCGCCGGGTAGTGATCACAGGGCTGGGGGTGCTGGCACCGGGAGGCATCGGGACCGGGAACTTCTGGAGCCTGCTGAGTTCGGGGCGTACCGCGACGCGCGGGATCACGCTCTTCGACTCCTCAGCGTTCCGCTCGCGGGTTGCGGCCGAGGTCGACTTCGAGCCCGCACTGCACGGACTGACCGCCGAGGAACAGCGCCGCATGGACCGCGCCGCCCAGTTCGCGGTGGTGTCGGCGCGCGAAGCGCTCACCGACAGCGGCCTCGACCTCGCCGGTTTCGACCCGCACCGCACCGGGGTCTGCATCGGCACCGGCGTCGGGGCGGTCGGCAGCCTCGACAGGGCGTACCGCGTGGCCAGTGGTGACGGCCGACTCGACGCGATCGCCCACACCTCCGTGCCGGCCGCGCTGTACGGGCACTTCGTGCCCAGTTCCTTCGCGACCGAAGTGGCCTGGGCCATCGGTGCCGAGGGGCCGTCCACGGTCGTCTCCACCGGTTGCACCTCCGGTATCGATTCCGTCGCCCACGCGGCGGATCTGATCCGGGAGGGCAGCGCCGACATCATGATCAGTGGTGCGACCGATGCCCCCATCTCACCGATCACCCTCGCGTGCTTCGATGCGATCAAGGCGACGACCTCGCTCAACGACGAGCCGGAGACCGCATCCCGGCCCTTCGACGCCTCCCGCAAGGGCTTCGTCCTGGGGGAGGGCGCCGCGGTCTTCGTACTTGAGGAACTCGACAGCGCCCGCCGACGCGGGGCGCGCATCTACGCGGAGATCGCGGGCTACGCCTCGCGGTCCAGCGCCTTTCACATGACCGGGCTGCGCCCCGACGGCCGTGAGATGGCGGAAGCCATCACGGTGGCGCTGGACGAGGCCCGGCTGAACCCCGAGGACGTCGACTACGTCAACGCGCACGGCTCCGGAACCAAGCAGAACGACCGGCACGAGACGGCCGCGTACCGGCTGGCCCTCGGCCGGCACGCGTACGCGACCCCGGTGAGTTCCGTCAAATCGATGATCGGGCACTCGCTGGGATCGGTCGGCTCCATCGAGATCGCCGCCTCGGTGCTCGCGATGGAGCACCACGTCGTGCCGCCCACGGCGAACCTGCACACCGCCGACCCCGAGTGCGACCTCGACTACGTGCCGCTCACCGCGCGCGAACACCGGACCGACGCCGTCCTCACGGTCAGCAGCGGTTTCGGAGGGTTCCAGAGCGCGATGGTGCTGGCCAGGCCCGACAGGAGGACCACATGAGCGCCAGGACCCTGGTCACCGGCATGGGTGTGGCCGCCCCCAACGGGCTGGGGGTGGAGGACTACTGGGCGGCGACCCGCGTCGGCAAGAACGCGATTGGGCCCGTCACCCGCTTCGACGCGACCTCCTACCCGGCACGGTTGGCCGGTGAGATCCACGGCTTCGACGCCAAGGAGCACCTGCCGGGGCGGCTCGTGCCGCAGACCGACCGGGTCACGCAGCTCGCCCTCGTCGCCGCCGACTGCGCGTTCGCCGACGCCGGCCTGAGACCGGGCGACATCGACCCGTACGACATGGGCGTGGTCACCGCCTCCTCCTCCGGAGGCACCGAGTTCGGGCAGAACGAGCTGCGCAACCTGTGGGGCCGAGGCGCCCGACACGTCAGCGCCTACCAGTCCTTCGCCTGGTTCCACGCGGTCAACAGCGGACAGATCTCCATCCGCAACGAACTGCGCGGTCCCACCGGAGTCCTCGTCAGCGATCAGGCAGGCGGCCTCGACGCCCTCGCGGAGGCCCGGCGTCAAATCCGCAAGGGGGCGAAGCTGATGGCCACCGGCGGCTTCGACGCTTCCATCTGTTCCTGGGGGTGGGCGGCGCGGCTCGCCGAGGGCCTGCTGACGCACTCCGACCGGCCCGAGCGCGCCTACCTCCCCTTCGACGAGGACGCGGCCGGCCAGGTACCGGGAGAGGGCGGGGCCTTGCTCGTCCTGGAGGACGAGCAGAGCGTCCGGTCCCGCGGCGCGCACACAGTCCACGGCGAGCTCGCGGGCTATGGTGCGACGCTCGATCCCCTGCCCGGCAGCGACCGCGAACCCGGCCTGCGCCGTGCCATCGACATCGCGATGACGGACGCGGACTGTCATCCGGCAGAGGTCGACGTGGTGTTCGCCGACGCGGCGGGCACCAAGCGGCTGGACCGCGAGGAGGCCGACGCCATCACCGCGGTCTTCGGTCCGCGCGGGGTCCCGGTCACCGCTCCCAAGACGATGACCGGCCGGCTGGGCGCGGGCGCCGCGCCGGTGGACGTCGTCTCGGCATTGCTCGCCATGCGCGAGGGCCTCATCCCGCCGACCACGAACGTGGAGCTGTCACCCGCGTACGACCTCGATCTGGTGACCGTGCGTCCCCGGACCGCCTCGGTGCGGACCGTGCTCGTGCTAGCCCGCGGCCGCGGCGGCTTCAACTCCGCGGTCGTCCTGCGCGCCGTCGACTGAAGGCCTCGGGCGTCACGCCCGGGCGGCGATCGGCGCCCCCAAGCCCCGCAGCCCGAAATCCCCGGGTGCGGTAAACCGATGAAGGGATCACCTTGTCAAAGCAGGAATTCACCTTCGACGATCTCAAGCGCATCCTCCTGGACGGCGCCGGAGCCGATGAGGAAGTCGACCTGGACGGCGATGTCCTCGACCGCGACTTCGATTCGCTCGGCTACGAGTCGCTGGCGCTGCTGGAAACCGGCGGCCGCATCGAGCGCGAGTTCGGAATCACGCTCGACGACGACGTCTTCACCGACAACAACACGCCGCGGTCACTGGTCGCGTCCATCAACGAGAGCCTCAAGGCGCTCGTCGACGCCTAGGCCGACAGAGCCTGGAGCGCCGTGGCGGCCGCCCCGACACGGCGGCCGCCACTTCCTACCCCGTAAGCCCATGCTTTTGGAGAAGAGACACATGTCGGATCAGGACAAGAGGGTCGCCGTCATCACCGGTGCCACCAGTGGGATCGGGCTGGCGGTCGCCCGGCTCCTCGCCGGGCAGGAACACCGGGTGTTCATCGGTGCGCGCAGCGCCGTCGCCGTCGCCGAGACGGTCAAGCAGTTGCAGGACGAGGGCCTCGATGTGGACGGCGCCGTCGTCGATGTTCGTTCCACGGATGAGGTCCGTGCGTGGATACAGGCCGCTGTGGATCGGTTCGGGACGGTGGATGTCGTGGTGAACAACGCCGGCCGTTCGGGTGGGGGTGTCACGGCTGACATTCCCGAGGAGTTGTGGCACGACGTGATCGACACGAACCTCAACAGTGTCTTCCGTGTCACGCAGGAGGCGTTGACGACGGGTGGGCTGCGGGGCAAGAGCCGTGGTCGGATCATCAACATCGCTTCCACGGCCGGTAAGCAGGGTGTGGTGTTGGGCGCGCCGTACTCGGCGTCCAAGCACGGGGTGGTCGGTTTCACGAAGGCGTTGGGCAATGAGCTCGCTCCCACGGGCATCACGGTCAACGCGGTGTGCCCCGGCTATGTCGAGACGCCGATGGCGCAGCGTGTGCGTCAGGGTTACGCGGCTGCCTACAACGCCAGCGAGGACGCCATCCTGGAGAAGTTCCAGGCCAAGATTCCGCTCGGCCGGTATTCCACTCCCGAGGAGGTCGCCGGTCTCGTGGGTTACCTGGCCTCGGACACCGCGGCGTCGATCACCTCGCAGGCCCTCAACGTCTGCGGCGGACTCGGCAACTTCTGATCGGCCGGAGCACGTTCCGATGCGGCCGGAGCACTCCCGATCCCACCGGAGCGCGCCCGGATCCCGCCGGAACGTGCCCGGATCCCGCCGCATCAAGCCCATACGCGCCGCACGGCGAACCGAACCGTCCCGAATTCCGAGGAGTCATGAGCATGTCGCAGCCGAGCCTGCGCGAGGTGGAGCACGAGATCACGATCTCCGCTCCGGCCGACGCCGTCTACCGGTTGATCGCCGAGGTCCGCAACTGGCCCCGGATCTTCCCGCCGACCATCTACGTCGACCACGTACCCGAGGGTGACAACGAGGAACGCATCCGGATCTGGGCCACCGCCAACGGCGAGGCCAAGAACTGGACCTCCCGCCGCACCCTGGATCCCGAAGGCCTGCGGATCACCTTCCGCCAGGAGATCCCGGCACCGCCCGTAGCGGCGATGGGCGGCACCTGGATCATCGAGGCGCTGTCCGGCGAGGAGTCCCGGGTCCGGCTCCTGCACGACTACCGGGCCATCGACGACGACCCGGCGAGCCTGGCCTGGATCGACGAGGCCGTGGACCGCAACTCGCGCTCCGAACTGGCGGCGCTCAAGTCGAACGTCGAGACCGCCCACGCCGCCGAGGACCTGACGTTCTCCTTCGAGGACACCGTCCAGATCCAGGGCTCCGCCAAGGACGTGTACGACTTCATCAACGAGGCCGACAAGTGGCACGAGCGGCTCCCGCACGTCGCCACCGTCCGGTTGACGGAGGACACCCCGGGGTTGCAGGAACTGGAGATGGACACCCGTGCGAAGGACGGTTCGGTGCACACCACCAAGTCCTACCGGGTCACGTTCCCGCACGAGCGGATCGCCTACAAGCAGACCACGTTGCCGGGGTTGATGACCCTGCACACCGGTTACTGGACGTTCGTCGAGAACGACGGGGGCGTGGCCGCCTCCTCGCAGCACACCGTCACCATCAACACCGAGAACATCACCACCGTCCTCGGCCCGCAAGCAACCGTCGAGGACGCCAAGCAGTACGTCCACACGGCCCTGAGCACCAACAGCCGAGCCACCCTCGGCCACGCCAAGAACCACGCCGAGAACAAGGGCTGACCATGGCTGGGGACTACACCGAGACTCAGGTGATCGTGGTCGGCGCGGGCCCCGTGGGGCTGCTGCTCGCCGGGGAACTGCGCCTGTCGGGCGTGGACGTGGTGGTCCTCGAAAAACTCACCGCGCCGACCACCGAATCGCGGGCGTCCACGCTCCACGCCCGCACCATGGAGATCCTCGACAGCCGGGGACTGCTGGAGCGACTGGGCGACATCCCGCAAGAAACCGTCGGGCACTTCGGGGGCATCGGCCTCGACCTCGGGCTCCCCGGCCCCTACCCGGGCCAGTGGAAGCTCCCGCAGACCCGACTGGAGGAAGCCCTCGAACAGTGGGCGGTGGACCTGGGCGCGGACGTCCGGCGCGGCCACGAAGTCACCGCCCTGACCGGGACCGGGGACGCGGCCGTCGCCGAGGTGCGCGGCCCGGACGGGACGAGCCTGTCCTTCCGGGCCGCGTACCTGGTCGGTTGCGACGGCGAGAACAGCGCCGTGCGCCGACTCGGCGGCTTCGCCTTTCCCGGGACCGACGCCGGCCGCACCCTGCTGCGCGCCGACGTCGAGGGCATCGACATCCCCGGCCGCCGCTTCGAGCGGCTGGAGGACGGCCTCGCCATCGCGGCCCGTCGACCCGACGGCGTGACCCGGGTCATGGTCCACGAGTTCGGGGCCGCACCCACCGGCACCGCACCGACCTTCGCCGAGATCGCCGACGCCTGGAAGCGCATCACGGGCGAGGACATCAGCGGCGGCACCCCGCTGTGGGTGAACTCCTTCGACGACGCGTCCCGGCAGGTCGCGGACTACCGCAAGGGCCGGCTCCTCCTCGCCGGGGACGCGGCGCACCAACAACTGCCCATCGGCGGCCAGTCCCTCAACCTCGGTCTCCAGGACGCCTTCAACCTGGGGTGGAAGCTGGCCGCGACCCTGGCGGGTGGCGGCGGGGAGGCCCTGCTCGACAGCTACCACCGCGAACGCCACCCGGTCGGTCAGGCCGTGCAGAGCAACGTCCGGACCCAGGCGCTGCTCCTGCTCTCGGGCCACGAGGTCGACGCGCTCCGGGACGTCCTCGCGGAACTGACCGGCCACCAGGACGTACGCACCCACCTGGCGGGCGCGGTGTCCGGCCTGGACGTCCGCTACGAGGTCGGTCCGGGCTCCGGACCGCTCCTAGGCCTGCGGGCACCCCTGCGGAACGCCGTCGGCGACGAGGCGGGCGACAAGGGCGGCACCACCACCACCTTCGAACTGCTGCGCTCGGGACGGGGACTGCTGCTCCTCGCGCCGGGCGACGACGCCCGCCGGGAGGAACTGCGTACGGCCGCCGCACCCTGGTCCGACCGGGTCCGTACGGCGACGGCCATCGCCCTGGACGGCGCGGCCGACACCGGCGCCCTCCTGGTCCGGCCGGACGGCCACGTCGTATGGGCGGACGGCGCCGACCGCGATGACCCCGACGGGGACGGCGGTGTCACCGGGGCCCTGGAGCGGTGGTTCGGGTCCGCACGGCCCCGGGAGACCGTACGGCCGGCAGCGGCACGGGCCCTGCGGGTGGTGCCCTCGACGGCACGGGCCGAGGAGAACCGGAGGAGCGGCATGGACAGACTCACGGGCCGGACCGCGCTCGTCACAGGCTCCAGTCGCGGCATGGGACGGGCGACCGCCCGCCGCCTCGCCCAGGAAGGCGCCCTCGTCGCCGTCCACTGCAACAGTGACGAGGCGGCCGCCCACGAGGTCGTCGCCGAGGTGGAACGCGACGGCGGTCGCGCGTTCGCGATCCGCGGCGAACTCGGTGTCGACGGCGATGTGACGAACCTCTTCACCGCCCTGGAACAGGGGCTGCTGGACCGGACGGGCCGTACGGACCTGCACATCCTCGTCAACAACGCGGGCGTGATGGGTGGTGTCGGCGCGGCCGACGTCACCCCCGAGCAGTTCGACCGGATCTACGCGGTCAACGCGAGGGCTCCGTTCTTCCTCATCCAGCGGGCCCTGCGCAACATGCCCGACGGGGGCCGGATCATCAACATCTCCTCGGGCCTGACCCGGTTCGCGAACCCGGACGAGATCGCGTACGCGATGAGCAAGGGCGCTTTGGAGCAGCTCGCTCTGCACTTCGCGAAGGTCCTGGGGCCGCGCCGCATCACCATCAACTCGGTGGCGCCCGGAATCACCCGCAACGGCAACCCGGTCTTCGACATCCCGGGGGCCGTGGAGCAGATGGCCGCGCTGTCCGCCTTCAACCGCGTCGGCGAGCCGGAGGACGTCGCCGACGTGGTCGTCTTCCTCGCGACCGACGAGGCACGGTGGATCACCGGCTCCTTCGTCGACGCCACCGGTGGCACCTTGCTCGGCTGAGCAAGGCCGATGCCGGGGCCAGGGCCGACGCCAAGGCTTACGCCCGGGCTTAGGCCAGGGTCAGGGCCGGTGCCAAGGCTCACGCCAGGGTCAGGGCCGGCGCCAAGGCTCACGCCAAGGCCGACGCCGTCCCCCAACCCGCCGGCGCACATCCACGCCGCCGCGCCGGCGACGGCGGGGCCGGCCGGGGAACCCTCCCCGGCCGCCCGGCCACTCCTCCTGATCCCCCCCCGTCCTCCCGCCTCCGCGGAACCTTGGTGAAAGCGAGCGTGCCGCCTCCGATGACTTCTTCGGTCGGCGCCGCGAGAACCGGCGCCGCGAGAACCGGGGTCCGTTGGGCCCTGGTGTTCGTGCTCGCCGCGAACATGCTGGTCGACGCCCTGGAAGTGTCGGCAACGCTGGTGGCCCTGCCGTCCGTCGGCCGCGGCCTCAATCTGTCCGTCACCCCGCTCCACTGGCTCGTCAGTGGATTCGCCGCCGGCTTCGGCGGGTTCCTGCTCCACGGCCGCCGACTGGTCGAGCGCCTGGGGCGGCGCATGGTCTACCTCGCCGCCCTGCTCGTCTTCGCCGCCGCGTCGCTGGCCGGAGCCGTGACGGACAGCGCGGCGCTGCTCGTCGCCACCCGCGTGGTGAAGGGCTGTTGCGTCGCGCTTACCGCGCCCACCGGGCTCGCCATCATCATGACCAGCGTCCCCGAGGGCGCCTCCCGGCGCCGGGCGGTGTCCCTCTACTCCTTCCTCGGCGCGACCGGCTTCTGCGCCGGCCTGTTGCTCTCGGGACTGCTCACCGGGGTCGGCTGGCGCTGGGCCCTCGCGTTCCCCGCGCCCGTGGCGCTGCTGCTGCTGATCGCCGGTCTGTGGCTGATCCCCCGCGACGAGCCCGCCCCGGGGGTGACTTCGGGGCGGGCACGGTACGCGCTGGTGGCTGCCCTCGCGCTGACCGTCGCGCTGCTGCTGGCGGCGGACGCCGCCGCGGCGGCCGTCGGCCCCGACCCGGACACCGCGCGGGTGGCCCTCCCCCTGGCGGGCGTCCTGCTCCTCGGGGCCCTGCTCGTACGGGCCGAGCGGCTCGCCGCCCACCCCGTGGTTCCCCGCGAGCTGCTGCGGTACGGGCCGCTGGTGCGCTCCGCGGCCGGGGCCGCCGCGCTGAACGGCTCGTACGTGGCCTTCCTCCTTGTGGCAGCCCTGGACCTCGACCGCGCCGGTCGGAGCCCGTGGGAGACGGCCCTCGTCTTCCTGCCGGCCGGAGCCCCGCTCGCGCTGACCGCACTCTGCTCGGCCCGGATCGCGGCCCTGCTGGGGCCGGCGAGGGCGGTCGCCGCGGGCGCCGCGGCGGCCCCGCTGGGCTACGTGCTCTACCCGCGTGACGGGGCGGACGGCGCGGGGTACTTCGACCTGCTGCCCGCCATGGGCTGCGTCGGCCTGGCCTTCGTCCTCGCCTTCACCGCCCTGCACCTGCGGGCGACCGGCGGGATCCCGCCGCAGCGGCAGGCGGCGGCCGGAGGGTTCTACCAGGCCTGCGTCCAACTGGGCGCGGTCCTGACGCCGGCCGCCGCGGCCGCTCTCCACGGCTCCGGCCGCGCCGCGGCGCTCTGGCTGGTCACGGCCGTGGGCCTGGCCGGCGCGTGCGTCGCCCTGGACGGGCTGAGGCCTCCCGCCGGGCGGAGCCGGCCCACCGAGGGCGTTGAACACGACCACCGCATTCACGAATCGCACGGGGCGGACACCGCGGCCCCGCGCCTCGCCACGGGCGGACGGGGACACCCGTCCGCCCCGGACAGGGAAGCATCATGACAACACTTCAGATGTCGAACACCTATGAAACGGACACCGGCGTGGTGCGGATGACCCCGCCGGACGTCGCCGTACTGGACGTCGTCGGACTGGGCGAGCGCACCAGCATCCTGGAGCGGTACGTGCGCGAGGAACTCGGCCGGATCCTCGGGATCGAGCCGCACCTCGTCGACACGACGGGCCGCCCCATGGGCTGCCTGGGAATCGGCTCGATCTCCGGCATAGAACTCCAGTACCGGATGGAGTCCACCTTGGGCGTCGACGTGAACCTCCAGCGGCTGCTGCTCGCCAACAGCGCGCAGGAACTCATCGACTGCCTCGCGGGGCAGTTCGGGCCGGAGGCCCACCTGCACGGTGCGCCGGTGCCGGCATGACGGCCGCCACCCTCCTCCCGGTCGCGCGCCCCGAGGTCAACCACCTGGACCTGCCGGACCCCGACTTCACCCTGTCCGGCGACCGGGTCGACCTGTGGCTGGTCCGCCGCCCCACCGGAGCCGACGCCGAAGCCCTGGCGATCGGGGAGCTCGACGACGACGAACGCCGGAAGGCCGACGCGTTCATCCGCAAGGCGGACGGCCTGCTCTACGCGGCCGCCCACGTGGCGGTGCGCCGGCTGCTCGGCCGCTACACCGAGGCCCGGCCGCAGGACGTGCGGTTCATGCGGGAGCCCTGCCCGGGCTGCGGCGAACCCCACGGCCGCCCGGCCATGTCCCCGCCGCCACCGCCGTTGCACTATTCGCTCTCGCACAGCGGGACGGTCGCGCTCGTGGGGGTCGGCACGGTGCCCCTCGGCGTCGACGTGGAGAAGCTCCCCGGAGCGGAAACCGTCGACATCTGCTCCAGGGCCCTCCAGGCGGACGAGCAGCGGGAGATCGCCGAGACCCCGGCGGGGGAGGAGCGCCGTCAGCTCTTCGGACAGATCTGGACGCGCAAGGAGGCCTTCCTCAAGGGCCTCGGGACGGGGCTGAGCCGTTCGCCGTCCCTGGACTACCTCGGCGCCGACCACGGCCGTCATCCGGACGGCTGGGCCGTGGCCGGCATTCCCGTCGACTCCCTGCACGCGGCCTCCGTCGCCGTGGCGGGCGCCGACCTCAGGACGGTCGACGTCCGGTGGGTGCCCGACGCGTGGCTCGCGTCCGAAGGCTCCGTGCGCGGGGCGTCCGACTCATGGGCGGCCCGCTCCGCCACCACCAGCTGACCGCGAATAAGGACGTGACCGGATGATCCGTACCGCCTTCGTCTTTCCGGGGCAGGGCTCCGAGTGTGCCGGGATGGGCAGGGAGTTGCTCGCCCTGCGTCCGGATGTGGCAGACAGTTATTTCCGGGTGGCGGATGACCTGTTGGGGTTTCCGTTGGGGCGGTCGTGTGTGGAGGGTTCGGCTCGGGATCTGGAGGATCCGGCGGTGGCGCAGCCGGCGGTGTTCCTGACGAGTTTGGTGGCGTTGGAGGTGTTGCGTGGTGAGGGGGTGGTGCCGGATGCGGTGGCCGGTCACAGCCTGGGGGAGTACGCGGCGTTGGTTGCCGCGGGTGTGTTGGAGTGGACGGAGGCGTTGTGGTTGGTGCGTCTGCGGGGTGAGTTGGTGGCCACCGTCGGGGATCGGGTCGGGAGTGCCACGGTCGCGGTGATCGGTTCGCATCGTACGGATGTGACGCGGATGTGTGCCGAGGCGCGGGCGGCGACCGGTCGTGTCGTTCAGGTGGCCGGTGAGAACGAGCCGAGGCAGACGGTCGTGTCGGGAGAGGCCGAGGCGGTCGCCCACGTCGTCGCGGCGGCTCGGCTGACCGGGGCACGGGTGGAACGGCTGCGGACCGGGGGACCGTTCCATTCCAGCCTGCTGGGAGAAGCCGAGGCGGAATTCACCGAGACGTTGATCGCCACCGAGTTCCATGCTCCGAGGGTTCCGCTGGTTTCCGGCGTGACCGGGGACTGGGTGACGAGCGCCACGGAGGCGGTCGTCACCCTGCGCAGCCAGCTCACCAGCCCCGTCCGGTGGACCGGGGCCGTCGAGTCGCTCGCGGCCTCCGGCGCGGAACGGTTCGTGGAGGTGGGGCCGGGGCGGGTGCTCGGAGGCCTGATCCGGCGCATCCTGCCGGGCGCACACGTACACGCCACGAACACCTCGGCGGGGTTGGCCCGGGCGGTGGACTCACTCACCGACACGACCGTGTGACTGTCAAGCGCGTGGCTCACCCCCCGGGGCAACACGTCGTTCCCAGGTCGGGAAAGGGTCGGATGACACCTTAATCGGTTCACGTCGCCGTGCCTCGGAAGCGGAAGTCGGACGAAGACGGCCGCCTCGTCGGATAAACCCGACGAGGCGGCCGTCTTTTTTCGTTCCTGACATCTTGAGAAGTAACTTGCGGAGTTACCGCGACGTCCTGACGCAAATTGACGGCAGCATGACATCTGGCTGGTTGACGTGCATATTACCCGTACAACAGACTCTTAGTAATCCAGGCGGACGCCTCTCGCATTCCACCACCCGGCGACGACCGTTCGGAAATGCAGCTGTCTTGCTGACGAGGAGTTATTTTAATGCGTTTCAATCTCATGGGCCCATTCGAGATCGTCACCGATGACGGCAATACATTCCGGCCCGGAACCCCGAAGGTTTGCCAGACGCTCGCTCTGCTGCTCACCCGCCCCAACGAGATCGTCACGGCCGACGCACTCATCCAGGAGCTGTGGGGCGAGAAGCCTCCGCGCAGCGCGGTCACGACGCTGCAGACGTACGTCTACCACGCACGCCGCATGTTCGCGAACGAGAACCTGGTGCCCGCGGGACGCACCCTGATCGTCACCAGCCCGCCCGGCTACGCCATCCAGGTCGACGCCTCCGAGATAGACATCTGCGTGTTCGAGCAACTCGTCGCCCGCGGCCGCGACGAACTGGGCGGCGGCGACGCCTCCGCGGCGCTCCACACGATCGGCCGCGCGCTCGACCTGTGGCGCGGCCCGGCGCTGTCGAACTTCCCGGCCGGAGACGTCCTCACCGGGCACATCGTGCACCTTGAGGAACTGCGCATCCGGGCCTTCGAGATCCGCATCGCGGCCGAGGACCAACTCGGCAGGCACCGCGAATCCATCCCCGAGCTGCGCCGCCTCATCAACGACTACCCGCTCAACGAGTGGTTCCACGGCCAGCTCATCGCGGCGCTCGGTACGGCGGGCCGGCGCGCGGAAGCCCTCCAGGCCTACCAGAACGTGCGACGCCTGCTGGCCGACGAACTCGGCCTGGAGCCCTCGCTGGAACTCAAGCAACTGCAGATCGGGCTCCTGAACCCGGCACGCCGGCTGACCCCCGCCCAGCCCGCACGCGAGCAGATCGCGGTGCGGTCGGCCGTCTGAGGACGGCCCTCCGGCAGGGCGCGGCTCCGAGGAACACACGAGGGACCGCACGCCGAAAGGGGAGTGGGGGGGGGGGGTTTGGGCCCCCCCCCCCCCCCCCCTCCCCCCTTCCCCCCCCCCCCCTCGGCCACGTTTGGCAACCCCTCCGGCGAGAGAAGGAGCGCCCTTTCTCTTTTTTTTCTCTCTCTCCCATTTCTCTT
>NZ_JBVIVP010000037.1:0-59075 GCF_055595445.1 Streptomyces sp. NPDC040432 | reverse complement strand
TTTGCGGTTCGAGGATCCTCCCGTATGGCGGCCCGCGCGTCTGGCCAAAAAGGGGGTGGGGAGGAGTAGGCCCCCCCCCCCCCCGGGGGGGGGGGGGGACCCCCCCCCCCCCCCCCCCCCCCCCCGAGGCCCCTCGGGGATGAGGGCTCGTACCGGCCGTCCGGCGAACGGGGTGTGGCCGGTACCGGCGGGGCGTCAGGGCGCGGCGTCGAACCAGAGCCTGCGGATCACCCTGCGGCCGTTGAACGGCCGACGGCGGTGCAGCATGGTCCAGTTGTCGACCAGCAGCACCTCGCCCGGCGCCGGCTCGCCCACCGTGATCGCCCGGGCGGCCGCCGCCTCGACGGCCCGATGCGCCGCCTCGACGGCGGCGGTGTCGTCGACCGCGATCATCCGGTCGCGCCGGTAGCGCAGCAATGGGCCCTGTCCACCGGGCGCGTGGTCGAGGATCGGATCGACCTGAACGCCCTCGACGGTGAGATAGGAGGCCCGTGCGGCGAGCGGTTCCGGGTCGATGTGCTCGACGGGCAGCAGATCGAGCCCGCCTCCGCTGTGTGCCTCCAGAATGACGATGGCCATCCAGCGGGGCGGCACGGGCAGGAACGCCGCGTCGGTGTGGAACCAGAAATCGCCCTGCTCCGCGACGAGTTCTATGGAGGTGTCGCCGGGCATGCCGATGGTGACGTCGCGGATCAGCCGCGCCCTGCCGTCGGTGAGTTCCTGTATCCGGTGCAGCAGAGTGCCGGAGGAGCCGTCGGAGGTGAACCGCACGGCGCGGGGCGGATCGCCCGGCCGCTCGGTGCCCTCGGTCGGCCACAGGCGGAGGCCGTCGGTTCCCCCGTGCGCCCCTCTCATTTGGTGTGCCCCAGCTTCATGTAGTACATGGCGTCGGCGTCGCTCGCCACCTCGTCCAGACCCAGCAACGAGGCGGCGCGGCTCTCGGCGATGGCCGGGGTGAGCCATCCCGCGAGCCCGAGCTGGTACCCCGCCTGCAACACCTCCTGGGCGAACTCACCCATCTGGATCAACAGGTTGAGGTAGGCGCGCGAATGGCGGTACAGCCACTGGTAGCGGTCCCACTGCACGGTGACGAAGAGGCTGAAACCACCGCCGCCGATCCAGTTCTGCCCCTGGATCGTGGCCGCGACCTCCTCGTCGGTCGGCTCCCCGCCCGTGGCCAGCAGGGTGTTGCGGACGGCGTCGTACTGGTACACGCCGCGCGGCACGCCCTCGACCTCCTGCACCACCACGTAGACGTGCAGCCAGGTGTAGAAGGAGTTGAGCAGGAAGTACGGGTCGCCCGAGGCCTTGGACTCCTCGGCCATCCGGACGTTGGCAGTGGCGTGGTGCAGCACGGCACCGAGCGTCCCGGCGCCGACGGGCGTGTCCGCGAACTTGCGGACGCTGCGGCGCCCGAGCATGGAGTCCAGGCTGTAGGTGATCGGCTCGGCCGGTGTCGGCAGCGCGATCTCGTGGACCGGGTCGATCCGGAAGCGCTCCGGATAGCCCTGGGCCGACTGGAATCCGGCGATCTGGCCGCGCCGGAAGTCGGACAGCGCGGTCAGCTTCTCACCGCGGCCGACGGGCTCCACGTAGGGCAGGTCCTGCTGGGAGTAGTGCAGATAGGCGGCGCGCGACCAGCGGTGCTCCTCCCAGCGGAACATGTCCTCGGTGGTGCCGGCGTTCGCGTCGACCAGCAGCCCTGCCGCCAGGGCCTGTGCCCGTTCGGCCGAGTCGAAGCCGGCGGCCGCCGCCTCGGAATCGGTACGCGCTTCGAGGTGGAAGTGGAGGAGCTCCCAGGCGCGGGCCCCCACGGTCCGCAGCCGTTCGCGGGTCGCGAGACCGAGCGCGCTGAGCTGGTCGCCGCGGCGCTCGTGCGCGAAGAAGAAGGGGGAGGTCACGAGCCGGGCCGGAGCCGGGGCGGTGGTGTCCGTGGTGTTCGTGGGGTGAGGTGTGCTCATACGAGGGTCCCGAGGAAGAGGGGTGTCATCCGTTCGACATCGATGCCGAGCAGCGAGGCGATGCGTTCGTCACTGAACTTCTGGTACGTGTAGCCGCCGACGCCGAGCCGCTGGATCACGGTGCGGTACGCCATCAGGGTGTGGCCGACGTCGATGAACGGCGCGCGGGCCGAACGGGCGTCGCGGTAGCGCCACATGGCCCGTTCCACCAGCGAGGTGAAGACGATCAGTCCGAACGGCTCGGCGTGGAACTTGTCGAAGAGGTCGAAGCTCGCCTCGCGGAAGTCGGCGGAGTGATCCCCGGCCCGCAACAGATCAAGCCGGTGCAGTGCCACGTTGTAGTGGTACACACCCGGCTCCACCCCGCTGCCCGGGAAGAGCGCCACGAACGCCTCGGTGGGATGACGGGCGCCGCCGGACGGCACCGCCTTGCGCAGGAACTCGCCCTGGACCGCGAACGGACGGCGGGTGCGCTCGCCGAAGCAGACGTCCATCAACAGCGACAACCCCTCGGGGCCCCGCCGCTGCTGCGGGGACATCGCGGCGAGCAGGGCGTCGGCGGACTCGCCCTCACCCACCTTGCGCAGCGGCACGGAGCCCTCGGAGGGCAGTGCCAGGGTGATCGGCGGCGGCGCGCTGACCCCGATGTACTCCTCCATCCGCGCGTCGTCCGCGTCGAAGGCACCCTCGGTGTCCATCTGGAGGAAGGGGTAGTCGCGGGTCGAGGCGTGGTAGCGGTACGCCTCGTCCCAGTCGTAGGCCCGCCAGGCCTCAGCGGCGGCGGTCCGTTCCGCGGGGACCAGCACGTCCTCGGCGACCAGGGTCGTCCACAATTCGTCGGCGATCGCGGCCAGGTTCCCCTCGGCCCGCCAGAGCCCGGTGATCACCTCGCGGGTACCGCTGTCCGGGAGCAGGCTGATGGCGTGCGCGACGCGCGGGTCCTTCAGGACGAGGGGGGCCCTCGCCGAGCTGGTCTCGGCCACCATGACGCGCTGGTCACCGGAGAACGCCAGGGGATACACCAGCAGTTGCGGATGCGGTGCGTAGGTCTGTGGTGCGCCCGCCGGCGCTTCGATGGTCACGGTGGTGAAGCACTCCTCGTATGCGATGGGTCCAGGGGCGGGCCGTGCCGCCGCGCCGGTGCGGACACGGCGGCACGGCCCGGGCGGGTCAGCGACCGATGCCGTCCTGGCTGTAGTACTTCGGGTCGTTGCCGTTCTGGATCAGCGCGGCACGCACCACGCTCTCCGGGGCGCGCTCCACCAGGGAAACGCCGTCCTGGCTGTAGTACTTCGGGTCGTTGCCGTTCTGGATCAGGGCGGCGCGCACAACGGTCTGCGGGGCGCGCTCGACCAGGGTCTCTGACATGGGAATTCCCCTTTCGATCGGGACGTCCGGACGGGTGTCCGGACGGTTCACCCACCGCCGGTCGCGGTGGGAGTCTGTGGGGGCCGGGCGGTGAGCCGCGGCCGGGGAGGAGCGGACGGACGGGATCCCGGCGCGTCAGCCGCGCTGCCAGACGCCGTACACGATGCGGTGTTCGTGCTCGGGGCTCCCGCCGTGCGCATGGGTCAGGTCGCGGTGCCAGACCTCGCGGGGGCTGCGGCCCAGCCCGGCCAGCGCGTCGCCCACCAGGGCGCGGGGCGGCAGGTACGCCTCTTCGTAGGTCAGCGGTACCTCGTCGCAGATCCAGCTCAGGGCCAGCGGCCCACCGGGGGTGGTGACGGCGTCGACGGCCGCCAACATGCGGTGGACCACGTCGGGTCCGCTCGCGTAGTGCAGCACTCCGAGCAGCAGGACCGCGTCGAACGGCGGCTCCTGAGCGAGCGAGAGCAGGTCCCCCCGGCGCAACTCGACCGACCCGCCACCGGGCAGCGGTTCGGCGCCGTCTGTCGCCGCGTCAGCGGCGAGCTCGACGTCCGTCCCGAGGACGTGGTGCCCCGAGTGCTCGGCCAGCCAGCGGGCGACCGAACCGCTTCCGCAACCGGCGTCGAGCACACGGGAGCCGGCCGGCAGCGCCGCGACGGGTTCCAGCACGCGGTGCATGTGGGTGTTGAACGGCCGTGGGACGTCCGTGCTGCGCATCGCGCTCAAAATCGCTCCTCCGTCTTCTCCGTCGGGTGGTTGACGAATCCGGCGGGCTGAGGCGGTGGCCGCCCGGTCCGGACGTCGACGAAGCTAGGCGAGGGGGGATCTACAGCTGATCCACGGCGAATTCGACCGCGGCCCGCACCGCGTGCCGGCCCCACCGGCAGCGGGCGGGCCGCGGAGCGCCGACACCACCTGTGACCTGCACGTAGATCGCCTGTAGATCGACGTCGAGCAGGATGTTCCGCAGAACAGGACGTACCCGGCGGCGGCGCGCCCCTCAGTCCGCGCCGGCCGGGCACGACCACGGAAAGGGATGCACGTGATGTTCAGCAGGAATTCGGTGGTCCGGACGGCCGCGGCGGCAGCCGCCTTCGTGGCGCTCAGCGCTACTGCCGCGGGCGCCCTGACCGCCGCCGACGCACCCGCCGGGTACCACGTCCGACAGGGCGAGCGGACCGTGGCGTTCTCGGTGTTGCCGCCCCAGTGGAACAACACCGGTTCGGACTGCAAGGTCTGCGCGGAGAAGTAACGAGCGCGACGCAGGCAGCGGCCGACGCCCCACACCATCGCCCCCGAAGGGCGTGCGGCGCCGACACGCGAGAGGGTCCCGCACCGGTCCGGCCGGTGCGGGACCCTTCCGCGTTCGAGGTGAACCCGGGTGCCTGCTCCCGCAGGCACGGATGATCTCCCGGGTATCGCCCCGGAAGTCGTCGGTGGGTTCCCGTTCCGACGGTGTCCGAGGGAACGGACCCGTCCCGGTTCCCGTCCTGGAGGGTGAGGTACGTGCCCTTCGGGTGCTGGAGCGCGCGCCGCCATGGGGCGGGTTTGTGACGGACCGGTCGCAATCACCTCTCGAACACGCAGTGGACCGCGGTGGCGGGTCGAGCAGCGGGCGCACCATGTGACCATGGGCAGCCCGGTCGCACCTGCCCGAACCGTCGTGGTGCGGCACGGCCCGACCAGCCGTGTCACAGCCCTCGTCGTCATGAGGGCGAGCCATGCTGCCGGTACGGACACGGGGATGGGGAGTGGCATGCAATCGGACCGGTTGCGCTTCGCCGTGCTGGGCGCGATACGCGCCCACCGCGGTGACACGGAGATCCGGCTGGGGCCGCCGCAGCAGCGGGCACTGCTGGCGGCACTGCTGGTACGGAGCGGGCTCACGGTCTCGCTGACGCAGCTGATCGATGCCGTCTGGGGCGAGACGCCGCCGAACAAGGCGGTGACCACCGTCCGTACCTACGCCTGGAGGCTGCGCCGGCTGCTCGAACCGGACCCCGCCGGGCCCGTCGTGCTGGTGTCGGCGGGCAGCGGGTACCGCCTCGTGGTGCCCGACGACGCACTCGATGCCCGGCGGGCCGAGTCCCTCGTCGGTCGGGCGGCCGAAGCCCGACGGGAAGGGCTCCCGGACGAGGCCGCGGCGCTGCTCGACGAGGCACTGGCACTCTGGCAGGGCGAATCCCTGACGGGCGTGCCCGGCCGCTTCGCCGAATCCCAGCGCAACCGGTTGGAGGAACTGCGGCTCGCGGCCGTCGAGGAGCGGTACGACCTGGACGTGCTGCGGGGCAAGCACGCGCGCGCCATTCCCGGACTGACCGAGATCACCGTCGCCCATCCGCTGCGGGAGCGCCCACGCGCTGTGCTCATGCGCGCGCTCTACGCGGCGGGCCGGCAGGCCGAGGCACTCGCGCTGTTCGCCGCATTCCGGCGGCTCCTCGCGGACGAGCAGGGCATCGACCCCGGACCCGAGCTGTCCGCGGTCCACCAGCGGATCCTCGCCGCGGATCCCGCGCTGGTCACCGTGGCCGCGGCCGACGACCGGCCGCGCGAGGAGAGCGGCGGGCGGCCTCCCGGTGCACCGGCCGTCGCGGAGCCGGCACGGCTGCCGATTCCCGCACAGCTGCCTCCGGACATCCCCGACTTCACCGGACGAGCCCGGCAGCTGGCCACGTTGTGCGCACTGCTGACCGACGCGGGCCGCACCGCGCCCGTCGCGCTGGCGGTGACCGGAATGGGCGGCACCGGCAAGACCACGCTCGCACTGCACGTCGCGCACCGTGTCCGGTCGCACTACCCCGACGGACAGCTCCACGCCGACCTGCACGGCGGCGGCCCGGGATCCCCCGAACCGGATCAGGTCCTCGCGGAGTTCCTCATCGCGTTGGGCATCCCGGCGCCTTCCATACCGGACGGCCTCCAGGAGCGCAGCCGCCTGCTGCGGTCGGCCTTGGACGGGCGCAGGGTGCTGCTGGTGCTGGACAACGCGCGTGACGCGGAGCAGGTCCGGCACCTCCTGCCGGGTTCGGCCGGGTGCGCAGTGATCGTGACGAGCCGCTCGCTCCTGGTCGGACTCCCGCTGAACCACCAGCTCACGGTGGACGCCTTTCAGCCGGAGGAATCGCTCACCCTTCTGGACAACGTTGTCGGAAGCGGGCGGACGGCCGCCGAGCGGTCGAGCGCGCTGGACCTGATGGCAGCCTGCGGCCACCTGCCGCTCGCCATCCGGATCGTGGCGACCAGGCTGGCATCGCGTCCCGGCTGGACCCTCGCCGACCTGGCCGCCCGACTCGCCGACGAACGGGCGCGGATCAAGGAGTTGCGGGTGGGGGGCCTGGCGATCGACGCCGCCTTCGAGGTGAGCCACCGCCAGCTGACACTAGATCAGGCGGCGGCGTTCGGCATGCTCGCCGTCGCAGGGCCCGCCGGAATCGGCCTCCCGGCCGCCGCCGCGGTCCTGGGCACCGACGACGCGGACGCGGAGACCCTCGTGGAGTCGCTGGTGGACGCCGTACTGCTGGAGTCACCGGCGCCCGGCCGCTACCGCTACCACGACCTGGTTCGGGTCTTCGCCCTGCAACGGCTGGAGCACCAGGAGGCCGACGCCGCCCTCGACCGACTGCTCGGCTTCCTGCTGGCCACCGCGCGCAACGCCTTCACGCTCGCGGTGCCGGGCGATCCGGTGGGCGAGGCCCTCGGGGTGGCGCGCGGCCCGGAGGGCCTGGCGTTCACCGACGTCGACGGGGCCCGCGCCTGGGCCGCCCGCGAATTCGACGCCGTCATCGCCGCCGTGCAGCGCGCCGTCGAACGTCCCGGCGACGGCGGCGAGCGGCTGCGCGAGGCCGCCAACCTACTGCTGGCGCTCAGCCCGTTCCGCCGACCGGCGACGAACGGCTCGGCGGCCGTGGCGCGCACACTCGCGGCAGCCGCGGAGCGGACCGGAGACATGGCGGCGGTCGCACGGGCCCGGCTGACGTGCAGTACGACCGCCCTGCAGACCGCGCGCCCCGCCGAAGCGGAGGAACACGCCCGCCTGGCCGTCGCCGCGAGCCGCGCCATCGACGACATCACCATCCTGCGGCAGGCGCTCAACGACCTGGGCCTCGCCCTCCAGTTCCAGCGCCGTTTCGACGAGGCCGCCGCCTGCTACGACGAGGCCATCACGCTCGCCCGGCGCCTCGGGCACCGTTCCGGTGAGGCTGCCACGACCCTCAACGCGGCCCTGGCCCGGGTACGCAGCGGCCGGGCCGCCGAGGCGGCGGCGATCTGCGAGTCGGCGCGGGCCACGGCCCGGGAACTGGCCGACAGGGAGGGCGAGTCCTACGCCCTCTACGTGTGGGGGCTGGCCCTGCACGAGCAGCGGCGCCACGCGGACGCCATCTCCCGCTACACGGCCTGCCTGGACATCTGCCGCACGGCAGGACTGAGGCAACGCGAGGCGCATGCCTGGTACCGGCTCGCCGACACCCTGTGCCAGGTCGGCCGGCACGCAGAAGCCGCCCGGCTCGCCGCCGACGCGGTCGAGCGGTGCGAGGAGCTCGGGGCACCGCGCGACAAGGCGCACGCCCTCACGGTCCTCGGCCGGGCCGGGATCGCACTCGGCCGGACCGATGCCGCGCGCGCCCATCTCCACGAGGCACGGTCGGTGTTCATCGCCCTCCAGCTGCCCGACGCGGCCGATGTCGGCTGGATCCTCGACGCCCTGGACGCCCGTGTACCGCTCGGCTGAGCGGCACACGGCCGTACCCGGCAGCGCCTGCCCACGTCCTCCGGACCACCGGGACGCGACCGCGTACCGGCGCCACTCCGGCCGGCGGTGGAGGCGGGTCCAGGACGACCGAGGAGAAGATGTCGGCGGCCTGTCGGGTCAGTAGGTGAGATGTCGGCGCGGGCTGTCAACGTGTGACGAGGTGCTACCGGACGATCCGTCCGGAGCCGCGTTCGAAGAGGAGACCTCTCGTGCACGACGTGGTGATCGTAGGAGCCGGCCCGGTCGGTCTGACCCTGGCCTGTGAACTCGGCCTCGCAGGATGCTCGGTACTGGTGCTCGAACGGGAGCCGGAGCTCGGCTCCCCGTTACGGGCGGCCCCGCTCGGGATGCGGGGCCTGTCCGCCGCGTCCGTGGAGGCGTTCTACCGGCGCGGCCTGCTGGAACCGCTGCTCACGGCGTCCGGCGTCCAAGAAGGGTGGGGGCCGGTCTCCACGGCCGACGCACCGCAGGGACGCCGGATCGGAGGCCACTTCGCGGGGATGCTCCTCGACGCGGCCCGCATCGACCTCGACGCACTGCCCTTCCGGCTGCCCGGCCCGGCGGAGGAGCCGATACGGACGGACCTCGCAGCGGTCGAGACCGTGTTGTCCGAGCGGGCGGCGAAGCTGGGCGTGGAGATCAAGCGGGGCGTCAAGGTCTCGGCCGTCCACCAGGACCGGGAGAGCGTGGTCGTCCGCGCCGACGCGGAAGCGTACGAAGCGCGCCGGCTGGTCGGCTGCGACGGCGGACGCAGTACGGTGCGCAGGCTCACGGGCTTCGAATTCGTCGGCACCGAACCGCAGTTCACCGGATACACGATGCGCGCCCGCCTCGCCGAACCGGAGCAGTTGGGCCACGGGTTCCATCTGACGCCGACGGGCATGTACCTCCGGTTCCCGGCCCACGGACACATCGTCATGATGGACTTCGACGGCGGCGCCTTCGACCGGTCGTCGCCGCCGACCCGCGCACACCTGCAAGAGGTGCTGCGCCGGGTGTCCGGCACCGACGTGACCATCACCGAGGTCGACATCGCCTCTTCGTTCACCGACCGGGCGATGCAGGTGACGACCTACCGGCGGGGCCGCGTCCTGCTCGCGGGCGACGCGGCCCACATCCACTCGCCCCTCGGCGGGCAGGGCCTGAACACCGGCATCGGCGACGCGGTGAACCTGGGATGGAAGCTCGCCGCGACCGTGCACGGCCACGCACCGGACGGACTCCTGGACACCTACGACGCCGAACGCCATCCGGTCGGCGCCGCGGTCCTGGACTGGTCTCGCGCCCAGGTGGCGATCATGCGGCCGGACCCGTACTCCCCGGCCATCCAGGCAGTGGTGCGCGACCTCATCGGAACCCGGGACGGTGCGACCTACGTGTACGAGAAGTTGTCGGGGGCGTGGATCCGCCACGACCTCGGCAGCGAGCACCCGATGGTCGGCCTCAGCGCCCCGGACTACGCCCTGGAGGACGGGACCCGGCTCGGGGACCTCATGGCGGACGGGCGCGGGCTGGTGCTCGACTTCAGCGCCGAGCGCCCCCTGCGGGCCCCCGCGGCGGCCTGGGCGGGCCGGCTCCGGTACGTGGCCGGGGCGGTGGAGAACGACCTCGGGGCGGGTGCCGTGCTGGTGCGTCCGGACGGCGTCGTCGCCTGGGCGGGGGACGGGCGGTCCGATCGCGCGGCCTTCGAGCGGGCCGCCCGCCGCTGGTGGGGTGCTCCTACCACGGCCGGCGTGCCGTCCGAGGCCCACCCGGCGGACGCCCCCTCGCACCAGGGCGCCGTCACCCGACCCTGAGCCCGGCCGGGCGGGGCACCCCGGCGGGGCCCGGCACGATCCCAGGTGACGGCCCGGGAATCACCCCGCCCCGCAGGGGTCGGCCGCCGTCCGGACCGCGGCCGACGGGTCCGCGGACGCCCTCCACCTGCCGTGTCAGTCGAACAGGTTCTCCCGGTCGGCCAGTTCGTGGTCGATGAGCTCCTGAACGGCACTGCGCGTGCTCTCCGTGAGCATGCGCGCCGCGTCACGGCGGGCGGCCAGGCCCTCGGGCCTGACCGGAGGCCGGATGGGCTCCCCGACGCTGATGGTCCAGTTGGACGGCAACGGGAACGGCGTGGTGACCGGGAAGTACGGCACGCCGAGGAGCCTGGCGAGGGTCGGGACCTCACCGAGCTTGGGCGACGCCTCCTCGGCGCCCACGATCCCGATCGGTACCACGGGCGCCCCCGCCCGGATGGCGGCGACCGCGAAGCCCGGACTGAACGGACGCAGGCGGTACCGCTCGGTGAACGGCTTCTCCAGACCCGCGATGCCCTCCGGGTACACCCCGACGAGCTTGCCCGCGTTGAGGTGGTCGACGCCGGCCGTCGGGCCGATCGGGAGGGCACCGTTGCGGCGCGCGTGGCGCCCCAGAATGGGGGTGCGGAAGACGAACGGCGCCGCCAGGAAGCGCACGCGCCGGTCGAGCGCCCTGCCGAGGACCTTGTCGAGCACGAACGCGTCCAGGCCCCAGGCCCCGGAGTGGTTGACCGCGATCACCGCCGGGCCGTCGACGGGGATGTTCTCCAGACCGAGAGCGACCACCCGGAAGTAGTCGTCGACGAGCCAGTCGAGGAGACGGTCCCACGCCACCCCGCCCGCTTCTCCGAGCAGGCGCCTGGCTGAACCGAGTTCGGCCTGGGTCGCCCTGATCATCTCGGCCACGCTGTCCCTCACGTAGGATCTCGCTCTCGCATCGCTGGTCGTCGACGAGGTGTCGACGGGACGGTTTCCAGCCCGTTCAACGTCCCTACGGACTGTTGATCACGGCCGGTCGGTACGGACGGCGCCCGGTCGTTCGTTCGACGGCGCGAGGGCCCGGCGGGAGCGTGCGGCGGAGGTCAGTCCGACAGGTGCCGCGCGGTGCGCCGGACGTCGGCGGCGGCGGTCGCGCACCGCTCGGCGTGCGCGAGGATGACCATCCGCAATCGCTCCCCTGTTTCGCTTCCGTTCCAGCCGGGATCGGCCGCGCAGGCCGCGAGGCGTTCCGCCTGCCGGTCCAGGCGGTCCGCGCCCGCCCTGCCCCGCGCCCCGTGGGCGGCCAGTCGTCCCGTGCCCGCGGAGGGGACGGTGGGGTCGTCGGAGGCGGTGAGGGCGACGACCACGGTGTCGGGGTCGAGGGTGTCCGGCAGTACGTTCGGGGCGACGCGCGGGGCGAGCAGGGCGGGGCGCATCCCGTCGGTGGCGACGCGCAGGACTTCCCGGCCCACGAGGGCCGCGAAGTCGGCGGCGGTGCAGGCACCGGACGGGTTTCCGCACAGGGCCCACGACGGAGCGGCGGAGCCCGCGCCCCGGGCCCCTCGCTCCAGCAGGTCCGGTCGGAGGAGGATCTCGTCACCCGGGATGAGGACCGCATCCCCCGTGTCGAACGGAGCGCGCACCGGGTACACCACCGCGGACAGCGGAGGGTAGTGCTCCAGGGCGAGACCGCAGGCGTCCTCCACCGAGGTGCCGGTACCCGTGCCCGTGCCGGGAGTCCGGAGGTGGGTGCCGACGGTGGTGGTGGTTGTGGTGGTGGCGTGCAGGGCCAGGGCCTGGAGGGCCGAGACGACCGTGGCCGTCGACACCAGGTCCAGCAGGTGCGCGATCGCCAGGTCCGGGTGCGGCGTGTGCGGCCCGCCCCGCACCAGCCGGACGGCAAGGGCATCCGGGGCGGTGTCCGCCGGGTACCGGGCGAGCCGCCGTCGCACGGCTGCCGCCCGCTCCTCGTACCCACGGCTTCCGGCGGCTCGCGCCGCCGCCGTGACGATCTCGCTCAGCAGGGTGTCGTCGCTCGCACCGGGCCCCAGCACGATGCTGCGGCTGAGCCGCAGCATGCCCGTCCGCCAATGCTCCCGGTCCACGACGCCGTCCTCGCCCCGGGCGCCCAGTACGGGCAGGAGGTGCTCGGTCACCAGGGCGGTCAGCCGGTCGTGTTCGGCCTCCGTCAGCACGTCCCAGGGCTCCGCCGGGACGACGTGCGGCGACAGGCCGCACCGGCTTCCGTCGGCGTCCAACCGGGACGCGGCGCCCAGCGCACCCGCAGCGTCGGCACCGCCCAGCAGCCGCTCGGCGCGGGCGCGGGTCATCGGCACGACGAAGGTTCCGAACGGCGTGCGCAGACGTGCCGGCCCATCGGACGGACCGCCTCGCAGGTGCGTCATCAGCCTGCGCGTGAGACCCTCGCGGGTCAGCGCGTCCAGACGCAGGGTGCGCGCGGGAAGGTCCGCCCAGGGGACGCGGCGGGCCGCCCATGCGGCGCTGAACAGGAGGCTCTCCACGGGATGGGCCGCCCGGGGCCGCACGGTCTTCGTGACCTCGTCCTCGGCACAGGTCATCGGTCGCTCTCCCTCACGGTCGCTCATGCAGTGATCACTTGCGTTTCTCCGGCGCTGCTCGCGCCCCTGTGCGTTCACTTGTCGCGGAGCATGTACGGCTGGTTGTCGACGACTTCGCCGTCGTAGGCCGAGATCAGTTCGTTCACCCGGTCCCGGTGGTGCGCCATCTCGCCGCGCAGGGTGTCCGAGTAGGCCTGCGGGGCGTGCGAGAGCGGGTAGTCGTAGGACTCGTCCAGCCAGCTCAGCTCGACCCAGTCGGCGGGAACGTCGTGGGGGGAGGCGGGCCCCCGCCCGTCCAGCATGGGAATCACGTCGTGTTCGTTGATCAGGCTGATCACCTGTGTCGTGTGGTCGGCCGGGCGCTTGTTGTCGATGGGGGAGCCGAGCGTGATCACGTGCGTGATCCGGTAGGTGGCCGCGAGGTCCACGTCCATCGCCAGGTTCATCGCCGTCAACCCGCCCAGGCTGTGTCCGACGAACATCACTTCCGAGCCCGCCGGCACCCCCGCGCGTCGCAACAGCTTCCGGGCGGCGCGCGTGTAGGTCGTGTCGGAGCGCAGGCACCCGTCGAAGGCCCCCACCAGATCCTGCGGGGTGCTGTTGCTCGGCAGCCCGAAGCTCGTCCCGGGCAGCAGCAGCACGTACCGGACGAGCCCGTCGACGCACTCGACGCGGCGCAGCAGCGCCAACCCGTGATTGCCGAGCGTCCCGATGTCGTTGACGTAGCTGACGATGTCGTTGCGGGACGTCCTGAGGACCTTGGTCAGGATCGAGTCGGGCTCGATCCTCTCCGCACGTCCGGGCCCGGGGTTGAGGTGCCGCAGGACCGAACTCGGCAATCCGAGGAAGGGGTCCGTGGTCGGCACGCCCCCGGCGAGGGTCACCCAGGAGAAACTGTCGTTGACCGGGTTCTCGTCGAGCAGTCCCAGCAGAGCCAACAACTCCATGATCACGGGGCTGACCGTGGTCAGTGCCCGGGTCAGTCCCAGCCGCTCCACGAGCGCGTGAAACGCCTTGAGCGCCTCCCAACGGTTCCCTCGGACCATGGCGTCGATGAGCCGCCTCGCGGGTCCGGAGTCGAGGTTCGGGTGCTGCGCCGCCGCCGCCTCGATCCTCAGCGCGAAGGCGTCCACGGCCATGGCGACGGCGGCCGGCCGGCGGTGGGTCACGTTCCCGACGGTCCGGGCCAGTTCCCCGAGCACGCCACCGTTCGGCGCGAAGCCGAGCCCCGAGGGGTTGGTCAACGCCTTGACGCAGGCGACGGCCGAACCCAGGGCCCGGAGGGGCCCGCGCAGCGCCGCCGTCGCGAACCCTCGGCTGCTCAGGGTGTCCGTCAGCTCGGCGCCCGTTCGCTTCGCGACCATGGCGGCCTCCGCCAGCAGAACGGAGGCGGCGATCAGGAGTTCCGGGGCGGGACCACTGCCAGCCGCCGGTCCGACGGGCCCGGCCGCCGCCGCGCCACACGCGGCGGTGACCGGGCCGGCCTGTTCCGGAATGGGCTGAGTTGCTTCATCGATCACCTGATGAGGCGTCATGGTCTGCCCTCTCATCGCTGCGTGTCCGTGTCACCTGGCTGCTTCCGCCAGGCATCCTCACATTCGAGGTGATCCACTTCACACGCGCGCGAGGCGGCCGGAACGCCGGCACCGGGCTCCCACCAGCCCCACCAGCCCCACGCCGCGCCCCCCGCCCCGCTTCTCGGCCTTCCGCGGGGATCTTGTCCAGGGGGGATGAGGGCGGAGCCACCGTGTTGACGTCCGCCGCCTGGAGCCCCTCCCCGACCCCGATCGGTAGCGGCGCACGGGGTCCCGGAAGGCGCGCAGCCTTTCCGCGGGCTGCTGTGAGCCGTCGGACGCCCTGATTCCGCGATTCTCCTGCGACCATCCCGTCATGAACATCAGCGAGTCGACCAGCCGAAGCCCGGTGCTGGTCGTCGGCGGCACGGGAATGCTGTCCGGCCTCGTGGGCGCGCTGGTCCGGGAAGGCCTCACCACGGTGGTCGTGTCCCGCACGCCACCCGGGGCGGACACCTTCGAGAATCACGGCAAGGCCGACGGACTCCTGATACCTGTCAGCGCGGACTACACCGAGCCCCGCCGGTTCGCCGACGCGCTGCGCGATGCCGCCGCGCGTACAGGGCCGTTCCGGCAGGCCGTGCTGTGGGTGCACGCCGAGGGGCGACCGCACACGTACGCAGCCGTCGCCGACACGCTTGCCGATGACGCGCTGGTGGTCGAGGTCCTCGGGAGCGGGGCCGCGGCGCCCACAGCACCCAGCCCCCGACCGCACGAGGCCTTGAGCAGTGCGCGCCACCGCAGCGTCGTGCTCGGATTCACCGGTGACGCGCCGAATACCCGCTGGCTCGACCACGAGGAGATCAGTGGAGGAGTGCTGGCCGCGCTCAGGGCGCGAGGCGATGGCGAACTCCATGTGGTCGGGCGGGTCCGGCCGTGGGAGGACCGTCCATGAGGTGTCGATTCCCGTGCGGGAGGTGGTCCGCCGGACGCCGCGTGACGTGACGCGAAGGGGGGATGCGACAGCACGGGGAGACCATCACCGCGCGATGGCGGGCACGCGCAGACAGCCCGGACAGGTTTCGCTGCCGGAGACCTGGAGCCGGGCCCCGTTCGGCAGATGACATCGGTGACATCGCATGAAGTGACTGTCAGGCCGGCTGATGTGCTGCCGGAGTGGTGGTGGAGGTGCGGGAGTGCCTCGACGCCATCGCCGCCCAGCTCAACGGCGCCCACCCAGAGCGCTCGACGGACAACGTCAGCCGAGCGCATGCACAGAGTCCGCGCGGCCTGATCGAGCCGGCCACGTGTTGCGACGCCCCCGGAAACCGCCATCCAGGATGGCGGGCCCTCCTGCGTACGGGAGAGGACCGCTCCCGGTGCGTCTCCTGTCCGCCGCCGCGGCACCGGCCGCATCGGCACAGATGGCAGAGGTGGGCGGCGGCGCCGAGGGAGGCGGCCCGGACCACTCGGAGGATCGGGAGCCCTGATTCCATCGGCGCGGGTGACGTCGTAGGCATCGATGCGAACCGGGCGGGCCGCCGGCACGTCTTCGATCATGCTCGGGCGAAGGACCGTTTGTGAGAATTCGACGTCGCGAGTTCACGAGCTTGAGTCTCCAGCAGGGGGAGACCTGAGGGTGGGGGACATGAACGGCCGCACGCTCTACTCGATCGGCGAACTGGCCCGACGGGCCGGTAGCACGGTCAAGACCGTCCGGTTCTACTCCGACTCCGGACTCCTACCGCCCGCCGACCGCAGCCCGGCCGGCTACCGCCTCTACGACCACGACGCCGTCACACGCCTGGAACTCGTCCGAACCCTGCGCGATTTGGGACTGGACCTCGTGGCCATCCGGAAGGTCATCGACCGGGAACTCGTCCTGTCGGAGGTCGCCGCGGCGCATGCCGACGCGTTGGACGTGCAGATCCGCATCCTGCGGCTGCGGCGCGCGGTGCTGACCGCGGTGGCGAACCGCGGGGCCACCCCTGAGGAGACTCACCTGATGCACGCACTGGCCAAACTGTCCGAAGCCGAACGCCAACAACTGGTCGCCGGCTTCCTCGACGCCGCGTTCGGTGGCGTGGGAACCAGCTCCACGGTCGCGGGAATCACGCGCTCGATGACTCCGGAACTGCCGGACAACCCCGATGCGGAGCAGGTCCAGGCATGGGTGGAACTGGCCGAGCTGTCGCAGGACCCGGACTTCCGCACCCTGCTACGAGACCTGGCGCAGGAGCTGACAGTCGGATACGTCCCGGGCCGTCCACCCTCACCGCACGACGACCTGGCCGCGATCGTCCGTGACAGGATCACGCCCGCCGTGGCAGCGGGTGTCGAACCGGCCTCGCCCCAGGCCGATCCGGTCGTCGCGGCTCTCATGACCCGCTGCGCACATCTCCTCGACCCCGGTGACGATGCCACCTCGCGGGGGCAACTCCTCGCCAGGCTGGAACGGATGAACGACCCCCGGAGGGAGCGGTACTCCTCGCTGCTCGCGGTGATCAACGGCTGGCCGGGGCCGGAGAGCCTGCGGCCGGTACTCGACTGGGCGGTGCACGCTCTGCGGGCTCGGACACGGAAGTGACGGGACGACCGCGGGGCGGCGAGGACCAGCCGGCGCCGGGGACGGAACAAGCCCTGCCGCACATGATCCGGGCAGTGAACCCTCCCGTCGCACCCCGGGCTGCCGCGAACGAGCCCTCGTAGGGAAAGCGAAGAGGACGGACCGGGATGGGCCGGGGATCAGGAACAGGGCTGGGCGGCAGGCGACCGGTCCCGGGCGCGCGGCTTACCCTGCCTTCCACGGAACTGGATGCCGAACTGAACGCTCTGGCAGCTCAGCAGGACCTGCCCGTTGACCTGGTGCGGCGCCTGCTCCGGCACCCGGGGGCTCGGCGCTCGGTGGCGTTGCTGCGTCGGGATCTGACGGATGAACTGATGGCGGAGATCATCGATCTCGGCTCCGTACGGACTCTCGCCGCGAATTCCTCCGTGCCTTCTCGGATCAGGGCCCGCTTCGCGGAGCATCCGGAGCCGGCCGTTCGGTGTGCGGTCGCGGCGAGCGTCAGGGACGAGCCCCCGGGGCTGCTGGCGCGTCTGGCGGCCGACCCGGACCCTTCTGTGCGGTCGTTCCTTGCGATGAACGAGCATCTGTCGGCCGAGTTGCTGGCCCTCCTGGCCGCGGACCCGGAGGCCGGCGTGCGATCGTCGGTCATCCAGCGCCGGCGCGATGCTCCCGACGACGTCCGCCGAATGCTGCTGACCGATGCCGACCCGGGCATCCGCAACGGCAGCGTCCGGGCATTCGTCCCTCCCGCGGACCTCTTGCCCGGACTGCTGGCAGATCCGGCGACCCGTGCCGCCGCGGTCGCCCACGCCGTACCGACGTCCGAACTGGCGGCCGACCCGGATTCCGAGGTCCGGGAGGCCGTCGCCGCACATCCGGACCTGCCGCCAACTCTGCGTGATCTGCTGGCAACGGACCAGGACATCTTCGTCAGGAACGCCATCGCGGTTCGGGCAGACACCCCGTCGGCGCTGCGCGAACAGGTCGTGGGGATGCTGTCGTTCAGTCGCAGTACCCACACATGCCCTCCAGCCGCGCCGGCCCCGCCCCATCTCACACGACAACAGGCGGAGTCCTTGCTCGCTCGGGCAGGACTGTAGGGAGGGGATCCTCTCGTCGAGCGGCCCGAGCCTGGACGGCCACGGATGTTGACCGCGTGCTTCGAATTGCGCGGCCTCGGGTGGTGATGTGCCGCGTCACACACCGGCGTCGGGGGCCGGTACCGTCGGCCGGATGGTGCGCAACAGCGGCGGGGTTCCGGGCGAGCCCGCCGAGGAACAGGCCGTCCGGACCGGGCAGCCACCGCAGCCCACCGGCGGGCAGCCGCCGGTGACCGCTTCCCGGGTGAGTACGCCCCGCCCGACCCAGTAGTCGATCATCGAGGCCGCCTCGTCGGGCGCGACACCCACGCGGGCCGCCAGGTCGGAGATCCGGGAGGTGCCCTGGGCCCGGTGGACCTCCACCAGGATCCGCCGCAACGGACTCACGACCGGGCCCGCCCGGCCGTTCTCCCCCGTGCGGGGGAGACGGATCATCATGCGGTCTGATGTTGTGGGCGGAGCGGTGCGAGAGATTCGCATCATGACGATGACGATGACGATGACGACGACGGCGCCCGCTCCGCCCGCATCCCGCGGGCCGCGAGTTCGGGTCCGGATCCCGGCGTCCCGGCCGGCAAAGCCCTCTTCGGCGCCTCCTACGCCCCCTCCTGTGGCGGGGTCCGCTCCTGGCAGCGGTGACCCGGTCCCACCACCGACGGCGCAAGGCGCGTCCGTGATGATGATCGAATGTGGCATCGGCCCCCGATGGTGCGGGGTGGAACGATGATGGTCCTGGGGCTCAAGGGGGTTTCGAATGGCCGGAGTTGTGGATCTGATCTGCTATCCCGTCAAAGGGTGCGCGGGCACGTCGATGCGTGATGTGCTCCTGACACCGGCGGGTCTCGCACACGACCGCAGCTTCATGGTCATCAGTGAGGAGGGAGTCTTCCGCACACAACGGCGTCACCCCCGCCTCGCGCTGATCCGACCCATCATCAGCGCCGACGGCGCCCGGCTCACACTCCACTCGGCCGACAGCACGGCCGATCACGGCACCGTTCGCCTCGACGTGACGACGTCCGCGCCGCGTCGGGACGTCGATCTGTTCGGCACCGCCTTCCACGGGATCGACCAGGGTGACGAGGTCGCCGACTGGCTCTCGCAGGTTCTCGACACCCCCAGCCGTCTGGTCCGCGTACCGCCGGAGCACGACCGGATCGCCGATGGCCTCACCCCCGGCCCGTCCGGCTATGCCGACAGCAGTGCGGTGCACCTGCTGTCCCGGGCGTCCCTCGCCCTGCTCAACCGGCGGATGGCCGAGCGAGGCGCTCCACCCTTGTCGATGAACCGATTCCGCCCGAACATCGTCGTCGACAGCCACGACGATCACGACGATCACAACAGCCGCGACGATCACGACGGCTACGACGGTTACGACGACGGAACCGGCTGCGACTGGGCAGCCCTACCGCACGCCGAGGACCGCGCACGCCGCATCACCATCGGCGGCGCCGAGTTGGGCTTCGCCAAGCTCGCGGTGCGCTGTGCCGTCACATTGGTTGAGCCGGAGGTCGGCGTGAGGCAGGGACTGGAGCCCCTGCGGACGCTCGCAAGCTACCGGCGAGCGACGAGCGGTGGCGTGGTCTTCGGAACGAAATTCTCCGTGATCACGCCGGGGAAGCTGTCGGTCGGCGACGAGGTGGCCGTCAAGGAGTGGGGTGACGCCGAACGGTGAGGCACACGACGACGGCGATGGTGACGGCGACGGTGACGTCATGCCGGCAGTGAGGCGTCGCCTCCGACCATCAGGTCTGCTCCCCGTCGGCGTCCGCCGTGTCCCTGGTCTTCGCCGGGCCGTGTCGGTCGATGTCCTCGGGGATGTCCGCCGTCTTGGCACAGGTCGTGATGAACAGGTGCCGGTGACGATCCAGGGCGGCACGCACCGGAGGCCGGCGGAGTCCGGCCGCGCCGCTGACGTGCCGGATGTTCAGCCTTGCTGCGTCGCGCGGGTCACACGGTCGGTCAGCGCGGCCGCGCCGTCCTTGGTGAGGTTGCCGTGGAGGCGCAGGCGGGCCAGGCCTCCGTCGGGGTAGACGTCCAGTCGGGCGTGGGTGGCGGTGGCGGGGACCGTCAGAGGGAGGCGGTGCAGGGTGTCGGGCTGGAGGGCGGTCCGCGGCAGGACCTCCGTCCATTCGGCGGCCGTGCCGTCCTTGACCGACAGGGACACCCAGCCGGCGGCGTTGCCCTTGAGGTTGGCCGTGTCGACTTCCACGGCGCGGATCTCGCTCCGGGCGGCGAGCCGGTACTCGATCCAGTCGTTGCCCTCGTCACGGCGGCGCCTGGTCTCCCAACCGTCGTCCTGCTTCTGCGAGAGTCCCGGCATGATGGTGTTGCCCGGCGAGGAGTAGAAGCCGTCCGACGCCTCCGTCACGCTGCCGCCGTTGGTGATGCAGGCCACGTCGAAGGTTCCGAGCAGGTCCAGCCACGCAGGGTCGGGGACGACCTCGCCGTGGACGCGGAGGCGGGCGATGCCGCCGTCGGGGTGCTGGTTGATCCGCAGGTGCGTCCAGCGGCGGTCCGAGTCCACGGGGAGGGCGTTGGCTGCGTGGCCGCGAACGGGCGTGCGGGGCAGGATGACCTCCCACGCGGCGTCGTCCTCCAGCAGTTCGGCGACGGAGGGCGTGCCGTCGAAGGCGGCGGCCTCGACACTGACCTCCTGGGGGAAGTTCCCCCGGAAGTGGGCGGTGTCCACCACGATGCCGCGGATGATGCCGGCGGCGCCGAGGCGGACCAGGGCCCAGTCGTGGTCGGTGGCCGTGGGGAACGGGTGGTCGGCGTGGACCCCGCGGCGACGGCGGGTCTCCCAGCCGTCCATGACCTTGCCCTTGTTGCCGTAGTCGTGGACGTCGAAGACGGCGGGGGTACGGGAGAGGAGGTTCTCCCGGTCGGCGAAGAACTCGTCGTTGGCCGCGACGACGCCCGCGCCCAGTCGGCGGTCGGCGAGGTCGGGCAGCCGGGTGAAGGCGGCGTCGCTGCCGCGGTAGTCGGCGTACGGGTCGCCGGAGACGTACGGAGCGGCGTAGGCGGACTCGACGGGGGCGGAGTGTCCGGAAGGGGAGGGGCTCATGGGTGAGGACGCCTTTCCACGGAGTCTGCGGAATTGGCGGAATCGGCGTATTCCGCAGGGAAGTCGGGGTGCCACGGACAACCCTCACAGCCCGCGATCACTCACGTCCATCGACTGTTTTCGATCCTTCATTTCAGTGGACCTGAACGGTCCGCCCCGCATTGCTCCTACGCGCCGCGGTGAGTCCGGGCGTGGCAAGGACCCACCGAGCGGGGACCTGCGGGACCGGGGATCGGCGCGACGTGCGCCGCCGGGCCACCGCGCCGATGGCCCGGCCGCAAGCGGACGGCGGGGTGGGGACCACAGGCCGTCTGCCGCAAGCCGCAAGCCGTTCATGGACCCAGGCCGCAGACGGCGTCCGGGCCCTCCCGCTCATCCGCCGTTGCCCCCGGGCGGAGACGTCTGCGGCCCGCCGGGGTTCCCGGAGACCTCCGAGGCCGGGGACCGCCAGGGGCTCAAGCCCATTCGCCCCGTGTTCCCGAGGTCCACCGCGTGCTCCAGTTCCAGCGTCACCCGGGGCGCACCCGGTTTCGGGACGACCTCCAGTACCCAGCCCTCGACGGCCGCCCCCGCCCCGTCCGTCACCAGGTTCCGCCAGCGAATCCCCGTCGAGGCCGCCTGCCCGGGCCGCAGCACCACCTTGTGCGGCCCCGCCGGGGGGTCGTCTCCGTCCGCCGCCGTGATCCCGTCGTTCCCCGGTGTCACCGACACCTGCACCGGCCGCCGCTCCCGGTCCAGCAGCCGCACCTGCGGGTAACCCTCCAACTCGTAGACGTCCGAACCACAGTTCAGGAGCTGGATGTCGGCCACCCGTATCCCCATGGCCGCGTTCCCGTCGCCCTCCATCAGGCGCACCCCGCCCTCGGGGCAGGGGATCGGTTCAGCCGACGGGTACGACTCCCCGAGCGCGTCGAAGGCCGCACCGCACCCCGACAACACCCCCACCATGGTCAAAGCCCCCATCATCAAGCCGACTTGCCCCGCCCACCCCTGTTGGCCCATACGGCGACCCTACGTCGTCGCCGGCTCGGGTCGGCACAGCCGACGTCGCAGCGCCCCTGCGAACGGGGCCACGCCCACGGACCCCAGCGCCAGGCCACCGCCGGCAAGGATGGCGACGTTGACCCAGCCGGGCACCTGCTCGACGGCGGCGGGGTCCCCCGGGTACTTCTCGCAGACGACCGACACCGGGACCACGGACCGGGTGACGAGCCGGCTCTCGGGCGTCAAAGGGTCCGGAAACGTTCGGCCCACCCGACCGTTGCAGGCAGACCAGGGATCGGTGGGATCGAAGCCGGTCATGTGCCCGAAGGCGAACACGAGACCCGCGCAGAACGATGCGGCGACGCCGACATGGACGAACACCCAGGCCTCCAGGAGCGGTGCGGCCGAGCGCAGCCGGACGGCTGCCACGGAGTGCATGGCGAGCGAGAGAAGGGAGCCGACTCCGGCCGATGCCAACGCCAGCGCAACGAAGATGATCACGACAACGGGGACGCGGGATCCTGCGCAGCGGTTTCCGACCCGCCCGTAGCCCGACGTGGCGGGGCCGCGGCGCCCGCCACGTCGCCAGTCATACCAACAGCAGAGGCGCCGCAGGCCTGACACGCTCCGCGTGTCGACCCTTCCCCCTGCCGTCGCGATCCTCCCGCGGGTACTTCGTCCCGCCCACCCGCCCACCGGCAGCACGGGTCAGTCCGTGGTGCCGCGGCCGTGAGCCGTGGCAAGGACGAGCTGGTCGACGACGGCCTCCGGCCCGCCGTGCAGGGTTGCCCAGGCGCGTTGCCGGGTCGCTGCGTCCCCGCGTTCGGCAAGCCGCCGGAACCACATCGTGACGTGGTCCACGTCCCCTGTGGCTTCGAGCGCCGGCCGCAGGAAGTCGACCGTCGAGGCGGCGATGTCCGCAAGCATCCGGTAGCGGCCGGTGGCGGGATCGAAGCCGAGGCCGGTGCTCGTCCATCCGTCGCGTGCGGCACGCCAGCAGGCGGCCCTGAGCACTTCCGCCTCCCACGCCGGTCCGGGGCCGCGCTGGAACGCCCGGCCGGCCAGCGTGGTGACCAGGGCCCGCAGCAGCAGGGCTACGGCGACCGTGTCCTCCACGTCGGGCAGGACATCCATGGCGCGGATCTCCACGGTGGGCAGCCGCGGGTGCGGACGTAGATCCCAGTACGCGGTGGTCGGATCGAGCATGGCCTCGCTGTCGCTGATGGCGACGGCCAGTCGCTCGTGCTCCTGCAGGGTGCGGGCGTAGGGCGGGGGGCCCAGGCAGGGGAAACGATGACGCAGGACGGTCCGGTGGCCGGAGTAGCCCGTGTCGATGCCGCGGTGGAACGGTGAGTTGGCGCTCATCGCGATGAGCAGCGGCAGCCACGGCCGCAGCCGGTTCACCGTCCACACGGCCCGCTCGCGGTCGGGCAGGTGCACGTGGACGTGCAGGGCGCTGACGGCGAAGTCGTCCATCATGCTCCGGTACTGACCCTCCGCGGCCCGGTAGCGCGGATGGTCGGCCACCTGTACCGGTCCGGGCTTCTGCAACACCGGCGTTCCGGACGCGCACACGTGCACGCCCTCCGCCCGCGCCGCGCCCACCAGCGCCGCCCGCACGTGTTCCAGGTTGCCGCGCAGCTCCGCCCCGGACTGGCAGGGCGGGGTCCGTCCCTCGACCTGGCACAGTGCGAACTCCTCGGCCACGAGGTCGCCCACCTCGCCGGCGGCGCGAGCGGCGACTGCCGGGCCTGCGGGGACGGGGAACCGGGTTCGCGGATCGATGAGGAAGAACTCCTCTTCCACCCCGACGGTCGCGAGGTCGTGCGTTCGGAGAACTGTCGTGGGAGCAGTCATGCGTCCAGCATCGCCCTCTCGGACCGCATGGACGCCCACGGCGCGAGAGCCATTCCCCGGTCCACGCTCCCGGGCAGGAATGCGGATGCGGGGGGTCAGGTGGCCCACGGCAGCCGTACGGCTTCGAGGTCGTCGTCGTTGAGGAGAGCTTCGATCAGCGTGGTCGAGCCGGCCACCTTGGTGGCCCGGAGGTCGTAGTCCGTGCACAGTACCCAGGACTGGTCCCTCGGCCAGAGGTTGGACGGGCTCCAGCCGTCCTCCTCGGGGTGGTCGTACAGCACGTGGGCGTCCGCGAGCGTGCCGGTTCGGATGTGCAGGTTGTCGAAGTCCTCGGCTCCGTGCAGCCGCGGGCTGTAGTAGGCCAGGCAGAGGGTGTCGGGGCCTTGTGGGCTGTGCTCGGTGAGGATCGTGGTCAGGCGGTTCCAGGCGGCCCGGTCCATGCTGCCTTCGCGCGCGGCCTTGATTCCGACCGGCCAGGGGCGCGGCGCGATCGAGGGGAAAGCGCTGTGGCGGGGTAGGCGTCCCTCCGGCACGGTCGGGTCACCGATCCGGCGCGCGAGCTCCGTCCATCGCAGTCGGCGCCAATGAGGTCCGGGGTGCTCACCGGGGATCGTGTCCATCACGTCCGCCGGGTCCAGACCCGGGATGATCCCGGGCCCGTCGCCCAGGAGCATGCGTCGCTGGTACTCGACGTAGGACATGTCCGTCGGTCCGAGTTCGTGCTCGTACATGGAGTGAAGCACCCAGGCCGCATCGGGCAGCGCCGGCGGCATGAACCCGGTCAGTCCGTCATCGGAGGTCAGGCCCCGCAACCAGTCGGCTTCCCGGCTTGCGGTGAGGGGCCACCGAGCGATCGCCCGAGCCTCGGCTGTCTCGTGCATCCGTCCAGAGTCGCACCCGGCGTGAGGAGTCTCCCGAGTGGGGTCCTGGCCGCCCGGCACACCCCGCCCACGGTGCTCCTGCCCACCATCGCGGAAACCGGGGCGGGCCGTTCGAACGTGCATCGCGCAAGACCCTGATCGGGTGCCATCGAGCCGACTGCACTCGAACGTGTGAGTTCCAACGCTGCCATCCCCTTCGGGCTTGCCCGCCGACCCGCATCGGAATTCTGTTCGAGAAATTCCCCCCTCTGTGTCCGTTACGACACCCGGGCGTGGAGGGTTGTTCGATCGATGCTCGGTTCCACGTCATTCCAGGGAGGATCAGTGTCGACAGTCCACCGCCCCCGCCCGGCCCCTGCTCGAATCGAACAGACAGGACCGGGGTACCGGCCACTGACGAAGGTGGTGCTGCTCGCGATCCGCCCCGACGGCAGGGTGGCCCTCCTACGACGTACCCACTCCCCCGACGGGGGCCGGCCGGCACTGGTGGAGGGACGGCTCCGGCCGGCGGAGCGGGTGGACGAGGCGGCCTGCCGGGTCGCGTCCCGGATCCTCGGCATCCAGGTCGGCGCCCAGGACCTTGAGCTCAGCGGTCTCCTGCACCACCGCGGCGAGAACGGCGCGGGCGAGGACGGAGCGCCCGGCCGCGGGCCCGGCGCCCGGCCGGACGCCACCACTGGGGGCCCGGACCACATCAACACGAGCACCGGAGCGTTCCGGGACACGAGGGGGACGAAGTGAGCAACAAGGGCAACAAGGGCAACAAGGGCAACGAGAACACCGGGGCGACGGAGGTGTCGGAGTCCGAGCGGCTCCTGTTCGGCGGGGAGTTGGCGTACGACGTCGGCTGGGACCGCCACGAGGGCGTGTGGCTCAAGCTCGGTCTGTGGACCATGGCCCGGTCCTTACCCAGGATGATCGGTACCGGGCTGAGGCTCGCCCGCCTCGCGGACGCCCGCGCGCTGCGCGTCATGCTCGGCGCGGAGGTCGGGCGCGGCATCACCCAGGCGACCGGACTGGTCGCCGTCAACAGCGTTCTGGGTCACCTCCTCGCGAGCGGGCTGACCAACGAGCGTCTGGCCCGGGCCGTGCCGGCGCTCGCCGTGGTGGCGGTGGTCGCGCTGCTGGGCTCGCTGCTGCGATCCGCGTCGACGGCCGCGACGGGGGAGCTGGAGCCGAAGGTCCAGCGGGTCGCGACCGAGCAGTACCTCGCCCTCGTGTACCGCGTGGAGCTCGCGGCCATCGAGGACGACGAGTTCCACCGGCTCCTGGATGCCGCCCGCTACGGCGCCGACTCGGCCCGCCGCATGATCCGCTACTGCACGAACACCCTGAACTCCGGCATCTCCCTCATCGCCGCCGGCGGGGTCCTGACCGTGCTCCATCCGGCGCTCCTGCCCATGCTTGTCCTGATGACGGTGCCGAGCGCCTGGCGGTCCCTGACCATCTCCAAGCAGCGTTACATCTCCTTCCACACCTTCGTCCAGCACGCCCGGGCCGGACTCCTCCTCGGGCAGCTCCTGACGCAGCGGGAGGCCGCCGCCGAAGTCCGCGTCCACGAGGTCGGCGGCTTCCTCCTGGACCACTTCCGGGAGATGGCCGAGACCAGCGAGCGCGAGCAGACCCGCCTGGCCCGCAACGCCGCTCGGATCGGGCTGCTCGCCGACGCGGCGTCGGGAGCCGCGACCCTCCTCACCTACGGGGCTTTGGGGTTGTTCCTGTGGAGCGGGCGGATGGACCTCGCGGTCGCCGGGACCGCGGTCCTGGCGATCCGGACCGGATCCTCCAGTCTGGACAGCCTCGTCGTGCAGATGGCCGACCTCCACCAGGAGTCCCTGTTCGTCGCCGACTTCGAGCAGCTCTGCATGGAAGCCCGGGCCCGGGCCATCCCGGAAACGGGCGAGGACCTGCCCGAGCGGGTGCGGGAAGTCCGCTTCGAGAAGGTCTCCTTCACCTACCCCGCCGGCGACGGCCAGGAGCCGGAACCCACCTTGCGGGAGGTGTCCCTGTCCTTCCCCATGGGCAAGGTCATCGCGCTCGTCGGGGCGAACGGGTCCGGCAAGTCCACCCTGATCAAGCTCCTCGCGGGCCTCTACCTGCCCGACGCGGGCGGCGGCACGATCTGGTGGGACGGTGTGGACGCGGCCAAGGCCGACCGCGGGCAGATCTTCGCCCGTATCGCCCTCATGTCCCAGTCGTTCTTCCGGTGGCCGTTCACCGTCCGCGTCAACATCGGCATCGGCCGCCCCACCAGCCCCATCGACGACGACGGCGTGAACGAGGCCGCCGGCTTCTCCGGCGCCGACCGGTTCATCTCCCGCCTCCCCCGCGGAATCGGCACCCTCCTGGGGCGCGGCTTCAAGGGCGGGCAGGACGCCTCGGGCGGGGAGTGGCAAATGGTCGGCATCAGCCGTGCCTGGTACAAGAACGCCGGAATCCTCGTGGTCGACGAGCCCACCAGCGCCCTGGACGCGGTCGCCGAGCAGAAGGTCTTCGACCGGATCCGCGCCCTCGCCGAGACCGGGCAGACCGTCGTGCTGATCACGCACCGCCTGCACTCCGTACGCCACGCCGACGTCATCCACGTCATGAAGGACGGGCAGGTCGCGGAGTCGGGCACGTTCGCCGAGTTGATGGACGAGGCAACGGGCACGGGGGATTTCCGTGAGGCGTACCTCGTACAGGCCTCCGCCTTCGAGGCCACCCTTCCCACCCAGCCCACCGGAGACCACGACGACGCCACCGCACAGGGCCAGACATGAGGGCCGGTGCACGGGCCGGGTCCGGGCTCGGAAGGGGGTTCCGGCTGTATCTGAGCGGGGAGGCCGCCGGGCTCGTGGGGACATCGGTGCATCTGGTGGCCCTGCCCGCCCTGGCCGTGCTGGAGCTGGAGGCGACGGCGGGTCAGGCCGCGCTCCTGGCGTCCTTGACGCACCTGCCCACCTTCCTCCTCGCCCTTCCGGCCGGAGTCGTCGTCGACCGCCACGCGAAACGCACCCTGATGGTGGGCACGGACCTGGCCGCCGCCGGCGTCGTCGCGGTCATCCCGGCGGCGGCCGCGGCCGGCATGCTGACCATGCCGGTCCTCTACGGGGTCGCCCTGGTCCTGGGCGCGGTGACCGTGCTGCACCAGGCGGCGGCCATCGCGATCGTGCCGCAACTGGTGGAACCGGACCGGCTCCACCGGGCCAACGCCCGCGTCGGCGCGGCGTTCGGTGCGGCTGACACGGCCGGCACGTCCCTCGGTACCGTCGTCGTCGCGGTGCTCGGCGCGGCCCGGGCCTTCTGGCTCGACGTCCTGTCGTACCTGGTGTCCGCCTGGTGCGCGGCCCGGGTCCCGGATCCCGGCGCCCCCGTGGGGCAGACCGCCGCGCGTGTGCGAAGGCGCCGGATGCTGGGGGAGATCGGGGAGGGCCTCGCGCACACGGCCCGCACACCACTGGTGCGGGATCTCGTCCTGGCACTGATCCTGACCGGGATGGGCGTCGGCGTCATCGGGGCCCTGTTCGCGTACCACCTGCTGACCTCGCTGGAGGCGGGGCCGACCGGGCTGGGAATCGTGATGGGCCTGTCCGGTGCGGGCGCGCTCGCCGGCGCTCTGGTGGCCCCGCGGATCGTGGCCCGCTTCGGCCCCGGCCGCACCCTCCTCGCCGGATTCGCCACCTGCCCCGTGGCGGGCGTGCCGCTGCTGGTCGCCGGTCCCGGGCCGGTCTGGCAGGCGGTCCTCGCCGCGGCGGGGGCCCTCCAACTCGCCGCGGCGGCCGTTGCGGGAACCACGCAGAGGTCCCTCCGTCAGCAGCTCTGCCCACCGCAGTTGCAGGCACGGGCGCAGCAGACTTCCACCTGGCTGGTTTCCGGGAGCAAGCCGCTCGCGGCCCTGGCCGCGGGCGCGATGGCCACTGGCTACGGGGTCCGGGCGGCGCTGACCGCCGGAACGCTGCTGCTGGTGTTCCCGGTGCTGGTGCTGTGGCGCTCACCCGTCAGCCGCCTGACCGCCATGCCCGCCCCCTCCGCCTCCGCATCCCCCTCCGCATCCCCCTCCGACGACGAGCCCGTTCCCGTCGGCCGGGAGCAGCCGCCCGCCGACGCCGATCAACCAGCGTCGCGCCCATGAAGACGGCCGTCTTCTCTCCACCCCCGTCCCGCCGATCTGCGAGGTTCCTCTTGCCACCCACCCGCTCACACATCCGCGATCTCCTCACCACCTACCTGGAACGGAACCCCACCGAAGTGCACTCGTTGGCTCCGCTGTTGCGGCTGCTGGACGAGGACGCCGAGCCCACGAGCCGATCGACCCTGCCGGGACACATCACGTGCAGCGCGGTCGTCGTCAACCACGACCGCCGTGTCCTGCTCATCCACCACAACACCTTCGGGCTGCTGCTGGCCCCCGGCGGACACGTCGAGGCAGGGGATCACACGTTGCCGGCGACGGCATTGCGTGAGGTCCATGAGGAGGTCGGCATCCCGCCCGGCGCACTGTGCGCCACCGCCGCCTACGGCGACCTGCCCATCGACGTCGATGTCTTCGACATCGACGCCAACCCGGCCAAGGGCGAAGCCGCCCACCAGCACTGGGACTTCCGCTTCGTCTTCCAGTTGGTGGACAGCGACATCGAGGTCACGGTGCAGCCGGAGGAGGTCTCGTCCCCTCGGTGGACCACCTTCGACAAGGTCACGGCCCCGCAGCTACGGGCGAAGCTCAGCACGTCCGGACTGAAGGGCCGCATCGAGCCGGTCAACGCCTCGGCGTTGATCCACGACGGGCGCGGGCGCTACCTGCTGCACCTGCGCGACGACATCCCCGGCATCCGGGAGCCGGGGGCCTGGGCGCTGCTCGGCGGCGGCCGTGAGCCGGGCGACACCACGCTCGAAGACACGGTCCGCCGTGAACTGCGGGAGGAAACCGGGCTCGAACTTCGCGCCGTGGAGCCGTTCGCCGTCGAGCTCGCCACCGGCACCGATGGTCTGACCGTGCCGGTTCAGGTGTTCACCGCCCAGTGGAACGGCGACCCGGCCCGGCTGCCGCTCACCGAGGGCGTGATGTTGGCCTGGTTCCACCCCGACACCATGCGGCGCCTGCGGCTCAGCCCCTCCACCCTGGACCTCGTCCGCCGGCACGCCCAGCACACCGCCCGAACCACGACGGCGCCCCAGGGCGGAACCGTCGAGCCGGAGAGCCGGAAGGCGGGCAGCACCAGCGTTCCGCACATCGTCGGCGTCCACCTGTACCTCGAACGCGACGGCCGGGTGCTGCTCGGCCTGCGGCACCCCGGCTCCGCGTACGCGGGCGGTACCCACCACTTCCTCGCCGGGCACTGCGAGCGGGAGTCCGCGGTGGCCTGCCTGGTCCGCGAGGCGCAGGAAGAGGCCGGGCTGCTCATCGACCCGGCCGACGTCGAGCTCGCGCACGTGGTGCACATGGTGGACCAACCCGGGGACCAGCCCCGCATCGGGTTCGTCTTCCGCGCCCGGCAGTGGACGGGGACGCCCGAGGTCCGGGAATCGGACCGGTGTGTCTCCTGGGGCTGGTGGCCGGTTGACGCGCTCCCCGAGCCGATCGTCCCCTACACCCGCGCGGCGATCGACGGCATCCGGGCCGGTCGTCCCTACACCGAGCTCGGCTGGACCTGACCGCCTCCGAGCCCCCCGCCCGCTTCCGTCACTGCCCGAGGAGTCGTAGCGTGCGCGGAGAGGGGCGTGGCCTCCTGGCACCGGGCACGGTGGTTCCGGGCCGGCTAGGGTTACGCCCATGATCTTCCCGAGCGGTGGTGCCGATGAGCCCGGCGGAGTTGCCGTCGTGTGCCAGGACAACGCATCCGTGGCAGTCCGCTTCTGTGAGCGGGAATCCGCAGACGATTGGTGTGTCCACTACTCGGTCGAAGTGCAGGCACCGGGGCTCGGTGTCCGGATCGACAAGGTCGTGGCGTGGATCGGGGACGGCGGGGGCCTCGCTCCTTTCCTTGAGAAGCTGGCCGGCGATTTCGCCGGCTGGGACGGAGAACGGTGCTGGTCCACCCATGACGGCGACCTGGCCGTGTCCGCGGTGTCCAGGTCCGGCGGCTACGTCGGCCTGACGTGGACCCTGCGCCCCTGGCGTAGGGACATGGGCGGATGGAGCGTTTCCGTGACCACGTGGCTGGAAGCAGGGGAGCAGATGTCCTCGTTCGCTGCTGCCGTCCGCTTCTTCGTCGACGGCCCGGAGGCCTGATCCCCGGCGGACTCACCACCAGCCGCAGGCTGATCCATGGCGCGGTCGACCCGATCGCGCCCGTTCGTCCGGGCGCCGCCCGCGGTGGCGTCCGAGCAGCGGCCAAGGACAGGGGTTCATGGCTGTCCGTCGGGGTGGGGCTCGGTGTGGTTGCCGAGGCCGTGCGGGCTACGTGGCGGGCCTGTTGCTGAAGATCCGGTCGAGATGGTGGTCGAGTACCGCGATGGCGGACTGCGGCGTCCGCTGGCCGACGAGGACGCTGGTTCCCATGGTCGCGGTCATGGCGAGGAGGCTGATCGCCTCTGTGCGCGCGTCGACGGCCGGATCGGCCAGGGCGGTCTCCTGTGCCTGCTGGAGCAGTGCGGTCAGGGCGTTCTCGGCGGCGTCGGGGTTGTCGATGAAGGGCTGGGCGGCCAGTGCCTCGTCGGTCACGGACAGGATGGCGTAGGAGCTGTACAGCAGGTGGAACGTCCGGCCTTCTTCGTCCGTCGGCAGCGAGGCCAGCAGTAGCGCCTCGATCGTGGCACGCGGGCCCGGGTCCGGTCCGACGGCGGCCAGGCGGGCGCCCACACGTGTGGTGAAGAGGTCGGTGAGGTGCTTGAGGCCGTAGAAGAGCAGCTTCTCCTTGGTCTCGAAGTAGTACTGGACGAGCCGTAGTGACACGCCCGCCTCGGCTGCGACGTCGCGCATGCCGACGGCGTGCAATCCGCGCCGCCCGGCGGCCTGGATGAGGGCGTCGGCGATCTGGACGCGCCGTTCCTCGTGGTCCACGTGCTTGGGCATGTGCGGCGTCTCCGGCTGTCGATGGTGAGTTGGCGTCCGGTCCTGTCCCGGACCACTTCATGATACCGCCGTACCATCTACATGGTACGCTCGTATCACGAAGAACGGATCTTCCCGGAGGTGCCCCGTGCCCGAACCCACGACCCGCGAGCGCCGCGATGTCGGCCGTTACGTCAACGACCAGCTCCGCGACCGCTACTTCGCCGCCGCGGACGTGCTCTACGCCATGGGAGCACCCATCCGCTCCGAAACGGACGTGGAGACCAGCTTCGGCACCACCCACGTCTACCGCTACGGCCCCACCTCACCGGAGGCCGAGGCCAGGACGCCGATCGTCCTGATCCACGGCGCCGGCTACAGCTCCGCCATGTGGTACCCCAACACCCCCGGGCTCAGCCTCGATCGCCCGGTCTACGCCCTCGACACCCCGGGCGACGCCAACCGCAGCGTCCACCGCGAGCCCATGTGGCAACCCGAGCGCGCCGCGCAGTGGATGGACGAAGCCCTCGACGCGCTCGGCCTCGACAAGGTCCACCTCGTCGGCTCTTCCTACGGAGGATGGCTCGTCCTCAACCAGGCCCACCGTCGGCCCGAACGACTCGCTTCCGTCACCGCCCTCGATCCGGGCGGCCTGGAGAAGGTGGGACTGCGGTTCTTCGCCTGGGTGTTCGTCAGCCTGTTCGCCACCTTCGCCCCCGCCGCCCTGCGCCCCCGGCTCGCCAAGTGGCTGGATCAGCCGGTCATCGCTGTCCCCGAGATGCGCAAGTGGATCCAGATCGGTGCCCGTGCGTATCGAATCCGCCGTCCCGCACCACTGCCGCTCGCCGAGGACGCGCTGCGGTCCATCCGCACCCCGCTGTACCTGATCATGGGCAAGCACAGCCTCCTCGTACACCCGAAGCGGCAGCTGGAGCGCGTACCGCGCCTGATACCGGGGGCCCGCGCCGAGATCATCACCGCGACGGGGCACGGCCCGCAGATCGACCACCCGGACGTGGTCAATGCCCGGATGCTCTCCTTCATGGAGGACGTCGACTCCCTCGACCCGGCGGGAAACCGGGGCGCCACGCACCCGTAGGCGCTTTCCCCCCCGGCTTCGGCAACCCTGCGCAGGGTTTGGCGCCGGATGGGCACCATCCCGGAGGACGTGGGCCTGGCCGGGACCACGAGATCCGGCCAGGCCCTTTTCGTGTGGTGACGCTCGGTTGAACCGCGGACCGGTGGCCGCCACGGGGCGCGCTCCGGCCGTACGCCTCCGGCATGCATCGGCGGTGTCCCACGAGATCCCGGGCTCCTCCAGGTCGGCGGCCCGCCGGCCGTTCGTGCCCCCGGCTCGGAACGTACGCCGATGGTCGGACAGCCGCGGCTTCGAACCCGAATCGTCGCCCCCCTCGTGCTGGGCGGCCTCGTCGGCTCAGCCGAACATGTCGAGGTAGTGCTGTGCGTGGACCGGGTGGTAGTCACCGAAGTCGACGGACGCCGGGTCACCGCCGGTCTCGGCGACGACGAGCCGATCGAGGTAGTAGTCCCAGCCGGGGCCGACTCCGCCCGCCATCGCCGGGTCGTCGCCGACGGACTGGGTGAAGGTGAGTGTGGTGGTGCCCTCGTGTTCGACGAGCGTGAGGGTGATGTGCCAGATGAGTTCCTGGCCGGGCACCTGCGACGTGAGGACGAGACGGTGGGGGGCCCGGCATTCCTGGATGGTGAGGAGCTCGGCCTGGTGTTCGTCCCCCTCGTAGAGCATCCGGAAGTCGACGGAGCCGGTCGTCGGGTCGCCGGTCCACTCACCGATCCATCGGGCCAGGCGGTCCGACTCGGTGACCGCCGCCCAAACGTCCTTGATGCCTGCTCGGAAGGTGCGGTCGAAGGCGATGCTGTCCAGGCCGTCGACGGTCACGCGACGCCCGGTGGGGGTGCTGGTCATGCGGATTCCTCCTGAGGTCTTCCGGTATCGGTGCCGGTGCCGGTGCCGATACCGGTGCCGGCACCGGTGTCCGTGCCGGTAGCGGCGTCGGCAGCGGCCCGGCGGTCGTGGACGGTCCTGCGGACCTCCAGGTCGAGGGCGTCGAAGGCGCTCTCGGGGATCGGGGGGCGGAGTCCGGCGAGCTCGTCGAGCAGCGCGCGGACCGGGGCGAGGCCCGCGCGGGCGAGCGCGTAGTGGCGTTCGCGACCGTGGTCCTCGACGGTGGCCAGCCCCGCCTCGGTGAGCAGTCGCAGATGCTTGCTCACCGCGGGCCGGCTGATCGGGTGTCGTGCCGCGAGGTCGACCACGCGGGCCGGTCCGGACGCGAGGGCGCGCAGCAGGTCACGGCGTATGGGGTCGGCCAGAGCGATGAACGGGTCCACTCCTCATTGGTAACCTATAGGTTACCAATGTGCAAGTCCTCGGGTTCACCGCTTCTCGATGCCCGAGCCCACCCGTGAGCGCCCGTCCCGGACCCGTCGTGCCGGCGACGCGGAGGTGGACCACCACCACCCCGGTCCGCCACACCACCCCGGTCCGCCACACCGCCCTCCCATCTGCCCGGCCACAAGGTCTGCAGCGGTCCGAGGTCGACCGGCTCGCCATTGAGCTGCCATGCCGCCAGGACGTCACCGCGAGTGTGCCCGGGCAGCCGCGCGGGGGCGCGAAGGGCCCCGCAGGACAACCGGGTTCGGCGAATTCCGCCGTCGTGACGGAGGCCGGTGCGCATCGCCGTGAGGCGCCGGGTCCGTCGGGCCGTTTCCGCCCGGAGCGCCCCGGGAAGGCGCCATGATGACCGTATGACAGGGCACCAGACCGATGCCGCGCCGACCACGGATCCGGCCATCACGGTCGCCGCCGTCGACGATCACCCATTCATCAGGCACGGCCTCCAGTACTTCTTCGCCGACAACGCCCCGGACATCCGGCTGACCGCCGTCGAAACCAGCGTCAGAGGGTTGCTTGCACGCACCGACGGCCCCGCCTCGGTGGTGTTGCTCGATCTGCTCCTGCCGGACGAACCCGATGTCGCGCTCAACGTCAGACGAATCCGTGCCATCGGCTCCCGTGTCGTGATCCTCACCTCCGACTCCCGTCCCGGCATCGTGCGCAGCGCCATCGACGCCGGCGCGCTCGGCCTCGTGCTCAAGGGGGATCCGGAACAAACCGTCGTGGAGGCGGTCCGCGCCGCGCACCGGAACGACTTCTCGGTCTCCAGCAGACTGGCCCACGCCATCGTGACCGATCCGCGCGCGGGTGTCCGACTCTCGGCGCGCGAGCGCCAGGTCCTGTCCCTGATCGCCCAGGGAAAGCCGCGCCGACTGGTCGCGAAGGAGATGCAGATCGCGGAGCACACCCTGCCCTCCTACCTCAAGCGGGCGGCGAAGCGGTACGCGGCCGTCGGCCATCCGACGGCGGGTGCGCAGGAGTTGGCGGCGTTCGCCTTGCGCGACGGCCACATCGGCATCGAACTGCCCGGCGACGACACCGCCGATGCGGGATCCCCCGTTGCCGAGGAACTCGGCGCCGAGCCCGGAGCCTCGTGAAGGAGGGAACGTACCGGTTCGGCAAGGAGGGAACGTACCGGTTCGGCGTCGAACGGGGAATCCAACGGTCCTTCACCGTACTCGCGCTGATGCTGGCGATGCTGTGGACGGTCACCCTGGTGTCCGCCGCCGGGACGCTCGACGGGGGTACGGCTTTCGCGGGCGGCCTGTTCGTCGTGGTGCTTCTGCTCGGTGCGGCCCGCGCCTGGCGCTGCCTGTTGGCCGCCCCGGACGCGTGGGTGGCGGGTGCTGCGGCCCTCGTGGTGTACGTGGCGATCGGCGTGTCCCGTCCGGAGGCGATCGTGGTGGGCACCCGGGGGAATCCGGCCCTGGTCGCGGGGATCCTGGCGGCGGGTTTCCTGCCCCCGAGTCGTGCCTGGCCGGCCTGTGTGACCGTGTGTCTCGGCCAGGTGGTCGCTTCGCTTCCGTCGGACGGGCTGGTGGGCGCCCTGGAAAGTCTCTGGCCCGCCGTCTCGGGCACACTGGCCGCCGGTGTGGTGTGCAGTGTGATGCGGTCCGCCGCCGCGAGGGCCGATCACGCCCATGACGCCCTGTTGGCGGCGCAGGCCAACGAGGCGCACCACGAGGGGTTGCGCTCAGCGCACCGCACGTTCCAGCGCATGCTTCACGACGACGTGGCCGCTGCCCTGCAAGCGGTGGCCGGGCGCGGCGCCACCCGGGCCGAAGTGCGGCGGGCCTGCGCGGATGCACTCGCGGCGATATCGCGGGCTCCGGCGGCACCGGACGGCGGTACCCGAAACCTCGCCGGGGACGTGGAAGGGCTCCGTGCCGTCATCGCGGTGACCACCACCGTGCACACCGACGCCGACGTCCTGGTGCCGGCCACCGTGGCGTCGGCCATGCTCGCCGCCGCACGGGAGGCATTGCGCAACGTCGACCGCCACGCCCACGCCGACACCGTTTCCGTACGCCTGGAGGAGGGCCCCCACGGCGTGACCCTGACCGTGGCGGACAACGGCATCGGGTTCTCCCCGACGAGGGCGCGCGGCCGCTCCTGGGGTCTGAACGGGTCGGTCGTCGAGTGCATGGCCGAAGTGGGCGGCACGGCCGAGGTGGTGAGCGAGAAGGGCGCGGGCACGACGGTCCGGCTGGTCTGGAGCCGGGACGCCGCGCTCTCGCAGGTCGAGACGGCCCGCCCGGACAGGGTCGGCCTGATCGCCCTCGCCGTGGGGGACATCCGCAGGCCGCTCGCGGCGGTCTGCGTTCCCTATCTGCTGAGCATGTACGCGATCGCGGTGATCTACAGCGATGCCGCGGAAGGCGCCGACCGGCTCACGCTCTGGTACACCGGGGTCGCCCTGGCAACGCTCGCCCTGATCGTCCGCGCGCATCGGCCGGTGCCCCGATGGGTCGGCGTCTGCGCCGCCGCGTTCGCCGTGACCGGTCTGGTGTACGGCCTCTCCGTCATCCCCGCCGACAGCCTCGACGACTTCGGGTCGTGGCCCATCGGCGCGCTCTCCCCCTTGTTCGTGGTGCTGCTGACGGTCCGTTCGGTGAGAGAAGCCGTGATTCCACTGATCGCCGAGGAGATCGCCGTCCTGGCGCTGATCGCGACCGGCGATCTGGAGGCCGCCTCGCCGGGCGCCGTACTGCCCGCCCTGCTGGCTCCGGTGTTCGGCGTCGTCATGGTGTGGGTGATCGTACGGACGGTGTTGCGTCTGGGCGCCGTCGTGTCGGACGCCCACCGGGAGCAGCTCGCGATCACGATCGCCGAAGCGGCCCAGCAGGCCCATGTGACGCTCCATCAACGCAGACTGTCGGAGATCGGCGCCGAGCTGCTGCCCTTCCTGCGCGAGGTCGGGGCGGATCGTGAGCGGCCGTCGGGGCAGGAGACGCGAGAACGCGCCCGCGCGCTCGAAACGATGGCGCGCGACGAACTGCACCTGCCCGGAGTCATCGATGAACGGATCCGAGGTCTCCTGAGCACGGCCCGGGAGGCCGGCTGCGTCGTCACCTTCCAATCGGACACCGACTCCGTGGATCCACCCCTGGTCCTGCGCGACCTGCTCGCCGCCGCGCTGAGGGGCTCCGTGACACCTCGGGAACTGACCCTCAGCCTGCATCCCGGCGCGGACCGGGTGGAGGTGAGCCTGGTGACCGTCCCGGGCGATCCTGCCAGGAGCGCGACGATCGGCCGGGCCCTCGCGGAATTCGGACCGGTCGTGGACGACTTTCCCGAGGCGACGTGTGTGCGTCTGGTCGTGCTCCGCAACGGCCGTCATGTCCCCGGATTCGGGGACATGACCCCGGGCCCGGTCCCCGTCACGCTGGAGGGCAGAAGCCGAGCGTGAAAGGACGGTCGTGGGAGCTCTACTGATCTTTCTGTTCCTCTGCACAGCGGTGGGAGCGGGAGCCTTCTTCCAAGGCAGACGGTTCGTTCGCGATCTTGAACGGCAGTACGCGACGGTGGGCCCGGCCGACCCGCAGGAGGTCTACCGGTGCGTCGCCGAGGCGGCCCGCGGAATGCGCTGGACCGTCAGCGGCACGGAGCAGGGACTGGAGACCCGGCATGCCGTGGGAAGCATCATCCGCGTCGATGTGGAGCCGCAGGAGGACGGCACCTGCATGACCACCGTTTTCGTCAGCAACATGGCTCTCACCACACAGCTCGGCGGGATCATCAGGACACCTCGGGCTTACCGGGCGATCCGGCGCAAACGGAAACGGATCATCGACTCCGTCTCCTCCACGGCAGGGCAAGCGGAATGGATGGAGACGGACGGGCCGAACTGACCCGAACCGCATGGCCCGTGGAGAACTCGTCGCAAGAGTAAGGGAATTGCATGGCTACAGCGGAACAGTACGAAGCGGTTCTGAGCAAGGCGGAACGGATGGGGGTGGGATCCCTGGACAAGCAGCAGACGGAGCTCCTGTACCGGCTGTACCGGGAGGCCGGATCGCGGGGAAACCGAGCGCGCAAGGTCATCGACGGCACGTGATCGGTCCGGCGGCCGAGACAGGGAGAAGACAGAACATGGGATTTTTCGGACGCGGTCGACGTGCTGCCGCCGAAGAGCATGCGAAGTCGGGAGAGGTGGGAACGTTCCGCTCCCCCCACTCGCCGGAGGACACCGTCCGCATCGTCCACGCGGGCCTCATCGACCAGTTGTCGCACCCGTCGATGGAGGTCACCGGACCCGGACTCATGGAGTCCATCCATCTGATCAGGTGTGATTCAACCGGAATCACTGTGGGTGCCGGAAATTCGGTCGACACCTACTTCACGTTCTTCGTCGATCTGTCCGTCGTATCCGGAGCGACCGAGGGCCACGCCTACTTCGACCGCCCCGTGCGGTCGGTGAAGCGATGGATGGGCAACACCCTCGGGATCCGCAATGGCGTACAGATGGCTCTTGAAGGATCCGGCGTGCGGATCACCCATTGGGACCGCGGGTTCTGAGGGAACGAAGGCAACCCCAGGGCTCGACCACGCGGCAGGCCCCCACCCCGTCGGCATCGGGGTGGGGGCCTGCCGCGCGCCCGGCCGCATCGGCGCCGACAACAGCGTGCCGGCCGCGCGGTACGCGCGGCTCGGGTGCAGGGCGCGCCGGGCCGGTCGGCGCGAGGGGCTCCGCGCTCGGCCATGGGCGCCGGCCCCGTAGTGGACCTGCCGGACAGCTGCGCGTTCCTTCCGAATCCATTCCTCAGGAGCGGGTGATGTGTGACCCGGACGGATTCACTTCCTGCTCAGCGCCTCCGCGTACTCGGTGAGTTCCGTTTCCTGGTCCCGGGTCAGATGCCGGATCTCCCAGATCAGCGAGGCGGTGTCGACCACCTCGGGCGCGGGTTCCGGAAGGTCGCCCGGCGGGCGGATTCCGGTCAGGGCGGCCAGCACGGCGACGGGTATGCCGAGCGTCGCCGCGACGCCGTCGACGATCTGCGGATCGAGCTGCTTGGCGCCTCGTCCCACCGCGCCGATGGTCGAGGCCGCCTTGCACACGCCCGACATGAGGCACATGGCCTTGGCCGTCCCCGACCAGCTCAGGTTACGGAGCGCGAGCATCCGAAGGAGGAGCGAGCCGAAGCCCGGTGGATACTGCTCGTGCGGTCGGGGCTGCCGAGGAGCGAGTGTTCCCGCCGGCGCGGTCAGGGAGCGAGCACGGGTGCGCAGCAGCTGCCTGTCGGACGCGGTCAGGGCGAGGGAGCGTGAAACCAAGGAACTGGAAGCGCCGGCCGTCTCGTCGAAGAGCCACGCGGTCGCGGGTACGGGGAGATCCGCGATCAGCAGGAGGTCGTGGACGCGGAGCCCGGTTCGCCGCGCGAGTTCGTCGAGGAACGCAGCGGTCGGAGGCCATGCGGGTGTCAGACCGACTGCGCTCGCGAGGCGCGCCAGACGTACGTCGGGTTCGGGAAAGTTCGAGGGTTCCATGACCGCCACGACTGGTAGGGGGTGTGGGGCGGGCCGCTCCGGCCGAGCCGGCCCAGGTACGTCAGGTACGTCAGGTGCGTTCGGTCTCTCAGCCGCGGAGGGACATCAAGGATGGCTTCCCGGGCTTGCGGCCTTCCGGCTCGCGCCGCTGCTGCGCGGGTGTCCGAGAGCCGTCTTCGGCTACCTCGCGTACGCCGCCAGGAACATCGCCAGCAGGCCGTCCACCGCGTACTCGTCGATGGGGAGGTCCGTCACGAGCCAGCGGTAGTACAGCGTCCCGCTCAATACTTCGGCGGCGTACGTCAGGTCCGCGTCCGGGTCCAGCTCGCCGGTCTGCTGGGCGAGGGTGATGCGGTCGAGGGTGCTCTGCTCCACGGTGCGCAGGAACCGCGCGTGCAGGGTTGCCCGTAGTGCCGGGTCCGCTTGTGCCTCCGCGATGACCGCGCGGTAGAGGGGGCCGATCGGAGGCTCGGAGAGGGCGGAGGCCGAGCGGAGGAACTGTTCGCGCAGGTCGGCGCGGACGTCGCCGGTGTCGCGGTAGTCCAGGCCCTGGGTCCAGACGCGGTTGAGTGCATCGAGGAGCAGGGCCGACTTGGACGGCCAGCGCCGGTAGAGCGTGTGCTTGCCCACGCCTGCCCGGCGGGCGAGTGCCTCGAAGCTCAGCCCTGCGAAACCGACTTCGGCTCCGAGTTCGAGTGTCGTGCGGAGCAGTTCGTCGGTGCGTGCGGTGCCACGGCGTCGCGGGGGAGCCTCCTCGTCCGTCATGGCCCCGACTATATCGGCACGCCATGTGCCGTTGACATGGACTACCGGGGCGCCCATGATGATCCATGATCGGCACGGCACGGTCCGTGCCGATATCCCTCGTCGAACCTCGGGGCATTTCGTCGGCGGGGCAGGGGGACGTCAACGGTGAACGGGGTGGGGGATGGCCATGTACGTGGTTCGAAGGACCGTCCGTGGTGCGGTGGGTGCGTTCCTGGCGCTACCGGTCGGCCTGGCGGGGGTGCTCCTGGTTCTCCTGGGGCAGCGGGGGCGGGCAGCACGGGTGCAGGGTTGGCTGTCGGGTGTCTCGGGGTGGACGGCCGGCAGGGTGTTGGGGCGGGCGGCAATGAGCCTGCCGCTGGACCTGGCGGCATTCGTGCTGATCGGCTACTCGCTGTTCAACTCCGTCCGGAACTTCGCCTATCCGGTCTGGTACTACGACACCGACTACCACCAGGCATGGGGCGGCCCGACGATGGCGGGTGTATGGGCGGTGCACGCGTTCGGCTGGCTGCTGTGCCTGGCGATCCTGCTGTACTGGCCGGTGCGATGGCTGGCGAGAGGCCAAAAGGCGGTCGAGCGCAGGGTGACGGGCAGCCGGACACCCAGGGAGACCACGCCCAAGGGAACAGAACAGCGGCTTGCCTCCTGACTGCGGCAGGCGAGGGATCCAGCTGCACTTCTACGCGGGCTCCCTCGCCCGTTTCACCACGTTTCGCGAGGACGACGGAAACCTCGGACCCGGAGTACGGGGTCGTTCGAGCACGCCGCGCCGCCGGCTCACCGCGCTGAAGCCCCGGCGGCAACCGCCGCGCAAGCCGTCGGAAGAACCACGCCGGGTGGGCGCCTGACGTACCGTCGCGGGCCACTAGCCACCGCCGGCGGCGAGCGCGGCAGGTCCGACGGCAAGCCCCGGCAGCAAGCCCCGAGGCCGGCGGCCCGGAGGCCCGGAGCAGGCCACCACGGCACTCCGGCCGTCGGCCGACAGGCTCCCACCCACCCTCCGGCTCGATCGAGTGTCTCCGTACGACCTCGGTGAACGCACGGCCGCACGGCCGCACGGCCACCGGGGCCACCCGGGTGCGCCCCTGGGGGAGGCGTGCGCCGGCGACGTCAGGCGGGCTGTGGGGTGAGGCGCTTGAGTCCCTTGCGGTCGTAGTAGGCGGTCATGGCGAACCCGAAGAGCAGGGCCAAGGCAGTGCCGATCGCGATCATGATCCAGGAGCGGGTCAGGCCGGCGTCGCCACGGGCGTCGAAGTAGAGGATGGCGCGCACGCCGTCGCTGAGCTGGCGCATCGGTTCGAAGTGCGACAGGAACCGGTAGAAGGCCGGCACCGCCTGGAGCGGCACGGTGGCACCCGAGGACGGCAGGCCCAGCACGATGAACACGAACATGGACACCAGCTGGCCGATCCCGCCGAACGCGGCGTTGATGGCCTGCACGCCCAGGCCGACGGCCAGGGCCGCGCAGTAGGAGTAGATCCACAGCAGCGGCAGGTGGGACGCGTCCATCCCGAGGACGACGACGCAGGCCAGCATCACCAGACCGGTGCTGACCAGGGTGATGCCGGCGGTCATCACCATCTTGAGGAGCAGCGTCTGGGTCCGGTCGATCGGCACGGTCGGGCGGCGCGTGTGCCAGGGGCCGATCTCGTTGTCGGCGTAGCCGAGGGCGGTGTCGACGCCGTTGCTGATCACGTTGCCGCCCATGAACCCGGCCAGCACCAGCAGCAGCGTGTAGTAGAAGGCCGTCAGGCCGAGTCCGCTGTGGGTGCCGATGGGGTGGCCGACCTGGGTGACGATCTCGACGGGATCGGCGAGCAGCAGTTTCGTCGTGGGGTTCACCCGGTCGCCCGTGGCCGCGGTGAGCTGCCGGCCGACGTTCTGGGAGGCAGTGTGGGCCGCCCGGGTGGTGATCTGGCCGGCGAGGGAGGAACCGAGGCTTCCCTTGCCGGGGTTGGTGAGCACGGTGATGATCGGCCGTCCCGTGGCCCCGGGTGTCGTGAGCGCGGTGACGGAGTCCGTGAAACCGGAAGGGATCACCAGGGCGCCGTAGATCTTGCCGGAGTCGAGCTGGTCCTGGGCCTGGGCACGGGTGACCGTGCGCCAGTCGGCCTTGCCGCCCGCGGTATCGGCGGCGATGGCGGCCGTGATCTGCGCACCGAAGTTCTGCTGCTGTCCGGCCGGCGGTTTGCCGATGTCGTCGTTGACGAGGGCGATGGGCAGGTCGCGGAGGTCCGCGTTGGGATTCACGATGCCGCCCATGTAGAGGAGCGACAGCAGCAGGGCGAGCAGGCCGGTCAGGATCGTGGGGATCAGCCATAGCTGCGGACGGCGCAACAGGGCAGCGGCAGTGGCTTCGGGGGCGGCGGGCTCGGACATGGCTCTCCGTGACGTTCCGGCGGGCGGGATCGGACATCAGGATGGGCCCCGAACCGGCCAAGCCCGCTGTACGCCTCGCACACCTCCCCCCGTTGCACCCACACGGTCCGGCGCGAATGTTCCCCAGCCGGAACCTCCACGGCCGGGAGGCCGAGGCCTGCCGCTGCCGGTGGCCCGCTGCACCCATCGCGTGAAGTGGTCACGGGCCGTGAGAGGGCCGCGGGGCGGTGGGCGCCGAGCACACGGTTGTTGTCGGTACGAGAGCCGTGAAGAGGTCACGCCCGGCCGCCGGGTCTCCCGCGTGGCCTGCGGCGCGACCCCTTCCGCCGCGCGGCACGTCCCGTTTGCTTTGGGGGTTCGCTCCGACCTAATATCGTCATCATGACGATAATCGCTCGGTGGTCCCCGCTCCCGGCGGGCGCTGCCTCCAGGGGCCTCAAGTCCCTCCATGGATGCGACGCGCACGCGTACGTGGCCCACAGTTCCGCCCTTCACCCCGAAGGGCTGCCCGTTCCGGGCGGTCGGGCCCGCGGCCACCGTGGTGTCGGCGATGCCCTGAGGACGGAGAAGTGAGCATGTTCGGAATGCCGGTAAACCCCTTTGAGCTCTCCGAGGAAGCACTGAGTCGCATATCTGCCGACGACTCATGGGCCCCGATCGAGTCGGAGATCCCGAACGTCGATGCCAGGTTGATTCGCCACTTCCTCACTCCCACTGAAGTGGAGGTGTTCGCGGCCGAACTGGCGGCCCAACGCTTTGTGCCGTTGGGTCGAGACGGCGTTGCCGCCAACTACAGGGAGGGAGACCCGGTCGGTCACTTCCGCGCCACGGCCGACTCCGAAACCCTGGCGGCAGAGTTCTACCGCAGGCTGCGGACGTTTCTGTCGGTTGAAGCGGGACCGGACCGGACGGCGGACGCGGACGGAAGGGCCTGGGCGCCGGCGGCCGTCAATCCGCGCATGCGCTTCATCACGTACGAACGCGGCGGACTTCTCGTCCCCCACTACGATTCCCCCTACTTCGCCCCCGACGGAAGGCGAACCCTCCTGACGGTCGTCGTCTACCTGTCGTACGAGGCGGTGGGCGGAGAAACACGGTTCATCGCCGACAAGCAGAACGATCTTCCCTTCGCGCAACGCGACTTCTCGGATTGGACCCGGCCCGCAGAGCCTGAGGACATACTGGGCGTCCACCGCCCCGAACCGGGCGATGTGCTCCTCTTCCGGCATCGGACGCTCCACGACTCGGCCCCGATTCTTGAGGGCACGAAGACAATTCTCAGAACCGATGTGCTCTACGAGCCCGTGGATGTGCCGTGAGCAGCACCGAGGCAATCGGGGTGCCAGGGGCCATACCGTAAAAGATCTTGGCTCAGGGTGCGGAGAAGTCCGAAGAGCCGGCCGGCGCTCAGCTGGTGGTTCGTGGGGTTGGCGGGGCCCGGGCGAAGTTGGCGAGCCCGAGGCAGTCGTGGTCCACCCAGGCGATTGGACGGCCGTCTGCGTGATTCACCAGTGCTTCGGCACTCCGGTGAACTCCGGCGGGACCTTTCTGAAGCAGGACGTCGCCGAAGTCGACGAAGAGAAGTTCTGGAGGGCCGCGGACCGGAGCACCTGACCGGTCGGCGTCGTCTGCTGGAAGGATGCTGGGATGACCGACCACCGTGATGCCGTCCTTCGCCTGTGGGGTCGCCGGCTCTACGAGCGTCAGAGCGAGCCGCTCACCTGGGCGGAGGCGGTCCTGGAGGCCACCGGTCGCCCGCCGACCGACGTCACTGCGGCGATGTCCGGCCGCCTCGACGCCCTCGCCGATTCCCCATCGGACCGCGCATGGCTGCTGTTCCGTACGGTCGCCAAGCTTGCCGCGAACCTGCGCGGCGACGGCCGGTACGACGCGGACGTCGGCACCCGAATCGGCCCACTGGCCCTGTCGCTGGGCGAGCTCGAACCATCGCTCGCCGGCCCGCTCGGGGACGCACTCGGCCACCCGCCGGACGGGCCGACATCCCTCGTCACCGTCCACGCCGCCGAGTTGAGCGGGAACCGCACGATCCGGCTGCGGGCGATCGATGCCCTGCTGGAGTGGGCCGAGCTCGGCCATCCCCAGGCACGCGCGGCCCTGTCCGCGGTCGCCTCCGACCACCGGACGCAGGACGTCACCGTCTGGACCAAGGCACTCAACCGGATCGCCCTGTTCGGCGACGCGAGCATCGAACCGAGCCTCCTGCGCGCGCTCGCCGACACCGGGCACCGCGGGGTGCGATGGTCGGCGCTCGCCTGCGGCGAACTCGGCTTCCGCCGGGCCGTTCCGCTGATCACCGCCCTGCTGGAGCACCCCGATCCGATGGTCCGCGAGGGTGCCTGCGAGGCGCTCGGACTCCTTCGGGAACCGGCCGCCGTGCCCGCGCTGGCAACCCTGCTGAACGACGCGACCACCTGGGTACGCAGCAGCGCCGCCGTGGCGCTCGGCCACATCGGCGGCGACCGGGCACTCGCCGCCCTCTGGCAGGCAATGACGGAACGCCGGAACCCGAAGGCCGGTCATCTCGCCTCCGCGATCGCCACCTTCGGTCCGCCGGTGGTGGACGACCTGATCGCCCTCACCACCGATCCCGACCCGGACCTGCGAGCACTGGCCTGCCGTGCTCTCGGCTCCACCGCCGACGACCGGGCCCTGCCGGCATTGGAACACCTCGCCGCCCACGACCTCACCAGAACCACCCTCGGCGGCCTCGTGGCAACCGCGGCCAAGCAGGGGCTGCGGACCGCGCACCGCATTCGCGCGCGCACCGTATCGCCCTGAGCTCGCCGCCCAGAGCTCGTCGCTCGCCGCTCGTCCCTCGTCGCGATGATGGAGTCACCTGCCCACGAGCGGCCGGTCTGTTGGAAGCGCGGCTCCGAATCGGTGCTTTCCGGAGCGCAGGTCCCCGCCCTTCGTGTCCCACTGGGGTTCGCGTGCAACGCGGCCGTCTCCGGGCGTGGCTGCTGCTGTTCGGCGTGTGCTGGATGTGTCCCTACGAGGTGACGGACAGGGTGGTGATCGCGAGGGTGAGCAGTACGAGGGGTGCGGAGACCAGGCACGCGAGGGTGGCGGCGATGATGGCCGGTGTCCGGTATTCGCGGGGGTCGGCGAAGTTCGCGCAGATCAACAGAGGGGCCGAGGAAAGAAACGCCCAGGTTCCTTCGAGGACGCCGACGACTGACCATCCGAGGACCAGGACGGCGACGATGACGCTGGAGGTCATGAACCACGCGCGGTCCCGGCGGAGTGTCAGTGGTATGCCGAGGAGCAGAGCGGGGACCGTGAGGCGGAAGATCGACCCGCCATTGAGCGCGGCCGTGACTGCGCACGGCAGCGGGAGCATCAGGGCTGCCAGCGCGATTCCTGTCTGCCAAGGGTGAGCAGCGGGCCTTCGTGTACCACTGCCCGGCTCTTTGTACGGCGTGGTGTGCGTGTCGACTGCCACAGGGCCCCCGGTCGCCTCTCGGATTTGAACACGTTCATTCTATGGCGTGTTCCTGCCCCGTGTCGCCCTTGTGGCGACCCGGGTGCCCCCCGGTGGCCACCTCGGGGCGGAGCGACTCGCTCCGCCCACGCGTAGGGCGGGTCCGCGGCGCCGTGATGACGAGTCGGCGCCGGGTCCCATGCCCCCTCGATGGCGCGACGTAGCCGTGCGCCGGAAGGCTGGAGCTGCGCAGGTGGGGTACCTGGATCAGTGCCCAGGGCTCCCGCAGGTGGAGCGGGTACCGACCACCCTGCGTGCAATGCGCGCATAGGCGATGGGAGTTGTGCATATGTCCAGTTCGGAAGCTCTGCTACGGCTGACGGTCGCGGCCTTGATGTATGCGACGGGGGAGTCGCAGGCCGACCTCGCGCGGGGCCTGAAGCTGAGTCAGGGCCAGGTGTCGCGCCGGCAGTCGGGGGAGTCCCATGGGCCGTCGTGGACGCTGGCCGACCTCGACCGACTGTCCGCCCACCACGGGATCCCGGTGTCCGACCTGTTCCGCAGCGTCTCCGGATTGACCCCGAGATCGGCGGCGACCGACCTGATCGTCGCTCCCGGCCGCGACTCGTACAGCGCGACCGCGTCCGCCTTGAACTCCGGCGGGTAGTTCTTCATGACCACGAGATGTCCGTTCTCAGATCCTCAGGATCCAGTGTCTCGTGTGTTCAGGATTCGGGGTCAAGGCCCGATCACGCGGTGAAATGCCTCCCCGCCCGCCGCCGCGCGGCTACGGTCGGTGGACTGCAGACCACGATCACCCCGTAGGAAGACCCCGGGTATCGCCGCACCACGACCCCGTTCTCGTCGATCGGCCAGGCCGAGCTGTCGTTCTTGGTGCCGAAGTAGTACGCCTGCACCCCCCCCGTAACGGGAGCTGAGATCTGCACTCAAGCGCAGGACTGCGTCACTTCTGTTGGCGTTGCACGGATCGCACCACGGGCCGATCACGAGAGTCCATCCCTCGATCTCAGGGCCTACATACACCCGGGCCAGTCCATCTAAATTGTCCAGAGCCTCTCCGTGGCCGTCCTCGTCGATGATGGCCTCGGTGAACGTCACGGGTAACGGCCGGGTGAGGCCCACGGACGCAATGACTCCCGCTTGGTCCCCGGGCGGTACGGCAATCCAGCGGAGCCAACAAGTCGACAGCGGTCTTGGCTGGTCATCCGTCGCGATGATCACGGCCACAGCCTGCCACTCGGGGCCTGCCCGTTCGAAACGGGACGTTGAACGACAAGCTGAGTGGCGGACACCGAACCCGGCGCCTCGTCACCAACGCCAACCAGAGGAGGGACGGGAGCGGCCCCAAGGCGGGCGGGACATATCAGGTGGGGTCCCAGCCTCACAACCGTGGACGCCCATGCGGTGACGGCTCCGAGCGGACGGCGACGGGGACGGTCGCGCCGGCCGGCGGGCTGGTGGGCTGGTCTGTGATGTGGGCCGACGCCCGGCCCAGGGGGTTTCTGGGCCGGGCGTCGGTTTGTGTGGGGTGGTTGTGGGTGGGACGTTGGTCAGCCGAGGGTGAGGAACGTCTTCCAGTCGTCTTCCTCGACACGCCAGCCCACGTCGATGGCCGTGCGGCCTCCGTGGTAGCGGTGCAGCGTGCCGTCGTTCTTCGTGAGGTAGAGGTCGGGGATGCCGTCTCCATTCACGTCGGGCGCGCCGCGCAGGAGGGGCCAGGTGGTGCTGTCCCAGCCAGTTGTGCCGTAGGGGAGGTCCTTGCCGTCGGCGGAGTTGACGGCGAGGGCCAGGGAGTTGATGTCGGCGCCGCCGCTCGTGCCGGGCTTGCCGCGGCGCAGGGCCAGACCCCGGTTGGGGTCGGCGTCGTCGCGGAAGGTGAGGTCGGGTACCCCATCACCACTGACGTCGCGGACGTCGATGATGTCGCGTTTGGTCCAGCTGGTCGCGGAGAGCTGGCGTGCTTCGGTGATGGATGCACCCGTGTAGCCGGTGAGGACCCACAGGGTGTCACCGGCGGTGGCGAAGATGTCCTCGGCGTTGTCGCCGTTCATGTCGGGGACGACGACGATCTGGGTGAGGGTGGCCGGATTGGGTGCGCCCGCGGGAAGGAGGATCTCGGTGCGGCGGCTGATGTCGAAGCGGCCGTTGCCGTCGCCCTGGTACACGTACAACTTGCCGTCGGGCATGCGGGCGACGAGGTCGGTGATGCCGTCGCCCGGGTACCAGTCGTTGGAGTGCCCGATGAGGGCGGTCCTTCCGCTCGGGTCCTTCCAGTACCCGGCCGGTGCGGGCTTGCCGTTGTCGACGGCGGCGGGCATCCAGGCGTCCACGTCGCCTGTGGCATCGGCCGGGTACACGCGCAGGTCACCGGCGCCGTCGATGGCGAGGAGGTCGGCGTTCTTGTCGCCGGTGACATCGCCGGGGCCGTCGAGGCCGGGCTTGGGCCGGACATAGAAGGTGTAGGTGAACGGATCGGAGAAGTTCCCGGCCTTGTTGACGATCCGTACGTAGAACAGGTTCGGGCCGGCGTTGTCGGGGTTGACGTCCACGGTGACGGTGTCCTGGCCCGCGGCCGGAACGGCCTTCTGGTCGTAGACGGGATGGTTGAGCGACCACTGGAACTCGCGGATGTCGGCGGGGTTGGTGCCGCCGGCTATGACGGTGATCTTGCCGGGGCCGAGGGTGTTCTTGCTCCATTCGGCGCCATCGGGGCCGGGGGCGGGGAAGTCCTCGGAGCGGATCGTCGGGGCTGTGGGCTGGGTGTGGTCGACGGTGAAGGCACACCATCCGCCGCCGCCGGAGTCCAGGGGCCCGCTGCCCGACCACTGGCCGTCCCAGTCGACGGCCTGGGCCAGCCAGTAGTAGGTGACACCGGGGGTGAACTTCTCCCACCCGACCTTCACCGAGGCGACGCCGTCGCTGTTGGTGTCCCCGTAGGCGTCGACGGCGGAGCCGCTGGACGACCAGGCGCGGAAGTTCAGGTGCCGCAGGTTGCCGTCGCCGTCCGACGCCTTGGCCTGGAAGGTCACGTCCGACTTGCCGATCTTCACGATCGGGGGCTGCGTCGAGCACTCGCCGCCGGGTGAGGTGGACATGTCGGCCTTGACCGGGGTGTTGGGCACCCGAGTGTACTCGACCTCGATGAACGGGGCGCTCTCGCCGTTGGCCTGGAACTTCTTCCAGTAACTGGGGTCGCTCTCGTTCGGGGAGCGCAGGCCCAGGGTGAGGTTTTGCCAGGCGCCACGGGCGCCCTCCTCGACCGTGGACTTGATGTCGATGCCGACCCAAGCGTCGGGGCAGGCGCTCTTGGCCCCGTGATTGGTGGTCGCGCCAGCGATCCGCTTGCCCCAGAAGCCGCTGGTGTTGTTCCACGTGCTGGAACTGGTGATCAATGGAGTGTGGTAGACGTCGAACGGCCGCGCTTCACAGCCCCAGTTGTACGTCTGCAGGGCACGCAGGTGCGCCGAGCGGATCTGCGTCCCGTGGAGCTGGCTGCCGAAGTCGAAGATGAACGCCGACCGCGAGGTGCCGTACGTGGTGGTCTCGTAGCCGACGCGAGCCTCGGGGGTGCCGGAGCCGCTGTTGTAGTTCTGCCCGTTCCAGAAACTGGAGCCGCCCTCCGTCTTGTAGAGGGTGGTCCAGTTCTGCTTGTGGCCCTTGAAGGACGGGTCGATGAAGACGGGGTAGACGGTGTCCGCGTCGTTCAGCAGCTGCGTGCTCGGCTTGACGGTGAGGATGTTCTCGGGGGAGAGGTCCGCCCCCGCCGCCTTCGCGTGGTTGCCCTCCGCACCGTTGAGACCGGGCAACGCCAGCGTGGGGTGGGCCTTGGCCTCGGGAGCGGGTGCGGGGACGTTCTCGCCCTCGGTGATGGCGACCTTGCCCGCCGAGTCCCACATGTACGGGGTCGGGGAGCCCGCGACCTCTTCGCCCTTGGCGTCGCGGGCACTGACGGAGCGGGACTCCCCGTCGAGGTGGAAGGTCAGGTCCGGGGAGGAGAGCCGGTAGTTCAACTGGCCCAGCAGCGGGTCGCCGGCGGCCTGCTTGTCTTTGACGACCAGCACGTGCGTGTAGCCGCTGTCCTGAGCGGTCATCACCAGGTCGATGCCCGGCCGGACGTTCTCGTACAGTGCCCGTGAGCCCGAGACCACCGGCTCGGGAAGCGGCCCGGGCCAGCCCACGACCAGATCGCGACCGTCGAGATTGAGCCGTACGAGGTCACTCCACTGCGGCTCCGGACCGTCCGCCTTCACCACCACCGGACGCGCCAACGCGACACGGGAGACGCTGCGCGAGGCACGCTCACCACCCCCGTCCACGGGAGCCGGCTGGGCCTTGGTGCCCGCGCTGAACACCACGCGCCCGTTCACTGCCTTCGGCGCGAAACCGCCCTCCACCCGCTCCAGCGTCGTGTCGATGGGCTTCCACTGATCGCCGACCTTCGCACGCGTCGCCGCGTTCGACACCCGCATCTTGAACACGCCGTTGGGCTGAGCCCAGGTGGTGGTGTGCGCGGTCGTCTCCGAGGTGACCTCGACCTCGTGGCCGCTCTCCTTGGCCTGCTTGCGCGCCTCGGTTGCGGTCATCGGGCTCTGGGCCTGGTCGGCCTTGGGCGTGGGTCGGTTTTCCGCCGGCGTGGGTCGGTCGTCGTGGGTGAGGGCCACGGGCACGGCGACCGCCATCGCGAGCAGGGCGGTGACGCCCCCGAGGGCCCGGCGACGCCGGTACCACCTACGCGGAATGTCCGCGGCGTCACCCGGCTCCTTTTCAAAGGACAGTTGCGAATGCTCTTCCGAGGATTCGTTTTCGGACACGGTGATTTTCTCCCCCCTCGGGTGCGGTCTTTCGCCACCCCTGGGTGTTCGCAGGCAAATGCGCCCGGCAGCCGGGCAGCGCGAAGGACCGGCTCCCCGACCGGTGTTCGCGCATGGAATGTGCGAGCCGAGCATGACGCATCACGTGGTCGACGTCACCTGCGACAACACCCGCCATTAGCCCGCTACTAGGCTTTTGTCACAACCTATGCAGACGGCAAGTGATACATTCCACACCTGATAGCGGACTCTGGATTTCGTCCGCCGGAGACCGCAGAATCAGCGCACTATTTGTCAGTTCCCTGCCACACGTGTGTCATCACCGTGGGCAGAGCGTGGGGGGTCCACATGTCGCCGTTCTCGGCGCATCATTTTCGCCTGCCCGGAAACAGCAGGTCGCGCGATAAACGCGCGCGCCTTGCCGGGCGCACCGGCGTCACCGTCTCGGTGGCGCTGATCGCATCACTCCTGCCCCTACAGGCCTGGGCGGCGCCGCCGGGCTCCCGGGACGGCGTACAGCTGCCCGGTCTCCAGCAGGACATGAAGGCCAAGCTCGACAAGGTCGAGGCGGCCAAGCTCGAAGGCTGGGCCGGCGCTCCCGTCCAGCCGCCTGCCGAGTACGAACCGTCCAAGATCACACCTCCGGCCGGAGGGACGGCAAGTGTCACACTGTCCGGCGACCAACTGCTCCAGGCCGGCTCCTTGCCTGTAAGCATCGGCAAGGCCTCGCCGACCGCCGAGAACCCGACCCCTCCCACACCGTCGGGCACCTGGGCGGTCTCAGTCGAGACACGCGCCGCCACCGAAGCAGCCAAAGTCGACGGCGCACTGATCAAGGTGACTCCGCCGACCGAAGGTTCCACACCGGTGGATGTCCAACTGGACTACAAGAAGTTCAAGGACCTCTACGGCACCGAGTGGGCCACCCGCCTGGAGTTGAAGCAGCTCCCAGAGTGCTTTCTGACCACTCCGGATCTGCCTGAGTGCTCGGTCGCCCAGGACGTTCCCAGTGTCAACGACCCCGCCACCGGCACGGTGCGTGCGACCATCGACCCGGCCACTGCACCGAGCCAAGGCATGCGCACCATGGCGGGCGGTAGCGGCGGACCCACCGTCCTGGCCGCATCCGACGGCGCCGCCGGTGCGGGCGGAACCTACAAGGCCACATCCTTGTCTCCCTCAGGTTCATGGTCAGCGGGCGGCAGTGGCGGCGGCTTCTCCTGGTCGTACCCCCTGACGATTCCCGCCGCGGCTGCGGGACCCACGCCGACGGTTGGCTTCGGATATTCGTCGCAGGCAGTGGACGGCAAGACCTCCGTGGCCAACGGGCAGGCGTCCTGGATCGGCGACGGCTGGGGCTACGAGCCGGGTTTCATCGAACGCCGCTACCGCTCCTGCTCCGATGACCTCAAGGCCAGCCCAACCAAGCCGAACAACGACAACAGCACGGACAAGAAGAAGAACGACCTGTGCTGGGCCGGCGACAACGTCGTTATGTCCCTGGGCGGCTCCACGACCGAACTGGTCCACGACGCCACAACCGGCGCCTGGGTCCCCGCATCGGATGATGGTTCCCGGGTCGAACGCAAGGCGGACTCCGCTATCGCCAACGGGGCGAAGGACGGCGAGTACTGGGTCGTTACCACCCGGGACGGAACGCGCTACTTCTTCGGCCGCCACGACCTCGACGGCGTCGGCAGCCGACCCGTAACCAACTCCGTCCTCACCGCCCCGGTCTTCGGCAACCACCCCGGAGAACCCTGCTACCAGAATTCCTTCGCGGCCTCATCGTGCACTCAGGGCTGGCGCTGGAACCTCGACTACGTCGAGGACGTACATGCCAACGCCATGATCATCGACTGGGCCAAGGAGACCAACCGCTACGCCAAGAACGGTAAGTACAAGGAGCCGGTCTCCTACACCCGCGCGGGATATCCGACGCAGATCACCTACGGCCTGCGAAGCGACAACCTGTCCGGCGCACCGGCCGCCAAGGTCGAGTTCACCGTTGCCGAACGCTGCATCAAGGAAGGCATCACCCAGTGCTCGGATGTCGAATTCGAGGGCAACAACTACGGTGCCAAGCAGCCGTGGTGGGACACCCCCGCCACCCTGCACTGCAAGGCTGACGCCAAGGACTGCTACAGCGGCGCGCCCACCTTCTGGACCCGCAAGCGGCTGGCTGCGGTCACCACCTACGGCCAGCGCACCACGGGTTCCACCGCTCTGTCCCTGGTAGACCGGTGGACGCTCGCCCACTCGTTCCCGAGGCAGCGCACCGACACGCACCCGCCGCTGTGGCTTGAGTCGATCACCCGGACCGGTTTCGGCACCACCAAGGATGCTGCCGGCAACCAGGAGAGCATCGCGCTCCCGCCGGTCTCCTTCCTGCCCAACGTCCAGGACATGCCCAACCGTGTCGCGACCAGTGCCACCGACGCGACCCCCGACTTCGACCGTCTGCGCGTGGAGACAATCCGCTCGGAGACTGGCGGCGAGGTCTCCGTCGACTACTCCGCGCCCTGCCCTGTCGGTGGCACACATCCGAAGCCTGAGGAGAACACCACACGCTGCTTCCCCGTCCACTGGTCTCCGGACAGCGAGCTGGAGAAGCCGCCGCTGGAGTGGTTCAACAAATACGTCGTCGACAAGGTCACCGAGAAGGACCGAGTCGCCCGCCAGCCCGACGTCACGACCAGCTATACCTATGAGGGCGACGCGGCCTGGGCCAAGGACAGCGACGAGTTCACCAAGCCCGAACTGCGCACCTACAACGAATGGCGCGGCTACGCCAGCGTCGTGGTAAACAAGGGCGTCACCGCCAACGCGGGCAAGAGCGACGCGACCGAGCAGTCCCAAACCCGCACCCGCTACTTCCGGGGCATGTCCGGCGATGCCGGCCGCCCCAAGATCACGATCAAGGACTCCACCAACACCGAAGAACTCGGCGAGGACCGGCGTCATTACCAGGGCAACGCAGCCGAGAGCATCACCTACGCCAAGGCAGGCGGCACCGTCGTCTCCCGGGTACTGACCTGGCCATCAAGCCAGAAGACGGCAAGCCGACCCCGAGATGGGACCACTCCCCTAGAGGCTTTCCGAGGCGATGTCACGCGCACGGACGAGATCACCAGCGTCAGCGCCGGCAAGTCCCGCATGGTCCGAACCCGTAACACCTTCGACACCACCTACGGCCTACTCCTCACCACCCAGACCGAGGCCCTGGCCAACAGCGGAACCGGATGGACCTCCGTTGAACGGAGCTGCACTACCACCAGCTACGTACACAACCCCGGCCAGAATCTGATCGGCCTGCCTCATCGGGTCCGCACGACCCAAGGGGACTGCGTACAGAGCACGACCGGGTCCGTTCTCTCCGACTCCCGCACCTCCTACGATGCGCTGAACGCCTTCGGCGCCGCGCCGACCAAGGGGCTGGTCGTTCAGACCGACACCCTCGACGGGGCAGGGACCGGCTGGATCACCAACAGCCGCAGCGAGTACGACGCCCTCGGCCGCGCCACAAAGACGTACGACGCCGCTGGCAACTCATCGTCCACGACCTTCACCCCGGCAGCCGGTCCTGCGTTCACCGTGACGAAGACCAATGCCCTCGGGCACACCTCGAGCACCGCAGTCGACCCAGCCCGGGGCAGCCTACTGGAAGCCACCGACACCAACGGCCGCAAGGTCACAACCAGCTACGACAGCCTCGGACGCTCCACAGCAGTTTGGACACCCTCGCAAAAGCCCGCCATGGACAAGGCAGCCGTCACCTTCGGCTACCAGTTCTCCGAACACGAGGCCCCGGCTGTCACCAGCAGCACGCTGCAGGACGACGGCACCTACACCCAGACCGTCACGATCTACGACGGCCTTCTGAGGCCTCGCCAGACACAGTCCAAGGCAATGGGCGGGGGCCGACTGATCACGGACACGCTGTACAGCGCCAACGGGACAGCACGCCGTATCAACAGCGCCTACTACGCCGAAGGCGCACCGGCAAAGAAGATCTTCGTCCCGGACAGCGTCTTCCAGGTCCCAAGCTCGACCGAGACGGCCTACGACGGTCTCGGCCGCACCGTCCGAGCAACCACCCTCCACGCGGACGTGCCCCAGTACGCGGCCACCACCGAGTACGGAGGCGACTGGACCCGCACTCGCACCGCGCTGTCCCCTAACGGGATCACGCCCCTAGCGGGCAGCCGTACGGCGGAAACCTGGACGGATGCCCTCGGCCGTACCAACGAGGTTCGGCAGTACACCGCCGCCGATCTGACCACTTTTAACAAGACCACCTACACCTACGACAACCGCGGCAACCTGGCCAAGGTCACCGACCCCGCCGGGAACCAGTGGACCTACGGCTACGATGCCCGGGGCCACAAGACCAGCGCCACAGATCCGGATACGGGAACGTCCACCTTCGGGTTTAACAACCTCGACCAGCAGATCTGGGCCAAGGACTCCAGCGGCCGCAACCAGTACACAAAGTACGACGCTCTCGGACGCATCACTGAGCTGCGTGACAACGCGGCCGACGGTCCACTCGTCGCGTCCTTCACCTTCGACAGCCTTCCAGGCTCCAAGGGCCAGCCCGTCGCATCAACCCGCTACGAGGGTGGGGCGGCCTACTCCAGCGAGGTCACGGCCTACGACACCGAGTACCGGCCGACCGGATCTAAAATCACGATCCCGGACGTTCCGGCCACCAAGGGCCTGGCCGGAACCTACGCTTACGGCACCACCTACACTCCCACCGGCAAGGTCCAGTCTAGAACTCTCCCGGGCGCGCCGGGGGGCCTGGCAGTCGAAAAACTGGTCACCCGCTACAACGCCGACGGCATGGCCCAGAGCATGTCCGGCCTGAACTGGTACACCGCCGACATCAAGTACAGCCCCTTCGGTGAAGTCCTGCGTACCGCAACAGGCAACGCCCCGAATCGGGTGTGGACGACGACGCTCTACAACCAGAACACCGGGCAGGTTACCAACCAGATCAGCGACAGGGAGACCGGCGGCCCCAACCGCATCAGCAACGTCTCCTACGCGTACGACCCGGCCGGGAACGTCACCTCCATCACGGATTCCCAGCCTGGCGGTCGGGAGGACCGCCAGTGCTACACGTACGACCCGCTAGGACAGCTCACGCAGGCATGGACCGGTAAGACGGCGGCCTGCGCCGGCCCCAGCCTGGCCGACGTCACTCCCGGACCGGACGGTGACGGCTTCTGGCAGGAATACCTGTTCGACTCGATTGGCAATCGCTCCAAACTGATCAACCGCGACCTGACCAACGGTGCGCTTGACGACGAAACCACTTACACCTACGGCGTCACCATCGCTGGCAACGGCGCCCAGCCGCCGGTCAAGGTCCAGCCACACGCCCTGGCAAAGGCCGACAAGACCACCCGCACCCCGGGCTCCACAGTCAGTTCCCTCTCCACCTACGAGTACGACGCCTCCGGCAACACCAAAAGCCGGCGCATCGACGGTGATGCGCAGACGCTCACCTGGGACCGCCGCAACAAGATCACCTCGGCAAGCAGCCCGGGCATCGCAGCCGCGTCCATCACCGGCGCGTCCGGCAAGTGCGTAGACGTCGAATACGGCGGAACGTCTGACGGGACACCCGTCCAGATCTATCCCTGCAACGAGACAAAGGCCCAACAGTGGCGGCTGACGAACAACACTGTCCGTGCCTTGGACAAGTGCCTTAGCGCCAACGGCACGAAGCTCATCCTGGCCACCTGTGACGGCAGCGACAAGCAGAAGTTCGTCTACCGCGCTGGGGACAAGTCGCTCAACAACCCCGCTACTAACCAGTGCGTCGACGTCCCCAACAACGCCGCCGACGGCACCGACCTCCAGCTGTGGTCCTGCAACACCACCGGACCCCAGCAGTTCGCCTTCGACACCAGCACCACCTACATCTACGACGCCTCCGGCAACCGTCTGATCGAGGAAACCGGCAGTAGCCGTACCCTCTACCTCGGCGAAGCCGAGATCACCGTAAACAAGGCTGGCCAGGCACTCGATGCCGTCCGCTACTACAGTGGCCCGGGCGCCAACACCGTCCGCCGCACCAGCGGTAAGGCCGACAACCACCAACTCACCATCCAACTCTCCGACCACCACGGCACCGCAACCACCTCGGTGGAGCAGAGCACCGGCCAGGCCGTCACCCGCCGCAAGTCCGACCCCTATGGAAACCCCCGCGGCGCCCAGCCCAGCAATTGGCCTGGCAACCGCTCTTTCCTCGGCACCGGAGTCGATGACACCAACACCGGTCTGACCCACATCGGCGCTCGCGAGTACGAACCCACCACAGGGCGTTTCATATCCGTCGACCCAATCATCGACATCGCCGACCCGCTTCAGATGAACGGGTACACCTACTCCGCAGGCAACCCCGTCATGAACGCAGACCCTAGCGGCCTGCGCAGTGAAGAATGCGGAACGCTCTACAGCTGCGGCTCCAAGGGAACAATCACTTTCGGCAACACGAACGAGATCAAAGAACGGACCGGAGGCGGCGCCGAGCTCGCGAAAAACACCCATGTCAGTTACAACCGCGGGGACCCGACGTACTGGAAGCGTGTTTGGCTGAAGCCCACGTACTACGGAGGCAGTGCAGGCACCAACAGCGGAAGCAAGAGCACGAAGAACACGACGCGCTCGAAGGGCGGGACGCCGCAGGGTCACACAAAGACCGTGTGCAACCGGGCATCATGCACCAGTACCTGGGTCAACCAGCCGATGGGCAACGACCGAGACCTCGCAGCCGGATTCCTGGCAGGGGTTGCGGATGGGCTCACATTCGCATGCCAAGGATTCAAACTGTTCGGAGAGGTCGAATGCGCAGGCGACGCCATCCGCAAGGAGGCGGTCAACGAGCATGGAGTTGACGCCGGAACTGCCGCATTCGAGATGGGATATGCGGGCGGAGGGGCCGTTGCCTCGATTCCCCTTGGCCCAATCGCTGCAGAGTCCAGGGTCGCCCAATCCTTCGCCGCAGCAGCCTTGTGGCGTCGGGGGCAGAATCTCGGAGCGTACAGCGACCTGGAGGTCCCCATGACCAGAAAATCCGTGAAGAAATATGCCACTCTTGGAGGAGCAGACCTCTCTGGCGTAAAATGGAAGATCGTCAAGGATCCCGAACACGTAGGGAAGGATCTCTACGGCTGGACCAATCCCTCTAACGGTGACATACAGTTCTACGCCGACGCCTTCGGATCCCCGGAAACCCTGGTGCGAACAATCGGGCACGAGAGAACGCACGTAATGCAACTCGATCTATACGGTTATGGGGTTCGAGACTCCGAAACATCGAAGATTTACGAGCGCACAGCTTACGCCATCGAAGACAGCTTCGCATACTACTACAACTCGAACGGGAGTAAGGGTGCAAAGTAGCCGGGGAGAGTGGATGAAAGCACTCTCGAGGGTCATCGATGGAAAACCGAATACGACATGCCCGAATTGCGGTTTTTCGGATCTCCGACTGCGATACATCGGGGATCAGGATACCCGGATCGGGTATGCAGAATTTTGGTGCGATAACTGCCTGCACGGAATTTCCATCTCGCGGGCTCAGGCCAAGGCCGGATTTGACTTCCGAACCTTCGACGACCCTGCCGCAACCGAGGGGATCCCAGATTTCACTCAGGCAGGCTAAAAACGCAGACACCATAAACTAAAGGATAGATCCCAGAGAAGCCTTACCCCGATTTCGGGGTAAGGCTTCTATCGCAGGGCCGCACCAACCGGGCCCCCTCTTGCAGTAAAGCGAGCCTACACAGATGACATTGTGGGTAGAGACTCGTTCAAGGCAGTAGGGGTAAGGGCACTAATTTGCCTCGTTGGGCGGTCAGTCGCCCTCACGTCCCAGCCGATGTCCCGGGTCAGGCCCGCGCCTGAGTCCTCAGTGGCTCCCCAGCCGACATCGCCATATCCCCATCCGCCGAGGCTCATGACTGTCTCTTCCTGTCGTACGGGGGTTGTCCATGCCCCGTAGGAGCCGCGACTGTGTGTACGGCTCACCTGCTGTGTCACCCCTGTTTCTCCCACCTAAGGGCTGTCCCGTTACTGTCAGGAGGGGTGAGAGTCGGGCTCAGCCTTCCTAGTGGTCTGCTGCTGCGGCCCAGCGACGGATGTGTGGGTCGGGATGGACACCGGCGGATGTGAGTGTGCTTTCAATTAGTTCGTACAGGTGTGGCGGGTATGCCGCGCGGGAGGTAGGCAGGCCCAACAGGACACGGGGCCTTGACCCCGAATCCTGAACACGGTTTATGCGGCTGGTACCAGCGTAGTTGGTTGTGTTGCGAGTGCGGTTTCGTAGGCGATGGGGCTGCG
>NZ_JBVIVP010000036.1:0-59583 GCF_055595445.1 Streptomyces sp. NPDC040432 | reverse complement strand
GCGACGACCTGCTCGACCTGGCGTCACCTTACGGAGATCACCCTGACTATCCCGTCACCCCTGAGACGTAGATCATTTTACGGGACAACCCTTAGGGGTGACCCCGTGCAGGGCGCTTCTCGATTCCTGATCGATCCGTGGACGCCCCGGCGTCCACGGGGACGTCGCGCGGAGCGCGCTCGCTTCTCCTGTCGGTGAACCCCGATGCTCCGTCAGCCACCCGCCGGAGAAGTGTCCGCGACGCCCGCTCTTCATGAGTACGCCCCGTCCCGCCCCGGCTGCCGAGGGGGCGCCGGGGCGGGAGACGGTGGGCGAGGCAGCGGGGGTGTGCCGCGTCCGGTGGGAGGGTCAGTGGATCCGGATGGCGTTCCAGTCCCAGTTGGCGTTGGCGGGCGTCGTGTAGCTGCTGGTGAACGGCTGAATGAGACCGGCGCTGTCCGCAAGACCCGTGTACATCCGCATACTGCCGTCGGCCTGGCGGTACATCATGCCCACGTCGGCACGACGGTCACCATTGAAATCACCCGTGATCAGCTTCATCGCATTACGATCCCAACCACCACTGGCAGGAACCGTGTAACCGACATTGAACTCACCGAAACCACCATCAGCCTTGGCCGGCGAGCTGTAAAAACCGACGGACCCATTCGCATGGTGGTACACCATCACCGCATCGGAACGACCATCACCATTCACGTCACCGGACTGAAGCTGAATCGCGTTCCAGTCCCAGTTGGCGTTGGCGGGCGTCGTGTAGCTGCTGGTGAACGGCTGAATGAGACCGGCGCTGTCCGCAAGACCCGTGTACATCCGCATACTGCCGTCGGCCTGGCGGTACATCATGCCCACGTCGGCACGACGGTCACCATTGAAATCACCCGTGATGACCTTCATCGCATTACGATCCCAACCACCACTGGCAGGAACCGTGTAACCCACATTGAACTCACCGAAACCACCATCAGCCTTGGCCGGCGAGCTGTAAAAACCGACGGAACCATTCGCATGGTGGTACACCATCACCGCATCGGAACGACCATCACCATTCACGTCACCGGACTGAAGCTGAATCGCGTTCCAGTCCCAGTTGGCGTTGGCCGGCGTCGTGTAGCTGCTGGTGAACGGCTGAATGAGACCCGCGCTGTCCGCAAGACCCGTGTACATCCGCATACTGCCGTCGGCCTGGCGGTACATCATGCCCACGTCGGCACGACGGTCACCATTGAAATCACCCGTGATGACCTTCATCGCATTACGATCCCAACCACCACTGGCAGGAACCGTGTAACCCACATTGAACTCACCGAAACCACCATCAGCCTTGGCCGGCGAGCTGTAAAAACCGACGGAACCATTCGCATGGTGGTACACCATCACCGCATCGGAACGACCATCACCATTCACGTCACGCTGTGCGATGGAACGTCGTACCGTCTCCTCGATCCAACCGCCGAGGTCGTCGGCGCGTACCGAAACGGCGCCGGTGCGGGACTCCGTTGGGGCGGTGCCGAGGCAACCACCCTGCCAGGAACGGCTGTTGATGCCCACCAGCTCGCCGGCGGCGTTCAGCAGCGGCCCGCCGGTGTCGCCCTTGCAGAGGGAGTCGGTGCCCTTGCCGGTGATGGTCAGGCTGGTGGCGTTGGACGTGTTGAGGGTGAACGCTCCGGTATGGGCCTTGCCGGGTGCCCACTCGGTCCTGGTCCGCCCGAAGCCCACGGCGGTCAGCTCGGCGCCGGCCGCCGGGGCGGCGCCGGCCTGCTTGATGCGAGCGGTGCCGGCGGAAGGAGTGGCGAGGCGGGCCAGGACGACGTCCCGGTCCGTACGGGGGACGAGCTCGGAGACGTCGACGCGCCGCCCGTCGCCGAGGGTCACGGTGGTTTTCAGCGTCGGCGCACCGGCCGGCACCGCGGTACCGGGCGTCGCGGCGAAGCAGGCGGCGGCGGTCAGGACCCAGGAGGCGTCGACGATGGTGCCGGTACAGCCGCGGCCGTTCGCCTCGTCGCCGATGTTCAGTTTGACGACGGCGGAGTGCCGGCCGGCCTCCGCCTCCGGGCCGGAGACCGCTTGGGCGGAACCGGCGGGAACGATGCCCGCGGCGACCGTGGTGGCGATGACGAGCAGGCCCGATATCCGCGCGGTGCGCGGACGGAATGCAGACATGAGCTGTTTCCTTCAGGAACGGAGCGGGGTGGGGTGGGGCGTACGTCGGAGTGCGAAGGGGGCCGGTCCGCGGTGGAAGGGCCGGTGTGCCGGGTGGTTGTGACGGCGCGGCGGTCCGAGGTGGGACGGGCTCGCGTGCCGAGTGTCCGTGGCGGCGCCGGTCACCAGGATCCGAGTCCTGATGGCCGGCGCCGTCCGGCTCGTGGTCGAGCCGGATTCACTGGTGCGGTCGGGCCGTTTTCACTGGCGTTGTCGATCCGATGTCACCGCTGTGGTCGGGGCCGGGTTGCGACGGTGGGTCAGCCGTTCCAGGTACCGGTGAGGGCGAGGTGACCCGGGGCGGCAGGCAGGCCCGGGGTGGGGACGGTGGTGGTGGCGGCCCAGGTGCGGTCGGTGCGGCGCGTGGTGTGCAGGAACTTTCCGTCGGCGGTGGTGACGGCCACCTGGACCTCACCGGCGATGTTGGCGGTGGCAACGGACTTCGCGGTGACCGTGCCGAGGATCGACTTGATCTCGGTCAGCGGGCTCCAGGTGCCGTTGAAGTTGCGTGCGGCGTGGTACTGACGGGTGCCGTTGTCGGTGGCGATGACGATGTGGGTCTCGTCGCCGGCGCCGATCGTGCTGAGCGAGGTGATGGGCCCGGTGGCGCCGGCGGCGCCGGCCACGTCGCCCCAGTTGAGCCAGTTGCCGTTGCTCTGGCGGATGGTGTGGTAGGCCTTGCCGCCGCTGAGGGTGGTGACCTGGAGTTCGCCGCGGACGACGGCGGTGGCGGCGCCGGTCACGTTGGCTACCTTGCCGGTGGTGATGTCCTTGAACGGCGTCCAGTGGCCGGTGGCGTTGCGAACGGTGTGCAGGGCCTTGCCGTCGGCGACGGCGACGACGTGGAGGTCCCATCCGATGTTCGTCGCGGTGACGCTGCTGAGGTTGCCGAGGGTGCCGGCGACCTCGAAGACGTCACCGAAGGTGCCCCAGGTGCCGTCCTGCTTGCGGATGGTGTGGAACAGCTTGCTGTCGTTGCTCACGGCCAGCACGTGGGTGTCGCCGTTCATACCGACGGCCGCCGAGTTGCGAAGCCCGCCGGGGACCGCGCCGGTCCGGCTCTGGACGTCGTTGAAACCGGTCCAGGAGCCGTCGTTGCCGCGGGTGGCCTGGTAGAGACCGCTGCCGGACTGCACCAGGGCCTGGGTCTTCCAGCCGGGGGTTTGCGGCAGGATCTCCTGCCGCATCCAGCCGCGGAGGTCGTCCGCCCGTGCGGCGATCGCCTGGGTGCGGGTTTCGGTGGCCGGGGTTCCCAGGCATCCCCCCTTCCAGGAACGGCTGTTGATGCCGATCAGTTCACCGTTGCCGTTGACGAGGGGCCCACCGGCATCGCCCTGGCAGATCGCGTCGGTGCCCTTGGCCGTCAGGGCCAGCGTCGTCGCATCGGCGGAGGAGACACCGAACGCGGCGGTGTGGACCTTGTCCTGCACCCACTCCGTCCTGGTCCGGCCGAAGCCTGCCGCCGACACGGAGGCGTTCACGGCGGGCTGCGCGGCGGCGAGCTTGACGGGGGCGACGCCGGTGACGGGGGCGGACAGCCTGGCGAGCACCACGTCCCGGTCGGCGCGAGGAACGATGCTCACCACGTCGAGCGTGGTCGTGCCGATCCTCGCGGTGGCCTTCAGCTCCGGCTTGCCCGCGGCCACCGACGTTCCAGGCGTTTTCGCGAAGCAACTGGCCGCGCTCAGGACCCAGCTCTCGTCGACGAGGACCGCGGAGCAGGCTCGGCCGTTGGACTCGTCCCCGATGGTCAGCCGGGCGGTGTGGGTGTAGGTGCCGGCGGCGGCGGGAGTGCCGGCGGCTGCCAGAGCCGTACCTGCGGGAAAGAGCGCGGTGGCGCTTGCGATGGTGAGGGCCGTGGCCGACCACTTCGTGCGCGGACGTATGCGGGACATGGTTTTCCTTCGATGTTTCCGAGAACTGTGGCGGATGACTGGGGCGCCGCTGGGGCGACCGGGACCGGGCACGCGTGGCGCCCGGGTCGCGATCTCGTCGTAGGGCGGCGCGGACTACTTGGTGACGCGGATCTCGACCAGGACGTGGTCCCGGCCGTCCACGGACTCGCCGACGCCTTCCCAGGTCTTCGCGGGGATGTTGTATTCGACGCGGTCGTTCTCGGCGGTCATCGCAAGGTGCGTGTTGCCCGAATCGTCGGTCCGCACTCCGTGCACGGACTTGAGTTCCAGGGTCAGGAAGCCCTCATCGCCGATGACCTTGAAACACACGTCCGCCCGATCACGGGCCAGGAACTTGAGGAGGTTCTCCTCGCTCCGGCAGTCGGCGAGCACGATGTGGCCATCGCCGCGCTTGAGGACGATGCCCTGCTCGGCCAGGATCTTGTCGGCGTTCGGGTAGTTGTAGTCCTCGATGGCGTAACCCGGCCCCGTTTCGGCGACGGGTCCGGCGCTGACGTCGGAGGACTGGCCCCCGGCCGTCACGGCCAAGGCGAGAACACCGGCCGCGGCAGCGGTTCCGAGAATGCGCTTCCATGCGTTGCGTGACTTCATGACGGTCCTATCGGTAGGGATGGATCAGAGTTGATGTCTGCATTGATCAGATTTGGTTCCTGAGGGGCGGCAGCGCGCGGCGTGGGCGAGGCCGCCCCTTCGGCGACGCTTCGGGGAGGGCGACCCGTCAGGATCGGGACGCCGTGGTGGCCTTGTGTCCGTGTGCGCCCGTCGTTCCGTCCGTCACGGCTTCAGCGTGACGTCGAACTCGATGACCTGGGTCTTGGGCGACATCGGACCGGAATCACCGACGATCTTGTCGATGAGCGCACCGACGTTGTTGCTCCACCAGTCCGTGTAGCCGATGACCGGGGGGTGGGTCGCGGACTCGATGTCCGACTCGTTGTACGCGGTGTACCGCCATACGACGGAGCCGTCCGCGTTCTTGCGGGTGGGCGTCATCCGGACCTGGTGCGAGCCCATGAACGTGTACGCGAGGTTTCCCGTGAGGCCGGCCGTGGCGAGCGTCCCGTAGTCCCTGATGTACTTCCCCACCCCGTCGAAACCGCCGAGCGAGTAGTCGTACAGATAGGAGCGGCCGAGTTCGAAGTTCCCGTTCCGGGTACGGTCGGCGAAGAAGGCGAGGGCCTTCTGCGTGTGCTCGTGCTCACGGTAGACGCGGGTGAGTTCGTCATTCGGGCCGAAGCACTGGGCCCGGGGCCCCGTTCCGCTGATCCAGTCGACGCCCAGTTCCCACGGATTGGTGTTGTTGTTGGACTCGATGGGCGTACCGAACGGCGTCAGGCAGCTCTCCGCGCCTTCGGGGAGGCCGTTCTTGCCGGGGACGATGGGGACCTTCGAGTTGTCCAGGGCCTTCTGGATCGCCTCGCGCATCGCCGCCTCGATGACGAGGTGCTTGGCCTCCGACGCGGCCTGGGAGGCCGCGCCGGCGCTCGCCCCGGCCGCGAGCGACGCCTTGCGGGCCGCGGCGGCCGAGGCCGCGGCATCGGCGGCATGGGAAGCGGCCTCGGTGGCGGACCGTACGGCGCGGGTCGCCGCGCTCCGGGCCACGCTGCTCGCCCTGCGCGCCGCGACGGCCGCCTGACGCGCGGTCTCGGCGGAGCGTGCCGCGGAGGCGGCGGAAGCCTCGGCGGACGCCGCGTTCTTGCGCGCCTCCTCGGCGGACTGTTTGGCGGCCGCGGCGTATCCCTTGGCGAGGTTGGCCCATTCGACCGCCTTGGCGGCGGCGTCCCGTGCGAGGGCCGCCGCCTCGGAAGCCCGTGCCGCGTTCTCCTGCGCCTCTTGGGCCACCTTGGCAGCGCCCGCGATCATCGCCCGGATGGCGCTGATGTGCGTGGCGTGGTCATGGTCGATCCGTGCGAACTCGTGCTGTGTGGTGCCGATGAACCGGCGCAGCATGTGGGTATTGCCCTCAAGCGCGATCTTGGCGGCCGCCTTGACGTAGGGGCCTCCGTTCGCCAGGAGGGTGGTCGCCTTCACGCGGTCGTCCTCGCGGACGGCCGCGGCACGCTCGACGTGCAGGAACACGTGCAGGGCTTGGGCGGTGCCCTTCTCCAGTGCCGCCACGGCCGCACGGCGCTCGGCCGGGCCGGTGTTGTCGTCGGCCAGGATCGTCGTGGCCTCGACCCGGTTGTCCTCCTTGGCCGCCTCAAGCGCCCCGTTTTCGAGGAACGTCCTCACCTTCGTGGGGTCCTCGGTCCTGAGCACGGCCACGGCCGCCACGGCCACGTTCTTCGTCGAGATCGCGGCCATGGCCGCGACGTTCTCGACGTTGTCCTGCCGCAGGGCGATCAGCCGATCGGCGTCGATCCAGTGGACGACGTCCTCGTCCGAGCCGGCGAGCGCGAACTCCGCGGCCTGATGGGTCCACGTTCCCGCCCGCCCGATCAGCTGGATCGCCGCCTTGCGCCCGGCCACCACGGCGTCCGCGGTCCTGCCGGCCTTCAGCGCCGCTTCCGCGGAGCCGATGAGCGCGAGCAGCTCCTGGGACAGGCGCGCTTCCTGGGTCCGCTCCCGGTCGTACCGTTCGAGCTGATTCGCCTCCGCGCTCGCCTCCAGCCGCGCCTGTTCGATCGCCTCGGCGGTCTCCTCGGCCAGTCGGGCGGTTTCGGCCTCACGGGCCGTCTGTTCGACCGCACGTGCCTTGTCGACGGCGTCGGCGGCCTTGTTCGCCGCCTCGACGGCCGCGTTGGCGGCTGCCGTCGACCGGTTGGCGTAGTCGACCGCCTGGCCCGCGTGGTTCGCCGCCTCCGTGGCAGCCGCTGCCGCCTTCTCGGCATGATCGGCGGCACTGTTGGCGGCGTCACGTGCCGCACGGGCGGCCGTGGCCGCCTGCCCGGCCAAGGTCCGCGACTTGCTCGCGGCCCGCGTCGCCCGGCCCGCGGCGGCCTCGGCCACGGCGGCCTCCCGCTGCGCCACTGCGGCCTCGGACTGCGCGGCGCCGGAGGCGACGGCCGCGTCGGCCGACGCGCGAGCGGCGGCGGCGGCGTTGAGGGCCGAGCCGGCGGCGGCCGCACCCGCGGCGTCAGCCGCTTCGGCGGACTTGGCCGCGAGATCGGCCTTCTCCGCCACGGCGCGGACGAACTTGACCATGGCCGTGGCGGCCTGCGCCGCCGCTCGGGCCGCGTCCGCCATGCCCGCGTCCTTGGAGGCGCCGATCGCGGCCTGGTAGGCCCGGGTCGCCGCCCGTCCCGCCGACGCGGCCGCTGCCGCGGCGGCGTGCGCGGCCGCCACCGAACGCTGCGCGGCGGCCTGCGCCGTCCGCGACGCCGACACCGCGGTCGACGCGGCGGCCGCCGCACCCCGGGCCGCCTGCGCCGCCTTGTTCGCGGCCCTCGCGGAACGCTGGACGTCCTGGTTGGCGGCCTCGGCCTCGGCCTTGGCCTCCAGCGCCGCCTCCTTCGCCTTCTCGGCGGCCTTGACGGCCTGCTGGGACAGCTCGACGGCCTCGTCGGTCTTCCGGCCGGCGCGCTGCCCCTCCGCCTCCACGACCTTGACCAGTTGCTGGATCGTCGCGGTCTCCTCGTCACGGGCACGGGCGATGTACTGGCCCGTTTCGAGGAACCACCGGATCGCCCTCGGCGTCCCGTCGTCCAGTGCCCGCTGTGCGTAGACCCGCACCTGTGGTGAGGCCGTCACGAGGATGGACGTCACCTGCACCCGGTCGTCCTCCTCGTGGGCGGTGAACTGTCCGCCGCTGAGGAAGGCGCGCAACGCGAATTCCGAATCGGCCTGCAGCGCGGCGGACGCGTCACGCTTCACAGCACGACCACCGCGGGCCATGACCGTGGTCACGGCCACCTTCAGATCCTCGCGCACCGCGCTCTGGAACCCGCCCTTGAGGAAGGCCTCGACCGACGCGGTGCCCCCCGAGAGCGCCGCTCCGATGCCGTCGCGGGTCGCCTTGCCGGCCATGACCAGCGACTGCGTGAGGGTGAACCTGTTGTCCTCGGCCCGGGCCGCGGCCAGCTTCTCGTCGAGGAACGCCTTCACGTCCGCCGCGCTGCCCACCAGGGCAGCGGCGGCAGCGGCGCGGACGGCTCGTCCGCCCGTCCGGTACGCCCAGACGACCTTGCCGCGGTCTGTGTCCGGCAGGCCGGATCCCTCGGGCACCGCGGCGGATCCGATCGGACCGGCCGCGTACGCGGACCGGCTGAGCACCGTGCAGTGGGGCAACGCACAAGCGGCCGCCACCCCGGCGAAGGCGGTGATCATCTGACGTCTGTTGAGCTGTCGTGAACGTGATGCCATCACGACTCCCTTCTCTTGCGCTGATCCCGACCAGGACGTGCTCCCGGCCTGACGGGTCGTCATGGTCGGTGGTCCGCACCGGGTGTGCCGTTCGGACTCCGGAACCACGACCGCGATGTCGTGTTCTCCGGTGATGCCGACCGGAGGTGCGTTTCGCTCCCCGGCGGCGATCACCACTCTCGGCGCTCCGAGGGGGTGGGCGGAAGGGAAAACAGCAGGCCGGAAGGGGCCCTGACCTGTTCCGGCCCGGGTGGGTCCCCTGCGGCCCGGCAGCTGGTCAGGGGCATGCCGAGTGCACCCACGGACCTGACCCGCAGGTCGGAAACGACGTCGGGCGACGCCGTGGGCCGGGGGGCGGCGGTTCCGGATGGTGCATCGCGATCGGTGGGTGCCCCTTGCCCACCACCACACGGTTGCTCCTTGCCCACGACCGCCCGGTTGCACCCTGCCGGCCGGAGCCGGCGGGCTCGGCCGACGAATCACCGGCTGCTCCGGTCCGGCTCGTACTCCGCCGACCCGCCGGCACACCACCTCAGCGGTATGGCGACCTCAGGTGTCGACGACCGGATCACCGGGGGTGGGCATCAGGGTTCATCCGGCGTCACCGCCGGTCCTGGCAACGCCGTGACCGCCGAGATCCCCGTCGAACCACGCGTGCGGCCTCACGGCCGGCGTCGGCGAGGTCGAGCCCGGTCGGATCGGCTCAAACGGGGCGGTGGGACCCCAGGTCGAGGAGGACCGCAGCCAGTTGCTCCGCGGTCGGGGCCGGCGCCGGCAGGCCCGACGGGGGGCGCGTTCCGGCGCGCAAACCATCGAGGAACAGGGCCAGTTGCCGACGCCAGGCGTGCGGCGGTCCCGCCGCTGCCAGGGAGGGGACCGAGCGGCCCAGCGTGGCCAGGTTCAGGAGCATGTCCTCGACGGTGACGTCGGTGCGCATCGCCCCGTCGCGCTGGGCGCGGCCCATGAGCAGGGCGATCGTCTCGTGGTTGTGGACGTGGACCGCGTCGAGGGAGGTCACGCCCTCGATCGGGGTGGTCATCAGGTCGTTGACGCCCCGGTCCGCCGCCAGCACGGTGAAGACCGCCTCCAGGTAGGTGGCAAGCCCCGCCCAGGGATCGGCCGCGCCCCGGGCCCCCTCCCCGGCGTCGACGGTGCCCTGGAGGGCGTCCCGGAACACCGCGTCGATCAGGGCGGCACGCGTCGGGAAGTGCCGGTACAGGGTGGCGTTTCCGACACCGGCCCGACGGGCGATCTCGTCGAGGCGGGCATCCAGGCCCTGGGCGGCGAAGGCCTTGCGCGCGGCGGCCAACAGCGACTCGCGGTTGCGCAGCGCGTCACGCCGTACCGGCGCCGGCCGCTCCCTGCCCGGGGTCACTGTCCACTCCTCGCGTCGTCGGTGCCCACGCGGGCGCCCCGGCAGCGGGGATCGTGGTCCGGTACGGATGCTATCCCCATCGGGGACGGCGTCACGCGGGGAGCCGGCGCGACCAGCGCACCGGTAGGGCGGCGAGGCCGCTGAGCATGGCGCTGCGGCGGTGCACGAGGGGGGCCGGATCCGCCGCGGGGGCGAGGTCCGGCAGCCGCCGCAGCAGGGTCTCCACGGCGATCCGCCCTTCGACGCGGGCGAGCGGAGCGCCCAGGCAGTGGTGGATGCCGTGGCCGAACGCGAGGTGTCCCCTGGGGGCGCGACGGATGTCGAAGCGGTCGGGGTCGGCGAAGTGCTCGGGATCCCGGGAGGCCGCTGCCAGGGACAGCATCACGGTGTCGCCGGCCGGGATCCGCACCCCCGCGATCTCCAGGGGCTCCGCGGCGTACCGGAAGGCCGCCGCGGTGACGGGCCCGTCGTGGCGGAGCATCTCCTCGACGGCGCCGTCGAGGAGCCCGGGGTCCGCCCGCAGCGCGGCGAGCTGGTCGGGGTGGCGCAGCAGGTTCATGACGCCGCCCGAGATCAGGTTGACGGTGGTCTCGTGCCCGGCGACCAGCAGCAGGAAGGCCATGCCGAGCAGTTCCTCGGCGTCCAACCCGTCCGGCGCCGCGGAGGCTCCGACGAGGGCGCTCATCAGATCCGGCCCGGGGTCACCGGCCTTGGCGGCGACGAGCGCGGCGAAGTACGCGCCCATCGCCGCGGCGGCGGCGCCGGCCGCGGCGGGGGAGGACGGGGCGACGAGCTCGGTCGACCAGGTGTGGAAGAGGTGCTGGTCCTCGACGGGAACTCCGAGGAGTTCGCAGATGACGGTGAGCGGCAGTGGGAGCGCGTAGTGGGCGACCAGGTCGACGGTCCCGGCCGGCGGAAGGGCGTCGATGAGGCCGTCGGCGATCTGCTGCACGCGCGGCCGCAAAGCCTCGATCCGACCGGCGGTGAACTCCCTTGCGACCAGGGCGCGCAGGCGGGTGTGCCGGGGCGCGTCGGCCTGCAGCATGTTCAACCCGATGGCGTTGCCGCCGTCGCTCTCCCACGTCGCGGAGTGCCGTATGTCGTTGCTCAGCCGGGGGTCGGTGAGCGCGGCCCGCACCTCGCGGCGGCCGAGGACGAGCCGGACGTCGCCGCTCCCGGGGATGTGGACGCGGTGCACGGGTCCCTTCTCGCGCAGCGCGGCGTGGACGGGGTGCGGGTCGGCGGCGAAGTCGAGCCGGGTGAGGTCGAGTTCACCGGGAATCGGAGCAGTCATGGCGTTCCTCCGGAGGTCGGTGGTGCAGAGCCCGGTGGGTGCAGGGTCAGGGTGGGTCGGTGGGCGACGGTGCTCATCGAGCGGGGTGATCGCCGGGCGGGCGCGGGACGCGTTCCGCTCCTTACGTGTCCGGTGTGTCAGGGGGTCCACACCGCGCGGACGGCCTCCGCGCAGGAGGCTGCCTGGGCACGGCCGGCCCGGGCGGCGGCCGGGCGGCGGGTCCGGTCGAGCATGTTGCGTCCGAAGGCCTTGCGGGACCCACGGTCGGGGGTGAGGACCGCCACCAGCGCCCCGGCGGCGGCGAGTTCGGCTCCCTGGGCGGTGGAGCTGGGGTGGGGGCCGACCGCTGCGGGGATCGGGGTGAGGGCGACGACGCGGCGGGCGCCGCGGGCGAGGTGCACGTTGGCCGTCGAACGGCTGCCTCCGTCCATCCATCGGCGGCCGGCCACGGATACCGGCGGCCAGACCACCGGTACCGCGCAACTGGCCGCCACGGCATCGGGAAGAGCGACGCCCGAGGCGGAGTCGAACGTCGTCAGGTCGCCGGTCCGCGCGTCCACGGCGGTCAGCCGCAGGTCGGCGGCGGGCCAGTCGCGCACGCCGGCCAGGAGGACGGCGACCGCGTCGTGGACGGCCGACTCGGGGACGGTACGGGAGGCCAGAGCGGCCCGCCCGAGGCGCTGGGCGGAACGCCGAGGATCACGCGAGCCGAGTGCGGCCCACAGGAACCGGGCCGTCTGGCCCGGGGTGACGGTGACGTCGAGCTCCGGGGCTCCGTCGAGTTCCTCGCGGTACATGTCCTCGGCGCGTGCGCCCGAGGTGAGCCGTGCACCGATCACCGCGCCGGCGGAGGTCCCGATCGTCATGTCGGCGCCGGAGAGGTCGAGGCCCTCCTCGGCCAGTCCGGCCAGCATTCCGACCGTCCAGGCGAGCCCGACCGCTCCCCCACCACCGAGCACCAAAGCCGTGGTTGCCATGATCCCCCACCCCCGCACGATAAACGGGGACCACTCCCCGTTTTGCCGACGGTCGGACAGTAGCACGGGAAACGGGGACCGGTCCCCGTTTCTTGCGGCTGCCCCGTCGCGTCAACCGCCGTACAGGTTCACGAGGTTGGGGAACCGCCCGTTCCGCGCGACTCGGGGCAGGGGGCGCCGCGCCCGCAGCGGCGCTGACGTCGGCGATGGTGACGACCCGGTCGATGTCGAGCCCAGCCCACCCACAACCCAACGCAGCCCGGCTGCCCGCCGGGCGGTACGGGCCTATCCGTCCGGCGCCCGTCCCGGGTACGGAGCACCGCCCGAGCCAACCCGCACCGGGAAGCCGCCCACGGCGCACGAGTCGCCCCCGGCACGCCACGAGGCTCACTCCAGCGGCCGTTTCCCGGGGGGTGCACAGGAAATACGGCGGCCGGAGCCCGAAGGCAAGAGAAACCGGCACTGTTCAGCGATCGACTGCTACAGAGCAGCGCGCGCAGCGGCACGGCGACCGCGGCCACCTCCGCCGTGCTCAACCTGCGCGGGAGCGGGCGGGGGCAGCCGGGTCACGGACCACCGGAAGGCCGCCGGCCGTGGCGCGCAGCGCCGCGGTGGCCGCCAGGGCCCTGCGCGCCGCGGCCCACGGCGCTTCGTGGGGCCCTCACCACGGAGAGGTGCAGCGCGGGCGCCTCACCACGGAGAGGTGCGGCGCGTACGCGGCTCCCCGCGCCCTGCCGACAGAGTCGGACGTGCGCCCGATGGCGGCTGGTCAGGTGCCGTCCACGTAGGCGCGCGCTGCGACCATGACGTCGCGGCGGCGTCCGGCGGCGATGCACAGGGCCGGTGCCTCGTCTTCGAGCTGGGGGTTCATCCCGATCATCCATGCGCGCGCGGTGTACACGCTTTCGGCGTACTGGATCAGCTGGAACACCTGGAGCGCGGCGCGCAGTTGCTCCTCGGCCTCGGGACGCGGATGGGTGGTGCCCGAGGCCCATTTGCCGACCTGCTTGGGGTCGCTGATGCCCGCGATCCTTGCGGTCAGTCGCTGGCCGAGGTTGTCCTGGAGGAAGCGGGCGATCTCGCTGATGTGCATGCGTACGGTGGCGACGTGCGCCAGTCCGGCGCTGATGTCGCTCTTGCTGGCCGGTGTGGTGGTTTCGATCGGCATGACGGGGTCTCCCTCGGTGCCCTGGCTACGCGCCGGTTCGGTGGCGGTCACGTGTCGGGCGGTGAGTGCTTGGATGCGCACAGGACCTGGCTGTCGCATGCTGCTGCGAGGGGACGAATGCATGGACGCTCGGTCTCGGCGAGCAGGCGAACGCTTCTGATGCACCTGTGATGTTCCTGCGAGGTGCCTGTCCCGCGGGGAAGCGTGACCACTGCGGGTGGGGTGGCGCCGGTTACAAGCCGGCGCTCAGCATCGTCGCTTCCCGGTCGGATGGGATCCGGTGCGCGGATGACTGAGCGGTTCCAGGCCAGGGGCCGGGACGGTGTCGGGCCCATCGGTGTGGATCGGCATCACATCCCAGGCGAACACCGCCAGGACGGACACCGGCCGGCAGGGCCGTAAGTACGAGCTCTTCGTGATCATGATTCCCCCTACATCTTCCGTGGTCGGTCTTACTCAGATTACCCATTATCACTACCCAACTCCACCCGTTAGCCAGAACCGACATGTCTCCTCATCACCTCCCAACAGGCCCGTTTGGAGCGGCAATTGCCAGCTGACCTGCGCAGATACCGCAATGCGCCGCGACCTACGACACCTTCCCGCCGGCGAACTCGGCAAAGAATCCTCCGTTCGGACCACGGACAACCAGGTTGTTTTACCGGTGGACTTTGAGTCGCCAGCCGGGTGGACAAACAGGTGGGCTTCGAGTGGGTGGCGGTCAGAGCATCCTGAGTCCGCATTCGTCGGCGACCTCGCGCAGCGCCTCCGCCTCGGGAAAGACGAGGCTCGACTCCACCTGCTTGAGTTCGACATCGCTGAAGACGGCCCAGCACTGGCGCAGGCCGAAGCGGGACCGGTAGGCGATGCCGTGGAAGAGGCGGTCCTGTCCTGACGGACCGGTGCGCTGGGTGATGGCCCAAGCCGAGATCTGACGTGTGACGCGTCGGTTGAACCCCTGGATGTCGGCGGTGGTCAGCCTCCGCACCCCGAGTGCGGCCAGTTCGTGGTGGAGTTCCCGGGAGAGGGCTTCCAGGGTCTCCTCGTCGTCGACGTCAAGGAAGCGGGCTTCCTTGACGGGCTGTAAGCGGACGAGGGTGTGGCGGGTGGACCAGTCCCGCGGAAGCTGGCCCGGGGCCATGTAGGAGGGGCCCTTCCAGTCCTCCGCGGCGTCCCTGAGCGTGGTCGGGTGGACGCGGAAGGGCGCCAGGGCCTCGGCGTAACAACCCTCCTGGTCCGTGGCGCAGTAGAGCGTTCCGTAGCTCACCAGGCTCCAGCGGTTGCCACCGCGGCTGGAGGCGTCCTCCTTGCTGATCGTGTCGTACTTCAGGGGTTCGTTCGCCTTGCCCAGCCGCCAGATGCCACGCTCGGGCGCCTGGATGAGACTGATGCCCTGTGGGGTCCTGTCCGTGGTCATGTAGCTGCTCCTTGCTCCGGCCGTGCCCGGCGAGGGCGTGCGCCGGTAACGCTGGTGGCTCGTCGGTCCGCTGTTGCCGGCACGGGTCGCCGAACAGCCGGGTTCGCGGAAGGGACCGGTGTGGTCGCGCGGCGTGGTGGCCGGGCGGTGGTCCCGTCACGTGCTGGTCCTGTGCACATGCCGAACGATCATTTTTATGCGCCGGCCGAACTGAAGCGAGCGGTTGATGCGATCAGTTGGGGGCGCACGAGGGATTTCAGGGGGCGCATCGTGTCAAGGGGTCTTGCGCTGCTGTTCGTCGAGTTCGAGTTCGAGGGTGGCGGCGCCGGCTTCGCCGGCGAAGGCGAGCACGATGCGGGTGGGGCCGGCCGAGGGGTGCGCGGAGAGCGTTCGGACGGGACTTCCGGTGGCGAGCAGCAGGAGGCAGCGGCCGGTGGCGGCGTTCCAGATCCTGATCGTTCCGTCGTCGGAGGCGCTGGCCAGGAAATTTCCGAGAGCGTCGAGGGTCCAGAGGGCGACGGCGCGCACGGCACCGGTGTGACCGACCAGCGGCTCGTTCAGCGGGCGGTGCTCATGGAGGTCCCACAGGCGGATGGTGCCGTCCTGGCCGGCGCTGGCGAGGTGCGGGGGCATGCCGCCGCCGGGGCCGGGATTGATGCCGATGGTGTGGATACGGCCCTGCATGCATCGCAGGGGCGGTCCCTGGGCGCCGTCCTCGATGTCCCACAGGCGGACGGTGCCGTCGGAGCCGGCGGTGGCGTACCAGTCCCGGCCGTGGTGGTCGGAAGCCGCGGCGACCGCGAGGACGCGCAGGTAGTGGCCGCTCCAGTCGCACAGCAGACTGCTGTCGTCCAGGTCCCACAGTTTGGCCGTGTAGTCGTCGGAGCCGCTCAGCAGCAGGTGGCGTCCGTCCGTGGTCGTCAGCGGAGCGAGTGCCCGTACGCGCATGATGTGGCCCTCAAGAGGGCGCGGTAGGTGGGTTCGCGTGCCCGCGTCCCACATGTGGATGCTGTGGTCCGGCCCGGCCCACAGCAGGGCGCGGCCCTCCGTCCGTCGTGCCCAGGCCACCGCTGCGGGTGGGGCCCCGGTACTGACGTCGGTCACGAGGGTCCCGCCGGCCACGTCCCATACGTCGATGCCGCGATGGTTCCCGCTCAGCGCGAACCAGGCAGGACCGGTGTGGTCGTCGTGGGTCAGGACCCCGTCGGTCACCCGTGGGGGTGTGGGAGAACCGTCTCCCAGCGCCTTGTCGAGGGCCGTGCGGTCCCACAGGCGCAGGGTGTTGTCCAGCGACGCCGAGGCGAGCGCGTCGCCGCCCTTCACGGTGACGCGGGCCAGGGCCGTGACCGGCGCGCTGTGGCCGCTGAGCAGTGCCGCCGGCGCGGTCCGGTCGGTGCTCAACAGGGCGATGTCGTTGGCCGAGCAGGCGGCGATCAGGTGACGGGAGCCGATGGCCAGGGCCGCCAGGCCGGTCACGGGCCCGGTCCCGACGTCCAGGGTGGCGGTCCGCCCGGCCGTGCCCCAGAGGGTGACGGTCCCGTCCACGTGGCCCGCGGCCACCTCGCCGGCCCGGGTGGTGGCCGTCAGGACCCGGACGGGACACGGCAGGTCGAAGGCCGCGGTGGTGATCCCGCACTCCTCCGGATCCCTGAAGGTCAGCGATGCCCCGTCGGCGATCGCGAGGAACCGCCTGCCCTGCTCGTCCTCGAAGGTGGTCAGGGCGACCTTGCCGGTCCGGGGCGTCTCCCCCGGCAGGACCATCAGGTCCTCCGCCCCCATGCGCTCGTTCCAGCGCACGACCGCGGCGCACCCGTCGACGGCGATGACGGCCAGTTCGTCCTCGGCGTCACGGTACGTGGTCAGGTCGTCGATCCAGATGCCCGCGGGCTGGTGGACCTGGTCGATGAGTGATCCGCGGACCGGGTCCCACGCGCGGACGGCGCCGTCGGTGCTTCCGGACACCAACACCGGTCCCTGGCCCGGCCTGGTTCCGCCGAGCAGGCACCGCACCTCGCCCTCGTGCGCGGTGATGCGCTCACCGACCGCGCTTCCGTCGACGGGGTCGATGATCTCGATGCCGCCGTGCTCGTCCCCCGCGGCCAGCAGGGAGCGGCCTTCCGACGTGGTCCATCCCACGAGGGAACGGACGGGGACGGCAACCTTCGCCAGGACGTTGACGGGCGGGCTCCACCGGGACCACAGGACCGCCAGCCGCGAAGTGGGGGGCGATGCCACCTCGGCGGGCATGCGCACCCGGGGCACCCGGGTGAAGTGCAGTCCCGCGTACGCCAGTTGAAGGCTCGCCAGACGTGAGGGCACGTCCGCCCGATGCAAGTAGGGTTCGACCGTGGCCCAGGCCTCCAGCCACGACCCCGGCTCCCGCGCCCCGGACGAGGCCAGCAGTCCGCGGATTCCGGCGCCCGTCGCCCAGGGCAGCAGGTCCGGCGGAACACGGGCATCGTCGAGCGCGTCCCCGAGTCGCGCGTGAGCGGCCAGGTACCGGCGCACGTACGGCGGCGGAGGCGTCTCCCCGTCCCTGGCGACCAACTCGGCCAATGCCTCGGCGATCCGTGCGTGCACATCCGGTTCGTCCGCCGGCTCCACCGCCCGGCTGTCATCGGCTGTCACTTCCGTTCCCCCTCCCCCAACGGCGCCGCCCCCGGGCCGGCACCTCAAGACCGCTGCCAGCCGGTCGTGCGCCGGGCGGTAGACACGACGGTCGTCCTCGCCGTCATGGGTGAGATACCCGGACAGGCGCCCGCCCAGCAGTGTGCGAATCTTCTCGTCGGCCCCCTCCAACGGCCGTTCCAGAAGAACCGCCGCCATCGCCGGCCACACCTCCCCCCACGGAATGCCGCGCCCCAGGCCGAACGCTGTCGCGCGCAGGAGCGCCAACGCCTCCTCGCCGCCCAGCCCGTCCTCCGCGACCCTCTCCAGGTCCGCGGCGAGCAGACCTACCGTGCCAGTGTTCAGCCGGTTGAGCCACCAGGCGTCCCCCAGGAGCACGGGCCCGTCCGCCTTGAGCTGCTCCGCGGCGACGCGGGCGTCGAGGAAGGACCGGCCGGCCGCGGCCGTCACCACCTGGGAGACCTCCCCGAGGTCCTGCCCCCGCCAGGTTTCCTCGCCGTCCAGGAGGGCGCGGACGTAGCCGGCGATGTCCTCCCTCATCCCTTCGAGATCGGTGCGCAGGACGGTGACCTCGGGGAAGGACTCCGTCAGTCCGGACAGCAGTTCGTGTGCGCCGTCCTTGTCGCCGCCCCCGCCGTCCCCACCACGGGGGATGTCGCCCGCGCGGGAATCGCGGCCCGGGCGGAACACGTCGTCGGCGGGGCTGCTGCTGCGGACGGCGATCACCAGTCGGACACCGCGCCCCTTGGGTATGGCCTGCGCGGGCTGCGCCGGCACGTGGTCCAGGCGCGTGCCGTGGGCCGTCCGATGACCGGCCAGGGGAACCAGGACGTTCCGTACGCATCCTGCGGGATCGTTCGCCTCGTCCAGCGAGTCGACGACGACCGTGACCATCGGCCCGGGTGTTCGCAGGAACCGGCTCAACCCGGCCTGCCACCTGCGCAGGGCGTCGGTCCCTCCGGACGGATCCGCGGTGGCTCCCAGCTTCACGGCGATGGCCCGCAGGAGGTCCAGCGGATCGCGGTTGTGGGCCGTGACCGCCACCGTCACCGAACCCTCGTCGGGCACCGTCTCGGGAGGGCAGTGGAGGACGGCGGCCTCGAACCGGTCGGAACGGCGGAAGCTCCCGTCGCTGAGGGTCACGGCCCGTCCGAGGATCGCCGACTTGCCACTGGCCGCGATGCCCGTCACGACCATGACGGCGGCAGGCCCCCGCAGGAACGACGCCAGTTCCTCGTTGAGCGGCCTGCGGCCGAAGAAGTACCAGCCGGCGTCGGTGGCGCTGGTGCGGCCGCTGGCCTTCTCCAGCCAGTAGTCGAGGTGCTCCAGCGTCGGCGCGAGTTCCTGCCGGCCCGGTTCGACGGCCGCCGCCGTCATCCGGTATCCCGGATTGGGCAGGGTGGCGGTCGGGACGTCCTGCTTGCCCGACAGGAGGACCCGAGGTCCCTCCAGCTCACGGCCCTCCCTCGCGTTGATGGCACGCGTGGCCTGGCGCAGGGCACCGCTGAACTCCTCCATCGTCAGGAAGGGCCGGGTGATCTGCTCGCTGGAACGCAACAGTTCGTGCGCCTCCCGGAGGATCGCCGCGAACGCGCCGGCCGCCACCTTCCGTTGGGGCCCGGCCGTGGCCATGACGTGGAGCGTCGCTGACCTCGTACGGTGGGTCAGGTCGCGTTCCATCGCCTGGAGTTCGGACCCGACGTCCGCGGACTCGCACATGTTCACGATGACCAGGACGTCCTGGGAGAGCGAGTCCAGTGCCGCGACGATGATCTCGGTGGTGCGCAGCCCCGTCGCGAGGAGCCGTTCGGGGACGGTGTCGGCGAGGACCGCGTAGTGCGTCGCCGCCCCCGAGGTGATCCCGTGCCCGGTCACGTACAGCACCAGCGGGACGTGGGCCTCCACCTCCCGGATGCGCGAGGTGGCGAGAAAACGTTCCACGTCGTGCCGGCCGGTCGGGGGACGGTCCGGTACGACCCGTCCGAACCCCGGTCCGTCGGGGGAATCCTGCGCCCACCAGGCGGCCACCACGTCGAGTTGATCGTCGATCGCGGCCCGCATCTCGGCGGTGCCGTCCTCCAGGAGCAGCAGGAACAGCGCACCCCGGCCCGGCACACGGGACCTCTCGGCGGCCTCCGGCTCATGGTTCGGTCGCGCCAAGCCGATCTCGCCCCGCTGCCCGTTCACCTTCCCTATTCTTCACACCCATGGACCAGAACCAGCACCTTCGGGTCACGGCGGCCGCCGGTGTGGCCGGCGAGTTACCCGATCACGTCACCCAGGACGCCGTCGTGATCGTCCCCGGCATCATGGGAAGCGAACTGTTCGACACCCACCTCGACAAACACCTGTGGGGCTTGGCAGGAATCTCCTGGCTGCGCAGGGCCTGGACCAGCCCCAAGGGCCTTGAGGGCCTGCGCATGACCGACGAGGAACTCGACGGCAAGCACACCCGGATCAAGGCGACCGGCCTGCTCAAGCACACGGCCTGGACGCCCTACCTCGCGGGCTCCGAGCCCTACACCGACCTCGTGGAAACCGTCGGGACGAGTGTCGCCGACCCCGCCGCCGTACTGGAATTCGCGTACGACTGGCGTCTGCCCGTCGCGGTCAACGCCCGTCTCCTGGCAGCGGCGGCACGCGAGCACCTGACGTCCTGGCGCCTGCACCCCGCCCACGACGCCGCTCGCCGGCACCGCGTCGACGAACGCGAGGCCCGACTCGTCTTCGTCTCCCATTCCATGGGCGGGCTCGTGACCCGTGCGGCGCTCGACGACCGGTACGACAGCGACCTCCGGGGCGACACCCGCGGCGTCATCACCCTGGGCACCCCCTTCCACGGAGCGGTCAAGGCGGCGGTCATCCTCAACACCGGCCGCGGAACACCCGTACCGCTCCCCCACCGCCGGCTCCGCGCCATCTGCGCGGACATGCCCGGCCTCCACGACCTGCTGCCCCAGTACAAGAGCCTGCGCAGCAACGGGGACGTCCGCCACCTGACGCCCGGCGACATCACGTCCATCGGCGGAAACGCGGAACTCGCCCGCAACGCGGCCCGCTTCCACCACGGCCAGAAGTCGATCGCCCTGCCCGATCACCGCTCCGTCGTCGGCATCAACCAACCCACCTGGCAGAACCTGACCATCCGTGACGGACAGGTCGAAGCACACCTCGACGGCGCCCGGGCCCACACCGACGGCACGTTCATCCGCGACGACAACAAGAACATCAAGTTCTTCCACGTCCACGGCGACGGCACCGTCTACAAGGAATCGGCCGACATCGCCCCCGCCGTCACCACGCTCCCCCTCCAGCACGGCGACGTCGCCAAGGCCGGAACGGCCCTCGACGCCATCACCGAAATCCTCCGCGAGGACGCCCACATGGGCCCGCCACTGGGCGAAGCCGGATGCGGCCTGACCGCACCCGACCTCGTCGAAGCCGGCCGTCCGTGGAAGCTCACGCTCAGCGGCCTCGACTCCCTCGCCGGCACCACCTGCCTCCTCACCAATCTCGAAGACGCCAAGGACCAGCAAAAACTGACCCTGAGCTGGGACGACGGCCAGGCCAGTGCCCTCGCGACCGTGACGACCCCGGGCCTCTACCGCGTCGCGATCCGCACCCCCGACGGCTTCACCGTCACCCAGCTCGTCATGGCCGACGAGCCCGAGCGGCGTGCGGAGGAGAGCCCGGAGTAGGTATCGCGGCGAATCCCGGACTTGGGCGTGGGGCGGCGGCGGCCCGTCACCGAGCTCCGCCGACTCCTCGTCGTCGCCGAACGCGACCTGACCAGCTTCCTCGCGCTCGCAGCCGGCCGGGCCACCAGGGCACCTACCCGACCGCGCCCACTCCGTCGCAGCGGTGCTCGCGCGCCCCTTCGATCTCCCCGCACCAGCCGTCCCGTCCAAGTGGTAGACGCCTTGGCTTTCTACTCCGACACGTCGAAACGGAGCGGCACGAGACCACAAGATCAGTGCCGGACGGGGAAGTGTCAGTGGTTGCCGACACCGCGTATGTCAGAACTGATCTCGTCGCAGTCCTGATACACGTCCGCTTGCCGTGCGCGTCCGAAAATGTCGATGGTGACGTTCTGTCACTCATCGACGGATTCCTCCGGGACTACCCCCAGCTGGTATTCGGAGTCCTTCAGCAGTTGCGCGGTCACCCGAACGCCGGTGAGATGCTCCGCAAGCGCCATGACCGCCGCCTTCGTGTCGATGCTCGGATCCGTATCCCCTGCCGGGTTGAGGCCGACCTCACCCATCAAGCCGGTCAGTTCATCGGGCGTGGCACCAGTCCGGTCCGCCGGCCGTTCGAAGGTGGTCCGCAGCTCGCCGTCTTCGTACCAGTGGAAGAAGTCCATGGGCTTCCCACCGTTGCTCGAATGCGAGACAGCACGCGTCCCGACGGACAATGCCTCCATCAGGCGCGGGCGCGTGCCCAGGTCGCCTCCGAACTCCAGGGCGAGCGTCCACTCGCCGCCGTCGCCCGGCACGGTGAACGCTCCCGTAAGGAAGGCATCGGGCCACTCCTCGGACTCATCAAGGAACTCCTGCTGCTCGAAGATGAGATCGCTGAGCCCCTCGCACTCCTCATCGCGCGGCTCGGCTCCCACAATCCGGAACAATGCCGAAGGCGAGACCCCTCGCACCAGCGTCAGGGTGTACCCGACCTCCAACCCGTAGGCGAACGGCGAGGCGGGGGAACGTATCCAGCCGTAGTCGGCTGCGGTGGCGGAAGTCATGAAGCGCATCCTGTCATCGCCCACTGACACCGGATGTGTCGGCCGGCACCGGAAGCGTCAGTCGTCCGTGCGGCCGTCGTTGGTCTCGGCATCGCCGCCGCGCGGCTCGGAGGGCCTGGTTTCTCCTGCGGTGCGTGCGCAGAGGACGGGGGCGGCCCCCTTCGTGGCACGCGTTGAGCGGCATGGACACGGTGATCAAGTACTCCCGGAGCGATCTCATCGACCACTCGCCGATCACCGAGAAGCATGTCGACACCGGAATGACCCTGCGTGACCTGTGCGACGCGGCCGTCCGCCACAGCGACAACACCGCGGCCAACCTCTTGTTCGACGCACTGGGCGGACCGGAGGGCCTGGCCGACGCTCTCGCAGCGACAGGTGACACCACCACCAAGGTGGAACGCCGCGAGCCGGAACTGAACCAGTGGTCGCCCGGTTCCACACAGGACACCACCACGCCCCGCGCGTGGGCCGCAGACCTGCGGACCTTCGTTCTCGGGGACGCCTTGGGCAAGGACGAACGCGAACAGCTCACCCAGTGGCTGCGGACCAACACCACCGGAGACGAACTCATCAGGGCCGGAGTGCCCAAGGGATGGGACGTCGGGGACAAGACCGGCGGTGGCGGTGTCTACGCGGTCCGCAACGACATCGCCGTCGTCTGGCCCCCGGACGCCGCACCCATCGTCATGGCGATCATGTCCAACCGCGGCACCAAGGACGCCGACTACGACAACAAGCTGATCGCCGAAGCGGCATCCGTGGTCACCAGGACACTGTCGTAGCAGAACAACTGGACAGCACGCACCGAGCGGCGACGCGGACTGCTCCTGGACGAGGAGGCGTACGTCCTGGATCCGTGCAGCGCCTGGCCCAAGGGGCTGCCACACCTCGAAGCCCGAGCCGGTATGCACGATCAACGGAGCCGTCACACACCTCACGGCACAGTGGGCGGGACCCGCCCCGGCACCCCCGGAGTGGGTCCCGCCCGTCCTGTGACGTTCGGTTCCGCTCCGCTCAGTGCACGGGCTGCCAATCGCCGAAGGTCTCGTCGAGCCGCGGACGCTGCGGGTCCTCCCAGACCAGGCACCCGTACACGATCCCGGGCGCCCATCGAGCCCATCGAGCCCGCCGGGCCGTCGGCGAGCGTACGGCCGACGGACTCCAGGTATGCGGCGAGCGACGGGTACAACGGGTCCTCCATGAGCATGCCCTCGTAGCTGCTCCAAGTGCCCAGGCCCGTGGCCGACAGGTACAGCCCGGCGTCGGTCGCGTCCCCGTAGTTGCCGACCGGAGCGGCCCACCGCGCGCCGTCCCAGTAGGCGCCGGTGCTGATCGTGGAATCGGACTCGACGAGCATCCCGGGTCGGCGTCCCGGAGTGCTTCACGCCGGGTCATCCGGCATCGCGGCTACGCCACTCCAACGCTCCCGGAGGGCTCCAGCGCTTCGGCGGCGTCGACGCTTTCGGTGGGGCGGGTCTGTCGCTTCAGCCGCATGCGGCTCTCCACCAGGGTGTCGACGGAGACGCTCTTCCAGTGAGGGTGGTCGACCACCTTGATCGACAGCTCCCGGATCTCGGCCCACATGCGGTCGACCTTCGCCTTCTGCTCATCGGTCCACCCCGGGCTGTCGGGGACGTCCCCGCGATGGGAGTAGCGCTCACCGCGAGCCCAGCCCTTCATGGGCTCCACGCTCCACGGCAGGGCCGCCAGCTCGACACGGTGCTCGGCGTGGGCGCGGTGGAGGCGCTCCTGCAGCTGCAGGAGGTCATCGGGGAAGGAGCTCTCGGCGGTCACCCCAGAATCGTAATTCTGTTCGATTACAAAAGGGAAGTCGACGCTCCGCTTGATGCCCCGTTCGGCAGACCGATCGGGCTGACAGCACGCTCGCGGTCCGTCGGGATGGTGCCGACCGTGGATCGGGTAGACGCCAAGCACCGGAAGAGGGGGCGACTGAAGGAGGTGGCGGCCGTGGCGCGTCCCTCTGGGCCGGAAACTTGTCGTTCGGGCCGGTCAGTTCTCTGAACTAGGCCCACCGGCAGGAGCGGCCGCCCGAGACTGGCCAGCCCGAAAGCGTGCGGCGCCCTTCAGGTGATCTGGGGACTGCGGCGTTCGACGAGGACGACGTCGCGCCACGTCCCGCGGTGTCGGCCGATGCGTTCGCGGGTGCCGATGACGCGAAACCCGGCGCGCTGGTGCAGGGCAAGGCTCGCGGTGTTCTCCGGGAAGATGCCTGACTGCACCGTCCAGGTGCCCGCAGCGTCCGTGGATGCGAGCAGGGCGTTCAGCACGACGAGGCCAACCCCGCGGCCCCGGGCGTCGGGGTGGACGTAGACGGAGTGCTCAACGACTCCGGCGTAGGCGCACCGGTCGGAGACCGGTGCGACGGCGACCCAGCCCAGGACCCGGCCGGCACCGTCGAGGGCGACCAGGCGGTGGGCGGGCAGCTTGGCCGTGTCGAACGCCTCCCAGGTGGGGGCGGTGGTCTCAAAAGTGGCGTTGCCCTCGTCGATGCCCAGCTGGTAGATCGCCAGGACCTGTTCGGCGTGCTCCGGCCGAAGGGGCTCGACGTGTACCCCTGGCTTCGCCCAGGTCATTCGGCGGGCCCGATGCCGAGTTCGGTGAGCAGGCCGCGGATGCGGTGTTCGATCTCGTTGCGGATCGGCCGGACGGCGGCGACGCCCTGGCCGGCCGGGTCCTCCAGCTGCCAGTCGAGGTACCGCTTGCCGGGGAAGTACGGGCAGGCGTCGCCGCACCCCATGGTGATCACCACGTCGGAGGACTGCACGGCCTCGGTGGTCAGCACCTTCGGGATCTCGGCGGAGATGTCGATGCCCACCTCGCTCATCGCCTCGACCACGGCCGCGTTGACCGTGGTCGAAGGGGCGGATCCGGCCGAGCGGACCTGGACCCGGTCGCCGCCGAGGTGCGTGAGGAAGGCGGCGGCCATCTGGGACCGGCCGGCGTTGTGCACGCAGACGAACAGCACGGAAGGAACAGCGGAAGTACTCATCAGGCCAGGGCGCTTTCTTCGGTGGTGCGGGCGGTGGGCTGCTGCCTGCCGTGAGGGACGGCGGACTCGTCCTCGTCTGCGGGGGTCGGGCGGCCGAAGCAGAGGGCGACCAGGCCGAGACCGGCGGCGGCGCCGACGAGCTGGGCGGCGATGAACGGCAGCACGGAGGCGGGGGCGATCCCGGCGAAGGTGTCGGTGAACGCGCGGCCGATGGTGACGGCCGGGTTGGCGAAGGATGTGGAGGAGGTGAACCAGTACGCCGCGCCGATGTAGGCGGCGACCAGCGGCGGCGCCAACTGGGCGCGGCCGGCGCGGGTCAGGCCGAAGATGAGCCAGACCAGCCCGGCGGTGGCTACCGCCTCGCCCAACCACAGCCGGCCGGAGAACCGGTCGTGGCCGGAGAAGTCGATGAGCGGCTTGCCGAACATGGCGTCGGCCAGCACTGCGCCGGCGATGGCTCCGGCGACCTGGGCGGGCACGTAGGCGGCGACGTCGCGCAGGGCGGGGCCGGTGCCGGTGCCGGTGCGCCAGCCAGTGAACCATGCGGCGAGGGTGACCGCGGGGTTGAAGTGCGCCCCCGACACCGAACCGAGCAGGGCTATCAGCACACCGAGACCGAAGACGGTGGCCAGGGAGTTGGCCAGCAGCTGAGTTCCGGCATCGCGGGTCAGGTCGGTGGCCTGGATGCCGGAGCCGACGACTACCGCGACCAGCGCGGCCGTGCCCAGGGCCTCGACCGTCGCCCGCCGCAGCAGCGGGGCCGGTGCGCTCATGCCGGGGCCTTCGCGGAAACGGCGGGGATCTCCAGCAGCGCGGAGAGCTTGGCCAGGGCCTCGGGGAGCACCCAGTAGTACACCCAGGTCCCGCGTCGCTCGGAGCCCACCAGCCCGGTCTCGCGCAGCACCTTCAGGTGGTGGGAGATCGTCGGCTGGGAGACGTCGAAGGGGCCGGTCAGGTCGCACACGCACGCCTCGCCGCCCTCGTGGGAGGCGATCAGGGACAGTAGTCGCAGCCGGATCGGGTCCGACAGCGCCTTGAACATCCGCGACAACTCGGCCGCAGCCTCCTCGCCGAGCGGCTCGCGGACCATCGGCGCGCAGCACGCCGCATCGTCCTGCCCGAGCACCGGCAGACCAGCTTGTTTCGACATTCCTCAATATTGACAGCCGTCGAACCCGGTGGCAAGGTCGGCTGTATCGACAGACGTCGAAATAACCCGTACAAGGGGAGACCGCCATGTCCCGTGTTCAGCTCGCGCTCAACGTCGCCGACCTAGAAGCGTCGGTGGCCTTCTACTCCAGGCTCTTCGGCGTCGAGCCCTCCAAGCGCCGTCCCGGTTACGCGAACTTCGCCATCGCCGAGCCCCCGCTCAAGCTCGTCCTCATCGAGGGCGAGCCGGGGCAGGCCACCCGCCTGGACCACCTCGGCGTGGAGGTCGCCTCCACCGAGGAGGTTGGCGCCGCCACGACCCGCCTGAAGGAGGCCGGCCTGGCCACCTTCGAGGAGAACGACACCTCCTGCTGCTACGCCCTGCAGGACAAGGTGTGGGTGACCGGCCCCGGCAAGGAGCCGTGGGAGGTCTACGTCGTCAAGGCCGACGCCGACCAGCTGGGCAAGAGCCCCCTCGCCGACGGCGACGCCTGCTGTACCGGACAGAAGCAGAGCACCGAGCCCGCGTCGGCCGCATCGGGCTGCGCCTGCGGCAGCTGAACAGGCCGCCGCGTCCGCTTCACCTCGTCCTGGCGGCGGCGGCCCGACCCGCGTCCTGAACTCCGGCTCGGGCCAAGCAGGGCACTGGCCGTAGCTGCGGCAGCGGGCCCAGGCCTTGCGTCGGCGACCGCCGGTGTGCGCGAGAGTGTCGGCGAGCTGGTCGTCACGTCCACGGCGCACCGCCCCCGTACGACGTCGAGGTACCCAGGTCGACCATGTTTCACATCGGTGGGGATCTGGCTGTACGGCGGCTCGGGTTCGGAGCCATGCGGCTTCCGAGTGAGCCGGGGCCAACCCGCGAGGCATCTCTCGCCCTCGCCCGGCGGGCCGTCGAGTTGGGCGTCACCCTGATCGATACCGCCCACATGTACGGCTGGGGAGCCAACGAGGAGCTGCTCGCCGAGGCCTTGTACCCCTATGCGGAGGGGCTGGTCATCACCACCAAGGTCGGTATCGCGCGATCGGCCACCTCGGCCGGATGGCAGCACGATGCCCGGCCTGAGAGCCTGCGCGGTCAGGTGGAACACGCCCTCCGGCGGCTGCGCGTCGAACGAATCGAGCTGCTCCAGCTGCACCGCGTCGATCCGAATGTCCCCCTGGCGGAACAGCTCGGCGCACTGCGGGAACTCCAGGCCGAGGGCAAGGTCGGACGGATCGGACTGTCCGAGGTCACCGTCACGGAACTGGAGGAGGCGCGGAAGGTCGTCGACATCGCGAGCGTGCAGAATCGATACAGCGTGCTCGACCGTGAGCACGAGCCGGTGCTGGCCGCGTGCGAAGCGGCGGGGATGGCGTTTCTGCCGTGGCGGCCGGTCGCCTCAGCGGCCTCGGCCGAAATCGCCCGCGTGGCCGCGGAACTCGACGCCACCCCGGCACAGGTCTCGCTCGCGTGGCTCCTCCACCACTCCCCGGTCGTTCTCCCGATCCCGGGCACCGCTCGAATCGAACACCTGGAGGTGAATCTCGCTGCGACGCATCTCTCCCTGGACCCGGACCGCCTTGAAGTCCTCGACCGGTTGGCCGAGTAGGACGCCGGCTGATCACTCCTACGGAATCCGTGCCGGAACCAAGTCGAACCGTCGATGCCGCTCCTCTCCCCCGCTCCTCTCCCCCGCTCCACAGCCCAAGCACCTCAGCCCAGCCGGCTCGCCACAGCTCGGCGACCGGTTCCCGCGTCACATGGTGGGACGGGAACCGGGAGTGTGGCCGAAGGTGCGGCGGAAGACGTCGATGAAGGTGCTGGCGGATGACCATCCGCAGCGGTGGGCGACCGTCGTGACGGGGGTCTCGTCGGCCAGGAGGATCAGGGCGTGGTGGAGCCTGAGCTGAGTGCGCCACTGCGGGTAGGTGAGGCCGAGGTCGGCGCGCAGGCGGCGCGAAAGGGTGCGGGCGCTGGTACCGATGAGGCGTCCGAGGTCGTCCAGGGAGCGGTTGTCGGCTGGGTCGGCGCGCAGGATGTCGTGGAGTTCGCGCAGCAGGGGGTCGGTGGGGATCGGCAGGTGCAGGGGTTGTTCCGGGGAGCGGGCGAGTTGGTCGAGCATGACGGCGCGCAGCCGTAGGCGGGGTGCGCTGTCGTTGTCGGGGTCTCGGGTGTAGGCGACGATGAGTTCGCGCAGGAGGGGGCTGACGGCGAGGACGGCCGGTTCGTCGAGGCGTAAGGGGTTCTCGTGCGTGGGCAGGCCGATGAGGTGGAGATCCAGTTCGCCGTGCGCCTGGTGTTGGTGGACGGTGCCGGCCGGGATCCAGAGGGCGCGGGTGGCGGGGGCGATCCATGAGCCGGCGTCGGTGGTGACTGCGATGGCGCCCCTGCCGGCGTGGACGACCTGGTGATCGTCGTGCCGGTGCGCCTCGATCTCGCCGCCGGCCGCGAGACGCTGGGTTCGGGTGGGGGCAACGGGTTCGTGGCGGATTTTCTGGATCATCCGTCAGTTTATCGAAAGCGCGACAGGGTGTGCCTCTCGCAGCATGGGGTGAATGCGAAGGAACACATCGATCTCCCTGCTGGCCGTGAGCCATGCCTGCGTTGACATCTACCAGGGCGCCGTCGCGGCGCTGATTCCGTTCTTCGTGGCCGAACGGGACTACACCTACGCGGTCGTCTCCGGCATCGTGCTGGCCGCGTCCCTGCTGTCGTCGGTGGCCCAGCCGGTGTTCGGCGTCCTCACCGACCGGTGGGCGATGCCGTGGCTGCTGCCGGTCAGCACCCTGCTGGGAGGGGTGGGCATCGGGCTGAGCGGATTGAGCGGTTCCTACGGGCTCACCCTGTTCTTCATCGCCATCTCGGGCGTCGGCGTGGCCGCCTATCACCCGGAATCCGCCCGCGTGGCCCGGCTGGCCAGTGCGGGCAGTCACAGCGCGATGGGCTGGTTCTCCCTCGGCGGGAACGTCGGCTTCGCACTCGCCCCGCTCATGGTGGCGGCCGTGATCGGGCACGGATCCCTCAGCTGGACACCGGTCCTCGTCCTCCCGGCGCTCGTCGGCGTCACCCTGTGCGTACCCGTCCTGCGGATGCTCGCCCGACCTGAGGTCGGCTCGACGAGGACCCGGGCGCCCCGCAGTGCCGACGACGTGGCTTCGTTCGTGAAGCTGTCCCTGGCGGTCGTCTTCCGATCCATCGTCTTCATAGGCCTCAGTACGTTCATCTCCCTCTACGCCCGGCAACGCGTGCAGGACAGCACCACCGCAGGAACCACCGCCCTGTTCCTCCTGTTCCTGGGCGGCGCGGTCGGCTCGGTCCTGGGCGGATCCCTGGCCAACCGCTACGACCGCGTCCGAGTCGCCCGCTGGTCGTACCTGCTCTCGATCGTCGCCGTCGCCGGAGTGATCCATGTGCCGGGCCCGGCCATGTTCCTCTTCGTGGCCCTCGCCTCGGCCGGCCTGTACGTCCCGTTCTCGCTCCAGGTGACCCTCGGCCAGGACTACTTGCCCTCCCGCATCGGCACCGCCGGCGGCATCACTCTCGGCCTCACCGTCAGTATCGGCGGCCTCATGAGTCCCCTGTGGGGACACCTCGCCGACACCACCTCCCTCAAGGTCGCCCTCACTCCCCTGATCGCCATGCCCGCCCTGAGCTGGCTCCTCTTCCGCACCCTGCCCGAACCCACCACCCCCGTGCTCGAAACCGCCACACCCGTACCCGCGCCCGTACGGCAGGACACGTAGAACTGCCCGCGGAGAGCGGCGTGAGTGGGTGCGCGTGTACGGCGAACGAGCGGTGGTCGGCGCAGCTTTCGTCTCAGCCCTGGGGCCTGGTCGGCCGACGAGTGGGTGGCCGGGCGGCGGACGGGTTGGGGGTGGACGCGGCTGAGCCCCGGCCCGGGGGGAGAGGGCCGGGACTCAGCCGGTCTGTGGGGTGTTCGCCCGTCAGGTCAGTGGCGGAAGGCGTCCTTGATGTCTTCCTTGGCGTGCCGCGCCTTGCCCTTGGCCTGGTCGGCCCGGCCCTCGGCGGTCATCCGCTCGTTGCCCACGGCCCGTCCGACGGTCTCCTCGACCTTGCCCTTGACCGTCTCGACGTGCGCCTTGCTCTTCTCCGTACCCGACATGGGGACCTCCTCGTGTAGTACCGGCTTGGTCGTGACGCTCTCCTGCTCCCGATCGCCACCGGCAAACCCCACGACGCGAAAGACGTTCCGGGTCCGGTCGACGGTCTGCGACGACGCATCCGGTCCGGTCCTGTGCGATGGGTTGGTGACGCAGCGGTCCGTCCACGACGGCCGATATCTGCGCGGGCCGCGGGCAGCCGCCGTTCGCGCAGTGTGTTCCTGCGGTTGGACGGGCGTCGAGCACCACCTGGACTGGACGGCGATCGGTATCCAGGAGCTCGTGGAGGCCGGTGATCCACAGGCGGACGCGTGCGTACGGGACTGGGACGAGCACACCGAGCAGGTCGAGGCGACCACCGTGCCCCTGCCGGATGCGGTCACCGGCTTGCCGGAACGGCTGGAGGAGGAGATCGAACGGCTGACGAGGACGTCGCCGGTCGCCGCTCTCCGTGCCGCCCGTCGGATGGAGGTCACCGCGGAACGCGTCGGCTACTGGGCGGCCCGCAGCACCCGCGCGGATCTGAGCACCGAGCGGGCCGCGGCGGCGCTGGGCCTGGACGAGAACGCCGCGCGCACCCTGCTGGCCCGCCTCGGCGGATGGAGCCCGTACGCCTGACCCGACGACGCGCGGCGCACGGCGCGGCACGAGGGCTGCCTGCGGCTTCCCGGTGCCAGCCGGGTGGAGGGACGGCGCGGTACCGGTGACGGGAGCTTTCGTACGGTCATCACGCCGGCGGACGGCCCGTCGGGCTGCGGCGTCCGACGGTGATGATCAGGGCTGATCAGGGGGTACGACGCCGATGCGTCACCGTCACGGGCGTCGCGCTCGATGAAGCGGGGCTGCAGCGGAGCACCTGCCGGTTGCCGATGATCGCGGGTTCACCGATCCGCAAGGCCGGGTTTGCCGGTCCTGGACCTCCGCAGCCTGTAAAGGACCGCGCCGAGGGCCAGGACCGCGACTCCGGGGGTCACGGTGCTCATGGGGAGTGCGAAGGCCAGGACGGCACAGCCGGCCAGGCCGACGACGGGGATGAGCCGGTTGGGCCGGTGCTCTTCCTCGCTGAGGGTGCAGGCGGAGGCGTTGGCGATGGCGTAGTAGACCAGCACTCCGAAGGAGGAGAAGCCGATCACACCGCGGACGTCGGTGGTCGCGGCGAGCAGGGCGACAACGGCTCCCACCGCCAGTTCCGCGTGGTGAGGGACGCCGAAGCGGGGGTGGACCGCGGCCAGGGCGCGGGGAAGGTGGCGGTCGCGCGCCATGGCCAGGGTGGTGCGCGAGACGCCGAGGATCAGGGCGAGCAGGGAGCCCAGGGCAGCGGCGGCGCCGCCCGCGCGGACGACGGGCTCCAGCCAATTCGCTCCCGCGGCCCGCACAGTGCTCGACAGTGGGGCGGCCGAAGCCGCCAGCTCGGCCGGGCCGAGCACTGTCAGGGTGGCGACGGCGATGAGGGCGTAGACGGCGAGGGTGGTGCCGAGGGCGATGGGGATGGCGAGCGGGATGGTGCGGGCGGGATCGCGGACCTCCTCGCCGAGGGTGGCGATGCGGGCGTATCCGGCGAAGGCGAAGAACAACAGCCCTGCGGCCTGGAGCACACCGCCGAGGGTGGCGTCCGGGCCGATGTCCAGCCGTGTGGTGTCCGCAGCCTCGGAGGTCAGTGCGGTGACGGCCACGGCGGCGAGCACGGTCAGGACGACCGCGACGATCACGCGGTTCAGGAGGGCGGACTTCTGCACGCCGGTGTAGTTGACCGCGGTCAGCGCCACGACGGCGGCCACGGCGACCGCGTGGGTCCGGTCGGGCCAGAGGTAGGCACCGACGGTCAGGGCCATGGCCGCACAGGAGGCGGTCTTGCCGACGACGAACGCCCAGCCGGCCAGGTAGCCCCAGAAGGGGCCCAGGCGTTCGCGGCCGTAGACGTAGGTGCCGCCCGACTGCGGGTAGAGGGCGGCCAGCCGTGCCGAGGACGTCGCGTTGCAGTACGCCACGACCGCCGCCAGGGCCAGCGCGAGCAGCAGTCCGGAACCGGCAGCCTGTGCAGCCGGGCCGAGCACCGCGAAGATCCCGGCTCCGATCATGGAGCCCAAGCCGATCACCACCGCATCGAATACCCCCAACCGGCGCTTCATCCCACCGGCGGCCCCCGGCGCGCTCCCCGCGTTCATCGTTCACTCCTTCTCGCAACGGTCTTCGGACCCGGCCGGCGCACCGTATCCGGGGAAGATGACGGGCCGGGGTCGCCGGCCGTGGCACCGGGTCCTGGTGTGGGTGGTGTCAGTGGGGCTGGAGTTGGGTGAGCAGGTCGCGGATACGGCGTTCGATCTCGTCCCGGATCGGGCGGTCCGCCTTGACGCCTTGTCCGGCGGGGTCGTCGGCGGGGGCGTCGAGTCTCCAGTCGAGGTAGCGCTTGCCGGGGAAGCGGACACGTGTCGCCACCACCCATGGTGACCACGACGTCGGATGCCTCAACGGCGCCCATGGTGCCGATTCTCCGGGTCCGGACGGATAGGTCGATGCCCACCTCAGCCATCGCGTCGACGGCGGCGGGATTGACCGTGACCGCCGGGGTCGACCCTGCGGAGCAGAACGATACTTGGGCGGGGTGGGTGAGGAAGGCGGCGGCCATCCGCGAACGTCGGGCGTTGTGGACGCACACGAACAGCACCGACGGCTTGGGCTGGAGACCGGACACAAGCGGAGGCTTCCGGGGAGACGGCAGGATCGGCTGCCGCTGCCGCCAAGCCTGTGATCACCGGCTTGGCGCCAATGGCGGTACCGCTGGTCCACCGAGGCCGTGTCAGGCCCTGCTCCGCACCCGCCGGCGCCGGCCCGGCCGCCGGCGCGGACGGCCGCCGGGCCGCGGACGGAGCGACGTCACGCAGGGACGCCGAGCGGCGGGTGATCGAGCACGCGGGGCTTGTACTCGACCAGCTGGATACGGCCGTCGAAGGTGCGGTGCTCGATCATTTCGAGGGCAACGTCCGGATAGCCGTCGTAGATGCGCTCCTCGCCCGTGGCCCCGGTGATCACCGGGAACATCACGACCCGGAAGCGGTCTACGAGCCCGGCTCGCAGCAAGGACCGGCACAGGCTGAGGCTGCCGATCGTGCTGAGGAGCCCCGCGCCACTCGACTTCATGGCGCGGACCGCCTCGACCGCGTCGTCGCGGACGAGCGTGGAGTTGGCCCACGTCAGCGGCTCTGTGAGCGAGGAGGAGAACACCACCTTGGACGCCTGCGTGAGCTCGTCCACGGACGCTTCTTCTTCGGGCCTGAACTCATCCTGGCCGGCCGGGACCTCGCCTGCGGCGAAGCCCGACATCAGGCGGTACGTGTTCGCTCCCATCAGGTAGGTGACCTCGGGCTGCTCGCCGAGCCACGCGAGGTACTCCGGGCCCTCAAGGCCCCAGAATCCGGGCCATCCCTCTCCCGACGCGTGGCCGTCGAGGGAGGTGATGAAGTCGACGAGAAGCTCCGACATGGCGGTGTCCTTTCCTGGGGTGTCACGAGCTTGGACCGGCGGGGAGCCACAAACTCATCGGCCGCGCGGTGAAGTGACGAGAAATCAGTGACTCCGACCAGGTGGACGGCCGACGCCACGCGAGGACCTCGACGTGCGAGCTCGACGTGCGAGCTCGACGTGCGAGCTCGACGTGCGAGCTCGACGTGCGAGCTCGGGGTGTGACCGAGGTGGGTTCCGTTCCGAGAGCACCAACTAGATGATCTTGAAGCTTCGGGCGCGCTCGGCCTCGTGTTTCTCGGAGGGACGCGAGGGACGTGAGGGACGTGAGGGATCCAAGGGACACGCACGTTGTTCTGCCGGTGGCAGAACGCCGACCGAACCGGGCGCGACGATCAGTACAGTCCAGCCTCATGACGACGATCACGACACGTACGGTCGAGTACCCGGCGGACGGATTGACGATGATCGGGCACCTCGCGCTCCCGGCCGGTGCCGACCGCCGGCCCGCGGTCCTGCTCGGACCGGAGGGCACGGGACTCAGCGACGTCGAGCGCCGCCGGGCCGATGCCCTCGCCGAGCTGGGATACGTGGCGCTGGCCTTCGACCTTCACGGCGGCCGCTACTTGCACGACCCCGAGGAGATGCTGGCCCGGTGCCTGCCGCTGCTCGCCGACCCCGACCGGATGCGGGGCATCGGCCATGCGGCGCTCGACGTGCTGCGCGCCGAACCGCGGACCGACCCCGACCGGATCGCCGCCATCGGCTACGGCACCGGCGGCGCGATCGGACTGGAACTCGGGCGCGACGGCGTCGACCTGCGCGCGATCGGGACGGTCAACGCAACCACCACGGGCCGACCGGGCGAGGCGGCGCGCATCCGCTGCCCTGTGTGGGCGGGGGTCGGGTCGGAAGACCCCATCATGTCGCCCGCACAACGGGACGCGTTCACCGCCGAGATGCAGGCCGCGGGCGTCGACTGGCGCCTCACCGTGTACGGCGGCGCCTTGCACGCCTTCCATCACCCACCGGTCGACCACCCCACGGTCCCCGGCGTCGGCCACCACCCACAGCACGCGCAACGAGCCTGGCGCGACGTCGTCGACCTGCTCGCCGAGTGCCTGTCCTGACGGAGGATCCGAAGGTGTTACTCAGGCGGGCCGCGTCGTACCCCGGTTTGGTCCGCCTCGGGTACTGCTGATTCCCCTGCCCCCTTCATCGCGCCTCTCGGCTGAACCCCAACTCCGGCCGACCATCCGACGGGAGGTGACGCCTACCCCTGTGGCCCTGGTCAGGGTGGCGGCCCGGAGTCCTCGCCCTCGTTGCCGAGGAAAACCACCGTCTGTTTCGAGGCGAAGATAAGCCTTTCATCCTGAAGTACCGGTTTCAGTGAAGATGAGTGGGCAGTTCAATCAGGAGGCCAGGCTCCGGATCACGATCGTTCATCGGTTCATTCTCCGTCGCCCCTGACCGGGACGGCTCAGACCTCGTCGAAGGCCTGGTTCATCTCATCGACTTCGCGCGGGTTCAGGGAATCGCGGAGGTCGAGGAGTTCCGCGGTCCATGCGGGGCTCCGCAGGGCAAGTACGCAGTGGAGGGTGGGGTGGACGGTCGCCTCGGCCCGGTAGGCGGTGTTCTCCGTGTGTCGGAACGTCATGTGCAGCGTGCCGTCGGCCGCCTCGGTGACCGGCACGGTGGGATCCGGGGCCCAGTCGTGACCGTGGCCACCGTCGATGCCTCGATGGCGGGGCAGCAACAGAGCCACGGGAGACGTGAACGATGGCGTGGAAGAAGGGCCGGTACGCACCGTACCGTCGGGTGCGACGTGGCGGGAGCCGCGCGGGGTGCTGACGGTCCGCCCGCCGTGGTCGACGTCCAGGATCCACCGGTCGGTCGCCAGGTACCTCAGGGTTCCCGTCTCACCGATCTCCCCCTCCGCGAAGACGGTGCGGAACCCGCAGACCACCTGCGGTGGATCGGCTGCGAGCATCAACCGGAGCAGCGTGTCGTGGTCCATGGTTCCGCCTCGTCCGTCGCGGGCTCAGGTGTCGCCCTTCTTGAACTTGCACGTCGTTGTTTTGTAGCAGGTGGCCCGGTCGCTCCGGATCGATCCCGCCGTGGACACGGCGGTGCCGTCGATTCGCAGGTGGAGGTTCCAGGCATCCCAGAAGTAGCGTTTGCCGTCGTAGGGCAGGCGGTTGCGCCCGTTGCCGTCGTGCCCCTCGGTGCGGGTGTAGGACTTCGTCGGGACGGAACTCCCGTAGATCTGGTCCTCGTATCCGTACACGGTGTCGTCCGGCCACTGCCCGACGTCGCGGCGGATCCGCAGGTTGTAGGTGAGGGAGACCGGATACGCCGACGACCACCGCATGTCCACTCTGCCCGAGTGGTGGTGCAGGCCAATCTTGAAGTTGAAGGAGATCGTGTACTTCTTCCGGTCCAAGAAGGCGATCACCGTCTCGGTGCTGTTCGCGTGGTGGTCGTCGACCCTTTCCGCAGTGCGTGCCACAGGGCGAACGGCACCCGATCGTGCGCCGTTCCCGCCGAAAGGCACCGCGCGGGGGTTTATGGCTGTACGGACCTCCGCGGGCTCCCGCGATCCGTCGGAGCGCACGGTGAGGAGGGTGAACGTGCTTCCCACGCAGGTCCAGTCCCGGTCCGGACGCTCGCGCGCGGGTCGATCTGACGTACTGCTGTCGGGCTCTTCTCAGGGTTCTACCCCGGGTCAGCAGGGTTGGCGGGCTGTGATCGCACGACGGGCGGCATCCCAGACCGCCTCGAATTCTTGCGCGGTGAGTTGCTCGGGGGCGTGGCCCTCCCACTGTGAGACCGGGAGCTCAGCGGTAACCCCGTACAACCTTTCGTATTCGGTCAGACCCCCTGCCTGCTGGGCACGCTGCCATTCGGCCAGGGACGCAGCCGCGATCGGGGCCGGCTCGGAACCCTGGAGTTCGACCTGTCGGGTCACCCAGCCGTCGGCGTCGACCTCGAAGTAGAACCAGATGGCTTCCTCGTCCCAGAAGCACCGCATCCACGTCGTCACCGGTCGGCCTGCCTCTGCGACAGGGCAATGCGGCGCCGTACGAGATCGACATCCATGATCTTCACGATGAGAGCGTCGCCGACCTCGATGGCGTCCTGCGGCGTTTGATCCAGCTCGTCGGTGTGCACGAGCCCCTCAAAGCCGTCCTCTCGGTCCCGGTCGCTGGGTGTCGGCTCGGTCTGCCAGCGCGCGCGGAGTACCCCGTCGCTGTCGGGTAGCACAGCGGTGAAGAGAGGGAGGTCTTCACCGGCATACATGGAAACGACGCCGGCAGCACGCGCGCCTGCAAGCTGGGAGGTCACGTCCTCGAACTGGGTTTCGTCCACGACCGTGCTGGTGATCTGCCCGTCTTCCTTCTCCCAGATGATCTCCACCAGGCCTTTGTCGCGCAGGGCGGCCACGGCCGTGTCGACGTCGGTGAGCAGGTCCGGCCAGACGGCCAACTGTGCGCGTGGAGTCAGCTGGGAGCGCACGGTCGCGATGTTGTCGCGGCTCAGGCGGTGCCACCGGGAGGCGTTGGAGGCGGAGGTCTCCTCCAGGAACGTGGCGCGGTGGGCGCTGACGGTCCAGTCGAGGCGGGCCCAGAAGTCGGCGTCGGCCGGGCGCTGTACGTATGCGGGGTCGTCGGGGGCGAATTCGTACGGCGATGCGTCCAGGCGTTGCGTGAACAGGCCGAGCGCTCGGGTGCGGGTCAGCGCGGCTTCGCAGGGCCGGCTGCTGCCGATGTAGAGGTACTGGTCCCAGCCGACGTGCACCGTGAACTCTCCCTCGACCTCCAGGCGGCACCAGGCCCCGTTGTCGCGGAGCATCGCTCGGACAAGTTCCGAGCCGACGTCGATCGGCACCAGTGCCCCGTCGTGGAAACCGGCGGGGCCGGCGGGGCCGGCGGGGCCGGCGGGGCCGGCGGGGAAGAGACCGGCCAGGCCGTAGCCGTCGATCTGTGGCTCCAGGCCGAAGTGGACGAAGCTTCCGAGCTGCGGCTCGCGGATGGCCAACTGGTCGACGCCGGTGTCCTCGGCGAAGGCGGCGACGGCCTGCAGGTAGGCGGCTTCGACCGGCCCGTGGTCGCTGATCGTGTCTTCGGTGCCGGCGTAGTGGCCGTGCTGGTCACGATCGGCGGGGTCGTACTTGGTGACCTGGTAGACGTAGGGCAGCACGTCACTGCCCACCGGAAGTCGACGGCGTGGCTGCGTTCCGGTGGCGTTCAAGGACGCGGTAGACCGTGGCGCGGCTGACGGAGAAAAGCTCGGCGAGGTCGGTGATGGTGTGCCCGCCGGACTGGTACTGCCGGACCAGGTCGGTCTGCCGGCGTGCGGTGAGCTTGGGCGGCTTCCCCTTGAGCTTGCCCTGGGCCCGCGCCACCGCCATGCCTTCGCGGGTGCGCATGCGCAGGAGGTCGACCTCGAACTCGGCGACGGTGGCAAGGATGTTGAAGAACATCCTGCCCATGGGGTCGGCGGGGTCGTAAAGGGTGCCGGCGAGCGAGAGCTTGACGCCGCGGGCGGTGAGGGAGTCGCCGATGTCGCGGGCGTCGGGTACCGAGCGGGCGAGGCGGTCGAGCTTCGGGACGACGAGGGTGTCGCCGGCACGGACTGCCGCGAGGGCCTTGGCAAGGCCGGGCCGGGCGCGATTGGGCCCGGTCAGCCCGTGGTCCAGGTGAATCCGGTCCGCAGGGACGTCCAGACCGAGCAGGATCTCGTGCTGGGCGGCGAGGTCCTGCTTGTCCGGACTGCATCTCGCGTAGCCCACGCGTTCACTCATGCCCGGAGCGTACGGTGAGCCCCCGCTCAGCCGTACAGATCACCGGACACCCCGAAGGAGACGCCGTCAGCGCAGGTCGGCTCTTCCCGCCGGACAAGATCATCACCATTGTTCGTTGAGGGCGCGTGTCCGGCAAGGCGGTGGCACCTCAGCCGGAGGCGGTGGCACCTCACGCAGATGGATGCCCGCAACTGAACTCGAACTCGTGACGTCGGTACAGCGCTTCGGCGCCCCCGGCGCCTCGGCTCTCTACGAACCGGTGCTCGGTAGCCGTGCGGCGACAGTTCCCACGAAGTGCTGCAGCACGGCGAACGGCAGCGTCTGCGTCCCGTCGAAGTAGACCTCTGGCGGCTTCTCCTCATCGGGGGCGTAGACGACTACGGTCACGGCTGTTGGCCCGGGAGCGGGTGAGTCAGGCATGGAAGGAGGCCCGCTCGCGACCATGCGGGCCTCGCTGAGCTCGAAATGGGTGGTCCGGCCCTCGCGGGTACCGGTCTCGGTGGTGAGAGCGCAGTACAGATCCCCGTCGTGGTTCCAGGTGAGCAGAGACATGGCGGCGATGCTGCCACACTCGTGGCCGCCGACGCCGGGCACATGGGCCGGCGGATCGTCAGCACCGTCGGCTTCTCGGTCTTCAAGTACACCGCGCGCACGGTCGACGGGACCGTGGGCCGCGGGGACCTGGGTGCCGCGATCGCAGGAGGGGCCGCTGCTGTACCCGGGACAGGCGCCACCGGCAGTGGTGCGACAGCAGGCGTGGGCGACCGCGAAGGCCGGTCAGAAGTCCTGGATCATTTCATGGCCCGTTTTCCGGGCATCGTGGATCGACCCCCTGGTCGGGAGGCTCCTCGGTGTTGTCGATGATGTCGTCGATGCGCTCGGTCGTGTCCGCGGGTGCCCGCCCGGACGGGTCGACGGGGCAACCGGGCATGCCCGGCCCCGCGGCCCGGTCCGCCTCCGCCATCAGCTCGGTGAAGATCCGCAGGCAGTCGGGGATTCCCGTCGGGGCTTGCTGATACACGTCCGCCATCAGCGAGGTGGCGGCGTACCGGGCCTCGGCCAGGCACGGCCAGATCGCGGCCGTCTCGGCTTCCCTCCCGAGCCGGACCAACACCCCGGTCCGTTCTTGGGACACGATCACGGTGTTCACGGCCGTTGCTTCATCACCGGGGGCGTCCTGACCGAGCACCACCCCTCGGGCGGCGAGTCGAGCCACACGGCCCGCATGGCCTGGTGTCGGCCCGCTTGCACCGTGAGGTGGCCGTCCGACCCTCGTCAGGGCCGGAGACGGCGCCACGGCTTGACGTACGGGCCGCCGCACCTGCGGCACGAGGCGGTGTAGACCGCGGCGGCCGGGGTCATGCGGTCGCAGGGCTCGGCCGGATGCGTCTGGCCGGAGATCACCGCCGTGAGCTGCGGCTGCGGGCAGACGCAGGGTCCTGGTGCTCGCCGGCACTGAGCCTCGGAGACCTTGCGGGGCGCTTTCACGGCGGGTGCGCCGACTGGGGCCGCTTCGGTGTGCTGCATTTTCCAGCCGTCGACGGGAACTCGTCGACTGCGGCGGCGGTTGCGGGTGTTGCGGTCGAACCGCTTCATGTCCTTGACCGTCGTGAACAGCAGCAGCATCCCGGCCAGCAGCGCGAACGCCTCGCCGTTGACCAGTCCCGACTCCGGGGCGAACACTGCGTACGGGACGCCGTCCTCATCGACCAGCGGAGTGCCACCCGCCCACCGTTGATCGTTGATGCTCAGCCCCACCGTCGTCGTGATCTCGTGCTCACGGGCCAGGAAGTCCACCGCTTCTCCTACGCCCCGGCGTGCCAGGAGCCGTGTCTGCCAGTCCTCTGCGGCCATGCCGCCCATGCGCTGGAATGCGTCCCGTTCCGAGACTGTGGCCCGCTCAAGGGCGGCTTGGCGGGAGACTGCGTTCTTGGCATCGATCTCGGCACGCTTCCTCGCCGCCTTGGCCATGGCGCAAGCCCGCCGTTCCTCCTGCTCGCGGTCCTGCTTCTCCTTCTCCACCAGGAACACGTCCTCGGCGGCGGCGTACTGGGGCGCCGTCCACACCTGCCCCAACTGCCGCTGGAGCGGGTAGCGGAGGCTGGTGCGCGGGGAGTGCGGGGCGACCTTGGCGGTGAACACCCAGCGCAGGAAGTCGGCGACCGGCACCTCCGGCGCGGCGGCCCACCCGCCCTGGGTGAACTTCACCAAGCCCTCGGCAACGAGCACCCCCTTGTCCGTCGTGGTCAGCCGTATGGAGGGCACCGTGCCCAGCCACGGCGGGCGGGGCCGGTCGCTGAACCAGCAGGACGTCACGCCGTCCTCGCGCATCCGCTCCGTGCGGGCGGATATGTCGGCTGCGGTGATCGGCGATAGCTGGGCCTCCAGCGCCATCCGCCATGTCCCGGCCGGATCGCCGGCCAGGACATCCGCCCGCCAGGACCCGTCCGCCGCCCGTACCTCCAGCTCCGCGTTGGCGCCGGCGTCCCGCGCGGCGCTGAGCAGCTCCAGCTTGAGGAGGTGATGGGCCTCCGACTCCCCTTGGAGCGCGATCTCGCAGAGCGGGGCGTGTGGGGCGTGGGCGAAGAACCGGAGCCCGCTGGTGGACGTCTTCGCGTGCATCGGGTGGCGGCATTCGGCACAGACGATCGGCGCTGCCGGCTTCACCTTCCACACCGCCTCCCACGACCGCCCGCACCCGAGATCTCGTAAATGTGCGAAGACGGTTCCCCACTCGGTGTGCACGGCCCGGAACGCCATTGGTCCTCCCCCGAACGGACTATCGACCCAGAGTCTTACCGCGGGCACTGACAGTCGAGACCACCAAATGGTGACTTACCAAAGAACATCGATCGAGTTCGTGCACCACGTCAGTACCTTCTACAACTTCCGCTCAGGGCCCAGTAGCGACCATGAACGGCACCAAACTTCTACTTCTGCCCCAGGTGCAAAGCAGTGGTCAGGACTTCGTGACTGCGGTCTTCTCGCGCGGGCGGGGCACGCTCCTGGTCTTGTCGAGGTGTCTGTACAGCGTCGACCGCGGCACTTCGAACAGGTCGGCCATCTGCTGGACGGTCTTCTCCCGGGCGTCGTAGAGCTGCTGGGCAAGCATCGCCTGGTCGTCGGTGAGCTTGGGGCAGCGCCCGCCGACCCGTCCGCAGGCCCGTGGTGAGGCGAGCCCGTCGTTTATGTTCGCCACGAGCTCGCGCTGGAGCTCGACGAGCACGGACAGCATCCCGATCATCGCCCGCCCCTCCATCATGGACGTGTCGAGGACGGGGTCGAGCTTCGGCCTGGACGCCTGCGCGCCGCTCGCGGTGTCGACGTGGATGTCGTCCCGGTCGACACCGACCCGCAGCAGGGCGTTGATTCGGTGGGTACTGGCCACGGCCGTCATCGAACCACTCGTACATGCCTGGGACCTCGCGCAGGCCGCGGGTGTCACCACGTCCCTCGACGGCGGGGCCGTCGAGGCGTGCCTGACCGCCATTGCTCCCATGGCGGAGCAATTCGCCGCCACCGGAATGTACGCACCCGCGCTGACTGCTTCGACCCAGGCCACTCCTCAGCATCAGCTGCTGGCTCTCCTGGGCCGGAAGGCTGCGTAACCCTCGGAGCACGGCACCCGCTCGCATGCCCCGCGCTCGATGGGCAGGCTTCAGCCGCGCGAACCTGCGGGAGTGGTGAACGTGCGGGGCCTTGGGACGGCCGCCCGCCCCTCGACCCTCGGGTGCCGTTCGCCGGCGAACTCGGTCGCCACGGCTACCTCGTCGACGACCACGGGGGCGGCGTCACCGGCCGGTACCGCGGTCGGCTCCGACGCCGCGAGTTCGTACACCCCCACCGCGGCCCGCCACCCTACTGACCGTCAGCGGGCCCTCCAGGCCGCCCGACCGAACGCTTCCGCCGCCCCGCCCAGCGCCTGCCACGCCTGGACCGTCTCACCGGCCATGGCCCGTCGTACCGTCACGCCGTCACGCTGACGGCGACTCGCCCTCCTCGGGGGTCCCGGCGGCGAGCGCTGCGGCGCGCAGGCGTTCCATCACGTCCGCCGGGGTGATCATGTAGGCCTTGCCCGCGATCGACTTCTCGAACCCGGCGCGGGTCAGTCGCCACACCCCGCAGGCCTCCCGGCCTGTGACGCCTAGGGAGTTCTGCACCCGGGGGTTGAACAGGTCGAGGTGGTGGAGGGTCAGGCCCGGCTCCACCGACTGCGCGGTGCGGGCGGAGCCCTCCTGCTCATGGTTGGCGAGGACGCTGATCACGCGCGCCACATATAGGGCGGGCAGCCGACCCTGGGGGGCGTCGGGGTGCCGGAAGATGTGCTGCGAGCTGTACGACTCGGCCTCCGGCCGGACCTCGAACGGCATGTCGACGAGGCTCCCGAGGAGGTCGAGGACGGATTTTCCGCCGGCGACGGCGCCGCCGAGGGCGTGCCGAACCCGGTCGACGGCGCGGTCCCCGTCCTCGAAGGCCTCGTACTCGGTCCGCGCCAGGTCGACCGCGTGCTTCTGGTACCAGTCCGGGATCCACTCCGGCACGTCGTTGGCCTCGTCGATCGGACGGGGCGTGACGCCGGCCATGTCCTGCAGGGCGTGCGCGTCGAGGCGGATCAGCGCGCGGCCGGGCAAGCGGGTGTACAGGGGGCTGTCGGGGACCAGGACCTGCGTGGCGTTCAACCACAGGCGCAGCTCCGGGCCTTCGCCGCCGGACAGGCGCCAGATCGCCTCCAGGACCTCGTCGTCGTCCTCCGCGACGCGAACGGGAGCGCCGAAGCGCTGCGCGACGGCGTCAACGTGTTCCCGCCACGCGGTACGCGCGAGGGCGAGGACCTTCGGGTTCTCCTCGGCGTTCTCCGCCTCGATCACGCAGGGCACGTAGCGAGCCATCCGCACCGGATTGAGGAAGTCGCTGCCCCGCCCGTACAGCTCGAAGGGGGTGCCGGAGCGGCTGTGCAGGGTGATGACGGAGTCGATCTCGATCCGGGTGAAGTACTGGACCTCGTCCATCCATCCGGCGAGGTCGCCCTCCCGAACCGGGGGCCCGGACCACAGCGCGGGGTTCGCCAGACCTATGAAGGTGGCCGCGTCCCGAACCTGCCCCGGTGTGTCCTGCCAGGCAAATCGCACGATTCTTCTCCCCGTTGATCGACTATCAGTTGATCATCCTAGGGGCGTCTTTCGGACACGGCCGCCGCACTTCCCGAGAACGCCGGGATCTCGCCCGGTCTTTCGGCCGGACAGGATCTCGTGACGTTCCCGAAAGCCACTCGTGAACTGTCGACACACGCTTCAGGGGGCATCAGCCCGTCGGATTCGCCAGGACGCACGGGATCGCACGCTCACAGGGCCACATCGGAGTCGGACAGCAGGCAGCTGCTGCTGCTCGCACGGCTCTCCGGAGGACGCATGGTCCAACCCCACGACCTCGAAACTCTGCAGGACACAGCCTGCAACGAGTGAACACCATCAGCACGTTGGTACTCCTGAGGGGCCTTCGACACGTCCGAAGTGACGACGAGCACGGCGCCGACCAAGGTGCTGCTCGTCGCCCGCCACGGATCAGACGGTCGCGCGCACCAGCAACGTGACGGTGCCACCCGACCCCGGCGCGGGCAGGATCTCGGCACGGACGTCGGTGAACCCGTGGTTCTCCAGCAGCGCGGTCCACTGCTCCGGGGTGTGTTGCCAGCAGCGCGCCGTCAGATCCGTCTCCAGCCATTTCCCGCTCACCACCTGCTCCCCGTACGGGCCGCCGTTCGCGGCGCGGTGGGAGAACGCGAACACCCCGCCCGGGGCCAGGCGTTCCCGGATACGGGGCAGGAGATCGACGGGGTCGGTGAACCAGACCGCGCCCCAGGACGAATAGATCGCCTCCCACAGTCGCTCGTCCTGGTCGAGGAACGTGCATGCCTCCGCGTGAACGAACTCCAGCCCCAACACGTCGCCCCAGAACGTACGGGCCCGGGCGATCTGAACGGAGGAAAAGTCGACGGCGACGACCTGGACGCCCTGGCGGGCGAGGTAGGCGGCGTTCTCGCCCTCGGCCGGCCCGAGGTCCAGGGCGGTCTTCGGCGAGCCGAGAACCTCCGCACCTGTCTCAAGGCCGGTGGTCCACCGGAACCGGTCCCCGGCCGGGCACACCTGGTAGGCGTCGCCGCGGTGGTAGCGGTCCCAGTACGCGGCCGCGGCCTCGGGCACGGCGTCGAACATCTGGGTCCTCCAAGAGGTGAGAAGGAGCACGGGCGGCAGCCCCGGTACTCCTCGTTACCTTGGACCAGGATGAAGGCGGCCGGGGCGGCTTCGGGGCGGAGCACCCGTCCGTGGCGTACCCGGGTGCCCCATCTCGCAGGTGAGTTGGCGCACCCGGCCGACGGTAGGTCTGGGCGCCTGCAGTTGTGGAGGGCGTTGCGCTACCGTCCCGCCATGACGACGCCGTTCGCCCAGGGCGAGGATCATCCGGCGTGCGGGGGCTGCCCAGCCCACCGGCTTCCCCGCGAGGGGTTCGTGGTCTACGACCGGCCGTCCCGCGAGTGCCCGTTCGACCCGGCCGACGGCCACCGGTACACCGCCAACGGCACGCCGGCCTGCGTGCACCCCCACAAGGTCGGGCTGGAGCCGGACCGCATCGCGCCGCACCCGGAACCGGCCCTGGCGCCCGATCCGGTCCGACGACCGTGGTGGCAGCGGACGGCAGGCTGGGCAGCCGCAAGGCCGATGTCGCGCTCGCGCCCGGCCCGGCCCATGCCGACCGAGGCGCAGCGGGCGGTCAGGATCGCGACCCGCCGGTCCACCTCGGGCGGGGCCGCCTTGGGGGGCCATTGCTGCGGGTGCGGGGAGCAGGTGGCGGGGGGGGTGGCGGCGTGCTCGGGGTCCATACCCGCGGGTGCGGGGAGCAGAGGCGCTCGACGCTGACGGCTCCGTACACGGTGGGTCCATCCCCGCGGGTGCGGGGAGCAGTCGACACCGCGCGCCTCGTCGAGACCACCCTCGGGTCCATCCCCGCGGGTGCGGGGAGCAGGCTTCCTGAGCTGGGAGTCTATGTGCGGGGTGGGCTCATATTCTGCACTTTCAGCGACTCAGACATTCGTGAGCTATTACCTGTATCGACACAAGGCCCTCCATAGAACACCGGTCGCTTTCCTCAAGAGGTCCGAGGTCGCCCATCCCAGTCACTCCCCGGCGGTGCCAGATCGACGGGCCGGCGTCCTCTGTGCGGGGCTCTCCCCATCGGGGACAAGCCGAACCCGGAGGCGTCGGAGCACCCGGTGTCGGGCCACGGGCCGGCGGTAGCGCCTGGCCCACCAGAAAGGTGAGCTCCGCAACGAAGGGGCATTCGAGAGGCTTCGGGACCCGGTCCCTGACGCGCTCCGCCCTTCCCGCCTCGGGGCGGGCCGCGCCAACCTCGGGGTCGGGCACGCCGTCGATGTACTGGGCGGCCGTGCCTGCGCCGCTCGCCCTGCTGCCGTGGCCGTCCGTGCATGCGTACGTCTGGGGGCAGAAGAGGCGTCAGGCCTGTGAACGGGTGAACGGTGAACGAACTCCACCCCGCGAAGTGCCTCGCTTTCACGGTCGGGTGAGCGGCGGCCTCACACGGTGACGGGCTCGGCCTGCAGGCGTATCCCTGTGGCTGTGCGTACGTGGCCCGCCATGCTCTCCAGGGCGTGGCGGAAGCTGTGCGCGGTGGCGCCGGGTTGTGCGGTGAGGGTCAGGGTGCGGTGGGTGGAGCAGCGGACGCCGCAGGTGATTTCGACGCCGGGTCCGTAGCCGCAGGCCTCCAGCAGCCATCCCGCGCCGGCCCGCCAGGCTTGCGACGGGCCGCGGTGAACGGGGGCGCCTTGGGCGCGCAGGGCGCGGGCTTGGTCGTCGGTGACGGTGGGGTTGAGGAAGCAGGAGCCCACTTGGCGGTGATCGTGGCCGCTCTCGGGCAGGAGCAGCCCCCGTTCGGCTCGGTCGTGGACGACGGCTGCTGCGGCTGCTGCGAGCGGGGGTCTGCTCGCGAGCGGGCACCGGAGTGTCGTGGCGAGGTGTTGGTAGGTGACGGGAGCCGCCGTGGTGGAGCGGGTGAGGTGGAGGGTGAGGGACAGGATCGTCCACCGGCCGGGCTGCCGTTTGAACCGGCTGGTGCGGTAGCCGAACCCGCACTCGGCGGCGGGGATCCGGGCGGTACGGCCGGTGGTCCAGTCGTGTGCGGTGACGGTCGCGAGCCGGTCGGCGATCTCCTGCCCGTACGCTCCGGCGTTCTGCACCGGGGCGGCGCCCGCGGTGCCGGGGATGCCGCCGAGGTATTCGATGCCGGAGAGTTCCTCGGTCACGGTGTGGGCGACGAGTTCGGCGAGCGGGTGTCCGGCGGCGACGGTGACCTCGACCTGCCCGTCGCCGAGGTGCCGGGTGCGGATGCCGCGGGTGGCCATGTGGATGACGGGCCGGGTGGTGCCCTGGTCGGGGGCGAGGGTGTTACTGCCTCCGCCGAGCGTGAACGGCCGCTCGGCGTGGGCTGCGGCGGTGCGGGCGAGGTCGGGCCAGTCGGCGTCGTGGGTGTGGCTGAGCCAGAGCGGCGCGGGGCCGCCCAGGCGCAGCGTGGTGTGGTCGGACAGCCGGTGCTGTCCCATGGCGGCCTCCCTGGCGTCAGGTGGCGGTGATGGTCTTGAGGGCGAGGGCGCGCAGTGGTGCGATCCGGCGGCGGGCTTCGCCGTGGTAGACGGCGTTCGTCAGGACGGCCAGGTAGCGGCCCGCGCCCGGGTTGAGGTAGAGGCTGGTGCCGGTGAAGCCGTGGTGGTAGGCCACGTTGCCGGGGGCGCTGATCCAGGACAGGCCGCGGTCGAGGCCGGTCTCGATCGGCGCGAACGGGAGCATGGAGGCGCGGAGCCAGCCGTGGAGTCGGCCGGCGGGGTCGATGAGGTGGTCGGCGTAGCGGGCGAGGTCGCGGGCGGTGGAGAAGACGCCCGCGTGGCCGGCGACGCCGCCGAGCAGGGCGGCGTTGTCGTCGTGGGCCTGCCCCCAGATCCGGGGGGCGCCGGGAATGCGGCGTTCGGTGGGAGCGACGTGAGGGTCGCGGGCGACGGGGCCGTAGGTGGTGCCGGTCATGCCGAGGTCGTCCCACAGGGCGCGGCCGAGTTCGTCCAGGGGACGGCCGCCCACGTGCGTGAGGGCCAGGCCGAGGAGGATGTAGCCGCGGTTGATGTACCGGTGGACCCCGGGCTCGCCTTCGAGGTCTTCGCGGCACAGGAGTTCGTGGAGGGGCTGGTCGGCGCCGCGGTAGTGGTCCAGGCGGGTCGAGGCCTTCAGCCCGGCGGTGTGGGTGAGGAGCTGCTCGATCGTGGCCTCGCCGCTGGGCGCCGGTCCGTCGATCGGAGGCAGGAAGTCACGCACCGGTGCGGTCCGGGAGAGGGTGCCTGCGTCGAGGGCCTGGCAGACCAGCGGCCAGGTGGCGGCCACCTTCGTCAGGGACGCGATGTCGTAGACGGTGTCCGGACCGGGGGCGGTGTCGCCGAGTTCGTCGGCGACGTGGCCGGCCGTGAGGTAGCGCGGGGGTTCGCCGAGGGTGCCGAGCGCGAGGACGCCGCCGGGGGTGGCGCCGTCGGTGATGGCCTGGTCGAGGGCTTCGGCGAGGCGGGCGGTGTCGGTGGACGTGAACGGGACGAGCGTCATCGGCTTCATGCCTCCGCGGCGGTGGTGGTGATGTCGGCACCCAGCGCAGCCAGGTTGGGCAGCAGGCGGCCGTAGCCTCGGGCCAGGTGGTACATGCCGCCGATCGTAGAGGTGCCGTCGGCCGCGAGGGCGGCAATCAGCAGGGCCGTCACCGCGCGGATGTCCGCCGCCCGCACGTGGGCCGCCCGTAGCCGGGCCGGCCCGTGGATGCGGATGTCCTGGCCGTCGGCGGTGATGTCGGCGCCGAAGGCGCGCAGGGGTGCGACGTGGGTGTCGCGGCGGGGGTAGACGGCTTCGAAGACGTGGCTGGTGCCGGCCGCTCGGGTGAGCAGGGCGGCGAGTTGCGGGGCGGTGTCGGTGGGCAGACCGGGGTGCGGGCCGGTACGGGCCCGCACCGCGCGCAGGCCGTCCGGTCCGACGGAGGCCCGGATGCCGCCGTCGTGGGAGGTGAGGATCAGGCCCGCTTCTGAGAGGACGTGACGTTGGGCCTCGGGGAGTTCGGGCAGGGCGATGCCGTCGAGTTCGATGGCGCCGCCGGTCACCGCCGCCGCCATGATCATGGTCGCGGCCTCGATCCGGTCCCCGGCGACCGTGAACCGGCCGCCCTCGATCCGGTCGACGCCGTGGACGTGGAGGCCTTCGTCGCCCCAGGCCGCCCGTACGCCGCGTTCGGTGAGGAAGCGGAGGGTTTCGGTGACCTCCGGTTCGATGCTCGGGCTCGTGATCAGGGACTCCCCCGGGATCCGGGCGGCCAGCAGCAGCGCGCCGACCGTGGCTCCGAGGGACGGCCCGTAGGGGGTGGAGACGTCCACGCGGAACGGGCGCAGCGCGCGGCCCGCGGGTAAGGCGGCGTGGATGCTGCGACCGTGCTCGTCGACGGTGACCTCGGCGCCGGCGGCCTCCATGGCGGCGAGGTGACGGTCGATCAGGCGCGGGCAGAAGGCGTCCCCGCCCGGAACGGGGAAGTCCACCTGCCCGGCGCGGGCGAGGACGGCGGCGGCCAGTACCGCGGTCGTGCGGACCTTCGTACCGAGGTCGTGGTGGATGATCGGCCGCAGGCGCGGGGCGGGGACGACGTGGAAGGTACCGTTCGGCGCGTGGGTGCGGGTGCCGGTGTGGGTGAGGATCTGCGCGCAGACGCCGGTGTCGAGGATCGCGGGCGCCTGGTGCAACACGAGTTCGGTGTCGGCCAGAAGGGCGGCCGCGTACAGGTGCAGGGCCACGTTCTTGCTTCCCTGCACCCGGATCCGACCGGCCAGTCGAGGTCCGCCGATGATCCGGACGAGCCGCCGGCCGGCTCCCCGGGTGGCGAGGGTGGTGGTCATCGCGGTCACCGGACCCGGGAGCCGGTGGGCATGAACCCGCCGAGCTGGGTGCGGGGGTATATGACGGTGCCGGGGCCGATCAGCGTGCCGGGGCACAGGATGGTGCCCGCGGAGAGGGTGACTCCGTCGCCGATCACCGCGCCGAACTTCGTCTGCCCGGTGCCGTACTTGCGGCCACCGAGGCTAATGGTGATCTCCTTGACCGCCGGTTCGACCACCGGGCCGTCGCCGGCGATCAGGCCGGTGGTCGAGGAGAAGGCGCCGAAGTTCACCCCGGAGCCGACGACGGAGTCGCCGATGAAGCAGGCGTGCTTGGCGAAAACGGCCGCGCCGAGAAGGCTGCGGGTGATCTCGGCGCCGAAGCCGACCTGTGTGCGCGGGCCGACGACGACGTGGTCGCGTACGTACGCCCCGGCGGCGATGACCGCGCCCTCACAGACCAGCACCGGGCCCACGACCCGGGCTCCGGCCTCGATGCGCGCGCCCGGCTGGACGATGACCGTGCCGGTGACGTGCGCGCCGTCCTCGATCACGCCGCCCCCCATCAGGCCGTACCGGTCCGGGCGGGTGAGGTCGGCGGTCAGCGTGGGCTTGATGTCGAACACGCTGGCGCAACGGTCGAGCAGGCCGGCGACGTACACGCCGAGCGGGTCGTGGCGGAGGTAGTAGGCGGGGGTGAGCTCGTCGACGACGATCTCGGACTCGTGGGCAGGAGTGAGCAGGGTGGGACTCATGGCGGCTCCTGTGGCGATAGGCCGGTGGGACCGCTCCAGGAAACCGCCGCTGTCCCAGGACTGGGAAGGCTCACAAGGGGGGCTCACAACTCACAAACCGGCAGCGGCCCGTGCCAGGCGGGCCTACCCTGCTGCTCCGGCCACGGGACGCTCCGCCGCGGCCGGGTCTTCGTGAAGGAGGTGCCCGTGATGGCTCCGACCCCTCGCCGGGCCAAGTCGCCCAATCTCGCCCTGGAACGCTTACTGACGTCCAGCGGCATGAGCCACCACGCGCTGGCTCGCCGCGTCAACGACCTCGCCGGGCAGGCCGGGCTGCACGTGGCCTACACCCATACGAGTGTCGTGAACTGGACCCGCCGCGGCATGGCCCCCAAGGCATCGGTGCCCTCCCTGATCGCCCGTGCGCTGGGCGAACGACTCGGCCGGCCTGTCGATGTCGCGGAGATCGGTATGCGCGCGGTGCGCGAGAGCACGGCGGAACTCGGGTTGGATTTCGCGCGGGACACCGCCGAGGCAGTCCGTCACGCCGTGAATTTCTGGAGCACCGTGGAACACCTGGACCGCCGCGCCTTCCTGAACAAGCCCTTCGCCGTCGGCGCGTACGCCACTCCCGTCACCCGCTGGCTCGGCGTTCCGGCCGATCCCGGAGCCGAACGCATCGGAAGCGGGCGGGTCGGTCGGGAGGATCTGGCGGAGCTGTGGCAGGCCGCCGACGAAGCCCAGCGGTGGGATTCGAAGTACGGGGGCGGGACCTGGCGGGCCTCCTCGGTCATCCACTGCCTCACCCGGCGGGCCGTCCCGCTCCTGCACGGCTCCTACACCGACGAGGTCGGCCGCGGCCTGTTCTCGGTCACCGCCGAGCTCGGCCGGGTCGCCGGGTGGAGCGCGGTCGACACCGGACACCACGACGTCGCACAGCGGCACTTCATCCAAGCGCTGCGGATGGCCAGGGCCGGCGGTGCGGTGGACATCGGCTGCCACATCATGGCGAACATGGCGCTCCAGGCGCTGCTGCGCGGCTACCACCAGGAGGCCATCGACATGGTCCAGGGCGCCTACGACCGCGCCCACGGCCGGGCATGCCGGCGGGTCCTGGGCTTCGCCAAGCTGATCGAGGCCCGCGCCCACGCCAAGGCGAACGACGCACGGTCCGCCTCCGCAGCGCTCGCCGCCTCCGAGCGCTGCCTCGAAGCAGCGGAGCAGGACACCGACGAGCCCTGCTGGATCCGGTACTTCACCCACGCCCGACTGGCCTCGGACGCCGTCGAGATCCATCGCGACCTGCGCAACCCCTCCGCGGCCCGGCGATGGAACGCACAGGCCGAGGCAATGAACCCGGACAGCTTCGCCCGCTCGGTCGGCCTGCGCCTGACGGTCCTGGCCACCACCCACCTCCAGCAGCACGACCTCGACCAGGGCCTCGCCGTCGGACACCGGGCCATCGACATCCTCGGCGGTGTCGCCTCCGCCCGCTCCCGCGACTACGTCGCCGACATCACCACCACCATCGCCCCCTGGCACCGAGAACGCCCCGTCGCCGAGTTCCTCCACCGCGCCCGCACCGAACTCGCGCTCGTCTCCTGAACGCGGCTGGGGCACCGCCGCTGGGTGCGGGAGCTCCGCGTTGCGGATACCGGTCGGGCGTGGATCCTGGAACGCGGCTAAGGGCCGCAGGGCTTCTGTCTCCTGGCAGATGGGGCTGCGCCGGCGCCCTGGTCGACGACTCCTGAGCCTACGTCAGCTGCCCGCGCGGGCCTTCGACGTCAGCGGGCTCCGGCAAGGCGCCGACGGTGTCCGGGCTCAGGTTCCGGGGCTGGGTGAACATCCCCGCGGGTGCGGGGAGCAGGCGGGCGAGCAGGTCAGGACGATGTCCCAGTCGGGTCCATCCCCGCGGGTGCGGGGAGCAGGTGTACCCGGCGAGCGTGCCGACGCGTCGCACGGGTCCATCCCCGCGGGTGCGGGGAGCAGGCCCGCGCGGAGGCACGGGCCACGCTGGAGCTGGGTCCATCCCCGCGGGTGCGGGGAGCAGACTGCCGGCACCCGCACCCATGCCCGGGGCCGAGGGTCCATCCCCGCGGGTGCGGGGAGCAGTGAACACAACATACGTAAGGGTTGCCACCTTTGGGTCCATCCCCGCGGGTGCGGGGAGCAGCCGCCGCCCGGCATCACGTAGCCGTGGGCGCAGGGTCCATCCCCGCGGGTGCGGGGAGCAGGTGCTCCTGGTGCTCGGCGTCGGCGGGGCCGCGGGTCCATCCCCGCGGGTGCGGGGAGCAGGGGGAGAACTTGCCGTTTTCGCAGGTCAGCGCGGGTCCATCCCCGCGGGTGCGGGGAGCAGGCTTTCTGAGCTGGGAGTCTATGGGCGCGGTGGGCTCATTTTCTGCACTTTCAGCGACTCCGGCAAATGCGACAAACGGACGCCTCTTGAAGCGGGGCACGCACAGAGCAGTCATCGCCTCCCCCAAGCGGTCCGAGGCCGCCGCATGTCGGCGCCCTGCTCCGCCCGGTCGGGGGCGCGGCTGGCCCCGCCTCTCCCCCGCTCGCCCAGCCGTCGCCTCCCCACCCGAGCGCGGTTGACAGGTGTTGCTGAGGATCCGTCATCCTGACTCCACAGCACACACTCCCCGGGGGATTCATGCGCCACAGCAGTGCCAGAGCCATCACGGCTCCCATCGGTATGGTCGGTACGGCATTCGTCCTCGCCGCGCTCACCGCGTGCGGTGGTCCTGTCTCGGAGTCGGGCAAGGGTCAGGCGTCGCCCGGTGCCGCCGGGTCCAGGAGTCCGGTCGCCTCGTCCGCAGCCGTGGCATCGGCTGCGCCGACGCAGGCCAAGAAGCGGTTCGCCGTGGGTGAGGTCGCCGAGTTCGCCGACGGCACCAGCAAGTTCAGCGTTGTCGTCCTCGCCTACGCCCAGCCCGTCGCGGGGCCCCAGCCGCCCGACCCTGTCACGCAGGGCGGTGACGTATGGGCCACCGCGGAGGTCAAGGTCTGCAACACGGGCGGAGCATCCTTCAGCGTCAGCCAGTTCCCCTGGTCACTGGCCTACGAGGACGGTACGCGCATCAAGGTCACCGGGCTCAACGGCGGCGACCTGCCGAAGCCGGAGTTCCCGACCGGCGATGAGGTGGTCACCCAGGGGGACTGCGTCCGGGGCAAGATTCCCTATCCCGTGCCGGGCGACAAGCGGCCGGTGCGCGTCGTCTACGCGCCCCAAGGGCTCGACGAACCGATCGACTGGGTCGTACCCGCCGCTTAGGGCCGGGGCGCATCCCCCACCGGAGACACGGTCAAATCGGGCAATGCCGCACAGCCGCCCGCTCCCCCGGCCCGGTGGATATACTTGAGGAACCATTCTGTTACTCAGGCGCGGAAGGCCCCCCACTTCGGTGGGGGGCCTTCCGTCTTTGGTGCGCCGGTGCCCTACGCGACCTGCAACTTCGGCCGGCCGGTCGGGCTGGGCGGCGTCTGCTGGTACGTCGGGAGCTTCAGGTTCGGCAGGTCGCCGTTCTGGATGCGGACCAGCGTCGAGCGGAACGCCGCTTCCATGTCCTCGGGGCTCTCGTACTTCGCCGCGAGCGGGTGGAGTCGGTACGAGTTGCCGTTGCGCTCCTCGCTGCGCGGTCTGAGGACGATGTTCAGGTCGCACAGCGGCGCCATGAGCCCGCTCACGGCCTGGGGCGTGACCCCGTACTCGGCGGCCATGTCCTTCTGCCTGACCGGGAGAGTCCCGCCGAAGTCGCTGCGGGAGACCAGGTACTGGAGGAACTTGACGGCGGACCCGGACAGCGGCAGGGCCCAGATGCGCTCCGCGATGATCGGAGACATGACGTTAGCCATGGGAGAGCCTTCCTCGTGAGCGGGCGCCCGCGCAGGGGCGTGGCAGAAGTATCATCCGGTACGCCTCCTACCCTCAAACCGGTCTTCGTCCTCACGTCCGAAGTCGAGGTCGAGCTCCTCCTGGTGGGCACCTTGGGGACCCACCGCGTAGGGGAACGCCTCGACGTCGTGTTCGTGCCGGTCGGAAATCTCGGCGAGCACGTCGTGCTGTGCCGTGCTGTTGCCGTTGAACCACAGCCGTACGTTGATCTGAATGCGGCCGTTGCCGGCCTTCTCCACCCAGTTGTAGCCGCACAGCCCTTGGACGGCGCGGTTGACGGTGGAACGCGTGATCATCTTGCCGCCCTTCTGGGCGGCGATCTTGTTCAGTCCGTCCGTGATCTCCTGCTGCGTGTACTGGGTGATGCCCGTTCCCGGCACCTGCCCACCCGCGACGAAGAGGAAGACGCACAACTGCGACTTGGTGATGCTGTTCGCGACGGCCAACTGCGCCAGCAGCTGCGTGAACCAGTTGCTGGCCAGGCTGTACCCGGAGCCCCCGGCCATGTCGTGCACGGCACGCGGGTCGGCGGCGTACTCGAAGTGAACTCCCTTGAGCCGACGGCGCCCTCCGGGGTCGGTGGCCTCGGCCACCTTCTCGCCGAGCTGCCGGCCGAGGACCGCCAGGATGTCTCCGTACTCGGCTTCGTTGCCCGCGGCGGTGGGAGCGGGTAGCGGCCGGGGCCCGCGCCGACGACGGGCGGGCGGATCAGATGTCACAGGACCTCCTTGTTACTCAGGCGGTCCGAGACTATCCAAAAAATCAACGTGTGCTTGTTTTTTGACGCTCCGACTCGCCGAGCGAGGGCTCCCGCGACGACCCCGTTCGAACACCGCGCCAAAAGTACACACCACGTGAAGTTCCTCCGCACCAAAGCCCCGAAAGTACACCGCTGCTTGATTTTGATTGTCGCGATAGGAGCACACATTTGTAACGCGCACACATGAATTCCGACCCACGGCGACTCACGCCACAACGCTCTGACCTGCGACGCTTCTCGGCCTGTTGGGCCCTTCAGAAACTAAAGCCCTGCTTGATTTTTTCGCGAAATGTGCTCTCCAGGTACACATTTCAGGACCCGAAATGTGTTCTGGGGGACACATAGGGTCGGACATAACCGCAGGTCAGAGGCTTAAAATCGCGGCGCCCTCTTATTAAAGAGCAACTGTCCCCGACGGCCTCCGCGCCCTAATGACCTTGTCCGATGGATCGTTCATGGCTCCATCCGCAGGTCGTGGTGTGTCACCTGGCAGTTGGCGAAGTCCCAGCACTTACCCAGGAAGCCACCGCCGCACCACGAAACTCAACGAGCGCTGTACTTCTTGTGATCGGTCACTTCCGCCACACAACCACGACTCGGCCCAACGACCTTGTGCAGGCTCACTCATACCCAGCACCGGCACCCAAGGGTTTGGCCAGGGATCTGGGGGCGAGGAGCTCGACGCTGTCGCTTGAAGTCCTGCTCGAACCTGCACCATCGAAGGCCAGCCCCTACGCTCGGCTCGTCGAACGAGCACGGCCGGTGGCCATCCGCACCACAACGGACCTCAGCCACGCTGCCGCCTTCCAAACCGACCTCCACCAGCAGTCGCCCACGACGACCAGCCGCCCCGGCGGGGCACCGCAAGCCCGCCAGGGCTGAGGAGCTACCGACCCTCGCCAACCGTGGATTCGGCAAGGTCTCGTCCGGCGCCGGGGCAGGGCTTCCTTCTATGGGGCCACGAGACGACACAGCAGGCAATCTCCGCCGACTGCCAGCCATTTGCGACTGCGCGCCGGCTCCGAATCACAGAAGTGGACAGCCGTTGGCCCTCGTATCCGACGACAAGGCCGTCGAACGCCTGAAGCCGTCCGTGCGTGCATCCGCCCGTCCGTCCGGGAACATCAGGCCGCCACCAGACCACCAAGCACAACGCCACGAGTTGCACGAGCCGCAGGGCAAACGGTCCACCCCGCGATCAAGGCCGAAGTGTGCCAACGGTGTTGCTTGCGGCCCTCGCCAACCGAAGCGGAACACGTTCCCTGAGTCCTCTCAACTGAACTGCTCCAGCCGTGCCCCCGACCCGCCCATTCAACAGGGGTCGGCCGGGATCGCCACGTCAAGGCCCTTGACCCCGGGAAGGGAGGAAACGGTCTCAACGTTGACCTCAAGGCAAGACAGCGGCGCTGCGCGGCGAGGGGCCGCCGGCCCACCTCCGGTCAGAATCCGAGCTCGGGCGAAGCGAGACAACGTTGCACGCCAAACTCGCAAACAGGTCAAAACGGGAAATAAACGACCTCCAGAATGGTACCCAGGAGGCTCGTTCTCAACGGCCCTGGAGTGATTGCCTTACCTCGGGCCTGAAAGGCCGCCAGGGGGGTTCCTGTGCCCTTCAGTCGACGCAACTGCGCTATGAAGGCATGCCCAAATCACCTCAACAGCCCAATACGGCTCGCTCCTCGGCCCATGCGCATGTAGCCAGAAGCCCGGGACCCCGCTGCTCTCTCCTGGCTCCGAGTCCGCAGCAGCAGTATCAGTTCTCGTGCATGCGGGCCGAGCCGGCGACGAAGTAGACGATCTTCGTGCAATCCACGGCCATGTCGCCCGGCGCTGGATCCTGCAACTGCCCCATGCGGTAGCTCAGCGTCCCCTCCCCCAGTCTGCGAGAACTGCCTGGCCCCCCTCGACGCGGATCCTTACCCGGCACCGGACCGCGCGTTCGCGACCCGCCAACTGATCGAAGTCAGGTCCTTGAGGCTCCTGAACTGTTGCACGCCATCAGTCCCGACGGCCCCGGCGAAGTCTTCTGCCGACTGCACATCCGCATCAAGGCGAGCGCGAAGAAGTCACCTGGAGCAAGCTGGTCTCCACCCGCATTCGCGACACGATGCAGCCCGAGCACCGCAGAGTCCTCCCGGCCGGTCCCTCAGAGGAAGAGAAGCTCGACGTCCTTCGCGACTCAGATCCGCAGAACCTCCGTCAGCTGTTGAGCCGCCTCGATGTGCGTCCGGGGGACGTCAACCTCATTGCGCCGCTGATCGACGATCGCAGCGAGTCGGGGCTGGAGCGCATCGCATTCGATGGGTGAGAGCTCGCCTCCAGCGTCGTCGGGGCGATCCAGGAATGGTTCGAGCGGAGAAGAGACGTCGCTCCAGGGGCGTTCGCCGCCAAAGCCCTGCATCCCCCGTCGAGCTCGAACCCCTCGGTTCGCGCCAGCTGCCGCCGAAACGCGGCGAAGCCGCTGTAGGACCAGCCGACAGCGGGACCACTGGTCTCTCCATCTCCTGGAAACAGCGTCAGCCCCATGTCGTTCTCCCCCGGATCGTCGAATGGGTAAAGGGTCGGTCGGCATCAGCAGCCGCCGCAATTGGTCTTGGGCGGCCCTACTCGTGCACCAGCCTGACGACGCAGCATCTCGATCCGCGATGAGCATCACGTCCTTGGGCGATTTCTCTGGCGACTGAAGTGCGGCGGGACAACCCATGGCGGCCGTAGTGGCGGCGCCGCCGAGGGCTGGCGTCGTCAAAGCGCACCAGTCCAGTTCCTGATCCGCCCTGTGAGTGGGGGCATCTCCGCCATGGCATGGCATGCACAAGTTGACATGCCCCTGGTTTTCGTTGTGACCGTGATGGGCCAGTTCCGCTGACTTGATCTGACGCCCCGTCGCTTCTCGCCGTGGGATACCGGGTGGAGCCGTGGGCACCCGTGTTGGCCGGGGTCGCCACCAGGTCAAGCCTGAAGGCCACGCGTCCCTACGGTCCGTCAGGGTTCGATCCAACTCCCGCGCACATCGTCTGGCTTCGGTCTCCTCCAAGATCCCCTCATTGCTGTCTGCTGCGTCAGAGAGCAGATGCTCCGGAACCAAGACCGACAACGGGGCGGAAGCTACATCGGTACGTCCATCAGCGGGTTGCCATACTCCCGCCGGCAGCGGGCCACCAGGGGCTGGACTCCGACGCCTGTCCCCCGCCGTACAACTCAGCGGGCACGTCTGGTGAGGATGAAGATTCCTTCGGGCGGTGCCGCCCTGAGGACGGAGACCCTCCGACCGGCCCGCTCCATCGGATCGTCCAATGCCGGTTCGTCATGCGGAGGGAGCTCGGGCGGCTGCCCTCCCCCGCGGCACCAAGGGTCGGACCGAGGGCGACTCCACGAGGGTTTCTTCTGGGCAGCCAGGAGACCTGGATTTGAGGGGGTGTCCGGCCCGGGAAGGGCCGAGCCTGCTGATCTCCCAGACGCTGACGGTCGACCTCGTAAAGCTGTTGAGGAAGAAGCCTGATGAAATCACCCACTCCTACTGCCCAGGCCTGAAAGCAGAGCGGGTTCCGTCCCCGGCGCCAATCGACTTGCTGGGCATGGGGCCCTCTCCCCCACGGGTCTGGGTGCTAACGCCGTTAGCACCCAGACCCGGCTCGGTACTCGATTGATCGGCCAGTAGCTGAGGACCTGTCTGACAAATGATCACCGACGGGCTCGCGGAGCCACAGGATCAGAGCTGCCACGACGATTCCAGCCCGATAGCGATCGGCAAGCTTGTCGAACCTCGTCGCGATCGCACGGAACTGCTTGAGACGAGCGGCGAAGCATCGTTCGACCACGTTGCGGTTGCGGTAGATGTCCTTGTCGAAGGCGGGTGAGCGACCGCCGTGGGTTCCGCGTCGTCGTCGGTTGGCTATCTGATCGCGGCGCTCGGGGATCGTGGCAACGATGCCCCGACGCTGCAGCAGGTGGCGTATCGCCCGGCTGGAATACGCTTTGTCGCCCAGCACCCGCGCCGGTGTCGTGCGAGGTCGGCCCGTAACGGCGCGCGGGATGCGGATGCTGTCGAGGACCTGGCCGAAGGCGGTGCCGTCGTTCACGTTGCCGAGTGTGAGCACGATGGACAGCGGGAGGCCACGGCCGTCGACGGCGAGGTGGACTTTGGCGGTCAGCCCGCCCCGAGACCGGCCGAGGGCCTGACGCGCCCGCGAACGGCCCGGATCTTCCAGTTCGTCCCCGCCCGCAGCCCCCTTTTGCGGGCACCGGCCGCGTGCTGGTGGGCTCGGTTGATCGTGGCGTCGAGAGAGACGATCCACTCCACCCGGCCCACCGCGTCGTCGCGGACCTGCACGTGTTCCAACAACTTCGCCCAGGTCCCGTCCGCTTCCCAGCGGGCGAACCGCTCGTGGACGGTCTGCCAAGGTCCGTACCGTTCGGGCAGGTCGCGCCAAGGAGCCCCGGTCCGCAGCCGCCACAGCACCCCATTGACCACCTGCCGGTGATCACGCCACGGGCGACCCCGCCCATCCGCCCGCGGCAACAGGGGCTCTACTCGCTCCCACGCCGCATCCGTCAGCTCACCTCGACCTGCCACAAGATCAATGATCACACCGGCCGTAGAGTCCCGCCTGTGACAAATCATCAGGACGAAACCAGGGTGGCCTACGACGAAGTCGTCGAGCTGTACGCATCGCTGTTCGCGGACCGGCTGGAGA
>NZ_JBVIVP010000035.1:0-62025 GCF_055595445.1 Streptomyces sp. NPDC040432 | reverse complement strand
TGTTGTGGGGTGGGGGGGCGAAGGGGGGGGGGGGGGGGGTGGGGGGGAGGAGGGGGGGGAGGAAGGGGGGGGGGGGGGGGGGGCCGCCCCCCCCCCCCCCCCCCCCCCCCCCCGCCGGCGGTCCGCGGGATGTCCTCTCGTCCCCATCCCTTCTTGGAGAGCCCATGGACTCACGCCCGGCGGAGGCCTCCCGAACCGACGGCGCCCTCTCCCCGCTGCGCCTACGCGGCTTCCGTCACCTCGCCATGGGGCAGCTGGTCTCCAGCCTCGGCAACGCCATGTACAAGGTGGCCCAGTCGTGGCTGCTCGTCGCGTCGGCAGGGGGCAACGGGTCCCTGGTCGGGCTGCTCGCCGCGTTCCAGCTCGGACCCCTGCTGCTGTTCGCCGGCCGCGGTGGCCGGATCGCCGACCAATACGGGCGGCGCCGGTTGCTGATCGCCACCCAGAGCACCCACGCCGCGCTGTCCGCGGCGTTCGCCGTCGTGGTCTTCCTCGGCCCGGTGCGGGTCTGGGAGATCTACCTGTTCGCCTTGGCCGCGGGCCTGGTGACCGTGGTCGACAATCCGGCGCGCCAGCGTTTCCTCACCGACCTGGTGGGCGAGACCCGCCTGTCGCGCGCGCTGGGCCTCTACACCGCGCTGCTCAACACCGGTCAGATCCTGGGTCCCCTGATGGCGGGACTCATCGTCGGTTGGGCACATGTCGGCTGGATCTTCGTACTGGACGCGGTGACCTTCACCGGTATGACGGCGGTGTTGCTCACCCTGCCCGACCCGGCCGCGAAGGACAGCGCGACGCCGGCCGGCGCGGGCAGCGGCGGCGGCTTGCGGGTCGCCCTGGCCGAGACGGGACGGGTGCCCAGGCTGGCGGCCGTGGTCCTCGCCTCGGGCGTGGTCGGCTCGATCGGCGTGCAGTTCACGCTGACCAACACCCTGATGGCCACGCGCGCCTTCGGACTCACCGCGACCGGGCTGGCCTCCCTGGCCATGGCGGTGACGGTCGGCTGCCTGCTGGGCGCGCTGGTGGCGGGTCGCGCCGCGAGGCCGTCGCCGCTCACCGTCCTCGCGGCGGCAGCCGCCACCGGCCTGACCGGCGCCGTGTGCGGCCTCGCACCGAACTATCCGGTCTTCGTGGTGCTCCTGGTGCCCGCGGGATTCGCCTCGATGCTGTTCGTCACCTGCTCCGCCGTGCTCCTGCAACTGGGCGCAGCACCCGGAGTGCGCGGCCGTGTGATCGCTTTGCAGACCACGGTGTTCTACGGCAGCGGACTGGTCGGGGCACTCCTGCTCGGCGTCTGCGCCGACCTCTTCGGGCCCCGGGCGGTCCTCGTGGGAGCCGGGGCCGCCACCATGGCCGCCTGCGCGGCGATCGCGGCGCGCTACCGCACCCGGCTGGGCGCGGAGTAGGGCAGCCGGCGGCCAGGGGCGGCGGGCGGTCAGGGGCGGGTTTCGGCGAGGGTCTCGTCGAGCCAGTCCAGGATGCGGGCGATGGACAGGCGCATCGCGCCGGGGTGGCAGTGTGCGCCGGCGCCTTCCTCCGTGGTGAACAGCATCAGGGTCTTCGGGCAGGTCAGGTGTTCGTACAGCTGCTCGGGCTGACCCTTGAAGTACATGTCCTCCTCGGCGTCGCACACGAGGGTCGGGCACTGGATGCGCTCCGCGATGCCGCCGGCGAGGGTGTAGTCGAGGTAGGAGGCGCAGAAGGCGCGGGGGGTTTCGACTCCCATGACGTACATGCCGTGGTTGAGCGCCCAGCGTGCGATCGGGTCGTGTGCCATGGCCTGCTCGAAAGCGGCGTCGAGCTCCGGGGCGGAGGGCGCGCGCAGGAGTCGTTCGGCTTCCTCGCGGGTGCCGGGGACGTTGCGGACGGAGGTCTCGCCGAGGTCGTAGAGACCGTCGACCGCGATCAGCGCGGCCAGCCGGTGCTCGAACGCGGCGGCCCGGGGGGCGAGGACGCCGCCCATGCTGACACCCAGGAGCGCGATGCGGCTGTGGTCGACCCCGGGGAGGGTTTCGGTGAAGTCGACGACCGGGGTGACGACGTTCTCCCAGTCCGGGCGGAAGACCAGGCCTTGGTGGTGGCGCGGTCCGGGCATCCCCGGGCCGTCGAACGCCAACACGTTGTATCCGCGTTCGACGGCGGCGATCGCCCCGAAGAAGTGGAGTTCCTCCGCGGTGCCGTCGAAACCGTTGTGCATGATCAGCGTCGGCCGCGGCGTGCCGGAGTCGTCGACCCGGTAGAAATAGCCGGGCAGGGTGGTGTCCTCGTAGGGGATCTCGACCGGCTCGATGACCGGGGTGAACAGGGCCGCCGCCGCCCGGAAGCAGGCCACCGAACGGTCGTAGGCGTGGTCGTGGCGCGGGTCGCAGTCCTTGCCGTGCAGGAAGAACTCCGCCGACCGGTAGTAGTTCGACGCACGCAGGAAACCGTCCCGCGCGCTGATGCGGTGGCCGGCGGCCAGCGCCTTCTCGGCCGCGCCCGACACACGGTCCGCGGTGGCCATCCACTCGACGTACCAGCTGTCGTAGTCGCCCTCGACGATCCGCTCACCGGTGGAGACGACCTCGCCGAAGTCGGCGCCGCCGTAGGCGATGTGGCTCATCGAGCGCAGGGTCTCGTACCAGAACTGGATGTTGTTCGGGAACAGCAGCTGCTTCATCGGATTCTCCCCTGGTGCGAAGCGACGATCCGCGCTTCTCGGTCGTTGGCGAGCGGGTTCGCTCTGGCCTTCCGCGCCACTTTCGCGGTGCGCTCTCCGGCGTGATCCAAGACTCCGGCCGACCGCTGTCCACCTGCCAGGCCGCACGGGGACGAACGCTGTCCACTGCTGTCCGCGGGTGTCTGCCCCACCGTGTGAGGCGCGGTCGATGCCCCGGGGCGATCCCGGTGCCTCCCACGACGCGACTTCCCCGCGCGCACCCGCATCCGTCGGGCGCGTCGCGGGAGAAGGAAGGGCATCGGCTGATGCATCCGATCCGTTCGAACCGTCCGATCCGGGCCAGGAGGTCATGCGGTGATCAAGGTGGAACGCAGGATCGTCCTCCCCGTCCCCCTGGGCGAGGCCGTCTCCTACCTGGAGGACTTCCGTCGCGCCGAGGAATGGGATCCCGGAACGGTGCGCTGTGTCCGGATCGACGAGGGGCCGGTGCGGCCGGGTGCCGTGTGGCGCAACACCTCGCGCTTCCGCGGACGCACCACCGACGTCACGTACGAGCTTCAGGTCAGGGAGCCGGCACATCTGCGGTTCACCGGTACGAACAAGTCGGTGACGGCGACGGACGACATGCTCTTCGAGGCACTACCGGGCGGAGAAACCCTCTTGAGGTACAGGGCGTCCCTCCGCTTCAAGGGCCTGGCGAAACTGGCGACTCCTTTCCTGAGGGCGGAGTTCGAGGCGCTCGCGGACAAGGTCGCCCACCGTCTCCCGTCCGCTGTCGCGGAACACCGTCACTGAGGTCCGTGGCCCCGGGTACACCTACTGGTAGGAGCGCTGGAATGGTACGGCGTGACGGTTTCCGCAGGCAGCGACCGCTCCCGATCGGCGGTGCGTCCGCCCGCCCGGGCCGGCGGAGCGACCTCACCGACGGCGCCGGCCGATGACCGGCCGGAGCATGGAGGGTGCTCGGATCCTCGTCGTCGGCGCCACGGGCGTTCTCGGCGCTCTCGCCGCCACCGAGCTCACCGCGCGCGGCGCCCTGGTCGCCCTCGCCGGCAGGAACGCCCAGCGGCTCGCCGACCGGGCGGCCCGGCTGGGCGGCCGGCCGGCGCGCCGCATGGACGCGTACGACACGGACGGCTGTGCCGCGCTCGCCCCGTGGGCACACGAGCAGCTGGGCGGTCTGGACGGCGCCCTGGTCACGATCGGAGTGGCGGGTTTCGGGCCGGCACGGGAAGTATCGGACGCGGCGGCAGAGCACATCTTCCAGGTCAACGTTCTGTGTCCGGCCGCGATCCTGCGGTCGGCTGCCACGTACGTGACCGAGGGAGGCTTCCTGGCCGCGGTCACGGGCGCGATCGTGGACACGCCCCTGCGTGGCACCGCCGACTACGCCGCCGCCAAGACAGCACTGAGCTGCTGGCTGGAGGTGCTGACGCGGGAGGTCAGGGGGCAACGGCTCAGGGTGTACGACTTTCGGCCGCCGCACATGGACACCGGGTTCGCCGAGCGCCCCGTGATGGGTCGCGCACCGGCCCTACCTCCGGGGGCGGACCCCGTGGCCGTCGTCACGGCCTTGGTCGACCGACTCGCCACCGCAGGACCCTCGCGCGGGGCCCTCCCTCGCAACGGCCAGGACGGTTCAGGAGGTGCGCATCGGATCTGAAGCCGCCGGCGGTCCGACGTTCGGCCTCCGGCTGCTCCGAGCGGGCCCGGTGGAACAAATTGCGATGCGGCGCCGACAGCGGAGCCGGTCAGACTTGCCGGCATGACTGCGAAGATCACTCGTATCAACCCCGAGCAGCTGCACGGGACGCCCGGCTATCACCACATCACCGTGGTGGAGGCCGGTCGCACGGCATACCTGGCGGGGCAGTGCCCGCTCGATCAAAGTGGTTCCCTGGTCGGTTCCGGTTCGCTCGGGGCGCAGGTCGACCAGGTCGTCGCGAACGCGCTCACCGCCTTGGCCGCCGTTGGAGCCGAGCCGGAACACGTGGTGCGTTCGGTGATCCATGTGCGGAGCGACGACAGGGACGACCTGGGCGCCGCTTGGCATCGGCTGACCGACTCTGCCCTCGGACCGGCGTTCACCACGGCCAGCACGCTGTTGGGCGTTGCGCAGCTCGGCTTCACGGGGCAGCTCATCGAAGTGGACCTCACCGTGGCGCTGCCCGACTGAGCCTCTGGACGATGGTCCGAGCCTGACGTTCAGCGTCCGCGAAGGCATCCGACGGGCGGCATCGGCGGGCACACGAAAAAAGTCCCGCCGGCTTCCCCGAGGAAGTCGGCGGGACTCGGTGGAGCGCTGGGCAGGCCTTGCACCTGCATCCCCCCACGGGAAGTGGGGTGTCTTTCCTTGGACCACCAACGCGAGAGACCTGCACACCCGGTTCCGGGCGGCGAGCTCAAGATCAATGGTACGCCATGATCCCACCGGCCCCCGCCCGCCCCGGTCCCACCGACCGTGTCGGTCAGGGGCGGGGCCGGTCGGCCCGGAGCAGGGCGGGCGGAGGTGGTGGTGGGTCAGGCGTCGGCCCGCGTCATGGCGGTGATCATCTCTGCCAGGACGGTGCGGCGGTCCTCCCCGGGCAGGGGCCGCAGGGGGCGGGCCAGGCGGGTGCTGTCGTAGTGCCAGCGGTGGTCGAGGTCCTGCGGTACCGCGTCGGTCTCCCGGAGGTCCGCCCGGGTGCCGAGCAGGTCCGTGAGGTCCCGGGCCAGGTCGTGCCAGGAGACGTGGCCGCTGCACGCGTTGGCGACTCCGTGGACGGGCCGGCCCAGGCACTCCGCCACGGCGCGGGCCAGCGCGGCCGCGTGCACCCAGGCCGCCCCGTACCAGGGGTGCCCGCCCGTGCCGGGTCGGGGCAGGTCGAGGGGCCGGCCGTGCTCGGCGGCCTGGTAGAGCGTCCCGAGGGCGCCCCAGCGCAGCTGTTCGCGGAGCCGGTCGTGGGCGCCCCAGACGATCGGCGACCGCACGGCGCTGGCGCCGCCGCGTCCTTCCGTCCCGGCGGCGCGGAGCAGCAGGTCCTCGCAGGCGAGCTTGGCGCGTCCGTACGGGCTGATGGGGTCGTGGGGTGCCGATTCCTCGACGACCCGGGCCGTCGTGGGGTGGCCGTAGGCATCGACGCTGCTGACGAAGACGAACGGTCCGCGCCGCCAGGCGTCGACCATCGTCTCCATCGCCGCCAGGTCGACGTCGTGCCGGGTGAAGGTGCAGGCGGCGTGGACGACGGCGTCGGCCTGCGCGACGGCGTCCCGCAGGCCGGCCAGGTCGGTGAGGTCGCCCTCGATCACGTCGACGCCGTCGGCGGCGATCAGATGGGCGGACTCGGGCCGGGCCAGTGCCAGCACGGGGCGCCCCTGCGCGACGAGTTCACGTACGACGAACGCGCCGACACCGCCCGTGGCTCCGGTGACCAGTACCGTGCCCGGACGGACGTCCCGGGAGCGGGCGGCGGGCCGGCTCGCGGTCCTCGCGGCGACCTGCTGTGCCGCGCGTCCGTCGAGGAGCGCGGTCAGCGCCCGCGGGGTGCGGGCCTGGAGCACGTCGAGACCGGTGAGGGGCAGCCCGAGGTCCGTGCGCAGCCGTTCGGCGAGCTGTACGGCCTTCAGGGAGTGGCCGCCGAGCGCGAAGAAGTCCTCGTCCGGCGACGGCGACGGGCTGAGGCCGAGCACGGCGGCGAAGGCGTCCGTGACCGACCGGGCGCGGGCGCCGGAGGGGGCGTCCGGTGCGGACGGCCGTCCGGGCAGCCGGGCGTGGTCCGCCGGTCCGGCGGCCGTGCGCGGCAGTTCGTCGAGCAGGGTGACCGCGGCGGGGACGTCCTCGGGGGCGAGCGTGCGGCGCAGCAGGCCGAGGAGTTCGTGGCCGGACGGGCCGGCGCTGTCGTTCAGTACGGCGTAGGCCACGGCCGGTCCCCCCTCGGACTCGACCACCGCGGCGTCGGCGACCATCGGGTGGGCGCTCAGGGCCCGGGCGGCCGGGTGGCGGGCACCGGCCGGGGAGACCTCGTGCGGGGTGCTGCCGTCGGGGAACGGCAGGGAGCCCGGGTCGAGTTCCGGGTCGGCCGCCACCGCGTCGAGCAGGGCCGCGTAGTCCCGTACGGCTGCCTCCGCCGCGGCGTCGTCCAGGGCGCCGGCGTCGTACTGGACGAGGGCCCGGGGCCGGTCCGGGTCGCCCAGGTCCAGGCCGTAGGAGAGGTTGAACTTCGCGCCGTCGGAGGGGAGGTCGACGTATTCGGCCGTCGTGCCGGGGAGCCGCAGCACCGTCGGTTCGCCGAGGACGTCGGAGGTGACGCGGACCAGTGCGGTGCCGTCGGCGCCGCGCGCGCCGGCGCCGAGGCGTTCGAGGACCAGGTCGAAGGGGACGTGGCGGTACTGCTGGGCTTCGAGGAGCGCGTCGCCCACCCGGCGCAGCAACCGGGTGAAGGACGGCCGGCCGGAGAGGTCCACCCGGACGGGCAGGGTGTTGACGCACAGGCCGACCAGGCCGCGCATGGCGCTTCCGCTGCGGTGGGTGCCGGCCACGCCGATGACGAGGTCGTCGTCGCCCGTGAGGCGGTGCAGGGCGGCGAAGGCCGCGGTGAGCGACACCGCGAAGAGGGTGGCCTGCCGCTGGGCGCCCAGTGTCCGCAGGGCATCGGGCACGGTGGGCGCGAGCGGCACGGTGCGTACGGTTGCGGGGCGCCCGGGGGTGTGCGGCGCGGGCGCCGCCGCGGGCCGGGGCAGGCGCGGCGGGGCCGCGTCGGCCAGGAGTGCGCTCCAGCGTTCCAGGTCCCGCTCGGCGCCGGGCAGCCCGTCGTGCTCGCGGCGCGCGTGGTCGGCGTACCGGGGTGCCGCGGCGAGGGTGCGCCGGGGCGTGCCGCCGGTGACGGCCGTGTAGAGGTCGGCGAGTTCGCCGGCGACGGTCTCCAAGGAGGCTCCGTCCACGGCGATGTGGTGGAACGTGAGCAGCAGGGTGTGGTCATGCGGGGTGTGGCGCAGGACGAGCGCCCGGACGGCCTCGCCGGCCGCGAGGTCGAACGGTCGGGCCGTCTCGCGCCGCAGCAGGCTCGTGGCCTGCGCCTCGTCGGTGTCGAAGACGTGTACGGGGACCGTCCGCGGGGTCGGGAGCACTTCCTGGCAGGGTTCGCCGTCGTGCTCGGTGTAGCGGGTGCGCAGGATGGTGTGCCGGGCCACCAGGGAGGTGAGGGCGGTGGCGAACGCGGCCACGTCGAACGGGCCGCGCACCCGGGTGGCGAACGGTACGTGGTACGAGTCGCCCGTGCCGCCGAGCCGTTCCATCAGCCACATGCGCCGTTGCGCGCGGGAGAGGGGGGCGCACTCGGGGTGCGGTGCGCCGTCGGGTCGGGGTGTTCGGGCCTCCTGCGGGGTGCTCGTGCCCCGGGTGGTGCCGGCCCGGGCGCGGCGGAGCAGTTCCCGCTGGAGCTGCTGTCGGCTGTCGTGGCTCGCGGAGTCGGCGTCAGTGGACATCGCTGTGCTCCGGGGTGTCGGGGTGGAGGTCCGCGTGGGCGGCCAGGAGGGCGGTTTCGACGAGTGCGGCCTGTGCGGCGACGGTCGGCGCGGCGAAGAACTCGGCGAGGGTGATCTCCACGCCGAGTTCCTCGCGCAGGTCCTCGGTGACGACGAGGGCGAGGAGGGAGTGGCCGCCGACGAGGAGGAACTCGGCGTCGGGATGGGTCACTTCGGTGCCCAGGGCTTGGCTCCACACCTCGGCGACGGCCTGCTCCAGGGGGGTCATCGGCGGCGCCGGCTCGCCTGCGGGGCGGCCTTCGGCGGCGTGTGCGTGTGCGGTGAGGGCGCCCCGGTCGACCTTGCCGGCCGGGGTGAGGGGGAGCCGGTCCAGGACGGTCACGGCGTCGGGTACGAGGTGGGCGGGCAGGACGGAGGTGAGCCGTTCGCGGAGCGTCGCGGCGGAGGGTACGGGGCCGGGCGCGGCGACGACGAACGCGACGAGGCGCGCTTCGGTGGTGCCGGCGCCGTCGACGGTGACGGCGGCGTCGTCCACGTCGGGCTGTTCGCGCAGGGCGTGCTCGACCTCGGCGGGTTCGATGCGGAATCCGCGGACCTTCACCTGGTCGTCGTTGCGGCCGTGGAACTGGAGGTTGCCGTCGGGGCGGAGGGAGACGATGTCGCCCGTGCGGTAGCGCCGCGCGCCGGTGGCGGGGTGTTCGACGAACCGTTCCGCGGTGAGTTCGGGCAGGCCGGTGTATCCGTGGGCGAGCCTGCTGCCGCCTATCCACAGTTCGCCCCGGTCGCCGTCGGCCACCGGGTGGCCGTCGGCGTCCAGGACGTGCGCCGTGGCGCCGCTGATGGGCCTGCCGATCGGGATCGCCCCGGCGCAATCCTGTGCGGTGACCCGGTGGGCGGTCGCGAAGGTGGTCGTCTCGGTCGGCCCGTAGCCGTTGACGAGCTCAAGCCAGGGGAAGGCGGTGAGGACCTCGCGGGCCGGTGCGGCGGCCATCGCCTCGCCGCCCACGACGACCGAGCGGAGCTGCGCGAAGACGCGGGAGCGGCGCGCGGCGAGCTGGTGGAAGAGGGCCGTGGTGAAGAACGCCACGGTCACGCAGTGCCGTTCGACGTGCCGGGCGAGGTCCTCCAGGGTGGGCCGCTGTTCGGTGCAGACGACGACGGCGGCGCCGTTGGCGAGCGCGGCCCAGACTTCGAACGTCGAGGCGTCGAAGGTCATGGGCGAGTGGAACAGGACGCGGTCGCGGCCGGTGATGGTCACGTAGTCGGGTGCCGTGACCAGCTCGGCGATGGCCCGGTGCGGCACGAGGACGCCCTTGGGGCGGCCGGTGGAGCCGGAGGTGAACATGATGAACGCCGGGCCGTCCGGGTCCGAGTCGTCGAACGGCCGGCCGTCCGTGAGCGGTTCCTCGGGCAGGGCGAGGACGGGGCCGGGGAGGGCGGTGGCGTCCAGCAGTTTCGCGTCGCCGACGGTGAGGGTCACCTCCGCGTCGGCGATCATCGCCTCGGTACGGGGGCGGGGCTGCGCGGGGTCGAGCGGTACGCACACGGCTCCGGCCAGCCACAGGCCGAGCTGGGCCACGACCGTGCGGGCCGACCGTGCCGTCAGCAGCGCCACCCGGTCGCCGCGGGTCACGTCGTGCTCGCGCAGGTGGGCGGCGAGGGCGTGGCCGGCCCGGAGGAGCCGGCCGTAGGTGAGGGTGGTGTCGCCGTCGACGACGGCCAGGGCGTCGGGGGTGAGGGCGGCGTGCCGTGCGACGAGCGCGGGCAGGGCCGCGCCGTCCCGGGCGACGTGCTGCTGGTCGAGGGGCATCGGGAGGATGAGGGTCATGTCAGGCTCCTGCCGGCTGCGGGGTCCGGCGCTGGTCGAGGAGGGCGGCGAAGGCGCGCAGGTCCGTGCTGCGGAGCAGTTCGGAGGCGCGCAGGCGCACTCCGGTCTCGCGTTCGAGGGTGGCCAGCAGCCGTGCGGCGACGATGGAGGTGCCGCCGATGTCGGTGAAGTTGTCGCCGAGGACGACGGTGTGCCGGCCGAGGAGGTCGCGTACGGTCTCCAGCACGAGCCGCTCGGCGTCGCCGGCGTCGGCGTCGGCATCCGTGCCGGCGGGCCCGTCCGCGGTGGCGGTTCCGGGCGCCGGTACCCGGGCGGCGAGGGCGGGCCGGTCGACCTTGCCGTTGGCGTCGAGCGGGAACCCGTCGACGATCCGTACGGTGCCGGGGACGGCCTGTTCGGGCAGCCAGGCACGGACCGCGTCGAGGAGTTCCCCGGTGTCCGGTGCGGTGTCGTCGGCCGGCCGCAGGTGTGCGACGAGACTGCCGTGGCCGGAGCTGTCGCGCAGTACGGTGACGACGGCGCCGCGCACCCGAGGGTCCTGCTCGAAGGCGGCTTCCACCTCGGCGAGTTCGATCCGCACTCCGCTGATCTTCACCTGGTCGTCGAGGCGGCCGAGGAAGTCCAGGCTGCCGTCGGCGTTCATCCGTACCCGGTCGCCGGTGCGGTAGAGGCGGTCGACGGACGACAGCTCCGGCTGCTGCGGCGGTGCCGTGAACCGGCGTGCGGTGAGTTCGGGGTCGAGGTAGCCGAGGGCCAGGCAGTGGCCGCCGACGCGCAGTTCACCGTCCTGCCCGCGGGGGACGGGCCGGCCGTCGTCGTCGGTGACGACGAGGGTCACGCCGGGCAGCGCGGTGCCGATGGGCGGCGGGGCCTGCTCGCCGGCCTCCGGGTCGGTGTGGCGCATGGTGTGGATGGTCGTGACGACGGTGGCTTCCGCGGGGCCGTAGGCGTTGTGGACGGTGGCGGTGACGTCGGTGCCGGGCCGGCGGCGCATGCGGTCGCCGCCGACGACCAGGTGGCGGAGCGCGAGGTCCTGCGGCCAGGGACGGTCCAGGAGCGGTTCGACGGTCGGGGTGGCGGCGACGGCGTGCGTGAGGGCGCGGTCGCGCCACCAGTCGGTGAGGACGCGCGAGTCCCAGCGGGTGTCGTCCGGCGCGGGGACGAGTGCGGCTCCCGAGGTCAGCCCGGCCCAGAGCTCCAGCAGGTGCGGGTCGAACGCGACGCCGATGAGCAGGGACTGGCGGTCGCCCGGTGCCAGGCCGGTCTCGGCCCGGTACCAGTCGAGGGCGACGGAGAGGGAACTCTCGGCGACGGCGACCGCCTTGGGGCGGCCGGTGGAGCCGGAGGTGAGGACGGCGTACAGGGCGTTGCCGGGTGCGCGCCGGGTGCCGCGGTCGGAGTCGGTGAAGGCCGCGACGGCGGCGGCGGGGGCGTTGACCCCGTCGGTGGGCAGCGGCAGCGGGAGGTGCTCTCCGTCGCGGTGTCCCGCGGGCAGGACTCCGGGGTCGCCGATGAGGCAGGCGACGTCGAGGTCCTCGGTGACGGCCTGGGTGCGGCGTTCGCCGGGGCGGGGGCCCAGCGGCAGGTAGACCGCGCCGATCCGGGCGAGTGCCACGGCGGTCACCACCAGGGCGGTGGACCGGTCGAGGCAGACGCCGACCAGGTCGCCGGGGCGCACCCGGTCGCGCAGGGCGGCGGCGACCTGCTCGGCCGCCGCGTCGAGGTCCTGGTACGTCCAGGTACGGGCGCTGTCGATCACGGCCGGGGCCTGCGGGGCGAGCCGGGTCCAGTCCTCGAAGCGGGCGAGCACGCCGGTCGGTTCGGCGGCGGGCCCGTGGGCGACGCTGACCGCAGCGGTGGCGTCGAGGAACGTGGCGGGGGCGGTCGGGGGCTGGGTCATCACGACTCCGTGGAAAGGGCGGTGGCGGCGAGGGCTTCGGCCTGGTCGGCGAGGACGGGGTTGCGGAAGAGCACCCGCAGCGGCGGGCGCGTGCCCAGCCGGGGCTCCAGCCAGGCGGCCAGCTCGGCGGCCAGCAGGGAGTGGCCCCCGCTGTGGAAGAAGTGGGAGCGGGCGTCGATCCGGCCGTGGCCGAGCACCTTGCTCCAGCCCTCGGTGAGCAGCGCCGTCATCGGGTCGTCGGATACGGCGGTGGCGGCGGGCGTGGTCCCGGCGCCGTCACCGGTTCCGGCGTCGGCCCCGGCAACGGCATCGATCCCGGTTCCGGCCGTGGTGTCGTTCGCGTGGGCGTGGTCGCCGGAGTCGAGTTCCGCGGCCCGGCGGGACAGGGCCGTGCGGTCGGGCTTGCCGCCGGCGAGGGTCGGCATGGTGTCGAGCGAGGCCCATCGGGCGGGCACGAGGGGGCCGGGCAGGCGGCGGCCCAGCTCGGCGTGGAGCGCCTTCTCGTCGAAGTCGACGCCGTCGGGGCCGTCTTCGAGGAAGCCGACGAGTCGCGGGCCGCCGGGGCCTTCGCGGTCGAGGACGACGGCGCAGGAGCGGCCGCCCAGCACCGCGGAGGCCGCGGCCTCGATCTCCTCCAGTTCGATGCGGTGACCGCGCAGCTTGATCTGGTTGTCGCGGCGCCCGAGGAAGTAGAGCAGGCCGTCCAGGCCGCGGTAGCCGAGGTCGCCGGTGAGGTAGACGCGCTGCCCGTCGAGTGCGTCGACGGTGACGAAGCGGGCGGCGGTCACCGCCTCGTTGCCCGCGTAGCCCTCGGCGAGGCCGGGTCCGGCGACGGCGAGTTCACCGACCGCGCCGGTCGGCAGCGGACGGTGGTGGGCGTCGAGCACGTGGATCCGCTCGCCCGGGAGTTCGGTGCCCAGCGGGATCTCGGCGCCCTCGACGAGGGCGTCGCGGGAGATCTCGTGGACGGTCGAGCTGATGGCCGCCTCCGTGACGCCGTACGCGTTGAGGACGGTGGCGTCGGTGTCGGCGAGGACGCCGCGCAGTGCCTCCACGGGGAGGCGCTCGCCGCCGAGGACCAGGAGCCGGGGGGTCCAGCCCCCGTCCCGCAGGGCGGGCCGCAGGTCCTCGCGGGTGGCGAGGAAGTAGCTGGTGGGCAGGTTGGCGACGGTGACGCGGGCGGCGGCCAGCAGTGCGGTGAGCTCGGCTCCGGTGGGCACCTCGTGCTCGGGCAGGACCAGGCACGCGCCGGCGTGGAGGGCGGGCAGCACCTCTTCCAGCGCGACGTCGAAGGACGGCTGGGCGAACATCAGGACCCGGTCGGAGGTGATGAGGCCGAACCGGTCGGCGGCGGCCGTCATGTGGTGCACGAGGGCGTCGGGGCCCACGGCGACGGACTTGGGGGTGCCGGTGGAGCCGGAGGTGTGGATGACGTACGCGGTGCCGGGAAGGAAGGCGCCGTCGCGTGCCGGCGGCAGGACCGGGGCGTCGATCCGGGCGGTCGGCAGTGCGTCGGGCAGGGCCGGGGTGGCGTCACCGGTGAGGACGAGCGCCGGGTCGAGCCGCTCCAGCAGCAGGGCGAGCCGGGCCGGCGGGTCGGACGGGGACAGCGGGCAGTACACGGCGCCGGTGCGCAGGCAGGCGAGCAGGGCGACGACGGAGTCGGTTCCGCGGGGCAGGACCACGGCCACCGGCCGGCCGGGCGTGACGCCCGCGGCCTTCAGCCGCTCGGCGAGCGAGGCGACGCGGGCGTCGAGTTCGCCGTAGGTCAGCCGGCGGGCGCCGCAGAGCAGGGCCGGCAGCGACGGGTGGTGCGCGGCCACGGGGTCCAGCGGATCGCGGTCGGCCGGGACGGGCACGGGGTCGGCGGCCGGCTCCACGGGGGCGGGATCGAGATCGGCGAGCGGGCTCGCGGGGGTGTCGAGGTAGGCGCGCAGCAGGTCCAGGAAGCGGCCGGAGAGCAGCCGTGCGACGTCCTCGCCGAAGAGGTCCATGTCGTAGTCCCAGACGAGGGTCATGCCGGGGGCGCCGTGGCGGGTGGTGACGCCGCGCCGGTCGTCCGGGAGGAGGACCACGTCGAGGTCGAAGCGGGTGGTGCCGGTGTTGAAGCCCTCGAAGAGGGTGATGTCGAGGCCGGGTACGTCGATCTCGGGCAGGGGCGCGTCGTGGGCGCTGAACATGACGGAGAAGAGCGGGTTGTCGGCGCCGGAGGTGTGCATGCCCAGTGCCCGGGTCAGTTCCTGGACCGGTACGTCCTGGTGCGGCAGGGCCCGGATGAGGGTGTCGGTGATCTCGTCCATGGTGTCCTGGGCGGGGACGGCGGCGTCCAAGGCCAAGGGCAGCGGGATGGTGTTGACGAACATGCCGACGGCGTCCTCGTAGCCGAGGGGGCGGTTGCCGACGGCGGTGCCGATGACCATGCGGGAGCGTCCGCTGTGCCGGCGCAGGAGTTCCGCGAACAGGCCGAGGAGCGTGGAGAAGGGGGTGAGGCCGCGGGTGCGGGCGTGGCCGCGCAGTCGTTCGGCGAGGTCGGCGCCGATGGTCTGGCGGAGTTGTCCGCCGCGGTGCCTGCGGCGGGCGCCGGGGCGCGTCAGGCCGGGCAGCGGCAGGTCGTGCTGCCGGTCGCGCAGTTCTGCGCGCCAGAAGTCGAGCGATTCGGGGACGTAGGCGCCCTCGACGCGTTCCTGGACGTGGTCCGCGTACGAGGAGGCGGCCGGGAGTTCCAGGGTCTCGCCGAGGACGTGGGCGCGGTAGACGCGGAAGACGTCGTCGAGCAGGATCGCGAAGGAGTGGCCGTCGTGGATCAGGTGGTGCTCGACGTGGACCAGCCGGTGGTGGCGCTCGGCCAGCCGTACGAGGGTCCAGCGGATCAGTGGCGCCTCGAAGGTGTCGAGGGGGGTCTCGGCCTCGGTGCGCAGGAGGCGGGCGAACGCCGCCTCGGTGTCCTCCTCCGTGCTGAGGTCGACGGTGTGCAGCCTCGGCACGCAGTGCTCCGCGACCCGCTGTTGCGGAACGGGAGCGGTGGAGGCGACCAGTTCGAGCCGCAGGCCGGCGTGGCGGGCCAGGGTGGCGGCGAGTCCGCGGCGCAGGGCCTCGGCGTCGAGCGTGCCCCACAGGTCCAGCGAGGCGGTGAAGTTGTAGGCGCGGCTGCCGGGCTGCATTTGCTCGTGCAGCCAGACGATCTCCTGCGAGGAGGAGAGGGGAAGCATGGGCGATCCCTGAGGTTGTCGGGTCGGTCTTCGGTACCGGTCACGGTCGTGTCCGGCTTTCGTACGGGCGGCGCCGCGGGTCGCGCGGTGCCGTTGCCCTTCGGGACGTGCGGGGATGCTGTGGGGGGAGCGCGTGGGGCACGGCCCGGCGGTGCGGGCGCGTGCCGTGCTGCCGGGTCGGTCCCGGGGGCTGCGGGGGCGTGAGGGGCGACGCGGGGCGTCTGCGGCCGTGGCGGGCCGCGGTGGCGGGGGCCGGATGCGGTCCCCGGCACACGGTCAGGGGCGCAGCGCGTGGGTGAGCGCGGCGAACGCCCGGTTCGCGGTCTCGTCGTCGAGTACCGCCCGGTCCCACACCATCCGCAGCCGGGTCTCCGCGCCCTGGGTGACGGACACGGCGAAGGGGCCGCGGACGGGTCGGCCGTCGACGTGGACCTCTCGTCCCTCGACGCCGGCCAGGGTGAGGGGTGGGCGACGGCTGTCGTCGTCCACGGTGAGCAGTCCGTCCAGGCCTCCGGTCCAGCCCGAGCCGGTGGCCCGTACGGCGTTCACGACCGCGTCGAAGGGGATGTCGGCGCGGTCGAGGTCGTCCCACCACGCGTCGGCGGTGGCCTCGGTGCCGGGTCCGTGGCCGGTGTCGGCGGGGAAGACGAGGGTGTTGAGGAAGCAGCCGATGACCGGCTCCGCTCCGGCGGGGCGGCCACCCCACGGGTAGCCGAGCGGGACCGTGCGGTCCGGGCCGTACAGCTCGCGGGCGGCGGAGCGGCAGGCGTCGAGCAGCCCGGGGAAGGAGACTCCGCCGTCGGGCGCGGGCAGCAGGGCCTGTGCGGCGCCGCTGGAGGGTGCCCCTTCGGGTCCCGGTGCGGGACGGGGTGTCGGGGTCGGGGCGGTGGCGTGGGTGTGCAGGGTGCGCAGCCGGTCCGCCCAGTACGCGGCCGCCGCGGGCGTCTCGCCCTTTTCCTCGGCGGCGAGTTGCCGCAGGACCGCGTCCTCGTAGGCGGCGAGTTCGGCTGTCGTCTCTCCCGCCGCGGTGGCGGGGTCGGTGGCTTCTTCGCCGTAGGCGGCGCCGAGTTCGTCGACGATCCGCGCCAGCGAGCGTCCGTCGCAGACGGCGTGGTCCAGGGCGATGGCGAGGACGTCCTGCGCGCGTTCCTCGTCGTGCACGAGGAACAGTCGCATGGTGGGGCCCTGCGGATCCCAGGAGGCGAGTGCGCGGCGGAGCGCGGCGACCGCCGGCTCGCCCGGGGCGGTGTCGGGCCGGGTGACGCGGATGTCCGCGTCCTCGGGTGCGGCGACGCGCAGTACGGGGGTGCCCCGGAGGACGCCGGGCCGCGAGCGCAGGACGGTGTGTCGGGCGGCGAGCCTGCGGGCCGCCGCCCCCAGGCGTTCGGGGTCGATGGTTCCGGAGGGGAACGCGAAGAACATGGGCACCACGTCGGGGCGGCCCGTCGGGTCCAGCGAACGCACCAGCAGGAAGCGGCGCTGGGCTCCGGTGACGGGCAGCAGGGCTTCGGGCCGGTCGGCGGCCAGACGCCGGTATCGGGTCAGGTACTGACTCGTGATGCTGAGCACGGGGTCCTCTTGGTCGTGGCCGGGTTCGGCCGCGCGGGGTGGGGCGGTGGAGTCGGTGGGCGGTGGTCAGCCGGCGGGTGCGGGGGCGGGCCGTTCGTCCTCGTCGGCGTTGGCCGGGTCCGTGCCCTGCGGTGTTCCGTCGGCGCCGGTTTCGTCGTGCGGACCGGGGAGGTCCCGCATCCGGCGCAGCGGGGAGAGCAGCAGCGGCAGGGGGACGGCGAGGATGCCGACGGCGCACCAGAGGAGGGCCGTGCGCGATCCGTAGGTCTGGGCGAGGGCGCCGCCGATGAGCGCGCCGATGGGCAGGGTGCCCCACATGAGGAAGCGCAGGGTGGCGTTCATCCGGCCCAGCAGGCGGGGCGGGCACATCCCTTGGCGGAAGCTGACCTGGGCGACGTTGTAGACGACGGCCCCGAAGGAGACGACCGCCGATCCGGTGGCGAAGAGGACCGCCCCGGAGAGACCGTGCGCGGACAGGGGCCACAGCAGTGCGAACGGGCCGGTCACCAGGAGCGACAGGAGGATGACCCGGGCCTGTCCCAGCCGTGCGGCGAGGCGCCCGGCGCACAGGGCACCGAGGAGCCCGCCGACGGCCGACGCGGACAGCACCAGCCCGAGCCCGCCGGCCTGCAGTCCGACGGTGCGGACGAGATGGACGGTCTGCGTGGCCATGAGGACGGCCGTCCAGAGGTTGGCGAGACCGGTGGTGAGGGCGATGACGCGCAGCAGGGGGTGGCCGAAGACGAAGCGGACCCCCTCGCTGATCTCCTTGCGCAACGAGGCGCCGGGCGCGGCGGGTTCGGGTGCTTCCTCGGCCCGCTCGATCCGATGGAGGAAGAGGGCGGAGAGCAGGTAGCCGAGGGCGTCGACGACGACGGCGAACTGTGCCCCGACGAGTTGGACGAGGCCGCCGCCGACGCCGGGACCGCTGACGTGGGCGGTGGAACGGACGGTCTCCAACGCGCCGTTGCCCGCGACGAGCTGGTCGCGGGGCAGGATCTGGGGCAGGTAGCTCTGGTGGGCGACGTCGAAGAACACGGTGGCCACGCCGGTCACGAGCGCGACGGCGTACAGCTGGGCCATGGTCAGGACGTCGGCGAGCGCGGCCGCCGGGATGCTCACCATGGCCGCGGCGCGCACCAGGTCGGCCCGGATCATCAGGGGCCGTTTGCGCATGCGGTCGGTGAGTGCTCCGGCGGGCAGGCCGACGAGCAGGAAGGCGGCCGTCTCCGCCGCGGTCAGCAGGCCCACCTGGAAGGCGGGGGCGTCGAGCACGAGGACGGCGACGAGGGGCAGTGCCACCAGGGTCACTTGGGCACCGAACTGTCCGGTGGCGGCTCCCGCGAGCAGCAGTCGGAAGTCACGCGAGCGCATGGGGCCACGGGTGTCACCCGGGGCGGCGCGGTTTGTGTCGGACATGTGAACGACATTCACTGATCGATCGCGCAACAGTCAAAGCAAACCTGTCAGTTTCGGACTTGTTTTGCGGCGTCACGGACACAGCTCGGGAAATCTTTCGCACTACCAGGGGTATGGCCACGTAAATTCCGGCGGACCGCCGAGGTGACGCGAGGGTGGCGGAGCAAGGGGGGACAGGGGGATGCGAGGGCGCCGAGCGGCGATCCTTACCGTAAGTAACCGGATCGATCCTGGCCGAAAAGGCTCATTCGTAATCATGTCCTTGCGGAAGCCAGCATTCCGTCCGCTATGAACGCAGCCCGCCGTGGTCCGCGGGACGCCCCTGGCAGGAGTGCGTCGCGAAGCCGGCGCAGTACGCCGCCCGGGAGCACGCACGTGCGGACCGGCTGCCGGGGCGCGGCGCCGCCGGAACCACGAGGCCCCCATTCGGGTCGTTGTGCCGGAGGCTGCCGACCGACACCGCGAGGAGGGGGAAGCAGTGCCTCTGATCCACGAGCCGCGATCAGAGGAGAACAACCGATGAAGAGGTCGACACCGGTGGTTGTTGCGACGGCCGCAGCATCCGTGGCACTCCTCATGGCCGCGACGGGACCCGACGTCGCGGCGCTCCCCCGGTCAGCGCCGTCCTGGTCGCCGACGGCCGGAGCGGACACCTACGCCTTCGCAGCCGGCGTCCCCGGCCGGACGGCAACACAGACCTTCACCCTCACCAACACCGCGGACCGCGCGAACGGGCCGACGTCCGTCTCCCTGACGGCCGTCCTCGCGGCCGGCGGAGGAAGGCCCGGGGTGCGCCAGGCCCTTGCGCCGCGCGGCTCCGGGCGATCGGCGCGGCACGTGTACTGGAGCAACTTCACGACCGGAACGGTCGGCCGCGCCCGGGTGAACGGGACGAAGGCCACCCAGAGCCTCGTCACAGGTGCCTCGAACCCCGCAGGCATGGCAGCCGGCACCTCGGCGATCTACTGGGCCAACAACGGCTCCGACACGATCGGCCGCGCAGGACTCGACGGCCGGCACGCCGACCAGAGCTTCATCACGGGTGCCTCGGGCCCGCGGGGCGTGGCGGTCGACGCGCACCACGTCTACTGGACCAACGGCGGCACCAACACCATCGGCCGGGCGGACCGCGACGGGCGGCACGTCAACCAGAACTTCATCGTCGCGACCCCCGGCCCCTTCGGCGTGGCGGTCGACGCGCACCACATCTACTGGTCCAACGCCGGCTCCGACACGATCGGCCGGGCCGGGCTCGACGGGCAGGACGTCGACCAGGCCTTCATCACGGGGGCCTCGGGCCCCCGGGGCGTGGCGGTCGACGCCCACCACATCTACTGGACCAACAGTTCCACCCACACCATCGGCCGGGCTGACCGTGACGGAGGGAACGTCGACCAGAACTTCATCGTCGGCGCCTCCGGCCCCGCCAACGTGGCGGTCGACGCCGGGCACGTCTACTGGGCCAACGCCTTCTCCGACTCCATCGGCCGGGCGGAACTCGACGGACAGGGCGTCGACCAGACCTTCATCACGGGCGCCTCGGGCCCCCGAGGGGTGGCGGTCGCCCCGGGCAGAACCCACGACTGAGAGAACCAGCGGGCGCACACGAGGGCTGGGCCGCCGGGCACCGACACACCGTCTCCTGACGGAGAGGGGAACGGGCCGGTGTCGGACGAGGAGGGCGGCACGCGACTGCCGGCGATGGCCGGCCCCCTCACACCGCCCTGCCGGTGGTCGTCCTCGCCCGCCGGCCGAAGGCGGGGAGGGCGTGGCGTGACGTCCTCCCCGCCCGGACCGGTCCCGGGCCCCGGCGCCGTGGTGGGTCAGGTCACCGCTCGGTCAGGCGCGGCGTGCGCGGCGGGACCGTGCGCCGGCTGCCCGTGGCCTCGAAGGCCGCGGCGAGGGTCAGCAGGGCGTTGTCGTCGTAGGCGCGGCCCGCGAAGGTCAGCCCGACGGGCATGCCGGTGTCCGTCATGGTTCCCATGGGCACGGTCACGGTCGGGATGCCGAGGTGGCGGGGGACCAGGTTGCCGTTCGCGACCCAGACCCCGTTGCGCCAGCCGAGGTCGGCGGACGCGACGTTCACGTCCATGTCGGCGGGGCCCACGTCGGCGACCGCGGGGAAGACCACCGCGTCCAGGCCCAGGCCGTCCATCCACTCCTCCAGGTCGATCCGGCGCGTTTCCTCCAGGCCGCGGAGCCCCTCCTCCAGGTGCGGCATGTCGGAGAGGGAGGCGTAGGGGCGCTCGCGCACGATGCGCGGGTAGTCGCCGATCGTGTCGTCGAAGCCGTCGTAGCGGTCGGGCAGTTCGCCGTCCTGCTTGGGCCAGATGTGCTCCCCGTCCACCTCGGCCAGGCCGGGGAGCTTCGGGTCGCCGTTGGCGCGCAGGAAGTCGTCCCAGGCCCAGGCGGACAGGTCCTCGATCTCGAAGGTGAGGAAGTCCCGGGCGACGAGTCCGCGGGTGTACACGGAGGGGGCGCCGGGGCGGTCGGACTCGTAGTTCGTCACCACGGGGAAGTCGACCTCGACGACCTCGGCGCCCGCGTCCCGGAGGTCACGGCGGGCGGCTTCCCACAGGGTGATCACCGAGGGGCGGGTGTCGATGCGCCGGCCGGTCTGGCCGCCGATGCCGCCGTCGGGGTGCGTTCCGGCGTCGGGGTCGGCGTTGATGTACATGCGGGGCACGCCGACCCGCTTGCCGGCGAGGGCCCGGCCTGCGGCGGGGGCGTCGCCGGGTGCCAGGGCCGGGTAGGAGGCGGGCCGTACCTGCGAGGCCGGGGGCAGCGCGAGCCACGGCTGGGCGCGCCACAGGTCCCCGCGGGTGTGCGGGTCGTCGACGACGATCACGTCGAGGAGTTCGAGGAGGTCGGCCATGGTGCGGGTGTGCGGGACGACCACGTCCATGGTCGGTACCAGCGGCCAGTTGCCGCGGACGGAGATCACGCCGCGGCTGGGGGTGTAGGCGCACAGCGCGTTGTTCGAGGCGGGCGCGCGGCCCGAGGACCAGGTCTCCTCACCGAGGCCGAACGCGCCGAAGGAGGCCGCGGTCGCCGTGCCGGAGCCGTTGGAGGAGCCCGAGCCGTAGGCGCTGGTGAGCCAGTCGGCGCTGTACGGGCTCTCCGCTCGGCCGTACACACCGCGCTGCATTCCGCCGTTCGCCATCGGCGGCATGTTGGTCAGGCCGATGAGGACGGCCCCACCCTCGCGCAGACGTTCGATCGCGAAGGCGTCCCGTTGCGCGACGAGGTGCTCGAAGGCGGGCGAGCCGGACGCCGCCGTGAGCCCCTTCGCGAGGTAGCTGTCCTTCGCGGTGTACGGGATGCCGTCCAGCGGCCCCAAGGTCCGGCCGTGGGCGCGGCGGGCGTCGGAGGCCTCGGCTTCCGCGCGGGCGTGGGGGTTCATCACGACCATCGCGTTCAGGGCGGTGGCCGTGTCCGGCCGGTCGTACGCGGCGATCCGCGCGAGGTAGGCGTCGAGCAGGCCGACCGAGGTCGTCTCGCCCTTCTCCAGCGCTGCGCGCAGGTCGGCGATACAGGTCTCGACGACATCGAATGCAGACGTCATGAGGGTGTCTCCCGGGGGTGAGTGGGACAGGCGGGCCGCCGGCAGCCGGGGCGACCGCGCACACCGGCCGTCACACACCCCATCGCTCTGACTAGATTTTCAGTCTAGACTGAGAATCTAGATTTTGGGAACCTAGACTTCGGGTCTGGATTTCCGGAACCGAAAGTGAGCTCATGCCGACGTCAGAGACCGGGCCCTCGCCCTCCGACCGCCACCCGTCACGGGACGGCGGGACCGGGTCGGCGGACGCCGAGGCCGGCGCCGCATCCCGGGCCCCGGCCGATACCGAGGCGGGCGCCGCCCTCCGGGCGCCGATCGACCGCAGGCGTCAGTCCAGCGGGGACGAGGCGCGGGGGCGGGCGATGCGGGCCGCCATCAGCGTGATCGCCGAGAAGGGCACGGCCGGCCTGCGGATGTCGGACATCGCCGAGCGGGCCGGGATGAGCACCGGGCACATCCTCTACCACTTCGGGAAGAAGGACCGGCTCCTGCTCGAAGTCCTCGCATGGAGTCAGGCGGACCTCTGGACCCGCTTCCGGGAGGCCGCCGACCAGGCCGCTTCGCCCGCCGAGAAGCTGGCCCTGTTCGTCCGCTTCTACCTGCCCCGCGACCAGGGCGACGAACGCTACGCGCTGTGGACCCGGGTACTGACCCAGCACCACGACGAAGCGGGCCGACGCGTCCTCACCGAGTTGCTGGACGGCTGGGACGAACGCCTGGAAGCCATCCTCCGCGAAGGCCGGGACCTCGGACACTTCGCCGACGTGGACCTTCCCGAGTTCACCATCCGGGCCGTGGCCATGCTCAGCGGACTCTCCGAGGACGTGATGTTCGGGCGGTCCCGCTGGCAGCACACCTCCGTGCACGCGTTCGCCCTCGCCGCGCTGGAACGCGAACTGCGCCCCACCGACCGGTAGGGCACCCGGTACGGCGACCGTCGTCGCCGTGGGCCGCTGATCGAGTCGGTCCGCGCGGTGCCGCGCGTCAGGGCTCGCAGCCCCGGATGTCGTCCGGGCAGCCCCGCACGTCCGGTGGTTCGAGGGTGCTGAGGTTCCACACGATGAGGCCGCTCGGCGGGTCGGTCTCGATCGGAGGGACCTTGGCGGTGACGGGCGGGCCGGCAGGGACGTTCACCCGTACGACTTGCCGGTGTCCGCAGCGGACTTGGAAAGTCCGGATGATTCCGCCGCGCGTGAGGGTCAGGGTGATGGACGGTACGCCCTGGGTGTCGCAGGCCACGTCGAAGCGGTAGGGCTTGTCGCCGGGGGTATCGAGGGTCTGGTCCATCCCGGAGGCGACGAACTTGGACGCCTCGGCGATGAGGGTGGTGTCGGCGTCGTCGGCGTCCAACGTTCGTTGGACCCGCTGGAGGGCGTCGTCGGGTTCCCACTCCCGGGGCCTGCTGCCGCCGTCCTGGGTGCAGGCCGTGGCGAGGGCCGCAGTGGCCGTCAGAGCAACGAGGGCACGGATCGTCCGCACGGCGGCGTCCTGGAGGGGAGAGCCCGGGGCCCGCCCGGGGCCGGCGGGGCTCCGGGTGTCGTGCGGGTGGATGGCGGCGGGGCGTACGGCGGTGCCGCGGACCGACTCCCTCGTCCCCGGCACGGAATCGCGGGCGCGGGCGGTCACCAGTTCTGCCACACGGGGGCGGGAAAGCGGGGTGCGCGCCGCTTGCGCGCTTCGATCCCGAGGAACAGGGCCCCCGAGGCGAGGGTCGCGAGGAACGACACCAACATGGCCAGTACCAGCATGACGTTGGCGGGTTCACCCAGGCCGAGCCACAGGGCCGCAGTGGCGATCGCCAGGGCCACCAGCGAAAGAATTCTCGCGGTGAGCGACAGGTTGCCGCTCACCGCGACGAAGGCGTAGCCGATGACCAGACCCGGCGCGACGGCCGCCACGACGCCCAGGAGCATGAAGACGAGCAAGGCGATGATCATGTCGTACCGACCCCCGGATCTCACGGCCCACTCGTACCGCGGGCACACGGATCGACGTCCCCCGGGCCGGCAGGCCTTTCCGCGCGCCATGCTGCCAGATTTTCTGAACACGTTCAATCCAACTGATGGACCACGCACGTCGGCCGACACGGGGCGCGCCCGGGCACGGTGGAGTGGACGGCGACCGCGCCCGTCCACCGCGCAGTGGACACCGGGCGCGCCCGGGTGAGGACGGTCACCGGGCGACACCCGCCCCCTCCTACGGCGCGGTGACCCTCACCGGTTCGGTGTCGGCCCCGCTGTGGCGCTCGGCCCAGTTCTCCAGGGCAGTGCGGCAGGCGTGGTCGACGTGGTGCAGTCCGGACAGGTCCAGTTCCACGGGACGGTTCTGGGGCAGTGCCTCCAAGGTGTCGAGGATCTTCGGGAGCCGCAGGAACGTCGCGTTGCCCGACAGGAACGCCCGGACGGGACCGGCGCCCTTGTCGATGACCTCCAGCTTGACGTGGGAGGCCTGCCAGGCCGTCTTGGCGATCGAGAGTGCCAGACCGATCAGCACGCCCTCGAACATGTTGACCGTGACGATCGCGACGGCCGTGACGACGAGGATCAGCGCCTCACCGCGGTACGCCCTCCACAACCCCACGACTTGCCGGAACGGAATCAGTTTCCACCCGACGTGCAGCAGGATCCCGGCGAGGGCGGGCAGCGGGATCAGCTCCAGGACGGACGGCAGGAGCGCGGCGAACAACAACAGCCATACACCGTGCAGTACGCGCGACGCCTTGGTCCTGGCGCCCGCCTGGACGTTCGCCGAGCTCCGTACGATCACGGCGGTCATGGGCAGCGCGCCGAGCAGCCCGCACACGGTGTTGCCCGCGCCCTGCGCCATGAGTTCCTTGTCGTAGTCGGTGCGCGGCCCGTCGTGCATCCGGTCCACGGCCGCCGCGCTGAACAGGCTTTCCGCGGAAGCGATCAACGCGAACGCGAGGATCGTGCCGAGTACGGCGGGCCGGGCCAACCCGCCGAATGCGTCGGCGCCCGGCAGTTGGATCGTCCCGAGCAGGCCACGTACCTCCACCGTGGCGACCGGGAGGTCGAACACGAGCGAGGCGAGTGTGGCCAGGAGCACCGCCGCCAGCGCGCCCGGCAGGGCTCGGGCGCGTTTCGGCATCCGTTTCCACAGCACCATCACCGCGATGGTGGCCGCGCCCAGGCCGAGCGAGGTGAGGGCCGTGGTGCTGCCGACTGCACGGACGAGCGCGTCGGGCAGCCCCACGATCTTGTCGATGCCGGACGCCGGCGCCTTGAGGCCCGCCGCCGCGTACAGCTGGCCCGCGATGATCACGAGCCCGATGCCGGCCAGCATGCCCTCGACCACCGAGACCGAGATGGCCCGGAACCAGCGCCCCAGTTTGAGGACGCCCATGAGGATCTGGAGCAGCCCGGCGGCCAGCACGATCACGCCGAGCGCGGCCAGTCCGAAGGCGCGGACGGCCTCGAAGACGAGCACCGTCAGCCCGGCGGCCGGGCCGGACACCTGCAGGCTGCTGCCCGGCATGAGACCGACGACGATGCCGCCCACGATGCCGGTGATCAGGCCGAGTTCGGCCGGAACGCCGGAGGCCACGGCCACACCGACGCACAGGGGCAGCGCGACGAGGAAGACGACGAAGGAGGCGGCGAGGTCGTGCTTGAGGTGGGGGATCTTGATCGCAGCGTTCATGGGGCCGCTCACAGGGCCTGGAAGGAATCGGTGTCCGCGCGGTGCGCGAGCACCGCGCCGGTGTGCACTTCGTAGTACCAGCCGCGCACCCTGAGACGGCCCTCGGCCAGCCCCTTCTCCACACAGGGGTACGAGCGCAGGCGCAGCAGTTGGGCGAGGACGTGGTGCTGTACGGAGGCGGCGGCGGCCGGGTCGTCCGGGTCGGCCGACACCGGTCGGGTCGCGGCGTACGCGAGCCAGTCCCGAACGGCGGGGACGGGGTCGAGGTCGTCCCCGCGCACCAGGGCGCCGACGGCACCGCAGTGGGAGTGGCCGCAGACGACGATGTCCTGGACGCCGAGGACCTCCACGGCGTACTCGATGGTCGCGGCCTCCGAGGTGGGCCGCTCGGGGGTGTGGGGCGGGACGATGTTGCCGGCCGTACGCAGCTCGAACAGTTGGCCGGGGGCTGCGCCGGTGATCAGTGCGGGCACAACCCGGGAGTCGGAGCAGGAGATGAACAGGACTTGGGGGAACTGGCCTTCGGCGAGTTTGGCGAACTCCTCAGGGCGCTGTCCGAAGGTACGGGCGTTGTCGATGAGGGGCTGCATACGTGGTCATTCCTCCTGGCGCGCCGGCACGGCGCGTCGGACGGGCAGGATGGGGGGCACCACTTCTTCGCTGTGAACAGCAGCAGAACGGGAGTGCGTCCGGGCCGGGGCCGGTGTGTGCCGGGGGGGGGTCTACCGGCCCGTCGGGGCAGCGGTCACCGTGACCGGCGCCGCCACTCGACGTCTTTCCGGATGACTCAGTTCCGGACCGGCCTTCGGCCGCGAAGCGAGGGGTATCGTGCGCATGTGCGAATGCCGTCGCTCGCACCGGGACGGGACGGGGAGCGCGACGGCGACGCGACGCACGGATGCCGTCCCGGCCGTCACACCTGCCAACATCCAGCCCTCCCGCAATCTTGACACCCCTTGGACACACCAAGAGGCGGTCAATGGTTGGTCAAGAAACAAGTTAGCTCAATGACGTTGTTTGCAGGGTTAACGCGGCATGTCCGACCGAAGAGAGACCGAAAGTGCCGCGCTTCTTGGCGCGAACCCGTCCGGAATTCGTGCGGTTTCACCGGATGAGCCCCGTAAGCGCCGTCTCCCGCCCGGTCTCCGCCGATCCGCGCCGGTCTCCGCCGTCGGTGTACCCCGATTGTCCTGTCTCAGACCGACCTGGCCATGATCTCGGCGGCCTGGTGGACCCGTGCTGCGTACGCCCCTGGCTAGAACGGGGGCTCCAGGGTGAACTCGCCCTCAGCAGACCAGGGATCGTCCTGCTGTCGTCGCTCCGCCGCCTCCCGTTCCCGCCGTTCGACGGTCGCGCGCGCCTCGGCGATCGTGGGGATGGCATCGAGAGCCTCGGCCGGACGGTCGTGCCTGATCAGCATGTCGGGCAAGTCGTGGTGAACCATGTGGTGAGTGGAGGAGCGGAGCAGTGCGAGGGCCTCCTCCAGTCGTCCGTCCCGCTCCAGGAGCCGCGCCAGCGCCGTGTCCCACTCGCCCGACTCCCGCTCTTCGAGGGCGAGGGCCTCCGAGATGCCCTCCGCACAGCGACCCGCCTCACCCAGCAGCCAGAGCCGCAGGTGGCGGACCTGGTACGGGTGCTCCTCGACGTATGCGACGGTGAGCCCGTCCAGGAGTTCGAGCGCCCGGTCGGGCCGGCCGTCGTCGACGAGCAGTTCCAACGCCCAAACGAGGAAGTTCCAGCAGTCGTAGTACTCATAGGTGGGCCGACCGGTTTCGACGGCTTCGTCGACCCTCCCTTGACGGACGAGGAGGCGCATCAGCGCCGCCCGGTCCTTCGGGTGGTCGTGGGTCTCGATCCCCTCGCGCAGCACGGTCTCCGCCTCGGACGCCCGCCCCGCGTCCTCCAGCGCCTTCGCGTACACATCGAGAGCGGAGCGGTGGTCCTCGGCGGCGAGGTACCCCAGCTCCTCGATCTGGCCCTGCCGGGCGAGGAGTTCCGCGTAGTACTCCGGGAAGTTGACGGGGTGGCTCCGGCCCGAGGCCCGCTCGGCACGCAGGACCTCGACGGCCTCGTCCGCACGCCCGGCGCGCTCCAGGACGCGGGAGATCAGCAACAGCACGTCCCACCGGTCGGTCAGGCCCGTCCCGCAGGAGTCACCGCACCGCTCGCACGCCACGGCCTCCACACACGCCATACGCTCCGCTTCCCGCGTGAGCAGCTCCAGAACGAGGTCGTCGCGGCCCTGGCCCTCGGTCACCTCGACCAGGCGGGACCGGAGCCAGTGCTCCCCGAGATGGGGCGCGAGCACATCGACGGCCTCTTCCACCCGCCCGGCCTTCGACAGCAGATCGGCGTAGCGGGCGCACACGTGGCCGTCGCCCAGCTCGGCGGGTTCCGGGCACACCATCGCGAGGGCCTCGTCGCCCTCGCCCCGGCGGATCATGATCTCGGCGGTGACCCACCCGGCGGCCCGCCAGCCGATATCCGTGAACGGGGCCACCAGGGCCAGCGCCCGATCGAACTCCCCGGTCGCACACAACTCCCGGGCCGCCGCTTCGGCACAGTTCCAGTCCTCACGCTCCCGCGCCGCCCGGATCAGCAGGTCCAGCTGCCCGAGGTCGAGAAGGGTCCGCACCATCCGAGGGTGGACGCCCCCATGGTTGCGTGCCTGCCAGGAAAGATCATCGATGTTCACCCGGGCACCCTACGAACCGCCACCGACAGCCTCCGCCCAGCCGAAGCCGGGATGCCGACGCAGACTCCACTCGAAGGCTCGCACACACCCACGACCACCCGACCCGCCTGCGGGCCCCGTCCGTTCGCCACTCCCCCGGCGTTCGCGGCCTCGGCCTGCTTGAGCCCCGTCGGGGTTCCTCAGGCCGAGACGGGTGTGCGGGACAGGGCGGTGCGCAGCGCGAAGACGCCGAGCAGGCCGCCCGCCGCGAACCGCTGGGCGGCCATCACCCGGGGCCGGGCGGCGAGGAACCCCGACACGCGTGCCGCGCCCAGCATGACCAGGGCGTTCACGGAGAGTCCGACGACGATCTGCACGCCGCCGAGCTGCAGCAGTTGCGCCCAGTCCGGACCCGCCTGCGGATCCATGAACTGGGGCAGGAGAGCGGCGTACATGAGGGCGATCTTGGGGTTGAGGAGGTTGGTCAGCAGGCCCGTCGAGAACAGGCGGACGTCGGACACCGGGGGCAGGTCCTGGGCCGGGGCGAAGGGCGAGCGGCCGCCCGGCTTGAGCATGTCCCAAGCCAGGTAGGCCAGGTAGGCGGCCCCGGCGAGTTTGACCACCGTGAAGGCGACCGGTACGGCGGCGAACAACGCGGACAGGCCGGCGGCTGCGGCGATCAGGTAGCACAGGAAGCCCACGGCGGTCCCGCTCAGGCTGACCAGGCCCGCCCTGCGGCCTTGGGTGATCGCGCGGGAGGCGAGGTGGATCATGTTCGGTCCCGGGGTCAGGGCCATGCCCAGTTCGACCAGGGCCACTGCCCCGGCTGCGGCCGGACTGATCACTTATCGGCTCCTGATCGCTCGCCGGGTCCCTGGTGCCCGGAGTGGCCGCCGCCCGGGTATGCCGGACGGCGTGAGGCACCGGCGGTCGCCGCGTACGCCGCCTCAGGATACGGTCCCGCCGCTTCGCGCCGACGAGACCCCCGGGCCCCCGGGCCCCCGGGTCAGCCCACCAGGGCGCGGGAGATCCGTACCGGGAGGTCGCGGTACTCCGCTTCCGCCTCGCGGTACGCGGTGACCGCGCGCCGGCTCTCCTCGCTCTCGGTCCTCTCCTCACTGCCACGGCTGCCGGCCGCGGTCCGCACCATGGCGGCCAGGCCCGCGGCGACCGCGTGGGCGTCGGACGCCCCGTCATCGACGGCACGCCGCCGGGCCCGCTCACGGACGTCGTCGTCGAAGTACGGGCGCAGTCCGAGCATCCAGTCCTGGATGCTCGTCTCGCGGTGGAGCAGCCGCTGCTCCGGGCCCGCGTACCAGGGCAGGGTGAGGAGCGGCGCATGGTCGGGGTCGGGGTTCGTCGGGCGGACGACACGGTGCAAGGGGTTGAGCGTGCGGTAGGTCCGCCACGGCTGCCAGAGGCGTTCGATGACGCGCTGTCCGATCACCGGGATCAGGAACCCCGCGGAGACCACGAACGCGGCGAGCGAGATGAGTGGTGCCACGCCCTCGTTGAGCTGGGGCGATCGGATCAGTGAGCCGATGAACTTGACGATCCCGAAGGAAAGTTCCAGGAAGAAGCCGACGGCGAGGGTGACCAGACCGGCCCACAGGCACCTCACCTGCGCGGTCGCCGAGTCCTTCCGGGCTTCTTTCCTGATGTCGAGCGACCACTTCCAGGTGACCACCGTGGCCGCCCCGACGGCCACGCAGTGGGCGAGCAGATAGGTGAAGATCATTTCGCGGATGAACGGTGTGGCGGAGTAGTAGGTGTCGAAGTCGCGCAGTCGCTCGTCCGGCGCCTCGCCCAGGACGAAGCAGACGATGATGATCACGCCCACGATGGTGTAGGCGAGCCTCCAACGGCGCACCCGGCGTCGTGCCATGGCCTGGTGGCGGGAGTCCGCGCGCCAGTTCTCGATGAGCACCAGGAAGCTGCAGGAGAACGCGCACAGCATGACGTAGACCAGCGGGGCGGAGAAGTTGCTCACGCCCGTGAACCGGTTGACCACGACGATGGTGGGTGGGGCGGAGAACGTGAACACGGCGCAGCCCAGGGCCAGGGCGATGTTGACGGTCCGCACCATGGGGAGCCGCCAGCCCCTCAGCAGCGCGGGGAGCTTGGCGATCAGCACGAGGAACACCACGGCCGCGGGTACGTAGTAGTTGACGCCTGTTTCCACGGGTCAGCCTTCCAGCGAGGCCCAGATGCGGCCTGCCACGTCGTCGGTGGCGAGGCGGTCGGGAGCTCCGTCGAGGTACGGACGGAACTTGGTCGCGAGCATGCGTCCGAACAGCTCGGCGCGGCGTTCCTCCTCGATGCCCCCGTCGGTCCGCGCGGCGACGCGGATGACGGCCTCGCTGAGGTTCCAGCGTTCGCCCAGCATGCGGGCGGCGGCAGCCACGCCGGTGGCCATGCCGTGGTGGCCGCAACTGCCTTCCTTGCGGTGCCACAATTCGTGTCCGAGTATGACGAGTTGGTGCACGGGTGAGGTCTGCGCCTCGACCGCGACGAGATCGAGGTCCCCCATGTCGATCCACAGTCCGCTCACCGTGCCGGGCGGGAAGTCCGCCAGCATGAGACGCACCTCACGTCCGCCGCTCTGCGTCAGATAGGTGCACAGGGAGGTGAGCAACGCGGTCGGCTCCATGGGTCCGACCGGAGCGACTCCCTTGAACAGCTCGTCGCGGTGCCGCTTCATGTCGCGGGAAAACCCCACCATGCCCCCAGTCCTCTTCCGCTGACACACCGCTGCCGGGCGGCACTCCATCAGCGTGCGACCCCTGTTCAGGGCTCCCGCCCCGCGTGGTTCGTGTCCGTGTGGTCCGACTGTGTGCCAGGTACCGCCGTCCGCGCCCGTGTTCCGCGTGTGCTCGTCCGTCACCCATTCGATGAGTGCCGTCAGAGGCCGCGTCGCGTCACGTCACGTCATCGGAAGATTCGGGAAGGTCCCGAACCGGCCGGGTGATACCGGGACCTGGTGTGATTCTTCCGTTTCCTGACGCGTGCGCAGCTGTTGAAGCCCCTCATCCTGGCTCACGAAGATACGTTCCAGCAAGTCGTTGCGGATGCTGGGGTCGAGCCGTGCCGAAGGCTCCCGCGGATTCGGCGGGCGGGCCGGCCGCGCCGGCCGCCGAGCCGTGAAGGCGGCCCGGATCGGGGAACGGATCCCGGCCCGGGGTTCCGGTTGACCTGATGTGCGGCGACCCGGGGCCGTACCTGCCGGTCGGCAGGTACGGCCCGATGGACTCCGACCGGTTCGCGTGACTCGCACGCGTCACGACCGGAGTCCTCACCGCGTCCGCGGTACCCCACGGGAAGGGTCCGGACGCGTGCCGTCAGTGGTTGGCGACCGCGTCGTCCTCGCGGTCCCCGCGCTCGTCCTCGTCGTCGTGGCCGGGCTTGCCGCCCTGTCCGGGTCCGTCACCGTGGCTGTGACCGGGCTTGCCGTGACCCGGCTTGTCGCAGTCCTTGTGGTCCTTCTTCTTCTTCACCTCGATGCTGACGGTGCAGGCGCGCGCCGACGCGCAGGAGCCGCCCGGCGCCGTGGGCTCCACGTAGTTGACCAGGGTGCGGTCGCCGCGGTCCGGGGAGTTGACCCGCACCTTGTAGGTGATGGTGGCGGCGCCACCCGGTGCCAGCGTGCCGGTCCAGGTCAGGGTGCTGCCCGCGAGGGCGGCGGAGCCGGTGGTGGAGTTGAGCGAGCCGGGCACGAACGTGGCGTCGTCCAGCACGTCGCTCAGGTCGTCGGTGAAGTCACCGTTCGCGGCGACGGTGCCGGTGTTCCGGACGGTGAGCCGGTAGGTGATGGTGTTGCCCTCGTTCACCGGTCCGGCGGGCGATGCGGTCTTCTGCACCGAGTAGGCGGGCACGACGCAGCTGCCGCCGTCCTGCGCGGAGCTGGCGCCGTAGAAGCCGCGGCCGGTCGCCTCGACGGTCGTCACCGAGAGCGGTGCGGTCGACGGCGTGATGGGCAGGCTGTTCAGCAGGTTGATGTCGCCGTTGGAGGCGAACGCGTAGACGCTGCCGGCGGACTTGGCCGCGCCGAAGGTCTGGGGAACCGTGCCGATCTGGATGATGCTGCTGTCGGGACGGATCCGGAACACCGGGGACGGACCCACCGAGCCTGCTGCTCCGAAGGCCAGGATGTCGCCGTCGTCCAGGGTGATGAAGTCACCCGCCGAGACGACACCGGCCGGGAAGGAGACCGGGAACAGGGTGGAGACGCCCGTGGCGGGGTTGATCAGGAAGATCTGGCTGGTGGAGAACGAGCCGGCGATCAGCAGGCCGTCCGAACGGGCCGTCAGGCCGTTGACCGCGGGCGTCGGCGCGACCGCCGCGAGCGGGCCCGTGATCGGCACGCCGGCCGTCTCCGCGCCGGTGACGGGGTTGATCGTGTAGAGGGTGGTCGAGCCGGCGGTTCCGGGGAAGTCGACCCCGTACAGGACCGCCCCGTTGGGGCTGAACGCGATGTCGCCGTAGTCGCGGGCCAGCGGGACGTTGCTGAGCGTGCTGCCCGTCGTGTCGTACTGGATGAGCCTCTTGTCGCTTCCTCCGGTGTTCGCCCACAGCGGCGCCGGCGGGCATACAGCACGCGCCTTCGGCGCGGCGAGACCAGCGGGGACCGCAGCCGCCCCCGCGTCGGCCTGCGCGAGGCCCGCGGTGCCGGTGACGGCCAGGACGAGGCCGATCGCCGCACCGGTCAGCACACGTCGCAGGCAGGTCTGCCCATGAGACTGCATGAAGACTCCTCTACGTCTTTCGTTTCTGCGGGACCGCGATTCGATCCGCCCGTGCGGCCGACCCGGGACCCGCCCCGGTCCGCCGAGCCGGCGGAACCAGTCGACGCAGTGTTCCGATGCCGAGCGCCGGGATCACGCTCCGCGACGCGAAAGAGCCCCACCCGGGCCATCACCGCCACTCGAACAGACCGCTCCATATCGATCGAATGATCGATATGGAGCGGTCTGGCACCGCCCCGAGTCCGTCCCCGCGCCGCGCGCAGCCGGCTGTCGACCTGAGGGAGGGCTCCGACCGTCGAGGCGGGGCAACCGGCGTAGCCGGTTGCCGCGAGGCCGCCTACGCGGATGGCGCGCCGCTCCGTGCCGCCTTGAGGTGGCGGGCGGTCAGCCGCGAGCCGGACTCGCGGCGGGCGGCGCGGCGCAGGAGCGGTACCGCGAGGAGGAATCCGAGGACCGCCCAGGCCGTGAGGACGAGCGCGACCATGGGCAGCTCCCAGGACCCGGCCGGCTCGGCGGCCCGTGCCGAGTCCGGGAGCAACGCCGAGCGCAGGCCTTGTGCCATCCACTTGAGCGGAAAGACCGAGGCCACTTGCTGGACCGGTACGGGCAGGGCGGTGATCGGGAACACCGCCCCCGAGGTGACCAGCAGGCCCATCGTCGGCAGCATGATCAACGCGAGGGCTTCGCGGGGGTTGGGCAGTACGGCGCCGATGGCCGCGCCGAGCGGTACGACGGCGAGCAGCCCGAGCGTGGTGACCCACAGCAGGGTCAGCCAGTCGCCCGGCCCGTGGGGCAGTGGTCCGTCCGCGAACAGTGCTCCGGCGGTGAGGAGCAGTGCCAGGGTGCCGACCGCCAGGACGACCACCACCAGGCACTTGGCGATGAGGTAAGCGGGTATCCCGCCGGGTGTGGCGCGCATCCGCAGCAGGGTGCCCTCCTCCCGCTCGGTCACCAGGATCTGCGGGATGCTGATCAGCCCGACCTGGAACAGCAGGTAGGCGGCGAAGCCCGCGAGCACCAGATGGGTCATCGGGGTTCGGGTCCCGGGCACGTCGTCGCCGAGGTAGGCGGCGACCAGCAGGGCGACGACCACGTTGGTCAGATGGCCGGACATTTCCTTGCCGTTGCGCAGGAGGTGCCGAAGTTCGATGCCGCCGCGCTGCAGCCCGGCACGCCAACTGTTCCTGCTGTTCCAACTGTTCGCGCTGCTCGTACTGCCCGTGCTGCCCGTGCTGCCCGTGCTGCCCGTGCTATTGGCGCTGTTCGTGCTGTTCGTCATGTGTGCCCCCCGCATGTGGCCGGTGCCTCCCGGTCCGCGTCCCTGTCCGTACCGTCGGCCTCGTCCGTACCGTCGGCCTCGTCCATGCCGTCGGCTCCGTCCGCGTCATCGGCCTCCCGGTGCACCATGTGCAGGTAGGTGTCCTCCAGCGTCGGGCGGCGGACCTCCAGGTCGGCGATCGGCTCGTCGGCGTTCCGGTGGAGTTCCCAGACCAGCCGGGAGGGGTCCCGGGTGCGTTCGCGGCGGGGCGTCCCGTCGTCGGTCGTCCAGCGGACCTCGGCCCGGGCGGCAGCCCTCCGGGCCAGTTCCGCGGGCGTGCCGCAGGCCCGGATCCGGCCGCCGACCAGCATGGCGATCCGGTCGGCGAGCCGCTCGGCCTCCGCCAGGTCGTGCGTGGTGAGCAGGACGGTGACGCCCTCGTCGCGGGCCAGTCGTTCGACCAGCGTGTGGAACTCGCGCCGTGCCCGGGGGTCGAAGCCGGTGGTCGGCTCGTCGAGGAAGAGAAGCTCGGGGCGGCCGACGATGCCGAGTGCGACGTCGAGGCGCCGGCGCTGTCCGCCGGACAGCCGGTCCACCTGCCGGCCGGCCTGGTCCGTGAGGCCGACCAGGTCCAGCAGTTCGGCCGGGTCGCGCGGGTCGGGGTAGTACGTCGCGAAGTGGCTCAGCAGTTCGGCGACCCGCCAGCGGCGGTGGTCGCGCCAGGACTGCAGTACCAGGCCGATCCGGGCCCGCCACGCGTCGCCGCCCCGCTCGGGATCCATGCCGAGGACGCTCGCCTCCCCGCCGGAGCGCTGCCGGAAGCCTTCCAGGATCTCGACGGTGGTGGTCTTCCCCGCGCCGTTGGGCCCGAGCAGCGCGAAGACCTCCCCGCGGTGGATGTCCAGATCGACGCCGCGCAGGACCTCCGCGTCCCCGTACGCCATGGTCAGATCGCGTACCCGGATCACGGGCCGGACGTCGCTGTGTCCGAACGCCGTCATCGGCCGGCGTCCGCGTGGGGTTGCCGCTGCGCCGCTCCCGTGGCGGGTCCGGCGCTGTCGACGATGGCCCGGAGTGCCGCCACATGTCCCTCGAAGGCGGTACGCCCTCGGTCGGTCAGCCGTACCTTCGTACGGCGGTTCCGGCCGCCGCCCTCCTTCTGGATCACCAGGTACCCGGCCCCTTCCAGGGTGTGCAGTTGCTTGGAGAGCGCGGAGTCGCTGAGCGAGAGGCTGTCGCGGACGAACGCGAAGTCGGCCCACTCGGTGGCTGCGAGCAGCGCGACCACCGACAGTCGGGTGGCGGGGTGGATCAGTTCGTCGAAGCCGGCGGGGGTGCTCATCGGCCCGCCTCCTCGTCCGCGGCCGCCGGTCCGCCGCCACTGCGCACCGAGTCGGCCGCCCAGCGGTTGGCGGGGCCGAGGAAGAGCAGGTACACGGCCACCGCCACCGTGGCCTGGATGGGGCCGGCGTGGAGCGGCTCCAGTGATGCGGTCAGGTGGTCCGCCAGCACGATCGTCCCGCCGACCAGCACCCCCGCCGCACCGAACGAGACCCACATGCGCCCGGTGCAGCGCGTGCGGTGCAGTTGCATCCGGCTCCTGCGACCGTTCCTCACGATCAGCGCGCCCAACAAGCCCACGTAGCCGGCCAGGAACAGTCCGACGCCCCATGGGGGCAGGTCCATACCGACGCCGGCGAGGAACACCCACATGAGCGCGGCCGTGCCGTAGATCATGCCGCGCCCGCCGGAGGCGGTGCGCTCGAACTCGTCGTACACCCGCTCCTGCGGCACTCGAATGCGCTGGAGATCCTTCCATGCCTGTTCGGCATCCACCGGCATGCTCATGACCATCGCCCTCCCACCCCCGATTACTTTCCTATCAGGAAAGTTACTCCTGACTTTCCCACTGGGCAAGTCGGGTGTCGCCGATGTCCGCGAGCGGGTACCGCCCGCGCCGGCGGTGCGCGAGACGCGCGGTCAAGTCGCGTTCCCGGCACCCACGCGAGCGGAGTTCACCCCGAGGGGTGGCGCGCGGCGAGGGCGGCCGACCGTGACAGCCGCCAGGTCGACACGTATGCGCCGGTCCGGATCCGGCGCGCATCCGCAGCCGGATGACGGTGCCGCCCCGGGCTGCCCACCTCGGTGCGGGCGGACGGCCGGGTCGAGCGCTCGGGCGGGGACCCCGCGGATGCGGACGGGCGTGGCCTACCCGGACGCCGATGTTCCCGGCCACCCCTCAAGGATGGCCGGGAGCACGCCCGGGAAATCCGGAACCGGATGCCTCTTTCGACCCGGGAGAATTCGAACACGCCTCTGATTCACTGGGAAGCATGGAAATCGGGGAATTGGGCGCAAGGGCAAAGCGGTTGGTGGCTCACGAGGGGCGGTGGATGACGAGCCTCGGGCTGTGGATCGCGCGGCGCAGGGACGGGGTGGGGGCGGGCGACGTTCCCGTCGGGTACGCGCGCGCTCAGGCGCCGACCGCGTACGGGCTGATCTTCGTGTTCGTGGTGGAGACGGTCGGCGTTTCCTTCATGCTCGCCGCTCACCCGGTCGCCCATCTGGTCATGCTCCTCCTCGATCTCTACACGGTGTGTCTGGTGACGGGGCTGCACGCTGCGGCCGTCACGCGCCCCCACGTCGTGGGACCGAACGGGCTGCGGGTGCGACGTGGTGCGGCGCTCGACCTGTGGATACCCATGGCCAGGGTGGCGTCCGCTCGCCACGACCTCCGGTTGCCGGACGCGAACAAGTCCCAGGACGGCGTGCTGGAGGTGGCCATCGCGTCACAGACCTCGATCACCATCGAACTGGTCCAACCGGTGATCGCGACAAGCCTTCTGGGAAAACGGTCGGAGGTCCGCACGGTCCACTGCCACGCCGACGACCCACGGGCCGCCGTCGCGGCCATCAATGGCTTTCTGCGGATCGACAACTGACGGGGCGGCACCGTCACCGTCGATGGACCGCCGGCAGTAACGCGCCAAGAGCACCTGAGGTGACAACGCTGGTCGATGCCGCTCAACCTGCATTGCGCGACCCTTGCCGCAACGTCACTGTCCGGCTCGGCAGCAACGTCCGCATCGGTACCCCACCAGTCGTCCCGGTAGGGCGGCGCGGCACCCTCGCTCGGGGAAGCCGCACGACGAGGATCCGGAGCCGCTCAGGACCGGCGGACACGGCGTGGGCGACGGCCCCGAACCGGGCAGCGTCGCCTACGCGGCTCGGCCCCGGCCTGGATTCCCGATGACACGGCACAGCCCTGATCGTCCTGATCGAGTCTGCCCGCGTGCCCGGCGAGATGGTCACTCGCCAGGTGCAGGCGGAGGGTCCGGCAAGCACCCCGAGGTACTGGGCACACCAGGCTTTGCCGTCGGGCAGCCCGATGGGGACTGCCCGCCGCAGGTCATGCGGTCCTCGGACTTCAGAATGACGGGTGGTCAGGCTGATCCGTGGCCCGGGTCGGTGCCGTCGTCGACGGACGCGGCGGCGCCGATGATGTGGGCGGCCCCGATCGGAGGCGCGGAGGGCCCTCGTGGTCCCTTCGCCGATGCTGACCCTCCGGGCCGGAGGATCAGTCGGTCGTGGGCCGGCGTCGCGCCTCGCCGTCCGGCGGCTATCCCCGGGGCAGCGCCCGCCGGGCGATCGAAGCCGTCAGCAGTTCCTCGTCGAAGTAGGAACCGACGGCCAGCTGGGACGCGCCTGCGCGCGCGTTCAACATGGTTTTGGTGATGCGCATGGCCGTGGGGTCACGACGGGCGATCTTCTTGGCCCAGTGGGTGACGGCCGCGTCGAGTTCGTCGGCGGGCACCACCTTGTCCAGGATGGACATGCGCTCCGCCATGTCGGCGTCGAACGCGTCAGCCGTGAGCAGGAACCGACGGACCGGGCCCTGTCCCCCCTCTTCCAGGAGCCGGGGCAGGACGCCGCCCCATGCGGGCGGGACTCCGAGGCCGACCTCCGGCATCCGGAATCGGGCGGTGTGCGCTCCGATGCGCAGGTCGCAGAAGATCGCGAGTCCGAGGCCGGCGCCTATGACGTCGCCGTGGAGACGGGCGATGGTCACCAGTTTCATCTGCGCGAGTGTCGAGCAGACACGCTGGGCCTTGTAGCCGAGGGACGTCAGCTCGGAGCCCGAGGGGTCCCTCTCCAACAGTTCGGGGAACTCCGAACGGTCGCCGCCCTGGCAGAAGTGATCTCCCGCACCGGACAGCACCAGCACCCGTACGTCGGCGTCGTCCTCCAAGTGGCGCAGGAGCGCGAGCAGTTCGGTGAGCATCTGGCCGTCGACGCTGTTGCCCGTCTCCGGTCGGTTGAGCTGCACCTCGACGATGGCTCCCTTGTTGCTGTCGGTCACCCGGAGGGTCTTGAAGTCCTGGAGCATGCGCGCGTCGTCTCGTTTCTCAAATGGTGGTTGGTCAGGGGAGGGTGAGGCACAGGGAGGTGATCCGGCGGAAGGCGACCCGCGGCGCCCACTGCGGAGACCCGCTCAGGCGCGGTCGTACGGGGAGGGCGCGGAGCGAGGTGAGCAGGGTGACCGCTTCCAGTCGGGCCAGGGCGTTGCCCGCGCAGTAGTGGATTCCTGCTCCGAAGGCCAGATGGGTCGCTCCACGGTGGAGCATGAAGCGATGGGGTTCAGGGTAGCGAGCCGGGTCATGATGGGCGGCTCCCACCATGAGCTGCACCATCTGGCCGGCGGGCACGAGGGTGTCTGCGACCTGGATGTCCGTCGGGGCCACACGGCTGATCATGTGGATGGGGGCGTCGTAGCGCAACACCTCGTCGACGGCGTCCGGGATGAGCGCCGGGTCGCGGCGCAGTGATTCCAGTTGCGTGGGGTTTTCGAGGAGCAGGCGCACCGCGGTGGACAGGATGTGGGAGGTCGTCTCCAGCGCCGCGAGGATCATGAAGAGCGCGAGGCCGTGGACGGCTTCGTCCGCGCGTTGCCTGTCCGGTTCGAGCTCATCCCAGGTCCGAAGCCACGCCGAGACCGGGTCGCTCCCCGGGCGTATTCGGCGCTCGCGTATCAACTCGTCGAAATAGGTTCGAAGTTGTGCCGTGGCGGCATCGGAGAGAGCCAACTGGCTCGGCGTGGGGAAGAGCTCCTGCGCGAAGACCTGATCATGCGTGAGGTCGCGCAGGAGTGCGTAGTCGGCCTCGGGTATTCCCATCCATTGGCCGATGGTGATGATGGGCAGCTCTTCACTGACGAGGGTGTGGAAGTCCGCGGGCCCGTGGCGCAGTTGATCGGTGAATTCGTTGAGCAGTCGGTCGACGGCTTGCTCCGCGGACGGACGAAGACCTGCCAGCGAGCTGTGCGGGAACAAGCTGCCGAGAGATCTGCGCTGCTTCGTGTGCTGCGGCTGGTTGAGCATCGGCAGTGACGCGGCCATCTGTTGTGATGAAGGAGAATTCCATCGGGCCGAATACCTTTTCCGCCAATCGGCATCAGGGACGTGCCAGGCCTTGTCCCGTAGGATCTGGTCGCAGAGAGCGTATGACGTGACGACGTACCCGCCCCACGGCGCCGGAATGATCTCACCCATTTCGGCGAGCTGCCGATAGGCAGGCAACGGATTCGCTTGTCCTGCCCCGGTCCGCAGCTTGGAAAATACGGCTGCGAGTGCCCGCCGGTCGACTCCGACGGGAGCCATGGAAGTCTTCAAAGTATCTCTTTCTCGCAAGATCAATCAGTGATGGCCAGCGCTGCCTACCCTCACCGGTGAACGTCTACGCAAGAGGAGAGTTTCCCCACACCGGCATGAGCGGGCGTGAGACTGACGGAGCAGAATGATTGCCTCTTTTGTGAACAGACCACACAAAACGCCAGGGTTCTTGAATATACTTCAATCGCCCGTCAGGGTCGTCGGTCGAGGAAATCCCGACGGCGATTCCGACCCCGTGTCGGCGGGAGATGGGCCTTCAGGAAAATGCACGGATGCGCGATGACGGTCAGGTGATTCTCGCCCTTCGTCGCGAGTCGCCCCTGCAACCCATCCAGGTTCCGGTAAGTCGAATGACCCGTCAGAACGAGGCCCGCCCAGGCGCCGGGGATCTGGTGTGCCTGCTCCAACGCGTTCCGATCGGAGCATGTCTCAACATTCCGTTTGGCTTGATTCAGCCGGTCTGCGTTGAATCGGATCCATGCGGGCCAGGGCGTTCCGCGCACATCCCGCGGCGCACGGGTCATGGACGGGAATAGTACGGCCATCTTTTTCACGTCGCGAGAGATCTTGCGTCCAAGAATCGTTCCGGTGTCGACGCGCTCTTGGAGCTTGATTTCCTGAGGGCCAGGCCGTCGACTCCGAAGGCGGATTCGAGGATCACCGCCGCGAGGGCTTCCTTGGAGATGAAATAGGATGAGGTGGCTCTTCCTTCGTCATCTTCGCGTCTTCGCTGATCCCGTCGTTCGTCGCTCCGCCGAATCCTTTCTGCCCGAATTACCGGCCGTCCACTTCAAGGATCTTCTCGTATGCCGATTCGGCACGGTCCAACCGCCGCCCGGACGTTCGAGGCACTCGGACACCTGATCAACCCGTCGTCGCCCTCCTGGAAGCTCGGATCAGCCTCCGATGAATTTCCAGCCACCGGACACCACACCGTTCTCGCACGCGCGAACGCACGGCGGCCGAGCGCGCACCGTCACTCACCCCCGAGCTCCCTGCGGACGCCGACAGGACATCGCCCAAGGGCGCTCACCCGCGACAACGGGCGCCCGCCCCCGGTCCGGTTCAGGACAGGCGTGAGCAGCGGTATGGCCTGTTCTGAGGCTCCGGGCCAGGCTGTGGCCTGTTCCCTTGCACTGGGGCACACGGGACAGACCGTTGTGTCACTCAACAGTCCGTGCGGCCCCGTGGGAGGAGGCGGCGGCGGAGAACCTCACCTCGACACCTGCACATACCTGCATGTCCATGCAGGTATGTGCAGGTCGACGCAGGTCGACGCCGTCCGGCAGGCGCTCGGTCGTGTCCCGGACCAGACTGGCAGGTGGGGCGCGTGAGAGCCCCCGTCCGACTGTTGGCCAGGAGGAGAAGCCATGTGTGCACTGCACCGGAAGTGGCTCTGGTGCGCTCTCGGGTGCTCCGCTGTCAGTCCGCTCTTCGTCGTTACCGCCGTCTCCGCGGCGCCCGCCCAGCAGTCGACCTTCAGCGAAGCGGTGAAGCCGTCGGACTCCATCACCATCCCGGCACTGGCCTGCCCCCCGGGCGCGTACCTGGAGGACAGCGACAACTCACCCGGGCGACTCGTTCCCAGGGGTGTGCAGGTCAGCGAGCCCGGTGGCGTGGGCGTCACGATCGGGGAGGCCGACTGGGAGCGCCTGCCGACCGGAAGCTACGCGAAGGGGACCCGCCCCGGGAGCGCCACCAACTGGGACCCCACCACCGCACACGTGGTGACGGTCACCCTGCACTGCACCACCGACCTGTCCAAGGCCGCCCGGCACAGCGACCGGCTGGGGCCCCGCGGCTGAGGGTGCGCCCCCGAATCGGCTCGGCTGCCGGGCGGCCACCTCGGCGGGCTCCGCCGACCCATCCGGCGATGCACGCGCCATATCGGTGGTGTACGGGCGGAGTTGAAGAATCGTCCCCACGGGGAATGTACGGGGCGAGGGCGGTCCGTCGTACGGGATCCGTACGCCGCCCACCGAGGAGGCACCCATGTCCGATTCCCCCGTGCCCATCACACCGGAGCAGGAGGAGCCCAAGAAGCGGGAGCACCTGAGCCTGCCTCTCCTCGCTGCCTGTGGGTGCGGATCCGGCTGCGGCTGCGGCTGCCAGTCGGGCGCCCCCTGTCAGTGCGGCGGTTGAGCGCGCCCGCCGTCCGCCGCTCGCCCTGAGCGCGGGAAGCCCCCCGCCGCGACTCCTGCGGCAGGGGGCTTCCTCACATCCGGGTCCTACTGTTCGGCGTCCCCGCTCATCCGTTGTGGCCCTTGCCGTGCCCTGACGGGCTGTGGCCCGACGGCTGGTGGCTCGACGGCTTGTGACCGGACGGCTGGTGACCCGAGGACTGCTTGCTCCCGGAGCCGGGGCCCGACGCGTCCTGGCTGGGCACGCCCTTGCGGACGATGTCCAGTACGGCCATCATGCCCATGTTCTCGTGGTTCAGGATGTGACAGTGCAGGACCGTCTTCCCGGTGAAGTCGAGGAACTGGGTGCGGACGATGGCCGATCCCCGGGCGGGCACCGTGATCGTGTCGTACCAGCCGCGCGACGGGTTGACGGGCATCCCGTTGACGCTCATCAGCTGGAACTGGTTCGTGTGGACGTGGAAGGAGTGCTGCTCGTCGGTGGCGTTCACGACGGTCCACTCCTCGACCGTGTTCAGCACCGACGTGAAGTCGATCCGGTCGGGATCGTAGGTCTTGCCGTTGATGTAGAACTCGGTCCCTGCCGCGTTCTCCGTGTAGACGACGGTCTTGCGGGCGGCGATGTCGGCGTGCGTCAGGTCCTTTTCCGGACCGAACTTGGTGGGGATCATCGCCGGCCTCATCGGCTTGCCTTCGGTGACCACCGTGGCGAGGTTGGCTTGCGGGAACTGGTTGCCTGCCGAACCGGTGTTGTAGGGCAGCGTCTCCAACTGGGCGACACCCGGTTCGTGTCCGGCCTGAACCAGGACGTCGAAGCGGGCACCGGCGGCGATGACCAGACTGTCCGCGGAGTACACCCGGTGCACCGGGTGTCCGTCCTGGCCGATCACGTGGAACCTGGATCCGGCGAGGTGGAGCTTGTAGTAGATGTTGGCGCCGATGTTTGCCAGGCGCCACAGCTGCGTCTCCCCCGGACGCATGTGGATGACCGGGTTCTGCTGGCCGTTGACGGTGCGGTTGGTGGCGGCACCGATGCTGAGCGGCGAGGTCTTGATCGAGTCGCCGTCGACCTGATCGTCCTTCAGTCCGATGGTGTGCTCGGTGATGTGCTTCAGATCGCGCGGCAGGTACTGCCGGAGGTCGTCGATGATGAGCACACCGGATTCCCCACCCGCGACTTGAGCGGCCGAGTAGAAGTGGGCGTGCGAGTGGTACCAGTAGGTACCCGGCAGGATGCTCTCCGGCAGCTCGTACCTGTAGTCACGCGTCTGTCCGTACCCGATGGCGATGAAGATGTCATCGGCGGGCGGACGGGGCGATACGTGAAGTCCGTGCAGGTGGATGTTGGTGTCCTGGTCCACGCGGTTCGTCATCCGCAGTTCGATGACGTCACCGGGCCGGGCCCGGAGCGTGGGAGGCATGTAACGGCCGTTGTACGTGAGCGCGTACAACATCTGGTTGCCGACCTGCACGCGCTTGCGCTCCACCGTGATCGACACCCGGAGGAGTCCGTCGCGGCTGACGAATTCGGGGGGATCCTGAAGACGGGGCCCCGATACGGCGGGGGGCTTCGGGTCCGCGGGCGTGGCGGCGGCGACAAGTGCCGTGTCGGCGAGGGGAGCTTGAGTCGTGGTGAAGAAGGCAGCGAGCAGAATCAGGGTCGCCCAAAGCGCCTTTGGTCGGGGCCGCATCTACGGTTTCTCCTTGTGGACTTGTCCTGTGTTCCAGCTTCGGATATCACCTCCTGACGACGAGACGTGGAACACGGGTGCGTGACCACGAGGAGTTCGCCCGACCAGCCCCCTCCGGGCCCCTCCAGCCCGCTGCGGAACCCCTCGGCGCACCCCGGCGCTTCTCCGGGCCCGCTTCCTCCCGTCCGCGCGACAGCGCCCGGGCCTGGGCGGCCCGGGCGCGGACGTCGACGGCTATGCCTGGTGCCGCCGAGGCGACATGAAGCGGGTGCTCGTGAGGCAGGCGTGGGCGCACAGGGAGCCGCAGGCGTCCTTGCGCAGAACGACCTCGGCCATCGTCTGCCACTCGGGCAGGGGGGTCAGGGTGAGGCCTTCGGCACTCGTGGCGGGGCGGGTGGACGTTCCGGTGATGACGGTGCTCATGATTCCTCCTGTGAGGGTGCGGGTCGCGCACCTTCAAGAACACCACCGCCCGCCCCGCCCGGTGTCGTGCCTTCGGACGGTTCGTCGGATGACGTGCGGGACGGACGGGAGTTCGGTGACACGCTAGGGGCGGCCCTTGCGGCGCGGCGGGACGTCCGTCTTCACCTGCATGCAGGTACCCATGCAGAAGACACAGAAGGTCTTCGCCCAGGCGTCCTCCTCGGATGCCCGGACATCCAAGCGTTCGAGGGTGAGGAGCCGTCCGGGCGCCGGGGCACCGGTGACAGGAAGGTCGTTTTCCATGAGATGTCCTCCCAACGGGGGCGAGCGGAAAATACGACCATCATCGCCTCAGCCGCGACCGGTCACCGTCCTACGACCGGATGACGGAGGGGACCACGGGCGAACCGCACGCCTTGTTCCTGCACCCTGCCCCTACCCCTCCTGACCTGCCCCGACGACGAGTCCCCGTCCCACCCGCCGATCGCCCGTGTCCACCTGTCGGTGGACAGCCGGTCCGTCGGTCGGTTGTCCAGGTCCGCCCCTCCCGCTCCCTAGCGTGGGATCGGGAGGGGCGGACGAGCCGCGGAGCGCCCCCGTATCTCATCGAAACGAGGGGTTGTCCCATGAGCCCGTTCCTCACCGCCCTGACGGCCAGCGGGGTGATTCTGATCATCATCCTGTCCACCGACCTGGGCACCCGTCAGATCACCAACATGCGGCTGCTGCGCTCGATCATCGCCATCGCGATCGTGATCGCGCTCTTCGTCCGCACGCTCCCCCTGGGCGGAAACGACCCCTGGCTCCAACTGGCCGGTATCGGTGCGGGAGTCCTCTGCGGCCTGGTCGCCGCGATCCTGCTGCCCGCGCACAGGAGCTCCACCGGTGACGTCTACACCAGGGGCGGGATCGCCTATGCGATCGTCTGGACCCTGATGTCCGCCTCCCGCGTGCTGTTCGCCTACGGTTCCGAGCACTGGTTCGCGCAGGACGTCATCGTGTTCAGCATCGAGAACGAGCTGAGCGGACAGGACGTCTACTCGAACGCCTTCGTCTTCATGGCCCTGGCCATGGTCCTCACCCGCACCGCTGTTCTCCTCGTCAAGCGCAGCCGGTTGCGCGGGACCCGGGTCTCCACCGCCGACAGCGTCCTCGGCGCATAGAACCCTCCGGAGGACAGGGTGGTTCCTGTGACGCCATGGGGTCGGCGCGCCGCCCCCATGGCGTGGTCGTCGTGGCGAAGCCGGGGCCGACCCCACTCGTCCTGTGGGTGTGCGGTCAGCTGCGCGGGCCCGGTCCGCTCGGCTCCGCCGCGGCGGTGGAGGCGGAGTCCTCGGCGTAGTAGCGCCGCAGGAGTTCCCGCTCGGCGACCCGGTGCGGGAACATGAAGAAGATCAGCAACGCACCCAGGGCGATGGCGGCCAGGCCGACGGCGTACGCCCAGTCGTCGCCGTGGAGGAACGACTGGCGTGCCGCCGCGACGATCCGGTCGGCGTACTGGGGGTGCTGCTGGGCGACCTGCGCGGCGGAGGAGAACGACTTCGTCAGCTCGCCCTGAACCTGGTCCGACACCTCCTTGCTCTCGGGGGAAGCGGAGATCGCCGATCTGAACGCCGAGGCGTAGCCGGCGGTGAGGAGCACCCCCATGATGGACTGCATGACGGCCCCGCCGAGGTCCCGTTGCAGGTCGGCGGTGCCCGAGGCCATGCCGGCCCGGAGCACGGGCACCGATCCGGTCAGCGAGTGGGACGCGGGCGTCCCGGCGAGGCCGGCGCCGATGCCGAGGAGCACGTAGGAGAAACCGATCTGCCAGTAGCTGCTGTGCTCGTCCCAGAACAGCAGCATCCAGCCGAAGGCGAGGAAGAGGAACGTGTAGCCGATCAGCAGGGTCGTGCGGGCGCCGCGCGTCTCGACGAGCTTCGCGGACTGCGGTGCCACGAGCACGATCATCACGACGAGCGGCAGGATGGCGGCGCCTGCTTCGACGGGGTTGTATCCGAGCACGTTCTGCAGGTACTGCTGGCTGATGAACGCCGAGCCCATCATGGAGCCGTACACGATGATTCCGGCGCACGCGGCGACCCAGAACGTGCGCCGGCCGGCGATGCGGAGGTCGTACAACGGGTTGGAGGCCCGGCGCTGGCGCAGGAAGAACGCCGCTCCGGCGGCCAGGGCGATCACGGCCAGGCCGACGACCAGGGGCCCCTGGTGGGGGACGGCGGCGAAATTGATCGCGAGCACCAGTCCAGCGATCAGGAGGACGGACAGGACGCCGCCGAGGTTGTCCACCGGTTCGGTGGACTCGTTGGCGTGCGCGGGGACGAACAGCAGGGCCATGACCAGGGCGACCACGGCCAGCGGCAGGGTGACCAGGAACACCGAGCCCCAGTAGAGGCGTTCGAGCAGCGCGCCCGCGATCACCGGCCCGAGCATCGAAATGCCGCCGCCGAGGGCCGACCACAGCGCGATCGACTTGGTCCGCGCCGGCCCCGCCCACAGGGCGGTGATCAGGGCCAGGGTGGTCGGGTAGGCCATGCCCGCCGCAAGCCCGCCGAGGATCCGGGCCGCGACGAGGACACCGTCGTTCGGCGCGAACGCGGCGAGCAGGCACGCGGGGACGGACAGGGCGGTGCCGAGGAGGAGCAGCAGCTTGCGGCCGTGGCGGTCGCCGACCGCACCCAGATAGAGCACGGACGCGGCGAGGCCGAGGGAGTAGCCCACGGCGATCAGGTTCAGCGAGGTCTGGGAGGAGTCGAAGGCCTTGCCGATCGCGGGCAGCGCCACGTTGGCCACCGACAGGTTCAGGTTGGCCACCGCGGCAACGGTGATCAGGGACGCCAGGACGAGCGTCGCCCGCGCCGGGGCCTCGGGCGGAACGTCGGTGTGAGGCGCGCCGCTTTTCGACATGGAACCTCCGGGGCGGGGCGAAGTGGGGCTTGGCAAGAGTCTTGCCTGATCCGCCGTGCCGCACATCGCCCCATTGGGATGACAGGCCCACCGTCATGGGCGGGCTCCGCCACTGCCCGCCGGTGCCCGGCCATGGCCGGGCCGTGCTCGCCGGTTCCCGCCGGCCTCGGTCTTCGGACCGCGGGGGGTCGCCGATCCACGCCCGGGGGGCGCCGAGCCCGGTCAGCGGCGGGCCGACCCGCCGCACGCCACGGCCACCCCCCGAATGCCGGACACCCATCGAACGCGGCGAATCGAGCGCTCCGAAGCGGGATGCGAACAATGCGTGTCGTCGCCTGCTCACCTTCTGTGGCCTCGTCCCGTGCATCGGACCGTTCGCCCCGCCCCCGGTCCGTTCGGAGGACGCGGGCTGCGGCGCGGGGCGCGTTCCCTGGAAGGGCCGGCCACGCATCGGCGGAGAGCGTGAGCTCCCCGCCGCCCGGCCCACCCCTTTCGGAAGGACCACCCGTGGAACTCACCCTGCTCGGCACCGCCGCCCCCGAGGGGCTGCCCCGGCCCGGCTGCCCCTGCGCGGGCTGCGCCGTTTCCGTCGGCGTGCACGCCCGCTCCGCGACGGCGGTCCTGGTGGACGGGGTCCTGCTCCTCGACGCGACGCCGGACGCCGGTGCGAGTGCCGCCCGGGTCGGGCACGCGCCGTCCGGGATCCGGTACGTGCTGCCTGCCCGCCCCGCGGTGGACGGCCCGGCCGGAGCGCGGCTGCCCGGCCTGCCCCCGGCGGTCCGGGTGCCCGCCGGGCAGCAGCTGGTGGCCGCGTCCGGGCACCTGGTGCGGGCGGTCCCCGTCGACGTGCCCGGTACCGGCTACGCGGTGACCGCCCCCGACGGCACCCGCGCCCTGTACCTGCCGCCCGGCGCGGCCCCGGCCGGACCCGCTGCCCCGCTCCCCGGCGACGGCGACGGCGACGACGGCGACGGCGACGGGCAGGACGCGGACCGCCCGTACGACGTGGTCCTCGCCGACGTGCTGGGCCGTCCTGAGGCGCCCGCCCGGCTGCGGGCCTCCGGCGCGGTCGGCCCCGGTACCGACGTGATCGCGGTGCACCTGGACCACGAGGACCCGGTCGGCGACGAACTGTCCCGCCGCTGCGTGGCGGCCGGTGCCCGGGCCGTGCCGGACGGAACCGCCGTACTCACCGACCGGCCGGTACCCGCCCCGACCGTGCCGCGCCGGACCCTGGTGGTCGGCGGGACCCGCTCAGGGAAGTCCCTCCAGGCGGAGCGCCGCCTGGAGGCGCACCCGGAGGTGGTGTACGCCGCCACCGGAGGCGGCCGCGACGGGAACCCGGACTGGGTGCACCGGGTGCACCTGCACCGGGAGCGGCGCCCCGCCCACTGGCGGACGGTGGAGACCCGCGACCTGATCCCGCTGCTCACCGAGGACGGTCCGCCGCTGCTGGTCGACTGCCTGGCGTCGTGGCTGGCCCGCGCGATGGAGGCGATGGACGCCGAGGACGACACGGCCTGGCTGGGAGGCGGGCAGGAGAAGCTGCGCGCCCGGTCCGCCGAGTTGGCGGACGCGGTACGTACGGCCCGGCGTCGGGTGGTGCTGGTCAGCAGCGAGGTGGGGTCCGGGGTCGAACCCGGCACCGTCTGGCAGCGGCGCTACCGCGACGAACTGGGTTGGCTCAACGCGACGGTGGCCGGGACCTGCGAGGAGGTGCTCCTCGTCGTCGCCGGGCAGGTCCTGGCCCTGAAGGGCTGACCACCCGGACACCCGACCCGGAGTCCCCTCGGTGCCCCGTCCGGAGACCGTCCCGGCGTCACGTCAGCGGAGCACGACCGTGACGCCGCGCCGTTCGAGGAGGTCCACGACCTCCTCGAAGTAGGTGAGCCCGTTCTTCAGGTCCTCCACGACGTCCGCCAGTGCGTGGCGCGCCACCTCGGAGTGGTGCCAGATCAAGATGAAGGGCGGTACCACCCCGAATCCACCGGACAGGCAGTCCTTGAAGGCGTTCCACTCCCGGCCGAAGTAGCGACCGGGCCCGAGCAGGGCCTCGGCGATCGCACAGTGCAACCCGGGCACGTCCGTGACGAACCGACCGTCCAGGTGGTACTCACCGCCTGATCGGTCCGGAAGGGGCACGGGCACGCGCCAGGCGCGCGTGTTGAGTTCCAGCCACTCGGCCCTGCCCTGCGCGTCGTACGGCGCCCACGAGTTGGGCTCCGCCGGTGGGCCCTGACACCACTTCTCCCAGACCGGGCGGACCGCCGGCAACGGCCGGTCGTCGCCGCCATCGGTGAGGGTGATGTCCTCCAGCCCGGCTCCGAGCACGGACGGTCGCGCGCCGTCGATCGCCAGGGGCACGACGCGGGACGCCATCACGGCGCCGTGACGGTCCAGTACCAGGAGTTCGAACGCGTCCCGTGGCCACCGGCGTGGTTGCTGCGTCCCCACGAGCAGTGGTTCCGTCGCCTCGCAGCCGATCAGCTGCATCGGGACGGGGGCCGGGTCGTCCCGCGACGCGAACAGGTCGTCGACGGCTGCGCACCGCCCCATAGGTGCGGCGGACACCGTCGTGCCCGCGAAGAGCTCGAAACGCGGGGCGGCGGGCAGTTCGTCGAAGTCCTCGTCCGCCCTGACGCCGGCGCCGAGCACGACGTCGTACAGGGCGGGGTCGGCGGCGTGGGGTTGGTGGGCCACCACGACCGCGTCGACGAGGGTCCACCACTGCACGGGCCGCCGATCGTCCCAGACCTCGACGCTCACGTCGCCCAGACCACGCAACGAGACGTCGGAGCCGGCCAGGACGTCGCTCAGGATGCCTTCGGGGGCGCACCCCCGAAGGGTCAGCACCTCACGGGGCAGTGGCGCCGGGTCGACGAACAGTCCTTCGACTCCGGCGCACCTCCCCCAGAGCTGCTCCCGACCGTCCTCGTCCTCCTCCACCAGGAGGTACTTCACCGGGAATGCCCGGTCCCAACTGACGTGATCCGCGATGCGCACCCAACCCCCGACAATCCGAGCAACCGCCTCACGCCCACGATACGGACCCCTTCCGCCCGGGCCGGGGGCCGGTCGGCCGATCGTCGGGGCGAGGAAGCGGTGCCGGGCCCGCTTGTGCGCGCGGACGACGGCTTCGCGCTCCGGACCATCGTCCGCGGCGACCACGAGCGGAAGCATCGCCCGGAAGATCCGGATGGCCATCCTCGCCGGCAATGCCCGCTATGGGGCGGGAGTTCGGGTGCCGGTATTGCAATCAGCGCTTCCAGCGGGGCCGGCAGTGCGGGCTGGATCGGACGGGCGGCGTCCGTCAGGCCGGGGGCTAGGGGTGCAGGCGTCCCGGCTGGTGGCGACGTCCCCGTCCCTTCGCCGGGCCTCACTTCGGCATGCCGTCCCGGGGTCGGCGGGTCCCGCCGAACGAAGGGGTCGGCCGGGCCCGAACGGGTGAAACCCGCAGCCACTCGAAACCGCTTCGCGCTCCCCCGCCGTGAGCGGGAGTGGCCATTGGCCATTGGCCATTGGCCAATGGCCACAGGATGCGCAGCCTATGCAGCAAGGGGAATTCTCATGGCGGGCTTGTTCCTTCTCACCACCACGACCCTGACCGCCGCCGCCCTGCTCGCCTCCCCCGTCGCCGCGCCCGCCTTCGCGTCTGCGTCTGCGTCTGCGTCCGGGAGCGGACGCGACGTTCCCGTCGGGTCGGCCCGGTACGTCCCCTGCCCGAGCAGCACCGGCAACTACGCCCTGTACCGGGCCGACAAGGCCCCTTACCTGTGTCATTCCGCGGTCAGGAACGCCGCGGGCGCCCTCGTGATCCTGCGGCAGGGCCGCTCGAACGCCTCCTCGGGCAGCAAGGCCTTCGGTTGGCTCCACGCCGACCGGGATCACAACGTCAGCGACCGCACCGTTTCCCGCGTGGTCAGCAGCGCCTTCCCGATCAGCGGACCGAACGGGCGCATGCGCTGCATCGCCGAATTCCGTGCCAAGGACCGGCCCGTGATCGCGGTGTGGGTGGAGGCCGACCCCGCCTCCTCCAAGGACGACCCGGACAAAGAACAGTTCGGCGTGGTCACCGCCTACTGCAAGCTGCCCGCCAAGGCTTCGCCCGAGAACCGGTGTCCGGACTGGGTCAACGGCACCATCTGAGTGACCCGGGTTTTCTCGCCCGCCCCAGGTGCTCCGCTCCCCCTACACTCAGCGGGTGGATTCCGCCCAGGTAGCCGAACTCGCCCGGATCGTCCGCCAGGACTACTCCTGGGAGAAGATGTCGCCCACCGCCACCGAACCCGAACTGGTCGACGTCTCCGACGACCTGCGTGCCGTCGGCCCGGGTGAGGACCGGATGCCGGAGCCGTACCGCAGCTTCCGCCTGCACGACGCCCAGGCCCTCGGCACCACCTTGGTCATCTCCTTCTCCTGGGCCCCCCGTCGGCGGAACCGGCCACGGAGAGCATCTACCTGCTGCCCCTGGACTGCCGCGCCCTCGACATCGCCCCCGCGGACGGGACCAGCACGGCAACCCTGATCGCCCACCACCTGGAGTTCGCCCTCGGCGCCGACCGCACCGTCTGGGAGGCCGACAGCGCGGTCCCCCTCGGCGGACACCTCCTGGCGGTCAAACCCTGGCCCGGCTTCCACGAGGGACGCCTGGACTGACGACCGCGCAGGTAGCTCCGCGCCATGTGCGGAGGCCGTGAACCGCGCTACCACGGTCCGCCTCGGCGTGGCCGGTACGCGTCTCGCGCCACGGGGTGTCATTGGCGGCTCACCGTACGGGTCACGCCCGCGACGATCGTCGTCGCCAGGATCCAGCCGGTGATGATCAGGGCGTACGACAACCATTGGTGCCAGCCGACAGGGGCGAATGCCGACTCCTGGCCGAAGCTGATGATGGGCAGGAGCAGGTCGAGGGTGTAGAAGACCGGGTTGAAGGCAGGTCCCTCGCCCGCCTTGGTGGGCCTGGGGTGATCCAGGGCGTACGCGATCGATCCGATGGCCATGAGCGACAGCAACCAGACGGCCGCTCGCGACGGGCGGAAGCCGTAGCCGACGATGCCGTCCTGGACGTGGCCCCACAACCGTCCGTACCAGGTCAACGTGGTGCGCCGGCGTCGCTGCTTGGCAAGTTGGACGAGTCGGGCCGCGTCGTCGTCACCGACATGACGGTAGGCGGCCGTCAGTTGCTCGTAGCTGTGGGGTTCGTAACGGTCGCCGTCCCGCTCCAGCATCGGAAGGCGCTCCGCCGCCGGCTCGTGTGGGGTCAGCAGGGTGTAGGTGAGGTTGCTGATCTGCACCCGCTCCGGCAGCACCTTCGGTTCGACGTTCATGATCTCTATCCGGGATCGCCGCAGGTTCAGGGCACCCTCGATCCGATCGCCGCCCAGCCAGAGTTCACCGATGACACAGCTGCTGGCCCGTAGCGCCGCATCGCCGGGATGCGACAGGTGGGCGTCGAGCAGGTCGAGACGGCCCGATATGCGCGAGCCCCGGAGCTCGACCCCACCCTGCGTACGTACGCGTCGTGCCCGTACGTGGGCTCCCACGGTGAGGTTCTGCGCGTCCAGGGCGGTGCCGTCCGGCCGATGGAATCCTGCGTCCTGAACGTTGATCCGCCCGGCGATGGAGGCGCCCGTGAGTCGTACCTGTCCGTTCGCGCGCATCTCCGGCGCCCACAGGTCGCCACCGATCAAGGCCTGGTTGAGCTGCAGCACCGGCTCGGCGTCGTCCGGCGCCGTGAACTCCGCTTCCTCCATGAACAACGCCCCGGTGATCTGCGCCCCGCCGAGCCGCACCGGCCCCCGCACACGGCAGCTGGTCATCCGCAGCACCCCGTCGACCCGCAAGGTCTCCGCGGTCAGCCCCGGCAGAACCGACCCGCCCAGGTCGAGCTCGCGGAGCTGGGCGCCGTACAGGTCGGGAGCGCCGTCGAATCGGCAGTGGCTCAGCCGGATGGCGGCGTCGATCGTGGCGTGCTTCAGGTCCAGCGCGCCGGTGATCCGCGCCCCCGTGATCCTGAGCGCGGCGATCTCTCCGTCCTCCTCCGGAGCCTTGACGAGCAGTGCCCGCAGCACTTTCGCCCGCACGGTCCGCTCGGCGCCCCAGGCGCTGCCGAGCGCCGGATCCTCGTCCTCGGCCTCGCGAAAGTTCACGGACTCGCCTCGCGGATAGGCCCGCCATATGCGCGCCTCCGCCGGCGTCAGATCGCCGATCTCGCTCACGTCGGGCTACCGACGCGTCGTGCGCGAGCTGTCACTTGCCGCACAGAGAACGTCATTTCGTTCCGATCCCCCCGCCCCGCCCGGCCAGTGGCCGAGCCCGTCCCCCCATTGTCCACTCCAGGTTCGTGCGGATCTTCAGCCACGTCCCGAACACCATCGAGGACCTCGCCGCGTCGTCCTCGGTGGCAAACCGAAGCATGGACCTACGCGCATCCGGCCAAAGAGTTCCTCCGAAGGCCAGCCCATGGCGGATATCGGCTCTTCGCTTGTGCGGGTAGAACTGTCGTGCGAGGTTCGTCGGCAGTCGTAGCTGCACGCCCGCCACGTATCCGCCACGTTCCCACCACGTTCCCGCCAAGCAGCAACCGCACGGATCGCGTTCGCCGTGACCACTCATCTGCCGTCACCAGGCTCAGCGGATCCGTGAACCTTCGGCGGTGGCGGTGGCGGCTCGCCGCGCGAACGGCTCGAAAGGGCCCGCCACCACGGGTCCACGTTCGTGTGTGCAAGCAGTACCCGTGTGCAAGGAGTAGTTGTGCCCTCCACTTCCAACACCTCGACCACCCAAGCCCTGTCAGCCCGGGGACTGCGCTACCGGGTGGCGGGTCGGACCCTCCTCGACGGGCTCTCCCTCGATATCGCTCCCGGTACGAGCGTGGCCGTCACCGGGCCCAGCGGGTGCGGCAAGTCCACCCTGTTGAACTGCCTCGCGGGCATCACCCTTCCTACCGCAGGGAAGGTGGTCATAGCGGGTCACGACGTCACCGCGGCCTCGGCCTCCGGGCGCGCCGCCCTGCGGCTGGCCCATGTCGGGATGGTCTACCAGTTCGGTGAGCTGCTGCCCGAACTCACGGTGTTGGAGAACGTGGCCCTCCCCGCTCTCATGTCCTCCGCCCCGCCGGGAGAGGTGTACGCGCGTGCCGAGTCGCTGCTCGGTGAGCTGGGCCTCGGCGGTCTTCATGGTTCGCCCACCGGCACCCTGTCCGGTGGTGAGCGGCAGCGGGTGGCGGTGGCCAGAGCGCTCATCGGCTCTCCGACCCTCGTCCTGGCCGACGAACCGACCGGATCCTTGGACGGCAAGGCCGCCGATGCGGTGGCCGAGCTCCTCTTCGCCCTGCCGGTGGAGCGGCCCTGCGCGCTGGTGGTGGTGACCCACGCCCCGTCGGTGGCCGAGCGCGCGGACGTGGTGCTGACCTTGGTCGGCGGGAAGTTGGAAGGTGCCCGTTGAGGTCGAGGACCCGGTCCGGCACGCGGCTGCTGTGGGCCCTGGGGTTCCGCATGGCCCGTACCCGCGGCGGATCGACGCATCGGGCGGCGCTCACCATGGCGGCTCTGCTCGCGCTGATGACGGTGTGGGCCGTCGTGGCCGCCCATACCGTCCACGAGCGGCGCGATGCGCGCATGACCGCGCGCAACCCGGTCCCGGTGGCAGCCGCCGTGGCCCAGTCCCGCTGGTGGGAGCGGCCCGACGAGGTGGGGGAGCGTGCCGTCTCAGTGATCTACGTCAGGCCCCTGGCCTCCGCAACCGCGCCTCCGCCCGGGCTTCCGCGTTGGCCCCGCCCCGGGGAGGCGTACCTGTCCCCCGCCCTCGCCGAGGTGGCTCCCGACCGGTACGGGCAGCTCGTGGGCAGGATCACGCCCGCGGGTCTCGCCGACGGCGTCGAGCTGGTGGCGTACGTCAACCCGCCGCTGGGCGGCTTCTTCGACGAGGTCACCGAACCCACCTCCTTCATCGGCGCGTTCGGCGCCCGCCAACACCGCTCGTTCTTCGTCGCCTCCCACCAGTTCGACCGCGGGATCGCCGACCTCGACCTGATCGTGGCACTGGTCGCGGGCGTGCCCGTGACGGCACTCGTGCTCGTGGCGGCGCGCGGCCGCTCGGAGGTACGTGAGCGGCGGCTGCTCCTCCTCGATGCGCTCGGCATTCCGGTCCGGGGCAGGGCCGTGGTGGTGGCCGCGGAAGCGGCCCGGCCGCTCGGCTACGGGATCCTGGCCGCGTGCGCGGTGGCGGCAACCGTTTCGGTGACCTCCCTGACGCTGCCGTTCACCGGCTACCGCGTATGGGCCGACGACCTTCGGGCAGCGCTCGGCCGGCTTCCCGTGTGCGCGCTGGGGACGTTCCTGGTCCTGCTCGCGCTGAGTGTCGCCGGTTGCCTCGTCCGCCGTCGACGTGCGGGGGCGGCGCCCGCCCTCTCGGGCCCGGTCACCGGCGGCCGGTGGCCGGGCATGGCGTTCGTCGGCGCCGTCGTCCTGGCCGCCTGGGGGTCCGAGTACCGGGGGACGGTGGGGAAGATCGGCTTCGTGGTCGGGGCGATGGCCGCCCTGAGCGTGCTTCCGTACGCGACCGCTCGCCTGGCCCGCGTCATCGGTGCCCGGCTGGCCCGTGTCGGTGGCCGACGCGGGGACCCGGGGATGATCGTCGCCGGTCGATGGCTCGCGGCCCGGCCGCAGGCCTTGGCCCGGCTCAGTGCCGCACTCGTCGTCGGCCTCGGGATCGTGGTCATCGGCCAGGTGATCACCACTCAGTTCGCCGGTCCCGCCGAGGCGGCCCGGTCCCGCCACCAGACCGGGGACAGCACCCTGATGCAGGTCAGGTCCCGCAACGTCCCCGCCACCGCCGAAGGGTTCGTCGCGGCCGTCGGCGCCGAACGGGTGCTGCGCCACTCCCCCGAGCCCGGTCGGAAGGGTGTGCGGCTCACCGGCACCTGTGAAGCCCTGGCCGCGTTCGGAACCATCACGCGGTGCCCCGTCGAACCCGTCGGTCCGGAGAGCGTGTTCACAGGTCTGTCCGCGCTGGGGCGGGAGGTGTTCGTCACGACGGAGATGCTGCCCGGGCCGCCGGTCACGGTGTGCGCGTGTGCCGCCCCCGCCGAAGGGGACGCGGCACTGTTCGGGTTCCTGGTGGTCAACCGTGACGGGGCGTCCGGCGTCGAGGCGATCGAGCGGGCCGGCCACCGGCATCTGATCGGGCCGATGACCGCGCAACCGGGGCAGTCCTGGTCCCTGGGGTCGGCCGCCCAGGCGGCCCAGGTGCGGTGGTTGCTCGACTTCGCGCTCCTCGGCATCGCCGCCCTGGCCGCCGCGGGCGCTCTCGGCGCCGCGGGGGTGTTCATCGAACAGTCCCAGGCCCTCGGGCCGCTGGCCGTCCACCAGACCGGACAGGGTTTCTACCGGCGGATCGCCCTGTTCAACCTCGCCCTGCCGCTGGCCGCCGTCGGAGCCGTCGGATCGGGGGTGGCAGCCCTGCTGGGATCCCTGATGATCAACCTGGGCAAGGGTGGTTGGATGTCCGCCGCCCTGCTCGGTTCGGGGGCGGCGGTGGTCGCGGTGTGCGGCATGGTCGTGGCGTGGTCGTGCGGACGCACCGCCTCCGCCTACGCCTCGTCCTGGACTCCACGAGCCGACTGACCGGCCGGAAGCACGAAGCACACCGCCTGCCGTCCCGTGCGACGCGGACCTCGCACGGGACGCTCGGGGCGCCAGGGCGTCAGGTGGGCCGGACGGTGATCGTGCACAGGCGCTTGGTGGCCCGGGTCAGGGCCACGTACAAGTCCCTCTCCCCACCAGGACGGGCCGCGATGATCTCCTCGGGGTTCAGGACGACCACCCCGTCGAATTCCAGACCGCGCGCCTCGGACGCCGGCACGATGCGTGCGTGGTGGGCGATGCCCCGCGCCGTCAACTCGCCCACCCTGGTGTCCGCGCAGAGCACCCCCAGAAGCTCGCCCGGGTGAGCGGCGCGCTGGGCGCGGAGTTCCCGAACGACGGCGGTGACCAGGCCGTCCGGGGAAGTGAGCACGGTCCGGGGGCTCTCGCCGTTTCGCAGTGACCGGGTGGGTTCCTGGTCCGGAGCGATCCGGGTGAGCAGGTCCCGTACGCTCTCCAGGATCTCCTGAGTGGTGCGGTAGCTGACGGTCAGTTCGTGCAGGTCGAACCGCGGTCCGAGGTGGGGGCTCAGCGCTTCCTTCCAGTCGCGTGCCGTCGTGACCGGGCCCGCCTGGGCGAAGTCACCCACCAGCGTCATCGCCCTTGCCGGGCAACGGCGGACGATCATCCGCCACTGCATGGCGGTCAGTTCCTGCGCCTCGTCGACGACGACGTGCCCGTACGTCCGCTCGGGCGGGCCGTCGACCAGGCTCGCGGCCTCGTCCAGCAAGGGCCCGTCGGCATCGGTCCAAGGGGCGTCGGGACCGCGCACCAGAAGGGACCGCTCCTGCTCGGTCAGGCGGGGCAGGTGCGCGGCGAGAGCGTCGGCGTCCGTCAGGAGCGCCTCCACGAGGTCACCGGCCACCAGCCGCGGCCACAACGCCTCGACGGCCCGGTCGACGGCGGTGGCGGAGTGGCCGTCGGGGTCATGGTTGTTGTCGTCTTGGTCGCCTTGGCCTTGGTGGTCGTCCTGGCCCTGGTGGTCGTCCTGGCCCTGGGGGTCGTCGAGGAGCTCGGCCCGGAGGGCGTCCAGGTCCAGTTCGTGTACCGGACCCGAGTCGACCGCACCTTCGATACGGCGCTGGGCGGTGCCCGTGAACCGATCGAGGTCGATGCCCGTCGCCGTTACCGTATCGGCGTCGATCTGCTCCAGGAGGTCGCCCATGTCGCGTTGCATCGCGTCGAGGACGGCGTCGACCAGGAGCTCCTTGAATACCTGGCGCGCGGGGTTGTGCCCCGGTACGGCTGCCACGGCGGCGTCGCGTGCCGTGGCGACCTGCTCGGCGGACAGGTGAACCCGTTCCCGTCCGACCCGCACGGTGAAGTCGCCGGCCGGGGCTTGGCGCGGGCGCAGCAGGGCGGCCAGGGCGTCGGCCAGGTCGGCACTGCCCTTGAGGCGCGCCGTATCGAACGCGTCCACCGCGTCCGTGGACCATCCGGCCAGTTCCCGACAGGTCGTCAGGTCGACGTCGTTCTCTCCGAGTGAGGGAAGGACCTGGGAGATGTAATCGAGGAACCGGGCGTTCGGACCCACCACCAGGACACCCTCCGCCGCGGCGCGCGGGAACGCGTACAGGACGTAGGCGGCCCGGTGCAGGGCGACGACCGTCTTGCCGGTGCCGGGGCCGCCCTGCACCACGGTCACCCCGCGGTGGGCGGAGCGGACGATTTCGTCCTGCTCGGCCTGCAGCGTCGCGACGGCCGCGTGCATCCTGCCCGTGCGCCGCGCCGACAGGGCTTCGGTCAACGGGCCGTCGCCGACGACGTCGTCGTCGGTCGGAGCGGTGCCGTCCAACAGTTCGTCGCTCACCGAGACGACCGTGCGCTCCTGGAGCCGCAGGTGCCGACGCCGACGCAGGTCCATGGGATGGACCGGCGTCGCCTCGTAGAAGGGCCGCGCCGCGTTCGCCCGCCAGTCCACGAGCAGAGGCATGTCACCGTCCTCCGTGTGCAGTCCGATCCGCCCGATGCGCAGGGCCGTGCCGTCGGTCCGGTCGATGCGCCCGAAGACCAGCCCCCTTTCGGCGCCCTCCAGCCGGTCGATCTCCTTGGCCAGACGCTCGGCGGCGACCTCCTTCTCGTAGGCCTCACCGGTGCTTTCAGCCGGGGCTTCCAGCACGTTAGCCCGATGTGCTCGCGCCTCGGAAATACGCTCGTTGAGCAACGCATACAACGAAGACACATAATCCCGCTCCGATGCAACCGCACACAGAGCTGGATCATTCTTTTTCGACAACAGGGGCTCCTTCGATTCGAGCCGAACCATACGGTCGAAGTCCCCCTGAAAGTAAGTCTTGACTTACTTGACGGGCCGTGGCCCTGCGGGCGCATGCACAACGGCGGAATCGATGATGCTTCGCGCGCTCGGCCGCCCCGTGCAGGGGCTGCCGCCCCGTCCGGTGCCGCTACGCCCATCCACCTCGGGCCCTCCGCCACGGACGGCTCGTCCCGGCCCGATCCGACACGACCCGCCCCGGATACGACGATTTTCGGATTCCGCGTCCTTGATGTCGCCGAATAACCGAATGACTACGGGCGCCACGGCGACATCCCATGAATTCGAACCCTCCGGGATCGGCCGGTGGTTTTCTGTTCTCCGGTTTCATCCCCGCAGGGTGGCGATGGCCTTCTCGATTCGCCGCCGGCGCGTTTCGGGCTTCTTCGCGCTTTCGATGGCGCGCACGTGCTCGTGCTTGCGGCCGGGCGAAAGGTCGTCGTACGCGGCGCGGGCGACCGGGTCGTCGTTCAGGGCTCGGGCGAAGTCAGGGGGTTCGACGACGACGCGCGGCTCGGTGTCGAGCTCCAGCTCGACCTCGATCTCCTCGCCGATCGCGACACCCGCCGCCTGCCGGTTGGCGTTGCTGAGGCCGAGCAGGTGACGGCCCCGCAGGATGGCGACGCGGCTCCTCCAGGAATGCCCGTTGACCGTGATGGTCACCGGCGGCCGGGCGCCCCCGCCGAGCGCTGACACCACCTCGGGCGGGACTTCCAGGCCCCGCATGGGCTCGGGTGGCTCTACGCGGGACCGAAACTTCATGATCATTCTCCTGTCGCCCTGAGTTCCGGAGTTCCGGAGTCATCTCATCGAATCGTCCTGCCTGCGCGCCGCAGATCCGGCCCGCCCGGCTCCGATGGCCGCCGGCCGCGTCCCCTTCCGCCAGGACCACCCGGGGACACCGCCGCGTCCCGGACGGCCGGGGGCGGGCTGCGGGATCGCGGCCCCAGCGGGGCGGCTACTCCGCGTAGGGCTGGTCGGCTCCCGGGGCGCTGTATCCGAGACTCCAGACGTAGCCGTCCGGGTCGGCGAAGGTGCCGCCGTAGCCGCCCCACGGCAGAGCACCGGCGGGCTTGAGGATCGTGGCACCGGCCTCGCGGGCCTCCGCCATGATCTCGTCGACGCGTGCCTCACTGCGGACGACGTACGTCAGGACCAGCCCGCTGAAGCCGCTGCCCTCCGGGTCCGTGCCCACCTGCTCGGCCAGACCCTCGCGACCGTAGAAGCCGACCGGCGAAGCGCCGTCCGAGTCGAAGAACACCGAGATTCCGTAGTCGTTCCGGACCTTCCAACCGAGACCCTCGGTGTAGAACCGCTTGGCCCGGTCCATGTCCCGGACACCGAGGAGGATGGAGCTGACGTGCGCCTTCATGTCTTACTCCTTGCAATGGGGTTGGAGAGGGGGAGGCAGGGGGCGGCATGGGGCCGGGCGTCAGGACCGGGGGGTGGGGGTGAGCGACGCGGCGGCCTCCCAGGCGAACCCGTCGGGGTCGGTGAAGACGTCGGCGGTGCTGCCGAGGACGATGCGGTGCGAGCCGGTGCCGTCGGCGGGGACGCCGAGGTCCTTGGCGAGGGCGCGGCGCTTGTACAGCGCCAGCTTGACGGGGCCGGACCCACCGGCGGCGAACTCCACGTACTTGCTGCCGAAGCTCTTGGCCACGCTCAGGCCCCGGTCGACATAGAACTGCTTTGTGGCCTTCACGGACTCGACACCGAGCAGCAGGACGACCTCGTCGACCTCGCGGGTGTCGGGGCCGGTGTCCTTCTTCGCCGAGGTGGCGATCTTCCAGATGGTCCCGTCCGGGGCCTGGACGACGCCGCCGTAGCCCCACAGCGACTTCGTCGCGGGCTTCAGGACCGTGGCGCCGGCGGCCACGGCGGCGCCGAAGAAGCCGTCGACGGTGGCCGGCCCGGACACCGTGAGGCCCACGGTGAAGCCGCGGAATCCGGTCGAGTGAGCCTCGGACGCCCGCAGGCGGATGTGCGTGTCCACGCCGAAGGCGGTGTAGAAGCGCTGGGCGGCCTCGGGGTCCGCCACCTCAAGGGTGATGGAAGCGAGGGAGACGTGGGCTGCGGTGGAAGCGGTGGTTGCCATGACCATCACGCTAGGGGCTCGGTGGCCGCCGGGGCTTCTCGATTCCTGACCGGTCTCGCGACCTGCTTCGCCACGCACGCCGGCATCCCCTCCACCCTGATCGCCGGCCCCGCCCCGCCGGCCCTACCCGCAGCACCGGCACGGCCGTCCGCCGTGTTCTCCGTCTCCGCCACGACCGCCGCATCCGCCGCCTGACGGCGGAACGCCCCGGGCGGCATGCCGACCAGTTCCGTGAAGCGGGTGGTGAACGTTCCCAGTGACGCGCAGCCGACCGCGAAGCAGATCTCGGTGACGCTGAGGTCGCCCCGCCGCAGCAGCGCCGTCGCCCGCTCGATGCGGCGCGTCATCAGGTACGAGTACGGAGACTCTCCGTAGGCGGCCCGGAACTGCCGACTCAGGTGCCCGGCGGACATGTTCGCATCACGGGCGAGCGCCTCGACGTTCAGTGGCTGCGCGTATTCCCTGTCGATCCGGTCGCGGACCCGGCGCAGCCGCGCGAGGTCGTCCAGGCGCTGTGCCTGGACCCGGGCACGCCGCAATTCGGGCTTGCACATGAGAACCCTCCCCTTCGTCGGACGTACGTCATGTACGTCGTTTCCGTCGATCCCACCAACGCCTTCGAGCGTCCGGGGTACCCGACGCTGCGGGGTACTCCGGACGCTCGGGTGGTGGGTGGCCGCGATGTCGGCCCGCAGGGCCGCATCGATGCCCTCAGGGCTCAGCGCAGTTCCTGGATGCGGATCAGGTTGCCCGCGGGGTCGCGGAACGCGCAGTCGCGGAGGCCGTACGGCTGCTCGGTCGGCTCCTGCACGACCTCGGTGTCCCCGGCCTGCACCTTCTCGAACGTGGCGTTGAGGTCGGGGGTGGCCAGCAGGATCCAGCCGTAGGTGCCCTTGGCCATCATCTCGGTGATCGTCCGGCGCTCGTCCTCGGTGATGCCGGGGTCGGCGGCGGGCGGCGTCAGGAGGATCGACGTGCCCGGCTGACCGGCCGGGCCGACCGTGATCCAGCGCATCCTGCCCTGTCCGACGTCGCTGCGGACCTCGAAGCCGAGGACGTCGCGGTAGAAGGCGAGGGACGCGTCCGGGTCGTCGTGGGGAAGGGCGGTCGTGTGAATGGTGATGTCCATGGTGAGCAGGCTAAGGGCTGTCCCGTAACTGATCTCCGAGTCGCCTCGGACGTGGTTGGCTGCGGTGCGGGCCGCTTGCCTATCCGGCGAGGGCGAGGTTGTGCA